>NZ_JAUEXY010000007.1:0-362657 GCF_032489375.1 Bradyrhizobium sp. SZCCHNR1098
GGAGACAACACAGCAGTGATCGAATAGTGTCAGGGATCAGCCCGGTCCAAAATGTCAGGGATCAACCCGGTCGGTCAGAGTCGCGCTGCGTGTGATGAGATTTTCCGCCATGGATGATCGCCAGCAAACATTCGCCCGCCGGATGCGCGCCGAGCCCACCGAGGCCGAGCGGATACTCTGGCAACGTCTTCGCCACGATCTCGATCTGGCCGGTTCTCACTTCCGCCGTCAGGCCCAGATTGGGCCCTTCATCGTCGACTTCGTCAGCCGCAAGGCCAAATTAGTTATCGAAGTTGATGGCGGCCAACATGATTGGCAGCAGGAGGAAGACGCGGCCCGCACGCGGCAGATCGAGGCGTTGGGATATCGGGTGATGCGCTTCTGGAACAGCGACGTCCTGCGAAACATCGAAGGTGTACTTCACGAAATTCAGCGCGCGTGGACCCCCACCCCCGACCCCTCCCCGCAAGGGGGAGGGGGGACGAGATCGCCGCGCCAGCCTGGCAGAACGCGGCGAACGGCCAAGCGTGACGGTGGAGGAGTGAAGGGGCCCTAGCGACTCCGTCGTTTTTTCTACCTTGACGACGCCACCCGATACGCCATTCGCGTATGGCTCGGGCAATACGGCAAGCCCTCGATCGGCTTCGACCCGCAGAAGCAGAAGTCATCCGCGCCGGGCGTCGAGATCGGCCAGCGGCAGCGTTCCTTGGAGAGCTCGAACAGCGAGCAGCCGTTCACGACGGTGCCGACCGGCTCCTCGACAATCACAGGCGGCGGGTCGTTCTGCACCGCGCGCAGGATGCGGCGGCGCAGCTTTGGCACGGGACGGTGTGCGCCATCGCGTGTCGTCTCGGCGCGGACCACGCGCCTGGAATCGCCGCCATTGTCGCGCGTCAGTGCCAGGCGGGAGATCTTGCCGATCACGGCGTTGCGGCTGACGCCGAGCTCGGCGGCAATCTCTCGGCAGGTCAGCCCGGCCTCAAAGTGCTGCTTCAGGGCCTGGAGCCGTTCCTCGGTCCAGGTGGGGAGTGTCTGTCGTTCGGCGGGCATTGTTGTCGCTTCCAAGTTTGATCCGTCCTGGATCGTCCTGGCCGACGGCTGCACCGAAAACTGTTGTCCGCGTTGCGTGTCCCTAGCTTACGCCCGTCCGTTGTCGCGAATCGACAGCAGCCCATCCTTGATGGCGAGCCGGATGCCTTCTTCAATCAACGTTCTGCAGACACCCGGAACGCTGGTGCCATGGGTTCCCTGTTTCACGAGCTTTTCGAGATAGCCGATGGTTGCCAGGGCTAGGGTTACGGGGATGCGGTCAGTTTCGGCTTTTTCCGTCGCCATGCCTAAAAGCTAGTCCGTAACCGGTGTACAGAAAAGTAACTTTTTAGACTCTATTAGGAATCCAATAGGTTGTACAGCGGCTTGGGGATAACTGGTTAAGGCATTGAATTTTATGGAAATATGACGGACCTGACCGGTCGCGACGGTGACTCTCCGCCCGCTCGGCGAGTCCGGGGCCGGAATCCGACGGCGAAGCACGGGTCGAGAAGATTCGCGTGAGCCGCGGTGTCCGATGGTCTCTTCAACCACCGTCGTGCCACGGTGCCTGGTTGGGGAACCCTGGCTGAAATTTCCGCAGAGCAGGCGGCGGCCATCGCGGTCACTGCGAAAAAAATTCGTCATTCCAGAAATTGTTCTTTCGTTTTTCCGGAAATTGTGCTTTAGTGCCGCCATCCCGTCTCAGCCGGAGGGGCGTTGCGCGCGATCGTCACGACACGCGAGGCGGGGAGCGATGGCCGCGATGGAGCCGCAGCGTGTCCTTATGGACGCGCGGACGAACGGCTCGGCGCGGACGTGAAGTCGCAGCGTGCTGACACCCCGATGCTGGTGTCCCCGCGGTGGTGCGCGAAAGCGCATCATCGCGCATGGTGGCCAACAAGCCCGGCGCACCAGGCAGACTGCGTATAAGCGTGAAGACCATCGCGCAGGGAAGGCCGGGCGTTTCTCGGCTGCACCTGTGGTACCTGCCGCCTGCATTTTTTCTCGCAGGCGGGCCGCGGGCGTCAGCCGACGCCTGGCCTTCCCTGCGCCCTCCGACCTTTCAGAGGGTGAGATGCTGCAGCATGACCCGGGCAGGATCTGCCGCGGCAGCGCGACGTCACGCGTCGTTCGATGCGCTCCCTCGCGCGGCATCAATGGCGTCGTCCCCGCGAACGCGGGGACCCATAACCCCAGGGAGCAGTTGGCTTGCGCAAGTCCAGCCACCTCTCGTCAGGACTTGGCTCGGTGGTTATGGGTCCCTGCGTTCGCAGGGACGACAGCAGTGTGTTTGGCCCGACGCTCAGCCCTGTCTTCTCACCCGTGCACGACGGCCTTCGCGATCATGCAATGAATGCCCTTGGAGCCATTGACGGTCTGGGTCACCCGCAGATCGGCGGCGAGGCTGCACAGCGTGTAGGCGTCCTCGCGCGACAAATTGCGCTTCTCGCCCAGCAGCACGATCATGTCGCGCAGCGCCCGCACCACGCATTGGTCGAGGTCGGGGTCCATCGCCATCGTCATGTAGTGCGTCGCCGTCTCGGCGCGCGGATAGTCGAATTTGAGATCCTTGCGCACGGTGAGACGGAAACGGCCCTGCAGCGCGGTCTCGATCGCGGTGACGCAGACCTCGCCGTCGCCCTGCACGCCATGGCCGTCGCCGCAGGAGAACAGCGCGCCTGGCACGAACACCGGCAGATACAGCTTGGCGCCCTGCCTAAGCTCCTTGTTGTCGAGATTGCCGCCCATCGCCCGCGGGATCAGCGATGTGATCCGGCCCCAGGCCGGCGGCGGCGCCACGCCCATCACGCCGAAGAACGGCGCCAGCGGCAGCTCCAGGCCCCACGGCAGCTTGCCGACCATCCGGTCCTTGTCGAGCGGGATGTTCATCAGCCGGCTCTCGTGGAAATCGTCGGGCAGGGTGCCCGCCAGCGGCCGGATGAAATTGTAGCCCCAGTCCTGCCGCAGCTGGACGTCGAGGATGTCGACCTCGAGCACGTCGCCGACCTCGGCGCCCTTGACCGCGATCGGGCCGGTCAGGATGTGGCCGGGCACCATGCGCTCGCTGCGGGCGTGGACGTCGAACAATTCCGGCGGCACATGGAATTTGCTAGTGTCGGGCACCACGTCGGGCCCGCCGCTGATCGAATCGATCGTGACCTCGTCACCGCTGTCGATCGTGAGCACCGGCTTCAGCCGGGATTCGAAGAAGCCCCAATGGCAGGTCTCGGGGCTCGCGTGCAGATGGTGATGGGCCATGGTCCTCTCATTCGTACCGGTTCGGGACCGAGCATAGCGCATCCGCCGGCCGCCGCAGAGAGATGGCGACGCATGGCCGCTGTCGTGTATGAGGGCGGCCGTGGCACCTCACTCCGCGCCGGAGCTCGCAATGTTCTTTGTGCTGTCGAAGACGCTCGGCCTGCTGGCACTGCCGACCAATTTCATGATCGCGCTGGGCCTCGTCGGCGCGATCCTGATGCTGACCCGGTTTTCCGTGCTGGGGCGCAGGCTCGTGGTGTCTGCCATGCTGCTGCTGGCGATCGTGGGCCTGACGCCGCTCGGCAGCCTCATGCTCTATCCGCTGGAGAGCCGGTTTCCGAAATGGGACCCGGCGAGCGGCGCGCCGGACGGCATCATCGTGCTTGGCGGTCCCGTCGATTCCGACCTGTCGGTCATGTACGGCATGCCGGTGACGGTGGCGGGCGCCGACCGGGTGATCCAGGCAGCCGCGCTGGCGCGGCGCTACCCGAATGCGCGCATCCTGTTCACCGGCGGCAGCGCCAACCTGATCGCGACAGAGGCCAAGGAGGCCGATGTCGGCGCCGAGATCCTGCTCAGCCTCGGCGTGCCGAAGGAGCGGCTGTTGCTGGAGCGGCAGTCGCGCAACACCTACGAGAATGCGATCTTCTCGAAGGCGATGATCTCTCCGAAGCCGGGCGAGCGCTGGCTGCTGGTGACCTCAGCCTATCATATGCCGCGCTCGGTGGGGCTGTTCCGCAAGGCCGGCTTCCCGGTCGAGCCCTATCCGGTGGACTGGCGCGTCGGCCGCGTGCTCGACTTCGACGGCATCTCGCTGCTCGGACTGCGCCGCGCCGACATCGCCGTGCGCGAATGGGTCGGGCTCGTGGCCTACCGCCTGCGCGGCCGCATCGACGATCTGTTTCCGGGACCGGCCTAGGCAATCGTCTTGCTGAAGCCCGCCGCCTTTGCCGCCAGCTCGCCGCGCACGCGCTCGACGACCGGCTCGTAGCGGCAGCTCGCGTCCTGCCGGAACAGCCGCGCGCTCGGATACCACGCGCTGTCGTCGCGATCGCGCAGCCAGCGCCAGTCGGCGAGATGGGGCAGCATGATCCAGGTCGGACGTCCCAGTGTGGCGGCAAGATGCGCGACGCTGGTGCAGACGGTGACCACGACGTCGAGGCAGGAGATCAGCGCCGCGGTCTCGACGAAGTCGGTCAACTCGACGGTGAGGTCGCGGATTCCGCTCTGCTGCGCCAGCACCGCCTTGTCGGCTGGCCGCAGCTCTTTTTGCAGGCTGATGAAATCCGGCCCGAGATCGAGCAGCGGCAGCAGGGTCGCAAGCGGCATCGAGCGGTTGCGGTCGTTGCCCTGGTGCGGGTTGCCGGACCAGACCAAGCCGACCCGCAGCCGGTCATGCGCTCCGAGCCGCCGCTCCCAGGCCGCGATGCGCTCGGCCGGCAGTGGCGGGAGATAGCTTGGCGGTGGAATGGTATCGAGCGTGGTGCCGAAGGCCAGCGGCAGGCTCATCACCGGGCAGTGCATGTCGAAGACCGGCCGCTTCAGGTCCGGTGCGTAGGCGAGGCATTGCGTCACGCCGTCGATGCCGGCCATCAGCGGCCGCAGCGCCTCCCGCACCACCAGGATCACCTTGGCACCGCGCGCGGCGACCATCGGCACGTAGCGGGCGAACTGGATGGTGTCGCCGAAACCCTCGTCCTCCTCGATGAGGAGGGTCTTGCCGGCGATGTCCTCGTGGCCCAGCCATTTGGACTCGGCAAAGCGCGGATAGTCGATCGAGAAATCCGGCATGGCCCAGCGGGCCTCGCGCCGGGCCCAGCCGGAGACGAAGTCGCCGCACTGCAGCTCGATATGCGCGAGCTGCCACGCCGCCTTGGGATGATCGGGGACGAGCGCGAGAATCTGCCGGTAGACGGCAGCAGCATCCTCGAAACGCAGCAGCTGCAGCAGCGCAAAACCCTTGTTGAGCAGCACCTCGACGAAGTCCGGCCGCAACGCCAGAGCCTGATCGAACCACGGCAGCGCCTCCGCGCTGCGGCCGAGACAGACAAAGGCATCACCGAGATTGTTGCAGACCATCGGCTCTGTCGGCGCCAGCGCATGCGCGCGTTCGCAATCGGCCAGATACGCGTCGTAGCGTCTGAGCTCGCGGAGGCACCGGGCGCGCATCTGCAGCGACTGCAGGTCGTCCGGCCGCTGCGTCAGGCATATCGTGAAGGCTCGGGCGGCTTCCTCATAGCGCTGCTGCTGATGCAGCAGCAGGCCGCTCTGGAACGCAGCCTCACGGTGGGCGGGATCGATCGTCAGCGCGTGCTCATAGCTCAGCAGCGCCTCGGCGCCGCGGTCGAGCGCCAGCAGTACGCCGCCCATATGCTTCCACAATTCGGCCTCGTCGGGCTTGAGCTGGATCGCCTTGTCGAACACCGCGAGCGCATCGTCGAGCCGGCCCATCTGCTTCAAGGTGAAGCCGAGGCTGGTGAGATAGTCGATCTTCGGCGTTTGTCGGATGGCCCGCGAGAACCACGCCACGGCGTGGTCGTGCTGCCCGGTCTGCAGCGCGACGATGCCCAGTAGCGCGAGGCTGTCGGCGTGGTTCGGGTCGGCCGCCAGCGCCTGCTCGCAGCACATCTGCGCATCGAGCAGCTGGCCGGCGCCGAGGTGATGCAGCCCGGCCTCGTAGAGCGCGGCCGGCGACAGCACCGGCGCTCCGCCGGGGCCGGCCTTCGCGCTTGTCGCGCCATCTTTCCGGTCGCGCTGGCTCATCGCGGGGCCCTGTCCGAGGATCAAAAATTCATAAGTGATTCTAGGGACATCGAGAAGGATCATGGTATGGCGTGCGAGCGCGTCGCGCAGAAATACTGGCCTCGGCCGGCGCAAGGCATTAACAAGCGCCCGACATCGAACGCACGGATCGCGCCATCCGATGGGTGCGGCAGAGGGGAACGCCACATGCAACAGCCGAGCGCGCCGGACAGGCTGGATCTGGTTGCCATGGTCGCCGATCTCAACAACCTGCTGCGGCTGAAGACGACCGTCATCGGCATCAAGATGTTCGCCCGCGTCGCCGACATGGAGGCGGTGGAGAAGATCCGCCGTCCCAACGCCGTGCACACGACCGACCAGATCGTCAGCATGGCCGCACGGCTCGGCTGGACCGTCGGCATCACCGGCGACGATCTCGTCGGCGCGCAATGCCGGGCCGTGATCGGGCTCGGCCCGCAGGACGAGACCTGGCTCAAGGGCGAGAACTATGTCGGAGTCTGGCACGGCACGGCCGAGGATGCGCGCAAGCGGCAGGAGGCGCTCGACGTCGTGCCGTTCGGCCGCTACCAGGCCATGGCGGTCAGCCCGCTTTCGAGCGGCCGGCTCGATCCGCCGGACATCTGCCTCGTTTATGCGACGCCGGGACAGATGATCATCCTGATCAACGGCCTGCAATATACAGGCTACAAGAAGTTCGAATGGGGCGTCGTCGGCGAGACCGCCTGCGCCGACTCCTGGGGCCGCGCGCTGAAGACCGGCGAGCCGAGCCTGTCGCTGCCGTGCTTCGCCGAGCGCCGCTATGGCGGCGTGCCGGATGAGGAGATGCTGATGGCGCTGAAGCCCGCCGATCTCGCCAAGGCGATCGCCGGCATGAGACAGCTCGCCAGGAACGGTCTGCGCTATCCGATCGCGCCCTACGGCATCCAGAACGACGTCCGCGCCGGCATGAGCGTGTCGTATGGGAAGAAATAGGTGATCGTCATTGCGAGCGCAGCGAAGCAATCCAGAGTCCTTCAGCAGAGACAGTCTGGATTGCTTCGTCGCAAGCGCTCCTCGCAATGACGGAGCAACTCATTTGCAGCAGATCTAGGGAACAAGAATGACGTCATCCAAATTCGACATCATCGTCTATGGCGCCACCGGCTTCACCGGTCAGCTCGTCGCCGAATACCTGACCACGCAATATCGCGGCGACAGCTCGCTACGCTGGGCGATGGCCGGCCGCAGCCTCGACAAGCTCGCGGCCGTGCGCGATGCGATCGGCGCGCCCGCGGAGACGCCGCTGATTGCGGCCGATGCCTCCGATCCCGCGTCACTGCAGGCGATGGTGGCGCAGGCCAGGCTGGTGCTGACCACCGTCGGTCCCTATCAGCTTTATGGCAACGAGCTCGTCGCGGCCTGCGCCGAAACCGGCACCGACTATGTCGATCTGTGCGGCGAGCCGGTGTGGATGCGGCAGATGATCGACAAGCATCAGGCCACCGCCGAGAAGAGCGGCGCGCGCATCGTGTTCTCCTGCGGCTTTGATTCCGTGCCGTTCGAGCTCGGCGTCTATTTCGTGCAGCAGCAGGCCAAGAAGGTGCTCGGCGCCGCAGCGTCGCGCGTGAAGGGCCGCGTCCGCGGCATGAGCGGCACGCTCTCGGGCGGCACCGCGGCGAGCGCCAAGGCGACCTTCGATGCGGTCGCCAAGGATCTGAGCCTGGTATCGATCCTCAAGGACTCGTTCGCCCTGACACCCGGCTTCAAGGGCCCGAAGCAGCCGTCGGGCAACAAGCCCGTCTATGAGGAGGATCTGCAGTCCTGGACGGCACCGTTCATGATGGCGTTGATCAACACCCGCAACGTCCACCGCTCCAACATGCTGATGGGTTTTCCGTATGGTCAGGACTTCGTCTACGACGAGATGGTGCTGACCGGTGCGGGCGAGAAGGGCGAGGCCAACGCCAGGAAGGTGATGGCGGCAAATGCCGAGAAGACCGGGCCGAATGCGCCGAAACCGGGCGAGGGTCCCTCGAAGGAGGAGCGCGAGAACGGCTACTACAATCTTCTCTTCGTCGCGATCGCCTCCGACGGCCGCCAGGTCCGCGCGTCCGTGAAGGGCAACCGCGATCCCGGCTACGGCTCGACCTCGAAGATGATCAGCGAATGCGCCGTCGGCCTGCTACGCGACGGCGCCGGCGTGAAAGGTGGATTCTGGACGCCGGGCGCTGCGCTCCGCGACAGCCTGATCAAGCGGCTGGTGGATAATGCCGGGCTGACGTTTGCGGTGGAGGATTAGGACGCGGGGGCGACGGCGCAACTGATCCGCATCGATCCAGGAACGAGAATGACGTCACCGAAATTCGACATCGTCGTCTATGGTGCGACCGGCTTCACCGGCCAACTCGTGGCCGAGTATCTGGAATTGCAATATCGCGGCGACGCATCGCTGCGCTGGGCGATGGCCGGACGCAGCAAAGATAAGCTCGCCGCGGTGCGCGATACGATCGGAGCGTCGGACGACCTGCCGCTGATCGTGGCCGATTCCAGCGATCCCGCCTCCATTCGCGCGATGGTCGATCAGGCGAAACTCGTGCTGACGACGGTCGGTCCTTATCAGCTTTACGGAGGTGATTTGCTCGCCGCCTGCGTCGCCGCGGGGGCCGACTATGTCGATCTCTGCGGCGAGCCGGTGTGGATGCACCAGATGATCGGACAGTATCAAGCCGAGGCCGAGAAAAGCGGTGCGCGTCTGCTGTTTTCCTGCGGCTTCGACTCGGTGCCGTTCGAACTCGGCGTACTGTTCTTGCAGGAGCATGCCAGGCGCGCGCTTGGCTCTGCTGCACCCCGCGTCAAGGGCCGCATTCGTGGCATGAGCGGCTCGCTGTCGGGCGGCACCGCGGCGAGCGCAAAGGCGACAGCGGCCGTATTGACCGCCGATTTGAGCCTTGTGGCAATCATGAAGGACCCGTTCGCGCTGACGCCAGGATTCAAGGGCCCGAAGCAGCCGCCGGCCAACCGTCCGCTCTTTGAGGAGGATTTCCAGTCCTGGGCCGCGCCGTTTGCGATGGCGCTGGTCAACACGCGAAACGTCCATCGTTCCAACATGCTGATGGGTTTTCCCTATGGCCAGGACTTCGTCTACGACGAGATGGTATTGACCGGCGACGGCGAGCAGGGCCAGGCCAACGCCAAGTTGGTGATGGCGGCAAATGCCGAGAAGACCGGCCCGAATGCGCCCAAGGTCGGCGAGGGGCCCCCGAAGGAGATGCGGGACAACGGATATTTCGACCTGCTGTGCGTCGCAGTGTCTCCCGACGGACGGCGCGTTCGCACGTCGGTGAAGGGGAAGGGCGATCCCGGTTATGGCCTGACGGCGAAGATGATCAGTGAATGCGCCGTCAGCCTGCTACGCGACGGCGCCGGCGTGAAAGGTGGGTTCTGGACCCCGGGCGCTGCGCTGGGCGACAGCCTGATCAAGCGGCTGGTGGATAATGCCGGGCTGACGTTTGCGGTGGAGGACTAAGAGGTGATGTGCGCACCGGTCCCTGCGGATCGGTTCGCTTTGGCCTGATGGGCGCGCGTGGCGGTGATCATGCCCCACATCGTGCCGAGCATCAGGAAGAAGTGCCGCCAGTGGTCGGTGTCGATGATGAAGCTTTCGCCGACCGTGCCGAGGAACGCCGAGAACACCGCGATGTAGGTGCGCTGCCAGGGCACGCGCGCGAACAGATAGCGGAAGCCGAGAATGACGGTGGTGAAGACCAGAGCGGGATAGCAGATGCCGGACAGCCAGCCGCCCGACATGAAGGCGTTCAGATAGGAGTTGTGGGTGTCCTCGGGGAAGTAATTGTGGAACTGCAGCGGCCCGATCCCGAACGGCAGGTCGAGCGCCATGTCGGCGCCGAGAATGTGGCGTCCGAAGCGTCCGAACCGGCCCTCGTCATAGCTCTGGTCGAAGCTTGCCCGCTGCTTGAACATGTCGGCGATGGAATCGATGGAGAGCAGAACGCCGATCAGGACGATGCCGGCCACGGCGGCCGCCAACGTCATGAAGATGATGCGGGAGCGCTCGCCCCGCGTCTGGCTGGTGAGCACCATCGTCGCCAGCATGAAGGCGGCGGTGAGGACGAGGCCGCCCCAGGCCGCGCGCGAGAAGGCGAGCAGGATGGCGAGCGCCATCACGCCGAGCGCAAAGCTGGCGCGCAAGGTCGCGGCGAAGCGGGCGGTCACGGCGTTCTGCAGCGCGAGCAGCGCCGGCAGGATCAGGAACGCGCCGAGCACGTTCGGGTCCTTGAAGGTGCCGCGCGCACGGCCATACAGGGTGAGGAGATCGTATCCACCCGGCACCAGATGGAAATAGCCGGCGACGCCCGCGAGGGCTGCGATCGCGCCGCCCATCACGAGACCGCGGCGGAGCATGTCGAGCCGCGCTTCTGTGTCGTCCGACGTCAGCATGGCGATGAAGATCGCCGTGAAGGCCATGTACCAGGAGGTGGCGATCCAGGTCGCAATCTTGGAATCGTCGAGCAGCGGTATGGCGCTGATCGTGTAGCCGAGATTGACCAGGACCAGCAACAGCAGGAGCGGCAGGAAGACGAGGCGCAGCCTCATGCCGGTCGCGAAGAACACCGCGGCGGAGGCGAGCGTGACGAGTTCATAGGGGCTCGGTTCGATGAACACGATGGCGCCGGAGACCCCGACCAGCCAGACCAGCGCACGCTGCAGGGCGACGACGCCCGGAGGGGCGATCGGCCTCGATGCGAACTCTCCGGCTGCCGCCGTCATGGCCATCGCGAACTCACACTCATACGCAACGCATGGCGGGATCGGCCAGACACACGCGCGAAGCGGCCGTTTGCCCGCTCCGGATCCCCGATATCAATAGGCGTTCTCGCTCTTGGTCATCAGCGCCAGCGGCGTCTTGAGCAGGATGTAGAGGTCGAACAGCACGGACCAGTTCTCGATGTAGTAGAGGTCGAACTCGACGCGCTTCTGGATCTTCTCCTGGTTGTCGATCTCGCCGCGCCAGCCGTTGATCTGCGCCCAGCCGGTGATGCCGGGCTTGACGCGGTGGCGGGCGAAATAGCCGTCGACGGCCTCGTCGAACATCCGGTTCTGCAATTTGCCCTGCACGGCGTGCGGCCGCGGACCGACCAGCGAGAGGTTGCCCTTGAACACCACGTTGAACAGTTGCGGCAGCTCATCGAGGCTGGTCTTGCGAATGAAGCGGCCGACGCGGGTCACCCGCGGATCGTTCTTGGTGACGACCTTGGACGCCGTGGGGTCGGCCTGGTGGTGATAGAGCGACCGGAACTTGAAGACGTCGATGCGCTCGTTGTTAAAGCCGAACCGCTTCTGCCGGAACAGCACCGGCCCCGGGCTGTCGAGCTTGATCGCGAGCGCGACCAGCGCCATCACCGGAAGCGCAAGCAGCAGGATGAGGCCGCCGACCAGCCGGTCGAACAGCATCTTCATCACCAGGTCCCAGTCGGTGATGGGGGCCTCGAACACGTCGAGCGTCGGGACCGCGCCCAGATAGGAGTAGGAGCGCGGCCGGAAGCGCAGCTTGTTGGTATGGGCCGAAAGGCGAATGTCGACCGGCAGCACCCACAGCTTTTTCAGCATGTCCAGGATGCGGGTCTCCGCCGAGATCGGCAGCGCGAACAGCACCAGGTCGACGCGGGTTCTGCGCGCGAACTCGACGATATCATCGACCTTGCCGAGCTTCGGCGCGCCAGCGCAGGTCTCGAGCGCGCGGGAGTCGTTGCGGTCATCGAACACGCCGAGGATCTCGATCTCGGAGTCGTCCTGCGCCTTCAGGGCACGCACCAAGTCCTCGCCGCTCTGGTCAGCGCCGACGATGATGGTCCGGCGATCGAGGCGTCCTTGTCTGGCCCAACTGCGGATGAGGTTGCGCAGCACGACGCGGCTCGCGATCAACGCGCCGAGCCCCACGAAGAAGAACGCGGCGAGCCAGAGACGGGAGACTTCGTTGCCGATCTTGGCGAAGAAGGAGAGCCCGATGAACAGCAGGAAGACGAAGCAGTAGGACGAGATCATCCGGGTCATCTGCCGCGCCTGGGCGCGGAAGACCTGGATTTGGTAGATGTCGGCGGCCTGGAAGCACACCACCGTGGTCACGGCCAGGCCGAGAATGGCAACGAGATACTCCCAATGGAAGCCGCTGAGCGGAACCACGTAGCCGAAATAGATGACGCTGCCGACGACGCTCAGCAGCACGAAATCGGTGATGCGAACGATGCCGGCGAGGACGATCGGAGAGTAGGCGCGGTGAACCTTCTGATTGGCGACCGCGAGGGCCGCCGGCGACAGGCGGCGACGCCGTTCAACGGCCGGCCGTCCGGCCGCGGCGGTCGATGCGGCCGTCGCCGCAGCAGCATCCAACATCGAGCGAGCGTTGATCGGTTCCACAGTCGTACAAGCCCGGATTATGTTTGTTAGTATTTGTGGTCATGTAAGCGCTGATAGCGCCGGGGGAAATTCCCCACCGGCGGGATTAAGGGCCAAATCGGAAGAAACGGTTAGCGATGGTAAATGACGTCAGGTCTTGGTAAACGCCTCGCGATAGCTGTCGAGCACGCCATCGACCATCGCTTTCTGCGAGAAATGCTGGAAGACCCGCTCGCGCAGCGCCTTGGCGCGCAGTTGCGTGGTAGCCGGATCGTCCAGTGCGGCAGCAATGGCGTCGGCCAGCGCGGTCGCGTTGCCCGGCATGAACATCGCGTCGTCGTGCGGTCCGAAGATCTCAGGGATGCCGCCGACCCTCGCCGCGATCATCGGAACCCCGGCGGCTCCCGCCTCGATCACGACATAGGGCATGGAATCGCCACGCGAGGGAACGACGAGCAGTCGTCCCTTGGAAAATCCGTCGCGGGCCTTCACATGGCCGATGAAACGCACCGCGGCCGCAAGACCGAGGCGTTCGACCTGAGCCTTGAGTTTCGTCATCTCTTCGCCGTCGCCGCCCAAAGTCAGCGTCAGCGGGCGGCCACGGGAGCGCAGCTCCGCGACGGCGTCGATCAGCAGATCCGTGCCCTTGATGTGCCTGAACTCGCCGACATACGCCAGGTCGGTCTGGTCCCGGGCTGGTGCGATCGGGTCGAACTCGCCTGCAGTGACACCGTTGAAGACGCAATTCACCAGTCCCTGAGGATGGCCGATCATGCGCTCATAGGTATCGCGGGCGAATACGCTCTCGAACAGGAAGAGGTCGGTCCGGTTCATCAGCGCACGTTCAAGCCGGCCATACAGCGCGCCTTTGAACGTGTCGCGTGGGTAGTGCAGCGAACCGCCGTGAGGCGTGTAGATGCGGATCGTTCCTGGCCGGTGCGGCAGCAGGCGGACGAATGCGCCGGCCTTGGCGCCGTGGCCGTGCAGAACGTCCGGGGCGAGTGTACGGGCGAGTCGATAAAACCGTCTCAGTGCCAGAATGTCGCTCGGCCAAGGCTCCCGATGAATGGGGATGCGGTGCACGCCGAGTGTCAGGCGAGGCGCGATCTGGGCCAGCGCGGCATCGGCGCGTTCGCCGCCGGTCAGGCTGTCCGCGATGATGCCCACGTCGTGCCCGTGATCGACCTGACCGTTGGCAAGGTCGAGGATATGCCGAAAGATGCCGCCGACGGGAGCTCTGACCGCGTGAAGGATTTTGAGAGGTTTGTTCTGCGACGGTGCCATGTCGAACTCGCCCGCGCCCTCGGCTTGCGCTTGGTGTTGCCAGGCGCCGCTGCGCGAACTGATCTGACGACTGGCGGATAGAGGAAGCACGGGCGCCTCTCGTCGCTGAATATCGATAGCTCCAACCTCGATAGAGGCTTGATGGTTAACAAAGTCTCACTTGTCGTCACTACCAGGCAAGCTCGCACCAGCATTGTGACGATCTGGCGCAAGCTCACGTGTTGCGAGCAGCATATGGCGAAGGATGACGATTGTTCGATAGGGCGAGGTTGCAGGCGCTCCGGTTAACCCGTCAGCAACCTTAATAGAGTGTAATTGTACCACGTATGGTGGCGGCGTGGCGCGGGTCTCGCGGGAGTGGATGATGCGGTTGGCGTTCTGGCGTGCCGGCAAGAAGACACAGGTTGACGGAGCCTCCGCCCGACCTGTGACAGGCTCGCCGTCGTCGGCGGAGCCCGGCCCGGCCGGCGATCTCGACATCCGGCTGGTCGGTCGTGCCCTGGCGCGAAAGCGTGGCTTCATCCTTCTGCCCACGCTGCTCGCTCTCGTTCTGTCGATTGCCGCAGTCAACATGATCACACCGCGCTACAAGTCCGAAGCGCGGATTCTGATCGACGGCCGCGAGAACGTATTCGTGCGGCCGAACGGGGAGCGCACCGAAGAGCGGACGGCACTCGATGCCGAGGCGGTCACGAGCCAGGTGCAACTGGTCCTGTCGCGTGATCTGGCCCGCGACATCATCAGGAAGAACAAGCTGGGCGAGCTGCCGGAGTTCGATCCCGTGCTGCGGGGCGTGTCGCCGCTGAAGTCGGTCGCGGCGATGATCGGCCTCGTGAAAGATCCGCTCGCCATGACGCCGGACGAGCGCGTCATGGACGCCTATTACGAGCGCTTGACCGTCTACGCCGTGGACAAATCGCGGGTGCTCGTCGTCGAGTTCCAGTCGCAGGATCCGGCGCTTGCGGCGCAAGTCGCGAATTCGATCGCGGATGGCTATCTCGTAGTTCAGCAGAATGCCCGCCAGGCGCAGGCGAAATCGGCCAGCCAATGGCTCTCTGGGGAGATCCAGGGGCTGCGCAAGAAGGTCGAGGAGGCGGAGTCGCGGGTCGAGGAGTTCCGCGCCAAGTCGAATTCGTTCATGGGGACCAACAACACGTCGCTGTCCAACCAGCAGATGGGCGAGGTCAACACCCAGCTCAACAATGCGCGCGCCTTGAAATCGGATGCCGAGACCAAGGCACGGCTGATCCGGGAGATGCTGCAGAGCGGCCAGCCGATCGAGGCGTCCGAGGTCGTCAACTCCGAGCTGATGCGCCGGCTGTCCGAGCAGCGCGTGAATCTGCGCGCGCAGCTCGCGGAGCAGTCGTCGACGCTGCTCGACAATCACCCGCGCATCAAGGAGCTGAAAGCGCAACTGGCTGATCTCGACCGCCAGATCCGCGACGAGGCCGGCAAGATCTCGCGTTCGCTCGACAGCGACGCGCGAATCGCCGACGGGCGCGTGCAGATGCTGAGCCAGAGCCTCGATCAGGCCAAGAAGCAGGCCACCTCCACCAATGGCCTCGATGTCCAGCTGCGGGCGCTGGAGCGCGATGCGAAGTCGCAGCGCGACCTGCTGGAATCGTATCTCGCCAAGTACCGCGAGGCGAACACCCGTGAGTCGCTCGACACCCCGCCCGCGGATGGGCGGATCATCTCGCGGGCGGTGCTGTCCAACACGCCGGCGTACCCGAAGAAGCTGCCGATCGTGCTGATCGCCACATTGGCGACCTTGATGCTGACCTCGGGCGTGGTCATCACCGGCGAGCTGCTGCGTCTGACCGCGCCGCGCCCAGCGAGCCAGATCCCAGCGGCGAGCGCGATGCCGGATGTCATGGTGCTCGCGGCCCGGGTCGAGCCGATGATCGCGGCGCCCATGGTCGCCGCAGCGCCGGCCGTTGCCGCGTCGGCAACGACTGCAGCGGCGCGTCCCGCCGCGGTCGTGCCGCCAGCGGTGGCCGCCGTCGCGCCCGAACCGGTCAAGCCGCCGCCGATGAACGAGTTCGAGCAGCTCGCATCCGATCTGCTCGCCGCGGGCGAGGGCGCCCGCAAGGTCACCGTGCTCGGTACGGCCGGCGGCGAGGCCGTCACGTCCACCGCGCTCGCGATCGCCCGCACCATGGCAGCGCAGACGCGCGTGGTGCTGGTCGACCTCGCCGGCAGCCCGCAACTGCTTGCAGGCGTGTCGGTCGATCCGGCCGCGCCCGGCCTCATCGAGCTGATGCTGGGTGAGGCATCGTTTGCGTCCATCATCACCAAGGACCAGGCCTCGCGGCTGCATCTGGTCAACGCCGGCCGCCCCGGCGCCGACCGCAGCCAACTGCAATCGCCGCGGCTCGCGCTCGCGATCGATGCGCTGCTGCGAGTCTACGACCACGTGCTGCTCGACGCCGGCAACGCCTCCGACCTGCCGGCCGAGCTGCTGACCGCGGGCGCGCGCGCCATCGTCGTGCCCGATCCCAACATGCCTGCCGAGGCGCGCAGCCAGATGAGCGAGCAGCTGCGCGAGGTCGGCTTCGGCGCCGTCACCATGCTGAAGGCACCGGCCGGAGGCGCCAACCGCAACCAGCCGGGGCCGCGCGGCGTCGCCGCCTAATCTCCGGCCTTCTCGTCGGCCTTTTCGTCCACCTGGGCGGCGCCGCCACGCGCTCGCAGCGCGCCGCGCAGCTGCTGTGCCAGACGGAACAGGGCAGGGCTGTGCTTGACGGCATGCTTGGCCCGTCCGACCGCAGCCATCGTCGTTGCGGCGACGCGGCCCCGCGCGGTCAACGGCATGAAGCTGTCGAAGATCGGCTCGTCATCCTTGCAGAACATCCGCTTGTAGTCGTCAGATCCGATGCCGAGATCGAGGGCGCGAAAATCCTCTCGCGCGTAATGATCGATGATCGAGCGCATCAGGATCAGCCCGGGGCTCCAGCGCGCATTCTCCGATAGCGTGTAGGTGTTGAACATCATCGAGAAGCGCGCCCCGTCGGCGACGCCGGCAAACAATGCGATGATCTCGGCATCGCAGCGCAGCGCGTGGATATCGATGGCGCGATGCCCGCAGTCGAGTTTTGCCATGCAGGCGCTTCGCACGAAGGCCGCGACGCCGGGCTCGGCAAATACGTTCGGCAGCCTCTGCTCGGCCATGCGGACCGGCTTGGTGCGGAAGAACCAGTCGAGCAGCTCGGCGATCTCGGCGTCGCTGCTCGCAACCATGTAGCGATAGCCGGGCAGCGCCTGCAGCTTCTTTTCCTTGCTCTTCAGCCGCTTTCGGAACGAATTCGACAACAGCGCCGTCGGTGCGGCCCCCGGCGGCATCAGCAGTACCGGACAGTCGTTCACCGACGACTGGTGCGGCCATTGCGCCAGCGGATTGGCGAGATCGCGCCAGTGCAGCGGCTGCTGTGTCAAGGCGAGCACGTCGACACCGCCGCGGTCGCGCAACCCTGCGAGCAGGACGTCGAGATCGCCGGCGCTGGCGCGCGTGGCGAATTCGCGATCCATCAGCGGCATGTTGAAGGTCGTATGCTTGCCGCCCATGAAGGTGGCGATGCGCACGCCGCAGGCGTGCCGCAACGTCAGCGGCAGCAGCAGCAGCGGGCGTTGCTCGGCATCACGCCCGATGACGATGAAAGGCGTCGCATGCTCGCGCGCGCCGACGTCGCGCTGCCATGCGCCGAGCAGGTCGAAGCGTTGGTAGGGCGTCGAGACATGTTCGGGGACTTCGAGCGCGCGCCAGACCGGCTCGGCGGCAGCCAGATCGGACACGATGTCGACCCGCGCGAGCCCCGACGGCAGTCGCCGCGCGGGCGCCTGCGCCGTCCGGCTCTCGATCACGGCGGCCATGGTCATCGCGCAGCTCGCGTTGTCGTGGAATTTTGTTGCTTGACGTCGGGAGACCCTCGCAAAGAAGTCTCAACAAAAGGTAATGGCAATGACTTCGTCCCAAATCGGGAATGGCACAAACAAAGACCTGTTCAAATCGGCAGCGGCCACGCGATCTTGACGGCGGACGATCGCTATCATCGGATGGCGGTGATCATGACGCGATCGCGCCATGGTCTGACAGCATCAGGTGGGCGCGGACGGTCTGGTTTCAAGTGGGATTCGGGGAAGGGGCGCGGGAATTGTCGTCGGACAACAGGTGGCTGCGCAGCGCCCGGCTCGAGCTGGCCTATTTCAGCGGTCGCACGCTGCTCGCGTCGCGAGCCACAGCCGGCGCCGGTGCCGTGCTGCGGTTCGAGCGGGTGCGGCCGCGGCGCAAGGGCGCGTTCCAGCCGCTGAAGTGCGCGGAGATCACGCCCGTCTTCCTCGACAAGGTGATCCGGGCGCTGAAGCGCTGGGGCTATGAGATCGTCTCGCTCGACGAGGCCTGCCACCGGTCGGTCCGGCTGCCCGAAAGCCGTCGCTTCGCCTGCCTGAGCTTCGACGGCGCCTCCAAGGACGTGATCACGCATGCCTATCCTGTGCTCGCCCGCCACGGCGTGCCATTCACCGTTTACGTGCCCTCGGCCTTCCCCGATGGTCTCGGCGAAGCCTGGTGGCTGGCGCTGGAGGCCGTGATTGGGCGCGAGGCCCGCATCAGCCTCGTGATCGACCATCGGGAGCAGCGCTTCAACGTGGTCACGCCGGCTGAAAAATACGAGCTGTTCGCCTATCTCGCGGGCTGGCTGCGCAAGCTGCCGCCGGCCGAGCTGTCGATCGCGATCCGCGACCTCTGCTCGCGCCATTCGGTCGATCTCGCCGCCCTGAGCCGCGAGTCCTCGATGGATTGGGCCGACATCGCCCGGCTCGCCGCCGACCCCAACGTCACGATCGGCAGCGCCACCGTGCATTATCCCGTGCTCGCCAATCTCAGGGATGCCGACGCCCAGCGCGAGATCACGATGGGCAAGGCGGTGCTGGAGACGGCGCTGCGCCGCCCGGTCCGGCACATGGCGTATCCGTTCGGCGACCGCTATTCGTTCCGCCGCAGCGACGTTGTGCTCGCCGAGCAGGCGGGCTTCGTCAGCGCGGCCTCGACGATGCCAGGCGTCGTGCAGAGCGAGGGCCGCACCCATCTGCACATGCTGCCGCGGATCGCCTGGGACGGCCGCTCGCGCTCGCTGCGCGCTTTGAAGGTGCTGATGGCCGGCATCACCCTGCCGCGGGAAAAATCCGCGCCGCAGCCGAAACTCGATCTCGGCTGATCAGCCCTGCTGCCGCTCCGGATCCGGGCGCAGCATCCAGCTCACGATCGGCATCGCCGGCAGCACCCAGCCCATGCCGACCACGACGTAATACACCGCCTGCAGCCAGCCGGAATTGGCGATCAGAGGGAATTGCGCCATCACCATGCCCATCATCGACCAGGCGAAAGCGAGCAGGAGCAGCGCGACGGCGCCGATCAGTTTGCGGGTGCGGATCGTCATGACGGGATTGTCAGCCTCGGCTGGGGGCGGCACGGCTTGCGCGCGATTTCCTCGGGATTATAAGGGCCTGTCAGCCCCGGTTCAATCGAGCGTTCAACGTCCATGACCACGGTTCCCCGCACCACAGATCTCGCCGCGATCCGCATCTGGCTGCTCGTCGTGGCCGGCCTGATCGCGCTGATGGTGCTGGTCGGCGGCGCCACGCGGCTGACCGAATCCGGGCTGTCGATCGTCGAATGGAAGCCGGTCACCGGCACCCTGCCGCCGCTGTCGGAGCAGGCCTGGACCGACGCCTTCGAGGCCTACAAGACCATTCCGCAGTACCGGCAGATGAACGCCGGCATGTCCCTGCACCAATTCAAGACCATCTTCTGGTGGGAGTGGAGCCACCGGCTGCTCGGCCGCGTCATCGGCATGGTCTACCTGCTGCCCTTCCTGTGGTTCCTGTGGCGCGGCGCCGTCTCCGGGCCGCTCGGCCGCAGGCTGTGGCTGATCTTCAGCCTCGGCGCGCTGCAGGGCGCGGTCGGCTGGTGGATGGTGGCCTCCGGCCTCACGGAGCGCACTGAGGTGGCGCCGGTCCGTCTCGCGACGCACCTCTCGCTGGCGCTGTTGATCTATGCGTCGATCGTCTGGACCCTGCGCCGGCTTGCGTCGCGTGAGGAAACCGCGGCACCGGCGCGGCTGCGGCTCACCGCGTGGATGCTGGTCGGCGTCACCTTCGTGCAGCTCTATCTCGGCGCGCTGGTCGCCGGCCTGCGCGCCGGCCTCGTCTACAACACCTGGCCGGAAATCGACGGCGGCCTGATCCCGAAGGCGGCCAATCTGTGGATCCATTCGCCGTGGTGGATCAATCTGTTCGAGAACGATCTGACGGTGCAGTTCATGCATCGCATGACCGCCTACACGCTGCTGGCGCTGGCCGCGTGGCACGCCTTCGACGTGATGCGCGCCGGCGCCGGACGGGCCGTCGTGCGCGGCGCGCACCGCCTGCTCGCCGCGATCCTGGTGCAGGCCGTGCTTGGGATCTTGACCCTGCTGGCGCTGGTGCCGATCTCGCTGGCGCTGCTGCATCAGGGCACGGCCATCATCGTGCTGACGCTCGCCGTGCTGCAGGCCGAGCGCCTGTCGCCGCGGCGTGTCGGTGTGGTCCCCGTGCCGCAGGCGGTGGTGGCAGGGCAGGTGGGGTAGGGGCACGGCCTCTCCTCCGTCATTGCGAGGAGCCGAAGGCGACGAAGCAATCCAGAGTCCCGCCCGCGACTCTGGATTGCTTCGTCGCTTCGCTCCTCGCAATGACGTGGAGACGTCGGTTTGCATCATTGCACCCCGTCCTGTTGCGCTCGTCCGTCAATCTCCGCTGTCGTCGCCCGGCTTGACCGGGCGATCCAGTATTCCAGAGACGGGAGTGATTCCTCGATGGGCCGCGGCGTACTGGATCCCCGCCTGCGCGGGGATGACAACTGAGTTTGACGTGCGGCCATTGGCCCTCTCAGAAGATATCCAGAAGACAAACGCTCTCATCCTCGCGCGCCATCGCGCCGAGCTTTGCCGATCGTTTCACCCTCGAAAACACGCGAGGGTGCGGGGAAGGCCGGATGCCTGGCCGGCACCCATGGCCCGCGTGCAAAGAAAAAAGCACGCGGCGGTCACCACAGGTACGGCCGAAAGCACCCGGCCTTCCCCGCGCGATGGTTTTAACGCTTATACGCGATCTCCCCGGGGACCGGGCTGTCTTGCCCCCGTCATCTCGCGCGATGCGTTGAGCACCGACACGAGACTTAGCGCCAGCGTCGGGGCGCCAGGACCACGCGACTTCGCCGTCCGTGACAGGTCGCTCGTCCGCGCGAACTTTCGTCCGCGCACGGCCCGCCACGTCCACCGCATTCCTGCCCTACGCAACTGGACGATCCGGAAGCGCCCCTCGGCTGGACAGGAACAAAAAGAGAACATAAACTGATTTGCGTCGTTTGGCAAGCGTGGCGTGTCGCGGACATCGCCGGGTGGGGCGGACCATGCAATTCGAGTTCGATTGGGATCCGGCCAAGGCAGAGAGCAATCTGCGCAAGCATGGCGTTGCCTTTGAGCGGGCGATGAGCATCTTCAGCGATCCGTTGGCGCTCTCGCGTCTCGATGACGGATCTGGCGCAGGCGAGGAACGATGGGTTACGATGGGACGCAATATTGCGCACGAGCTACTGCTGGTCGTGCATACGTACACGGAGCTATCGGCAGACCGCGCAGCGATCCGCATCATTTCTGTCCGTCGCCCGACCCGGCGCGAAATCCGCTCCTACGAGAATGGGTGATCCGATGAAGGATGAATACGATTTCTCGAACGCCGAACGCGGCAAGTTCTTTCGCAAGGGCGCGCGAATGCTGCCTCCGGTGCATCTCGAGCCTGATGTGCTCGATCACCTGACCGGGCTGGCCAGCGCGCGGGGCGTATCGTTGACCGAATTGGTCAACACGCTTCTCAAGGAGGATATTGAGCGGATCGAGGCTGCGAAATAGCTCTTTGGGAGCTTCTGCGAGCACCTCGTGATGCCTTCGCGACCAGACTTCCGCGACACGGTTCGGGCGCGCGCGGACCGTGATCCGGCGTTCGCGAGGCGTTGTTCCAGGAAGCCGTGAGTGCGCTGCTGCGCGGAGAGGCCGATGACGGCCGCGCCGGCCTGCGTGCGTAAATCGACGCAACGATCGGCTTCGAGGCGTTGAGCAACGCGCTCGGGCGGCCGTCGAAGAGCCTGATGCGCATGTTAGGGCCATCCGGCAATCCCACGGCCGAGAACCTGCTTGGCGTGATCGGCGTGTTGCAGGCAGAGACAGGCGTGCAGCTCGACGTGCGCGTCGTGGCCGCGGAGTGAGTTACGGGCGCGCGGATCAACAAGATCACAGCTGCTCTCAACCAATGAAGAACGAATACGACTTCTCGAACGCCGAGTGCGGCTCGTCGTTGGACGAACTGGTCGCGACGCTCCTCAAGGAGGAGATCGCGCGGATCAAGGCGGCGAAATAGATATCAGGAGCGCCGCCGCCGCTGATCTTGGCAATAGCCGAGGGCCGTCCGTCGCAGGCGACTGCGGCGGATGAGGCTATCTCCGCCGTTGCTGTTGGCACGGATATCGCGAGCTTCAATCGGGCGCATACGCGTCCGGGTCGGGACTGCTGCTGGGCGACTTGAACGCGGCGCGTAAGGGGGCCGGCATCGGGTAGTTGAAGTTGATCCCGGTCGGCGGCACGGGTGACTCGAACCACTTCTTGTAGAGCGCCTCGATGGCGGGGCTCTGATAGAGCTCGGCCGTGACGCGATCGGCGATGGCCTTGAACGGCGCATCGTCCTTGCGCAGCATGATGCCGAAAGGTTCGGGCTTGGAGAATGCGTCGCTGCTGATCATGTACGCCGCCGGGTCCTTCGACCGCGCGATGGCGACCGCGAGCTGGACGTCATCGAGCACATAGGCCTGAGCCCGGTCGGTCTCCAGCATCAGGAACGCTTCGGCCTGGTCCTTGGCCGGCACGATGTTGATGCCGAGCTTGCGTTCGACATTGACCTTGTTCAGCTGTGCGATGTTGGTCGATCCAGCGATCGCGACGGCCGTCTTTCCCCTGAGGTCGTCGATCGTCTGGAGCGAGAGCGACTTCTTGGCCGCAAAGCGTGTGGCGCTGAGAAAGTGCGTATTGGCAAAGGTCACGAGTTTCTGGCGTTCGGCGTTGTTGGTAGTGGAGGCGCACAAGAGGTCGATCGTGCCATTCGTCATCAGCGGTATGCGATTGGATGACGTCACCGGAACGGTTTCGATCGTGAGGTTAGGAAGCCCAAGCTCCTTTTTGACCGCATCCGCGATCCGGGCGCAGATGTCGAGCGCGTAGCCCACCGGCTTCTGGTTGCCGTCGAGATAGCTGAACGGCACCGACGATTCCTGGAAGCCGATCGATATCCTGTTCGTCTCCTTGACCTTCTGGAGCGTGCCCGTCAGTTCCTCGGCGCCGGCGGCGTTTGCAGCGAGCGCTGCCGTCAGCAGAAGTCCCCAAATGCGCATCAAAGCCTCTCCTCGCAGCAATCCTCTTTGCGCGTGCAGCGTTGCACGCGCAGCGGCGATGCAGCCTCGCTGCGTCCGGCCTGGATGAAAAGGGATAAAACCGCTTCTATTGCGGTCATCCGTACGAGCCTTGGCGGTATGCGGGACCTCGTTCTTGTCGTCCCGGATGTCGCTTCGCTCATCCGGACTACTTGCATGCCAACGGCACCCCGCTCAGCAATACCCGTACACGCCGCACGCGTAGGGCAGGCGGAACATGTAGTTGGTGTAGCCTTCGCCGCCGTAATAGGGGCCCTGGTAGTCGTAGGAGAAGGCGCGGCCGTAATAGCCGGGCAGCTCCTGGCGGCCGAACAGCAGCGGCGTCGAGGGCCACATCGGGGAGATCAGCGAGTCCTGGTCCCTGACGACGACGACCGTCGGCGGCGGCGCTCTCATGGCGCGGCGGGCCTTGATGTGGACGATCTTGTCGTGGACGGCCGGCAGGTCGGCTGCGAGCACGACGCCGTTCGCCGCGATGGCCGCCAGCAGCATCATGATCACCAACGTTCGCATCCTGCTCTCCTCGACTTCTGTTCGGGTGGCGTCGGCGCTTCGCGATACATCCACCGCTGCTTTTCACGCGGGTCCGGAAGGCGATTCCACGGGCGGCAGGATGAGCCGGGTATGGTTAACGAAATCCTTCCGGCGTCCGACAGTTGGCTGCAATCATCCGTAGAAGGACGGGCATTTTCAGCTTTTGTTAAGTTCTGCGGGTGCAAGCTTACTGCTGCCGGCGATTTTGAAGGTCGGCCGAATGCAGCCCGGCCGCTGCGTCCGGGCGCGAAAATCTCTGCTGCATTTCATCAGAGTCTCAGACCAGAAGGTTTCGAGCATGTCGGTGATCATGTTTTCGGCGTCGGCGCGCCAAAATCTCCAATCACGGACCGGCTCAGTCAACGCTGAACTCGCTGCCATCGACGAGGGCGCCGCAGGACTGCAGGCGCTGTCGGCAAGCCGGCTGATCGCGGCCTCCGCGCTGCCTCTGGCCCGCCAGATGCACGCGCGCCTGTTGCAGCTGATGAGATGATCACCTGGAGTTAACGAGGGCGCGGTCCGAGAAGCCGGCAACGGCCCGGCCGTGGGACGAAGGAGAGCGCGGAAGCCCATGGGGCCGCCCGCGCTCTCTTTGTTTTCGGGGCCGCTTGCTGCCTCAGCCGTCAGTTGTTCGTCATGCGCGGGCTTGTCCCGCCTGCGGGGCCGAAGCCCCTTCGGCGCGGCGACGGCCCGCGCAGCCACGTCGTCATTGCCGGGGCGAAGACGTGGATGGCCGGGACAAGCCCGGCCATGACGTGGTGAGAGATGCGCTCGTCACGCCGCACGCCGATGCGCGGCGCGATCCGTAGAGCGAAACGCGCCTTACGCGCTCAGCGCCTGCTCGAGGTCGGCGATCAGGTCTTCCTTGTCCTCGATGCCGACGGAGATGCGGACGATGTCGGGGCCGGCGCCGGCCTTGATCTTGGCGGCGTCGTCGAGCTGGCTGTGCGTGGTCGAGGCCGGGTGGATGACCAGCGAGCGGGTGTCGCCGACATTGGCGAGATGCGAGAACAGCTTCAGGTTCGACACCAGCTTGACGCCGGCGTCGTAGCCGCCCTTGAGCGAGAAGGTGAACACGGCGCCGGCGCCCTTCGGGCAGTATTTGCGGGCGAGCGTGTGATATCTATTCTCGGGCAGGCCGGCATAGTTCACCGCGGCGACCGCCGGATGGCGGTTGAGAAATTCTGCGACCGCCTTGGCGTTGTCGCAGTGCTTCTGCATGCGCAGCGGCAGGGTTTCGATGCCGGTCAGGATCATGAAGGCGTTGAATGGCGACAGCGCCGGTCCGAGATCACGCAAGCCCAGCACGCGGCAGGCAATGGCGAAGGCGAAATTGCCGAACGTCTCGTGGAGCCGGATGCCGTGATATTCGGGACGCGGCTGCGTCAGCATCGGATATTTGTCGCCGCTGCCGGCCCAGTCGAAGGTGCCGGCATCGACGATGACGCCGCCGATCGAGTTGCCGTGGCCGCCTAAGAACTTGGTCAGCGAGTGCAGCACGATGTCGGCGCCGTGATCGATCGGGCGGATCAGATAGGGCGAGGCCAGCGTGTTGTCGACGATCAGCGGCACGCCCGCCTTGCGCGCCACCTGCGCGACCGCCTCGATGTCGGTGATGGTGCCGCCGGGATTGGCGATCGACTCGATGAATACAGCCTTGGTGCGTGGGCTCACCGCCGCCTCGAAGCTCGCGACGTCATCGGTGTCGGCCCACACCACGTTCCAGCCAAAGCTCTTGAACGCATGCGTGAACTGGTTGATCGAGCCGCCGTAGAGTTTTCGCGCGGCGATGAACTCGTCGCCGGGGGACAGCAGCTGCTGCAGCGCCACGACCTGCGCGGCATGGCCAGAGGCCACGGCCAGCGCGGCGGTGCCGCCCTCGAGAGCTGCGACGCGCTCCTCGAGCACGGCGTTGGTGGGGTTGCCGATGCGGGTATAGATGTTGCCGAACGCCTGCAGCCCGAACAGCGAGGCGGCGTGGTCGGCATCGTTGAACACGAATGATGTGGTCTGATAGATCGGCGTCGCCCGCGCGCCGGTGGTGGGGTCAGGCTGGGCGCCGGCGTGAATGGCGAGGGTGGCAAATCCCGGGGCACGGTCGGTCATGATGTTTCCTCTTGGCTTGATCCCTCACGCAGCGGCGCCGGCTGATGCAGGGATCGATGATGGGAGACGGTGTCGATAGCGCGCCGTCGTGCGCCTCCGCGTCATCCCGGCGGAGGACATTTGCCACCGGGCAAGATGCCGTCAAGGCTGGCGGCGATAATCAGTCGGATTTGAAATGCGTTGCTGTGTCGCGCCGCCGTCGCGACACGATCCTTTCGCAGATGCGTCAGGAGGGATCGCTTCTGTCCTTCGCGGCGCGGTCGGCCGCTGCCGTCGTGCCGCCGCCGACGCTGGTGCGGTTCAGCGACAGCCGCATGCCCTGGGTCGGGATCGGCGCGCGCTTGGCGCTGATGGTGCGCGAGTTGACACCCATCCAGGAGATCTCCGACGACAGCCGGCCATATTCGATCTTGGGGCAGCGGTTCATGACGACCTTCAGCCCAGCGGCCTCGGCCTTTTCGGCCGCCGCATCGTCACGCGCGCCGAGCTGCATCCAGATCACCTTCGGCAAGGGCTGCAGCTTCAGCGCCTCATCGACCACGGGCATGATGTGCTGCGAGCTGCGGAAGATGTCGACCATGTCGATGGGACGGCCGATGTCGGCGAGCGAGGCGACGAAGGGCCGGCCCATCAGGCTCTTGCCGACATGGCCGGGGTTGACTGGGATCATGTCGTAGCCGCGCTGCACCAGATATTTGAAGGCGAAGAAGCTCGGCCTGATCTCGGACGGCGAGGCGCCGACCATCGCGATCACCTTCACGCCGTTGAGGATGCCGCGGATGTAGTCGTCGGGATAGGTGTCGTGATTCATGGGGGCACGTTTCTATTAGTTATATCGGGCATCGTCATTCCGGGCGCCCGAAGGGCGAACCCGGAATCCCGAGCTGAGGTCAGCAATCTCGAGATTCCGGGTTCGATGCTTCGCATCGTCCCGAAATGACGAAGTTATTGATGCCGTCATTGCGAGGAGCCAACGGGTCCGCGCGAACGCGCGGCCCGATGACAGGCTCCGCGACGAAGCAATCCAGGGGCTCGGGTGGAACTCTGGATTGCGTCCGCCTTCGCCTTGCAGGCTTCGGCGGACACGCCGCTGCGCTCGCAATGACGGAGGAGAGAGCGGCGGGCGTCACTCATCCCGCCAGGTCGGAGTCCGCTTCTCGATGAAGGCGCCGATGCCTTCTTCCGCGTCGCGGGCGAGCATGTTCTGCGTCATCACCTCTGCCGCATAACGATAGGCGTCGGCAAGGCTCATCTCAGCCTGGCGGTAGAATGCTTCCTTGCCGAGCTTGATTGTATAGGCGGATTTGCGCGCGACTTGTTGTGCCAGCGCAATCGCCGTGTCGCGTTCCGTTCCGGCCGTGACCACGCGATTGATCAGGCCGATGTCGCGGGCACGCACAGCTGGAACCGGCTCGCCGGTCAGCAGCATCTCCATCGCCTGCTTGCGCGGCACGTTGCGCGACAGCGCCACCATCGGCGTCGAGCAGAACAGGCCGATGTCGACGCCGGGCGTCGCGAACGACGCGCGCTCGGAGGCGACGGCGAGATCGCAGCTCGCGACCAGCTGGCAGCCGGCTGCGGTGGCGATGCCCTGCACGGAGGCGACGACGGGTTTCGGCAGATGCACGATGGCCTGCATCATCGCGCTGCAGGCGTTCATGAGCTTGGCGAAGAAGGCGCGGCCGCGGTCGGCATCGCCGCGACGGGCGGTGAGCTCCTTGAGGTCGTGACCTGCGCAGAATGCCGGACCATTGGCCGCGATCACCACCGCGCGCACGGCCTTGTCGGCACCGATCTCGGCCAGCGCCTGATGCAGCTCCGCGATCAGCGGCTCCGACAGGCTGTTACGCTGCGCCGGGCGGTTCAGCGTCAGCACGGCAACGGGGCCGACCATCTCGCGCATAAGGATCGGCGCGTCGGCAGCATTGGCGAGGGCAGGGGCGGACATTGCGATTTCCGGTTGGCGATTTCCGTTTGGGCGCTGGATCGCGGCTAATGTAACAGAAGGCAACGCGACAGAGCAGGGGGAGACATGACGGCGAAGATGAGCATCGCGGAACTCGAAGCGTTCCTGCACGCGGAATTTCCCCAGGCCTTCCGCACCGGCGGCGACATCAGCATCGAGAGCGCCGACGGCCGGAGCTGCCGGATGCGCCAGCGCTTCAACGAGCGCATGCTGCGTCCTGGCGGCACGGTCTCCGGGCCCACCCTGATGGCGCTGGCCGACTTCGCGATGTACGTGGTGCTGTTGTCGGCGATCGGCCCGGTCGGTCTTGCCGTGACCACGAATCTCAACATCAACTTCCTGCGCAAGGGCGCGGCCGGCGCCGACGTGCTGGCCGAGGCGCGGCTGCTCAAGCTCGGCAAGCGGCTGGCGGTCGGCGAAGTCACGCTATTGTCAGGGGAATCGCCTGATCCGATCGCCCACGTCACGGCCACCTATTCCATTCCGAATGCGTGAGGTTTTCGAGGGTATTATTGCACCATATTTATAACCTCATGTTTTCGTTGGCGTAATTTTGCGCCGATGGCGTTGACGAATGCGGGGCGCTTCTCTAGAAGCTGCGACCAGTCCGGCGCGTCATCCGCGCCGCATTCTCCCTGTCACGGATATCTCTCATGAAAACCTTTTCGGCAAAGCCGGCCGAGGTCCAGAAGAAGTGGGTCGTGATCGACGCCAAGGGTCTGGTCGTCGGCCGTCTCGCTACGCTGGTCGCCATGCGGCTGCGCGGCAAGCACCTCCCGATCTACACGCCGCACGTCGACTGCGGCGACAACGTCATCATCGTCAATGCCGCGCACGCCGTCCTGACCGGCCGCAAGCGCGAGCAGAAGGTGTACTACAAGCACACCGGCTATGTCGGTCACGTCAAGGAGCGCACCGCGCGCCAGATCCTCGAGGGTCGCTTCCCCGAGCGCGTGATCGAGAAGGCCATCGAGCGCATGATCCCGCGCGGGCCGCTCGGCCGCGTGCAGATGGGCAATCTGCGTGTTTATGGCGGACCCGATCATCCGCACGAGGCGCAGAACCCCGAGAAGATCGACATCGCCAAGTTGAACCGCAAGAACACGAGGGCCGCATAAGATGGCCGAAAGCATCCAGTCTCTCGATCAGCTGTCGCAGCTCAAGGGCGCCGTCACGGCTCCGGACGCTCCGAAGTATGAGAAGAAGGTCGACAAGTTCGGCCGCGCCTATGCCACCGGCAAGCGCAAGGACGCGGTCGCCCGCGTCTGGATCAAGCCGGGCTCCGGCAAGGTCACCGTCAACACCCGCGACATCGAGGTCTACTTCGCTCGTCCGGTGCTGCGTATGATGATCGAGCAGCCGATGGTCGTCGCCGCCCGCAAGGGCCAGTACGACGTGATCTGCACGGTCGCCGGCGGCGGCCTGTCCGGCCAGGCCGGTGCGGTCCGTCACGGCCTGTCCAAGGCGCTGACGAACTTCGAGCCGGAGCTGCGCGGCGTCCTCAAGAAGGGCGGCTTCCTGACCCGCGACTCGCGCGTCGTCGAGCGTAAGAAGTACGGCAAGGCCAAGGCCCGCCGCTCCTTCCAGTTCTCGAAGCGCTGATCTCTCGGGTTCCGGCTGCGGCCGGATCCCTTGCTCTCCAATACGAACGGGCGCCCTCGCGGGCGCCCGTTTTGCTTTGCGTGAAGCCTGTGCGGATCAGGCGCTGGCGCGGCGCGCCGTCAGCCATTGGTTCGGTGCCAGCGGCTTCGACACCACGCGGACCTCGCCGATGCTGCCGATGAAGCCGTCCGACGGTGCGCGATCCCACCAGCCGCAGCCGAGTGCCCAGGGCTGGCTCGCCGCAACGCTCGCGAGGCCGTTGCCGCCGATGACGCTGCGCACGACCGGCGCGCCCTCGATGTAGAGCACGGTCGAATTGTCCTTGGGATCGTTGACGATCGCGAGGTGGTACCAGGTGTTCAGCATGATCTCGCCGGACCAATCGGTCTGCGGCTGCTGGGTCGAACTCGACGGCGCGATCTCCCACTGCACCTCGCGCAGGTTCGAGATCGCAAACAGGATCGGCGGCGATTCCGGGTCGCCGCCGGCATAGCCGGGCAGCCAGCCGCGGTTGCCGAAGCGGGTGAGGATGTTGCACCAGGCGTGGTCGCTGGCTTTCCAGTTCGGATCGATCTTGATGAAGGCTTCGACGGTATAGCCGGATGCGAACGTTGCCGCGTTGATCGGCGCGTTGGCCGCGGTCGTGAACCAGCTGAAGCGGCCGGCGCCCTGCTTGGTCGTGTTGAGGAACTGCATGCTGCCCGGCGCCGAGGACAGGCGATGCTTGTCGGCGGTGAAGACGACGTCGGCGACCTGGGCGGCGCCCGCGAGCGAGGCGCGCTGCATCGGGTTGGCGGCGGTGAGGTCCGGCAGTGCAGTGCCGGCGGCCACCGCCCTGCCGATCGCCGACGAGGCGATCCGCCAATGCGCAACCGTCTCGGCGATCAGCGGATAGTCCTGCTCGTTCGCCGGCGGCACCACCACCGGCTCGGGCGCCTCGGTGTAGTTGGCGTAGAGATCCTGCTTGACGCGCGGCAGGATCGGCGTGCCGGCGAAGGCCGGCAGATGGCAGAAATTGGTGAAGCGGGCGAAGCGGCGGCGGAAGTCGATGGGAATGGTGAACTCGTGATTGTCCTCGGTCAGCCAGGCGCGGTCGAACTGCTTGAGGCTGTCCTTCGGCTTCGCGACCACCCACGGTGAGAACGAGGCGACGTCGATCTTGTTGCGGGTGAAGTCGAACTCGTAGAGCCGCATCAGGCCGTTGCCGCCCTGATAGGCCATCTGATAGTCGACCACCATCTGGTGGACCGGATTGTGGAAGTCGTTGATCTTCGTCAGCAGCGCGCCGCCATGATAATGGCCGTTGAGGGTCATGAAGATCTGGTCGTTGCTGCGGATCAGCTTGTCCCAGAGATACTGGCCGTAGGCGACCTCGAGCGGGCTCGTGCCGTCATTGGCGATGTTGAGCAACTGGTGATTGGCGAGGATGACCGGCAGCATCGGATGGCGCGCGATCATGCTGCGCGCCCAGGCGATGGCATCATCCGAGGCGCGCCAGGACAGCGACAGCACCATGAAGCTGACGCCGCAGGCGTGGAACACATGCGCCTCGTGCCAGCCGCTCGGATGGCGCTCCAGGAAGGTCCGCTGCTTCGCCGCGCGGCTGGTCGGAAACCATGAGAGATAGGGCTCGGATGAGCCGCGCTGCGCATCTGTGCCCGCGCTCTGGCTTGTCGCGCTTTCGAACTCCAGCGCCGACAGCACGTCGTGATTGCCGGCGAGCACCGAATAGGGCCGGCCGGCGTTCTCGAGCAGCTTCATCGCGGCGTCGGCGACCGCCCATTGCTGCGGATGCTTGGACTGGTCGACGACGTCGCCGAGATGGATCGTGAACGGGATGTGATACTTCGCGGCGTTGTCGACGATGAACTGCGTCTGCGCCGGATAGGGCGTGCTGCCATACTGGCGCTGATAGGCCTGGCCTTCTTCCGACGTTGCATAGCGCGAGTAGAACTGCGTATCGGGAAGGACGGCGAGCGCGAAACTGGTCGTGACGTGATGGTGGTGATGATGCATGCGCCAATGCGCGTGCGCCGCCTGGCCGGGCAGCAGGCTGGCGCCGAGGCCGAGCGCCGAAACGCCCATCGCGTTGCGCAGCAGCGTGCGGCGGTCCACGCCCTGCACCGGCTCCGGACCGCGCGACGGATGATGGCCTGCGGCCGGCTTGTTGTTCGATGAATCGTCGTCGAAAGACATCCTCGTCCCCACCTCGAGCGGCGGATCGCGCCGCGGTCGGGACGTGTTAGGGAGAGATGATCTCAAATTTGAGAAGGTTTCTTATCGTTTCGATGAGTGTTCGCCGCAGGACGGGAAACCATTGATTCCGCACGCGAGGGCGCACAACTATCAATGAAGGGGTGTGTGCCGTGTGCAATCTGGGCGGGCGGTCGCGCGGATTGCCTCGGCATTTTTGAATCCTGTTTGCAGATTTCTTGCGCAACAATTTGTTGACGAGTTGCGCCGGGCTTTTCGAGAAAACTTGGCATCCCAGGCAAACCTCTTTCCAACAAACCGCCCGCTAGGTTGATCGCGATAAGGCCGCGCTAACCCTGACTTCCCGCGCCGCCGCAGCAACCGAGGTGATCGATGGCGCTTGATAGCATGACGCTCGACATCGTAGCGACCATGGTCGCGGCGCTGCTTGGCGCCATGTTGCTCCATTTCGGTCGACAGGAGAACACGCCGGCGCTGCGCTGGTGGGGGGCGGCCTATATTCTCGGCGCCGTCGCGATCGCGCTGTGGACGCTGATCGGCGAGCTCTATGGTGAGGTGGTGTCGCTGTTCCTGAGCTCCATCGGTCTGATCGCCACCGCCATGGTGTGGAATGCCGCGCGCGTGTTCCACGGCAAGCCGCCGAGCGTGCTTGGGCTCGTGCTCGGCGCGACGGTCTGGATCGCCAGCGGCATGCTGCTCGATGCGTCGGCGCAGGCGCTGCGGCTGACGATCGGCGCCGCGATCGTCGTGATCTACGCCATGCTGACCGCGGCCGAGCTGTGGCAGGAGCGGCGGCGGACCTTGCACAAGCGCTGGCCGGCGCTGATCGTGCCGGTGATGCACGGCTTCGTCCTGATGCTGCCGATCCTGCTCGGCAACATGCTGCGCGATTCCGACGGCGCCTTCGCCGCGGCCTGGGTCACGATCTTTTCGATCGAGCTCGTGCTCTATGCGGTCGGCACCGTGTTCGTGATCTTCATGCTGGTGTCAGAGCGCATCGTCAGCGCCCACAAGCGCGCGGCGACCACCGACCCGCTGACGGGCCTGCTCAACCGCCGCGGCTTTGCCGAGTCCTCCGCGCAGCTCATCGAGCGCGAGGCGCGCGAGCAGCGCCCGGTCAGCGTGCTGATCTTCGACATCGATCATTTCAAGTCGATCAACGACCGCTTCGGCCACGCCGAGGGCGACGAGGTCCTGAAGCTGTTCGCAAACGTCGTGGTCAACAATCTGCGCCTCACCGATCTCTCGGGGCGGATCGGTGGCGAGGAGTTCGCAGCACTTTTGCCCTGTTCGATCGAAGAGGCCATGGTCGCCGCCGAGCGTGTCCGTGAGGCGTTCGCGGCCTCCGGCGTGGTGTGCGAGGACAAGCCGGTGGACACCACCGTCAGCATCGGCGTCGCCGGCGGGCCGGGCGGGACCGATCTCGACGTGCTGCTCGCGGCCGCCGATACCGCGCTCTACAAGGCCAAGCGTTCCGGGCGCAACCGGGTCGAAGCGTCGGCGGAGCTGCCACTGTCTCTCGACCGCTACCGCCGCCAGCGCGCCGCTGCCAGCCTGCCGCAGTCGGGACAGGCGGTGTTGTCCAGCTGAGGCGCGGCTTTCGCTCTCCCGATGTCTGGGCTAGACAAGCGGCCCACACCAGGGGAGGCCGACAGAACATGATCACGGAAATCGCCCAGATCGACGTCAAGCCGGGCACGGAGAAGGATTTCGAGGCCGCGGTCGCGAAAGCACGCGCTGCTTTCGGCCGCTCCAAGGGCTTTCACGGCTTCGAGCTGCACAAATCGATCGAGAAGCCGCAGCGCTACCGCCTGATGGTGAAGTGGGAGACGCTCGAAAACCACACGGTCGATTTCCGCGGCTCGGAGAACTTCACCGAATGGCGCGGCCTGGTCGGGCAGTATTTCGCCAGTCCTCCGGATGTCGAGCACACCGAGACGGTGCTGACTTCGGCCGGCTGAGGCCGCGCCAGCGCTGCTCGCCGCGGAACACCATCATGACGCATGACGATCTGGTCGAAGCCTACGCTGCCGCCGGACGGCACTACCATGATCTTCGCCACGTCCGGGACTGCCTGGCCCAGCTCGATCGCGTCGCGGACCTCAGCGTCCGCGACCGCGAGATCCTGACCCTCGCGATCTGGTGGCACGACGTCGTGTATGATCCCACGCGCTCCGACAACGAGGAGCAGAGCGCCATCCTTGCCGAGCGTCACGTCGCGCCCGAGCTGCGCGACGAGGTCGGACGCCTGATCCGGCTGACCCGGACGCACGATGTCGCGCCCGGCGATCGGCTGGGCGCGCTGCTCGTCTCGATCGATCTGGCCATTCTCGGCACCGATGAGGCCGGCTACGACGCCTATGCGGATGCGATCCGGCGCGAATATGCGCACGTGCCGGACGACGCCTACCGCGCCGGGCGCGCGGCCGTGCTGGAGCGGTTCGCGGGGCGCCCCGTGATCTATCCGGATGCGGGCTTTGCCGCTGCCCTCGACCAGAAGGCGCGGGCCAACCTCGCGCGCGAGCTGAGCGGTCTTCGATCATAGGCAGGATCAGCTCAGGCATTTCGAGCGGCCGCATCGCTGCGGCAATGCAGCCTGCGCAGCATCGCATGAGCGAATGTGGCTTGTCTTTTGCTGCGGCTCGACATGCAATGAGATGACATGCGCGTCGCCATGGCGCGCTCCTCATTTTCTGGAACTCCGTCATGCCGATCATCAACCGCGCCGCCGAGCTGGCGGAAGACGCCAAGGTCTGGCGCCGCGATTTCCACCAGCATCCCGAGCTGCTCTACGAGGTGCATCGGACGGCCGCGCGTGTCGCCGAGCTGCTGGCCTCGTTCGGTGTCGACGAGGTCGTCAGCGGTATCGGCAGGACCGGCGTCGTCGGCGTCATCCGCGGGCGCGAGCCGTCGCAGCGTGTGATCGGCCTGCGTGCCGACATGGACGCGCTGCCGCTGCAGGAGATCAGCGACGTCCCGCACAAGTCCACCATTCCGGGCCGGATGCACGCCTGCGGCCATGACGGCCACACCGCGATGCTGCTGGGCGCGGCGCGCTATCTCGCCGAGACGCGCAACTTCGCCGGCACGGCCATCGTCATCTTTCAGCCGGCCGAGGAGGGCGGGGCCGGTGGCCGTGCCATGGTCGAGGACGGCCTGATGGAGCGCTTCGGCATCGAGGAGGTCTACGGCCTGCACAACGCGCCGGGTCTGCCGCTCGGGACTGTCGCGACGCGCACCGGCGCCGTGATGGCCGCCGCCGACACCTTCGAGGTGCGCCTGAAGGGCCTCGGCGGCCATGCCGCGCGGCCGAACAAATGCGTCGATCCGATCATCGCCGGCGCGCAGATCGTGACCGCGCTGCAGACGATCGTGGCGCGCAACGTCGATCCGGTCGAAAGCGCGGTGCTGTCGATCACGCGCTTTCACGCGGGGACGACCGCCGACAACATCATTCCGCAGACCGCAATCATCGGCGGCACCGTGCGCACGCTCGACGAGGACATCCGCCGCTTGATGGACGAGCGCTTCAAGGGCCTCGTGACGGCGCTCGCGAGCGGGATGGGCGTCGAGGCGGAGATCGACTATGAATGGGGCTATCCGGTCGTCATCAATCACGCGGAGCAGACCGCGTTCGCAGCCGACGTGGCGCGCAGCGTCGTCGGGCCGGAAAAGGTCATCACCGATATGCCGCCCCGGCTCGGCGGCGAGGATTTCGCCTACATGCTGCAGGCGCGGCCCGGCGCGTTCGTCTTCATGGGCATCGGCGATGGGGCCGGCGTGCATCACCCCGAGTATGATTTCAACGACGACGTGATCCCGCACGGGATCAGCTATTGGGCCAAGCTCGTCGAGACCGCGATGCCGGCCGGCTGAACCGCCACAACCGATCTCTCAGATCGCGGCCGCGGCGTCCTCGGTGCGGCGGTCGCTCTTGAAATAGTCGATCATGACCTTGGCGATCGCCATCAGCGGCAGCGCCAGGGTCAGGCCCCAGACGCCGAACACGATGCCGAGCAGGATCTGGAACGCAAACAGCGTGGCCGGCGGGATGTCCAGCGCCTGGCGCTGGATCAAGGGCGTCAGCACATAGCTCTCCATCGCGTGCACGCCGAGGAACAGCACGAAGGCAGAGACGGCCGCGACCCAGCCCGAGGCGAGGCTCGCCAGCACCACGATGACGCCGGCGATGATCGCGCCGACGGTCGGAATGAAGGCCAACAGGCCGGCCTGGATGCCCAGGATGAACGAGCTCTGCACGCCGATGATGGCGAGGCCGATCCAGGTGACGAGGAAGACCGCGAACATCGTCGTGATCTGGGCGATCAGCCAGCGCTCCAGCGTATAGCTGATGCGGTCCACGATCACGGTGGCCTGGTCGCGGTACTTCGCCGGCGCCAGGAAAAGCAATCCGCTGCGGTAGACGGCCGGCTGGGCCGCGAAGGCGAGTCCCAGGAACAGGACGATGAAGAAGTTGCCGACGGCGCTGACGGTGCCCAGCAGCAGCTTGAAGGTCTGGCTGACGATGGCGCCGCCGGAGGAGGCCAGCGCGCTCGGCGAGGGCAGGCCGCCCGGCAGGCCATGGGACGGCGTCTGGGTCGGTGTGGTCGAGCCGCCATCAGGCGCGGCAGTGGCCGTGCTCGCGGCGTTGAAGTCGAAGAAGCTGGTGTCGATGCCGTTGCGGTCGAGGAAGCCCTTGATGTTGCCGAGCTGCGACTTGATCGTATCGCTCAGCACCTTGGCCTGGTCCGCGATGGTGGTGCCGCCGAGGAAGACGATGCCGACGAGCACGGCCGCGAGGGCCAAGCAGACGATGACGAGCCGCGCCGGATGCGGCCAGGGCAGGACGCGGCCGAGCAGGCTGGTCATCGCGTTGAGCGCGACGCCGAGCAGCATGCCCGCGAACAACAGGAAGATCGCAGCCGCGTAATACCAGGTGAAGGCCATGCCGGCCATGAACAGGGTTACCCCGATGCCGCCCACGGCAATGGCCCAGGCCAGGTCGCTGCGGGCCTGGAGGCGCGGGTCGGCGGGGGCGGTCATGAGGCGTCCTCTGTGCTGATCGGCCCCCACACATTGGCGAAAACGGCTGGCGGATCAAGCGCAGGCTTGAGGAAGCGGGGCGCTGCAGGACGCTTGCGGGGGTGTCCGGAATTGGCATTGGGGACCCGCGTGGCCATATGTTGATCCTGCCGTGCGACGCAGGCATGATTTGTGCCTGCCGGACTGGCGGATGCGGCAGCCGAAGGCCGGACAAAAGGGAGAGAAACGAAAGCAATGAAACGTCCGGTGGTCGGCGTGATCGGCAACAGCCATCGCGTCGAGAATAGGTTCACCGTGCAGATGGTGGGCGAGCGCAACCTGAGCGCCGTGGCCGAGGTCGCGGGCGCGCTGCCGCTGATGTTTGCCGGCGTTCCCGAGATCACCGACATCGCCGCGCTGCTCGATGTCGTCGATGGCGTGGTGCTGACCGGCGCCCGCGCCAACGTGCATCCGACCCGTTTCAACACCGAGCCGAGCCTCAAGCACGAGCCCTACGACATCCACCGCGACGAGGTCGCGCTGCAGCTGTCGGAGGCCTGCGTCTCCAGAGGCATTCCGCTGTTCGGCATCTGCCGCGGCCTCCAGGAGATGAACGTCGCCTTCGGCGGCTCGCTGCATCCGGAGATCCGCGAGATTCCCGGCCGCATGAATCATCGCATGCCCCGGCTGGAGAACGGCGAGATCCATCCCGATCCGACCGTCATCTTCGCCGATCGCCACGAGGTCAAGCTGACGCCGGGCGGCGCCTTCGCCGGCATCCTCGGCTGCGACATTATCAAGGTCAATTCGCTGCATGGTCAGGGCATCCTGGAGCCGGGCGCCCGCGTCGTGATCGAGGGCATCGCCGAGGACGGCACCATCGAGGCCATTCGCATCGCCGACGCGCCGAGCTTTGCGCTGGGCGTGCAATGGCACGCCGAATATGACCCGCAGAAGAACCCGATCAACCGCAAACTGTTCGAGGCTTTCGGGGAGGCGGTGAGGAAGCGGCAACTGTCCTCCTGACCAGGGAGCTGAACCTGGGTCGGGCAGGGCCAGACCAAGCTGTTGGGTCACCTCGCGATGTCTCCTGATGAAGGGTCCTGGATGCGCCACGTCCTGATCACGACTGCTGGTCGGCACTCCTGTTTTGGCTCAGACCGCGCCGCCCATCGAGGGGCCAATCACCTGCACGCTGCCGGTGGCGGCGACCGACACCGCGAAGAGCATTCAGCAGCGCTATGGCGGCGAGGCGGTGGTGCAGGACCTGCCCGGCGCCGAGGGCGAGACATATAGGGGCCTCGTGCTGTTTCCGCGGGCGATGGACCGGCGCATCGAGGTCGGCTTCATCCAGGACAAGACCGCGACGGTGTCCGGGCTCAGCTTGCGCGATGTGGCCAAGACGAGCCGCTGGAGCGTGGCCGGCGTCACCATCGGTGCGAGCCTCGCAGCGGTCCAGAAGGCCAACGGCAAGCCGTTCGTGATCTTAGGATTCGACTGGGACTATGGCGGCTACGTCACCGACTTCAAGAATGGTGCATTGGGCCGCAAGCTGCCGGGCGGCTGCTCTGTGACGCTGCGTTTCAGCACCGACAAACTCGTGCCCAGGGCGCTTCTGGGTGAGGGCGTGAAGATCTCTTCCGAAAATCCGGCGCTCAAGAAGCTCGCACCCGTCGTCACCGAGATCGTCGTCAATTTCGCTGCGAAGTGATGTCTCTACGGGTGCAGGCTTGGTGAAGACGAGCATGCGTCGAACGATCATTTTGTGGATGCTGCTCGCCACGCCGGCTTCGGCGCAAACGGCAACGACGGCCGACGGGCCGATCACCTGCGCCTCGCCGGTGTTTGTCGAGGACTCCGCCAAGAGCCTGCTGCGCCGCGCAAGTGCGCCTCAATACGCCTCGCGTGCCTCATCTATGAGACCGGCCGCGGTTTTCGGGCGAGTCATTCTGAAGCACGCTGAAGCATAGCAGATGGCGCAGGCCAAGCGTGGCGAGAGCGCGGCTGCGATCAGGGCTTTGCGAGATGCCAGGCGTTGTTCAGGAAGCCGTCGCCTGTGATGTCGCCGGGCTTCTGATCCTTGGCGAAGGTGTAGAGCGGCTTGCCCTTGTAAGCCCACTGCCTGGAGCCGTCGTCCCGGGTGATGATGGTGTAGTTGGCGTCGGCCTTGTCGCTGGCTTCGGCTTTCAGGACCGGCCAGTTGGTCGCGCAGGGACCGTTGCAGGCTGATTTGCCGTCGACGTCCTTGTCGAACGTGTAGAGCGTCATGCCCTTGTTGTCGGTGAGGATGTCGCCCTTCGTGCTGCTGCCGCTCTTGGTTGGAGGCGCCGCGCTGGCGGACGAGATCGCCGCGAGTGAGATTGCGGCGGTCAGGAAGAGGCGCGAGATCGAAAGCTTGGTCATTCGAAATCTCCCAATGCATGTGGATCACAGGGATAGAAACTCATTCCGGCCCGATCTATTCCTTGCGCCTGTCCCTATTCGTCATTGGGCGGAATGTCGTACCGCCGTTCTGGCGCTCATGCCGGCCTTGGCATTCGCCAGCACGGCACTGCGACACCAACGAAAAGGCCGCCCCGCAAGGGGCGCCCTGGTGTCGTCATCCGCCGATCTTATCGGGCCTTAGCCCGAGTAGTACATGTCGAACTCGACCGGGTGCGGGGTCATTTCGAAGCGCTCGACCTCGGTCATCTTCAGCGCGATGTAGCTGTCGATGAAGTCGTCGTCGAACACGCCGCCGGCCTTCAGGAAGGCGCGGTCCTTGTCGAGGTTCTCGAGCGCCTCACGGAGCGAGCCGCAGACGGTCGGGATCTGCTTCAGCTCTTCCTTCGGCAGGTCGTAGAGGTCCTTGTCCATCGCCGGGCCCGGATCGAGCTTGTTCTTGATGCCGTCGAGGCCGGCCATCAGCATCGCGGCAAAGCCGAGATAGGGGTTGGCGAGCGGATCGGGGAAGCGGACCTCGACGCGCTTGGCCTTCGGCGAGGAGGTGTAGGGGATGCGGCAGGACGCCGAGCGGTTGCGCGCGGAGTAGGCGAGCAGCACCGGCGCCTCATAGCCCGGGACCAGACGCTTGTAGGAGTTGGTCGACGGGTTGGTGAAGGCGTTGATGGCCTTGGCGTGCTTGATGATGCCGGCGATGTAGGACAGGCAGGTCTCCGACAGGTCGGAATACTTGTTGCCCGCGAACACCGGCTTGCCGTCCTTCCAGATCGACTGGTGGACGTGCATGCCCGAACCGTTGTCGCCATAGACCGGCTTCGGCATGAAGGTGGCGGTCTTGCCGTAGATGTGCGCGACCTGGTGGATGCAGTACTTGTAGATCTGCATCTGGTCGGCCATCAGCGTCAGCGTGTCGAACTTCATGCCGAGCTCGTGCTGGGCGGAAGCGACCTCGTGGTGGTGCTTCTCGACCTTGACGCCCATGCGGGCCATGGCGCCGAGCATCTCCGAGCGCATGTCCTGCACCGAGTCCTGCGGCGGCACCGGGAAGTAGCCGGCCTTGGTGCGGATGCGGTGGCCGAGATTGCCGCCCTCATACTCGGTGTCGGAATTGGTCGGCAGCTCCGAGGAGTCGAGGCGGAAGCCGGTGTTGTAGGGCGAGGAGCTGTAGCGCACGTCGTCGAACACGAAGAACTCGGCTTCGGGACCGACGAACACGCTGTCGCCCACGCCCATCGACTTCACCATCGCCTCGGCCTTCTTGGCGATGCCGCGGGGATCACGGTTGTACGGCTCGCCGGTGGTCGGCTCGAGCACGTCGCAGGTGATGATCATGGTCGTTTCGGCGAAGAACGGATCGATCGTCGCGGTCACCGGGTCGGGCATCAGGCACATGTCGGATTCATTGATCGCCTTCCAGCCGGCGATCGAGGAGCCGTCGAACATCGTGCCTTCGGCAAAAATGTCTTCGTCGATCATGCTGACGTCGAAGGTGACGTGCTGCCACTTGCCCCGCGGGTCGGTGAAGCGGAGGTCGACGTATTTGACGTCGTTGTCTTTGATTGCTTTCAAGACGTCCTTGGCGGTCTTCATGAATACCCCTCTTGGCTTATAACGTCACGGCCCGGCGCGGGACGGCGTCCGCGGGTCATGCTCCATAGCCTCGTGCGGGGGCCAAGACAACATCGGAAACGGCAAAACGGCCGCGTGCAAGCGCCTCGCAGAGGACACTTGAGCTGCCATAGGGGCTGCTGGCGCAGCAAACGTTCCGTGCGGGGCCTGGAGCGGACGGTCCGTTCCAGGCCTGCGGTCGGGCTAGATCGCGTCCAGCCCGGATTCTCCGGTTCGGATGCGGATGGCTTCCTCGATGTTGGACACGAAGATCTTGCCGTCGCCGATGCGGCCGGTCTGGGCAGCGCGGCGGATTGCCTCGATCGCGCGCTCGACCAGGTCGTCGCCGATCACGATCTCGATCTTCACCTTGGGCAGGAAATCGACGATGTATTCGGCGCCCCGGTAGAGCTCGGCATGGCCTTTTTGCCGGCCGAAACCCTTCGCTTCGGTGACGGTGATGCCCTGAAGTCCCACTTCCTGAAGCGCCTCCTTCACCTCGTCGAGCTTGAACGGCTTGATGATGGCTTCGATCTTCTTCACTGAGCGCCTCCCGGGCATTCCGCTATAAACAACAGGTGGGTCATCGTCAGGCTGCGCGCACGCGCAGGTCGTTCGATCATTTCGTTACCGGGCCCGACACTCTCCGGCGGAGGCCCGGTGATTGACTGCCCGACTTGCCCCGTGCCGAAGTGGCTCCACAAAAGCAGGGTCTATGCCAAGTCGTTAACGGGCCCAAATCGAGCCGATAATCAGGCATTTCACGAGCACCCGACGATTCCCTCAAGGAACGTCTAGAATACCGGAGCCTTGAGATTAGGCAAACAGATCAAACGTTGTGCAGGTCTTGACGGCGGAGCCGGGCGCTGTCCGAAATGCCCAGGGAAAAGGCGACGTGCCGGGTTTCGTCGCGCCTTGCCAGATGTGCAGCGCCCTTGGAAGTTGCGGGCCGGCGCGGCAATAGGAAGCGCGGGATTCGCGCGCACCGGCTCCGAGGAACGGGGCGCCGACGTCCCCTGCGAGGCCATGGGGACGACATCAGGCTGCCGGCGCAAGACGGCGGCTGGAGACGAGAGCGGTTTATGGAAATCTTGACCACGAGCGAAATGGAGCGCGCCGACCGGCTGACGATCGCGGCCGGCACGCCGGGCTTTTCGCTGATGCTGAGTGCCGGACAGGCGGTGGCCGAGGCGGCCATGGACCTGGTCGAGACCGGGCCGATCGTGGTCGTGTGCGGGCCGGGCAACAATGGCGGCGACGGCTTCGTTGCCGCGGCCGAGCTCGCCGCGCAGGGCAGGGACGTGTCGGTCATCCTGATGTGCGAGCGCGACGCGCTGCATGGCGATGCGGCCTCCGCCGCCAAGGGCTGGAAGTTTCCGGTGCTGCCGTTCACGCCGCAGGCGATCGGCAAGCCGGCGCTGATCATCGACGCGCTATTCGGCGCCGGTCTTAGCCGGCCCGTCACCGGCGAGCCCCATGACGTCATCGCAGCGATCAACGGCAATGGCGCGCCGGTGCTCGCCGTCGACCTGCCGAGCGGCATCAACGGCACCACGGCTGCGGTGATGGGCATTGCGGTCCGCGCCACCGAGACGGTGACCTTCTTCCGCAAGAAGCCAGCGCACCTGCTGCTGCCGGGCCGCCAGCATTGCGGGCGCGTCCGGCTCGCCGACATCGGCATCGATCCCCAGGTGCTCGCTGAGATCAGGCCGCAGGCCTTCGAGAACGAACCCGAACTCTGGCAGGGCCGCTTTCCCGTGCCTGTTATCGACGGCCACAAATACGCGCGTGGCCATGTGCTCGCGATGTCTGGCGACGTCGCCGCGACAGGCGCGGCGCGGATGGCCGCGCGCGCCGCGTTGCGGGCCGGCGCCGGTCTGGTCACGCTGGCCTCGCCGCGCGATGCGCTCGCGGTCAATGCGGCGGCGCTGACGGCGGTGATGGTGCGCGCCGCCGACACCGCGATCGAGTTCGGCGAGCTGCTCGGCGACAAGCGTTACAACACCTGCATCATCGGGCCCGGAACGGGCGTCAATGAGCGCACGCGCGACCTCGTCTTCACCGCGCTGTCGGCGCAGCGTCATCTCGTGCTCGATGCAGACGCATTGACGAGCTTCGCCGATGCGCCGGAGCGGCTGTTCGAGCAGATCAGGGCGATGGCCGACGCGCAGATCGTGCTGACGCCGCACGAGGGCGAATTCCCGCGCCTGTTCTCGGATCTCAGCAACAAGCATCCCGGCCGCTCCAAGCTGGAGCGCGTCCGCGCGGCCGCCGCGCGCTGTGGCGCCGTGGTGCTATTGAAGGGCGCCGACACAACGGTGGCCGCGCCCGACGGCCGCGCCGCGATCGCCGCCAATGCGCCGCCCTGGCTCGCCACCGCCGGCGCCGGCGACGTGCTCGCCGGCATCATCGCGGGGCTATTGGGGCAAGGCGTGCCGGCGTTCGAAGCCGCCACCATCGGCGTCTGGATGCATGGCGAGGCCGGCAACGAGGCCGGCCCCGGCCTGATCGCGGAGGATCTCACCGAGACCCTGCCGGCCGTGTTCAGGCGCCTCTTCGATCGGTTCGGCGTCGACTACTGATGCCGCGCCGTCACTCGAGCTCGACGACGATCTTGCCGGTCGCGCCGCCCGCGAGCGCGGCATAGGCGGCGTCGACCTCGGAGCGTGAGAAGCGGCGCTCGTCCATGCGTGGTGCGAGGTGACCCGCGTCCGCGAGCTTGGCGGCCTGGGCGAGGATGAAGCCGTGATGCTCGCGGCCTTCACCGGTCAACAGCGGCAACAGCGTGAACACGCCCGAATAGCTGGCGGCCTTGAATGACAGGGGCGCCAGCGCATGACTGCCCCAGCCGAGGGCGCTCACGACATGGCCGAAGCGGGCGACCGCATGGAACGAGGCGTCGAGCGCCGCACCGCCAGCGGTGTCATAGACGACGTCGAAGCCGCGTCCGGCCGCATACTCTCGGACATACTGATCGACGCTCGTCGTGTGACGGTCGATCGGGGTGACGCCGAGCGCGCTGAGTTCCGCGCGCCGTTCGGCCGAGGCGACCACGAACACCTCGGCGCCGCGCGCCCGTGCAAGCTGTGCCGCGACACGTCCCACGCCGCCGCCACCCTGGACCAGAACCGTCTGGCCGCGGCTTATGGCGGCGCGGTCGACCAGTCCTTCCCAGGCCGTGATGGTGATCAGGGGCAGGGCGGCGGCCTCGCGCATGCCGAGCCGCGTCGGCTTGTGCGCAATCAGCCGGGCATCGACGGCGGCGAATTCGGCGAGCGATCCCTGGATGCCGCCGACACCGCCGGTCATGCCGTAGACCTCGTCGCCGGCCTTGAAGCCGGTGACGCCGGAGCCGACCCGCTCCACCGTTCCCGCGAGATCGATGCCGAGCACGGCGGGCAGAGGATGCCTCGCATGCGCAGCTTTGCCTGCGCGAATCTTCAAGTCGAGCGGATTGAGACCGCTGGCCGCGACGCGGACCAGCACCTCGCCCGGGCCGGGACTGGGGCGCGGCACCTCAGCGATCCGAAACGGCCCGTCCACCTCGTCCAAGACCACGGCGCGCATCGATTGATTGAAGGCCATCACAACACCTCGTTGCTGTTGGGTCTTGTGTGGCGACGTCGAAAGTGTTTGGAAATGGCGTTATTTGATATTGTCTCATTCAAAAATGAATGGGTGGTGCCGAGATGGATTGGAGCGATCTGCAGGTCTTCCTGGCAGTTGCGCGCGAGGGCACCCTGGGCGCCGCCGGCCGGCGGATCGGGCAGAGCCAGCCGACGGTCGGCCGTCGGTTGCGGGCGCTGGAGCGGAGTGTCGGCCAGACGCTGTTCCAGCGCACGACCACGGGTTTCGTCCTGACCGATGAAGGCGCCATGGTCCTGGCCCACGCCGAGCGGATCGAGGAGGAGACGCTTTCGATCGGGCGCAACCTCGGCGGCGGCGATCAGGGCCTCGACGGCACCCTGCGCATCGCCTGCTCGGACTGGTTCGGCCTGCACATGCTGTCGCCGGTGGTCGCGGAGTTCGCGCAATCGCATCCCCGCGTCATGGTCGAGATGTTGACGGATGCGCGGGTCTACAGCCTGGCACGGCGCGAGGCCGACATTGCCTTCCGGATCGCGTCGTTCGACGAGCCCGACGTGATCGTGCGCCGGCTCACCCACATCCGCTACGGCGTCTATCTCCAGACCGGTCGGCCGCAGCCTCGTCCCGGCGATGGCGAAGGCCACGACCTGATCACGATGGACAGCGGTTTTGGCGGGATGCCCGACGCGGTCTGGCTCTCACGCGTGCTGCCGGGGGCACGCGTCGGCATCCGAAGCAACAGCCGCGACGTTCAGGCGCGCCTGTGCGCGCTCGGCCGCGGCGTCGCCGTGCTGCCACGTCCGCTCGGCGATGCCACCCCCGGCATTTCCCGCATCGACCTCGGCGAAGAGCCGCCGGGACGCGATACGTTCGTCGGCTACCACCGCGATCTCAAGCGGCTGGCGCGGCTGCGCGCCCTGCTCGATCTCGTCGTGGCGCGCTTCGCCCGCGACACAATGTGAGCGCGGGCGCGCCGTCACGTCACCTGATACTTCGCGACCGCGCTCTCGTTCCAGGCGAGGCCGAGACCCGGACCTCGCGCGGTCACCTTGCCGTCGATGACCTGCAGCGGCTCGGCGAGGATGGCGCCGGCAAAGTCCAGCACCTCAAGCCAATGCGCGGTCGGCGTCACCGCCAGCACATGCGCGCTCGCTTCTGGCAGGATGTGGCTCGACATCGGGATCGAGGCCGCATCGGCTTGCCCGGCGACGTTGAGCCAGCCGGTGATGCCGCCGACCTTCATCAAATCGGGCATGATGAAGTCCGAGGCGCCGGCGGCGATCGCCTCGGCAAAGCCGCGCGGAAACCACCAGTTCTCGCCGGCCTGGATCGGGATCTCCGAGCGCTCGCGCACCCGGGCATGGCCGGAGAGGTTTTCCTGCGGCACCGGCTCCTCGATCCAGGTCAGGTCGTAGGCAGCAAGGCGCGTGATTCTGCGCGTGGCTTCAGTGGGATCGAGCGACTGGTTGAAGTCGAGCATCAGCGCCATGTCCGGGCCGAGCAGGGCGCGCAGGCCCTTGATCATCGTTTCGTCGGTGGCGAGATCGCCATGACCGCCCTTGGTCTTGATGGCGCGGAAGCCGTGCTCGTCGCGCGCGGTGCGCAAGGTGCGCTCGTCGTCTTTGGCATCGAGCACGCCATAGCTGTCATAGGCCGGAATTGGTCGCGCCGTGCCGCCGAGCAGCTCGACCACGGGCTTGCCCGCGAGCCGACCGAGCGCGTCCCAGAACGCCATGTCGAGGCCCGAGACGGCCATGCCGACGAGACCCTGCCAGCCGAGCAGGCGGAATTTGGCGTCCATGAGTTTCATCAGGTCGAACGGGACCAGGGCTTGGCCTTTGAGCTCGCGGCCGATCTCCTCGACCAGATGCAGCAGCGGTTTCAACGCGAGCCTGGTGTAAGCGAACAGGTAGGAATGGCCGGTAACCCCCTGATCGGTTGCGACGTCGATCAGCACCAGCGGTCCGGAGTCGATGATCCCGAACGCGTTGCGCAGGGGACGCTTCATGGGCGTGATCACGGCACGCGCCGTGACCCCGGTGATGGCGGCAGTGATCATGGGGACTGTTCCCTCAGGTTCGTTTCCTCACCGGATCTCATACCACCGCAGCAGGCGCGGCGCCGCCCAGTTCGTCGCCATGCCTTCGACCAGGAACCGGCCGGACTGCTCGGCAAGGAATGCAATGCGCTGGGCCTGGCCGGCCTCCAGCGCCAGCGTGTCGAGCCAATAGGGCTTCCAGCCATCGTCGAGCCGGTCGAGCAGCCGGAACGGCTGGCCATGAAGGTGGACCACATGGGTGCCGGCGGTCTTGTTTGCCAATGCCAGCACGACCGCTTGGCCGGCCTTGGCCTGGAAGGTGGGGGCGCCGGCGGCGTTGAACGCGGCGGGCGGTTGCCAGCCGGCGCCGTCGAGCGTGAGCTCGGCCCGAGCGGCGGTCCTCAGGTCCAGCTTTTCCGGCAAACCGTTCGAAGGCAAAGGCGGCGCCGGCGGCAACGGGGCGGCACGGAGCGGCGGCTCGCTCGACGCCACCAGCCGGGCGAGGGGACGCGCATTGCTGCCGTCGTGCAGCAGCACGGCCAGCGTTGTCTTGGCGGCGGGCATGTCGAGGAAGACGTCGGTGCGGCCGCCGGGCGGCAGCACCACCGCGCCGTTTCGAGCCAGGAAAGGCTCGGCCGGCTGGCCGTCGATGGCCATCACGCGGACGGCGTCGAGGTCGGCGATTTTGATCGCGATCAGAGCGCGTTGACAGCCATTGATGAACCTCAACCTGACCCGCGCATGGGTTCGCAGCGCGATCTCCGGCTGGATGTGCCCATTGACGGTGTAAAGGGGGGCGGCGTCTCTCGCCTCGGTTCGTGGCGCAACCGCGGTTCCGTCCGCCTCGAGCCTGAAGTCCTCGACCAAGAGAATTTCGTCGTGGTCGACAGTTACCGTCTCGGCTTCGTCGACGATGACAGGCAGTGGCCGGATCGGCACGGCGTCGGCGAGCAGCCGCAGGTCGAGCAGGCCGGTCCCGGCGCGCGACGCCAAGGCTGGAATGGTGGCCCGGCCGCCGGGGCCGATCTCTGGCTGCGCCAGCAGCGGGGCGGGTAAAGTGAGGCCGCGGCTGGACAGCGCGGCCGGGATCGAAAGGCCATTCGAAAGGTCCAGATCGAGCGCCGTGCCGCGTGCGAGCCGGATCACCGGAGCCGGTGCAGCCAACCGCCATAGCGGGCTCGGTGAATGTCCCGGGCCCAGCGCGAGAGATTCGCCGCGAGCGTCCAAGGAAACCGAGATTCGGCCAGCGGCCGGAGCCGGGCGAGCAAACGAGGCCGCGCCGGCTGCGGCGAGGCCGCCGAGCAGGGCACGGCGGCTGAGCCCCTCGGACGGTTCCGTCATGCGACAAAACATCGTGCGATGAGGGGGATGCGGATCATGTTGTTTTCCCTTATCTGTGCGTGCGACACGGTCGATCGGCCTGCCGGTGGTGCTTTCGACAGCCCATTTTTTTGCTGCGGACGGTTTCGTGCGTGGTATAAGCCGCGCCGCCCGCGGCACCGCGGCCGGGCTATCGATGCAGTTCACGCGGGCGTGGCGGAACTGGTAGACGCGCTGGATTTAGGTTCCAGTGACGAAAGTTGTGGGGGTTCGAGTCCCTCCGCCCGCACCAAGCGCTTCTCCGGCGTTTGCCCCAAGTTTTACCGGCGAACCCGTTGTCTCGCAAAGAGAAGCGGGGCCGCCGATCCCACCGGCGCAAAGCCTTTGCCGCGCGTCGTCCACAATTGAGTCAGATGTGTCCGGATCGCAAGGGTTCGGACCGAAGCGGAAGAAGATTGACGCCATGCAGGTCACAGAAACCTTGTCGGAAGGCTTGAAGCACGAGTTCCAGATCAGCGTTCCGGCGGCGGATCTCGACGCCAAGGCGGATGCCAAGCTGGTCGATCTCAAGGACAAGGTCCGCATCAACGGCTTCCGCCCCGGCAAGGTGCCGGTGGCGCATCTGAAGAAGATCTATGGCAAGTCGGTCATGGCCGAGACCATCGACCAGACCATCCGCGACACCAACACGCAGATCTTCACCGAGCGCGGGTTCCGCCTCGCCACCGAGCCGAAGGTGACGATGCCGACGGAGGAGGCCGAGGTCGAGAAGATCCTCGCTGGCCAGTCCGACCTGACCTACACCGTGGCCGTCGAGGTCGTGCCGGCGATTGCGCTAGCCGACTTCAAGACCTTCTCGGTCGAGAAGCCCGTGGCCGACATCACCGACGCCGATGTCGACGAGGCGATCAAGCGCCTGGCCGATGCCAACCGCAGCTACGCCGCGAAGGCGGAGGGCGCGAAGGCCGAGAGCGGCGACCGGGTGAAGATCAACTTCAAGGGCACGATCGATGGCGTCGCCTTCGAGGGCGGCACCGGCGAGGGCATCGATGTCGTGATCGGCTCGAACACCTTCATTCCCGGCTTCGAGGACCAACTGATCGGGATCGGCGTCGGTGAGACCCGTACGCTCAAGGTGACGTTCCCGACCAACTATCTCAACAACGAGCTCGCGGGGAAGGCCGCGGAGTTCGAGACCACGGCGACCGCGGTCGAGGCTCCGGAGGACAAGGTGGTGGACGATGAGTTCGCCAAGACGCTCGGCCTCGAGTCGCTCGACAAGCTGAAGCAGCTGATGCGCGACCGCCTCGCCGGCGAGTTCAGCCAGGCGACCCGCCAACGTGTCAAGCGCGCGCTGCTCGACCGTCTCGACGAGACCCACAAGTTCGATGCGCCGCCGTCGCTGATCGACGAGGAGTTCAACCTGATGTGGAACTCGGTCAAGGCCGAGATGGACTCCAGCGGCAAGACCTTCGCCGACGAGAACACCACCGAGGACAAGGCGAAGGAGGAGTACCGCACCATCGCCGACCGCCGCGTCCGTCTCGGCCTCGTGCTGTCGGAGATCGGCGAGAAGAACAAGATCACCGTGACCGACGACGAGGTCGGCCGCGCCGTGATGGAGCGCGCGCGCTCGATGCCGGGCCGCGAGAAGGAGGTCTGGGACTTCTATCGCAACAACCCGCAGGCGCTCGCGCAGCTGCGCGCGCCGATCTACGAGGACAAGGTCGTCGACTTCATCCTCGAGCTCGCCAACGTGACCGAGAAGAAGGTCTCCAAGGACGAGCTGTTCAAGGACGACGACAGCGACAAGGCGGCCTGAACAGGTCGCCCATCGTAGGGTTCGCGACATAAGCGCGTGATTAAGGTTGACCGGCGAAAGCGCCGGTCGGCCCGGTTCAGGCGCTGGCCGCCGCCGCGGGAATCAGCTTGAACAGCGCAACGACCTTGCTCGCGGCTGGCCAGGGGACCCGGTCTTGTCACCGGCGAATTGGTCCATATCTGTGAGTTCGGTCTTGAAGTTCTGCATCACGGGACACCTGTCCGTCGCTGCTCGTTGAAATGAGCCTCACCTGCGGCGGCCGGTCGTCTCAACTGCTGGTCCAACCCTTGGGTGATTCATGCGCGATCCCGTCGAAACCTATATGAACCTTGTGCCCATGGTGGTCGAACAGACCAACCGCGGTGAGCGCGCCTACGACATCTTCTCGCGCCTCCTGAAGGAGCGCATCATCTTCGTGACCGGCCCGGTGGAGGACGGCATGGCGACCCTGATCGTCGCGCAGCTCCTGTTCCTCGAGGCCGAGAATCCGAAGAAGGAAATCGCGATGTACATCAACTCGCCCGGTGGCGTGGTGACGTCGGGCCTCGCGATCTACGACACGATGCAGTTCATCCGTCCGGCGGTGTCGACGCTGTGCACCGGCCAGGCGGCTTCGATGGGCTCGCTGCTGCTCTGTGCCGGCCACAAGGATATGCGCTTCTCGCTGCCGAACTCGCGCATCATGGTGCATCAGCCGTCCGGCGGGTTCCAGGGCCAGGCGACCGACATCATGCTGCACGCCCAGGAGATCCTGAACCTGAAGAAGCGGCTGAACGAGATCTACGTCAAGCACACCGGCCAGTCTTACAAGGCGATCGAGGACGCCCTGGAGCGCGACAAATTCCTCACGGCGGAAGCGGCCCAGGAGTTCGGCCTGATCGACAAGGTTCTCGACAAGCGGCCGGAAGATCCGGCGGCGATGGGCAAGTGAGCCGTCCGTGATCGAGGCGGGGTCCGATTGACGGGCCTCGGAACGCAACAGCATCGCCTTTGCCGGCTCGGGCCGGCAAAGGTACCAAGGTGGGGTCCCAAAAGGGCCGCAACCCTGCCGTGCGGCCGGCAAATAGGCGTGGCAAACACGCAACGCTTCGCTGATTTCGCGTGTTCTTACCGTGTCAAGCCCCAAAATCACGGTAATGTCACGGTCTAGGGTCTGTGCTCCGATTAGCGAATTCTTGATAGTCGGATGACAGCATGATTGGCTAGAGTGTCCAGTTATGGATCGTGGGGGATTCGCGTAGGTCGTCGGTGCACGACGGGTGAAGAACAAGGTGTTAATTTTGGTACGAAATTTGCTCTTTCACCAGTCTGGTCCGGCCCGTGCCGGATCGGAACGAACGAGCGGACAAGAGCGAACCGCGGACGGAGACAGGAATGAGTAAGGTCGGCACGAGCGACTCGAAGAACACGCTATATTGCTCGTTCTGCGGCAAGAGCCAGCACGAAGTCCGCAAACTGATCGCAGGTCCAACCGTCTTCATCTGCGACGAGTGCGTCGAACTCTGCATGGACATCATCCGCGAGGAGAACAAGTCCTCGCTGGTGAAGTCGCGCGACGGGATTCCGACCCCGAAGGAGATCTGCAAGGTCCTGGACGATTACGTGATCGGTCAGAACCATGCGAAGAAGGTGCTGTCGGTCGCGGTTCACAATCACTACAAGCGGTTGAACCACCAGACCAAGCACTCTGACGTCGAGCTGGCGAAGTCGAACATCCTGCTGATCGGTCCGACCGGCTCGGGCAAGACGCTGCTGGCGCAGACGCTGGCGCGCATTCTCGACGTGCCGTTCACGATGGCGGATGCGACGACCTTGACCGAGGCCGGCTATGTCGGTGAGGACGTCGAGAACATCATCCTGAAGCTGTTGCAGGCGGCCGACTACAATGTCGAGCGCGCGCAGCGTGGCATTGTCTACATCGACGAGATCGACAAGATCAGTCGCAAGTCGGACAATCCGTCGATCACCCGCGATGTGTCGGGCGAGGGCGTCCAGCAGGCGCTGCTCAAGATCATGGAGGGCACGGTTGCGTCGGTTCCGCCGCAGGGCGGCCGCAAGCACCCGCAGCAGGAGTTCCTGCAGGTCGACACCACCAACATCCTCTTCATCTGCGGTGGTGCGTTCTCCGGACTGGAGAAGATCATCTCGGCGCGCGGCCGGTCGACCTCGATCGGCTTCGCCGCCCAGGTTCTGGCGCCGGAAGACCGCCGTACCGGCGAGATCTTCCGTCACGTCGAGCCTGAGGATCTCCTGAAGTACGGCCTGATCCCCGAGTTCGTCGGCCGTCTGCCGGTCGTGGCGACGCTCGAGGATCTCGACGAGAACTCGCTGAAGAAGATCCTGACCGAGCCCAAGAACGCGCTGGTGAAGCAGTATCAGCGGCTGTTCGAGATGGAGAACATCGAGCTTACCTTCGCCGACGAGGCGCTGGGCGCAGTGGCGCGCAAGGCCATCGAGCGCAAGACCGGCGCGCGTGGCCTGCGGTCGATCCTCGAGAGCATCCTGCTCGAGACGATGTTCGACCTGCCGGGTCTCGAGGGCGTCGAGGAAGTGGTCATCTCGCGCGAAGTGGTCGAGGGCACGGCCCGTCCGCTCTACATCTACGCCGATCGGTCCGATCGTGCGGTGGAAAGCAGCGCCAGCGCGTGAGGCGCGCTGGCACGAGAGACAGAAGACCTCGATTTGTTAGATCGGCGATCGCTGTGGACATCATGTCCGCGGCATCGCAGTGTTTCAGCGTCCCGCCGCGTAGAGCCAATTTTGGCGGGTGTTTACCGATACTTGACACCCCCCGGGTCGATAGCCACCTAATGTCGCGTGGCGATACAAATCTCAATCCCGGGATTCGCCTCAACAAACGATCCGAAACAAGCGGGCGATATCGACGCGTCAGTGATGTCCGGATCAGATCGCACCTTGTGGCGGTTGCGCACGATGGCGGACTGCGTGCAAGGGGGCTAAACAAAAGGAACAGGCCATGACGACCCCCAAACCCCGGCCGACCATCGTCTACGGCGAGAGCCACGCGTATCCGGTTCTGCCGCTCCGCGACATCGTCGTCTTCCCGCACAACATCGTTCCGCTGTTCGTCGGCCGCGAGAAATCCATCCGCGCGCTCGAAGAGGTGATGAAGAACGACGCGCTGGTGATGCTGGCGACGCAGAAGAACGCGTCCGACGATGATCCAGCTGCGGATGCTATCTACGAGACCGGGACGCTCGCCAGCGTGCTGCAACTCCTCAAGCTGCCCGACGGCACCGTGAAGGTGCTGGTCGAGGGCCTGGAGCGCGCGCGCGTCGAGAAGTACACCGATCGTGCCGACTACTACGAAGCCACTGCCGTTGCGCTCGAGGATACCGATGCGAAGTCGGTCGAGGCCGAAGCGCTCGGGCGGTCCGTCGTGTCGGACTTCGAAAGCTACGTGAAGCTGAACAAGAAGATCTCCGCCGAAGTCGTCGGCGTCGTTCAGTCGATCACCGATTTCGGCAAGCTGGCCGACACCGTCGCCTCGCATCTCGCCGTCAAGATCGCCGATCGCCAGGGCATCCTGGAGACGCTGTCCGTCACCACGCGCCTGGAGAAGGTGCTGGGCCTGATGGAGAGCGAGATCTCGGTGCTGCAGGTCGAGAAGCGCATCCGCTCGCGCGTCAAGCGCCAGATGGAGAAGACCCAGCGCGAGTACTACCTGAATGAGCAGATGAAGGCCATTCAGAAGGAGCTGGGTGACGAGGACGGCCGCGACGAGCTCGCCGATCTGGAAGAGCGCATCAACAAGACCAAGCTCTCCAAGGAAGCACGAGAGAAGGCGCAGCACGAGCTGAAGAAGCTGCGCCAGATGTCGCCGATGTCTGCGGAAGCGACCGTCGTGCGCAACTATCTGGATTGGCTGCTGTCGATCCCGTGGAACAAGAAGTCCAAGGTGAAGAAGGATCTGGAAGCCGCGCAGGCGGTTCTGGATGCGGATCACTATGGGCTGGAGAAGGTCAAGGATCGCATCGTCGAGTACCTGGCGGTGCAGTCGCGCGCCAACAAGCTGACCGGCCCGATCCTGTGCTTGGTCGGACCTCCCGGCGTCGGCAAGACCTCGCTCGGCAAGTCGATCGCGAAGGCCACCGGCCGCGAGTTCGTTCGCGTGTCGCTAGGCGGCGTGCGCGACGAGGCGGAGATCCGCGGTCATCGCCGGACCTATATCGGTTCGATGCCCGGCAAGATCATCCAGTCGATGCGCAAGGCCAAGACCTCGAACCCGCTCTTCCTGTTGGACGAGATCGACAAGATGGGCTCGGACTTCCGGGGTGACCCGTCGTCGGCGCTGCTGGAGGTTCTGGACCCCGAGCAGAACACGACGTTCAACGACCACTATCTGGAGGTCGACTACGACCTGTCGAACGTGATGTTCATCACGACCGCGAATACGCTGAATATTCCCGGCCCGCTGATGGACCGCATGGAGATCATCCGCATCGCGGGCTACACCGAGACCGAAAAGCTCGAGATCGCCCGCAAGCATCTGATCCCGTCCGCGCTGTCGAAGCACGGCCTGGATTCGAAGGAGTGGTCGATCGACGATGACGCGCTGCTGCTCGTGATCCGGCGCTACACCCGCGAGGCGGGCGTGCGTAACCTGGAGCGTGAGATTTCCACACTGGCCCGCAAGGCCGTGAAGGAGCTCATGATGTCCAAGAAGAAGTCGGTGAAGGTCACCGAGAAGGCCGTCGAGGAATTCTTGGGTGTGCCGAAGTATCGCTTCGGTGAGATCGAGAGCGACGATCAGGTCGGGATCGTCACGGGTCTGGCATGGACCGATGTCGGCGGTGAGCTGCTCACCATTGAAGGCGTCATGATGCCCGGCAAGGGCAAGATGACGGTGACGGGCAATCTGCGCGACGTCATGAAAGAGTCGATCTCGGCGGCGGCGTCCTACGTCCGCTCGCGGGCGATCGTCTACGGCATCGAGCCGCCGATGTTCGACCGCCGCGACATCCACGTCCACGTTCCGGAGGGGGCGACCCCGAAGGACGGTCCGTCGGCGGGCGTCGCGATGGCAACCGCAATCATCTCGGTCATGACGGGCATTCCGATCCGTCACGACGTCGCGATGACCGGCGAGATCACCTTGCGTGGTCGCGTGCTGCCGATCGGCGGTCTGAAGGAGAAGCTGCTGGCTGCGGCCCGCGGCGGCATCAAGACGGTGCTGATCCCCGAGGACAACGCCAAGGATCTCACGGAGATCTCCGATGCGATCAAGGGCGGCATGGACATCATCCCGGTGTCCCGTCTAGACGACGTCGTCGCCCGGGCCCTGGTCCGCAAGCCGGTGCCGATCGTCTGGGAAGAGGACACCAAGGTGCCGGTGAAGGCCGACGGCGACGAAGCCGCCGGCGGCCTGACCGCCCACTGAGGTCCGAACTGATCCAAGGAAACGGCGCCCGTAAGGGCGCCGTTTTCGTTTGGGAGATCGAACCACCGACCCTTCGAGCGTGCGTGGTCTGCCCCCACCGTTCTCGCTGGGGCGGTTTCTCGCTGCCGCCGCGTGGTTCCGGCGTTGATTGAGGATCGGGCAGGGGGTAAAGAAGCGCGACGTGAGGGCGGCTAGCTCAGCTGGTTAGAGCATCTCGTTTACACCGAGAGGGTCGGGAGTTCGAATCTCTCGCCGCCTACCATTAGCATCCGCTGGGACGCACCCTCGCAATGGTGACGCTGCTATTGTCGTGCGCGTCGATTTTCCAAGCTGATGGCGATGCTCTCCAGACGCGCGTTTGTGCGTCGGGTTTCATCGATCTGCTGCTCTCGTAAAGCTGAGCCACCTTGCCATCGAGCCTCGGCGGCTGAGCCAAACCCACGTCCCGATCACGATGATGGCGCCGCCGAGTGCTCAATTCGGACAGGGGTTTAAAATCCTTTGCGACAGCTGGTGCGAAGCGCCCGGACGATTTCGCGTGGCGATGAACCGTTCTTCGGCTAGCTTGGCGCGCGGAGTGAAACATCGCGGGCGAACCGATGACCGACTTCCTGCGCCACTGCACCGGCGGACATGAGCGTGCCATTCCGGCGGGCACCATGCTGCTCGAGGAGGGGCATAGCACCGGGCATCTCTACATCCTGCTCGAGGGGCGGCTGGAGGTGATCAAGGCCGGCGCCACGGTGGCGGTCGTGTCGGAGCCGGGCGCGCTGTTCGGTGAAATGTCGCTGCTGCTTGAGCAGCCTCACACGGCGACCGTGCGCGCCGCCGCGGATTGCCTGATCTACGAAATTCCCGACGCTCGGCGCTTCCTGGCTGAAAATCCCGAGGCGACGCTCGCGATTGCGCGCATGCTGGCGCAGCGCCTGAACGTCGCCAACAGCTATCTCGCCGACCTGAAGCGGCAATATGCCGGCCATGGCACCCATCTTTCGATGGTCGGCGAGGTGCTGCAGAGCATGATCAACCTGCCGCCGCAGCAGGTTTCGCCAGGAACGGATCTGGAATCCGATCCACGACTCTGAGCCAGTCCGGCGCCGCCGTTACGGGTTGCGCCGGGCGTTGCAGCGGGCCGGCGAGATCGATCCATTCGGCTTGCCCGGCCGCCAACCAGAAGGCGCGCCCTTCATCGGTGTCGAGCACCATGTAGGTCGGCGGTCGCCCGGGCTGCCGTCCGGTGTTGAACACCCAAGTCTCACCGACGCGATCGAACCAGGACCCGTCCTTGATGAACGGCGACTGGTGGACGTGGCCGGAGATCACCATCGCCGGGCGGTGCCGCGCGATGAAGCCTTCGAGCTCGGTGTCGCCGAAGAAGCGCTTGCCGCCCCAGCTCACCGGCGAGTTGGCCGGCGGCGCATGATGCACCCAGATCCAGCGGGCTGCGTCGCGCGTCGCGGCGGCATCGAGCTGGCGTCCGATCGCGGCCTTGACCAGCGGACCGTCCCACCATGTGCAAAGCGAGAACAGCGTATCGCCGATCAGGACGTCATCGCCGTCGGCCGCGATGCCGAGCTCGCGGACCGTCCCGATCCAGGCCGCGATCTTCTCGCCATCCGGGCTGCGCTCCTCCAGGTCATGATTGCCCGAGCAGATCATGACCCGCGTCTTGGCCGCCAGGAGCACGAGATATGTCTTCACGACCACGATCTGGGCGCGAATGTCGACGATCGAGGCGAGATCGAGCGCATCGCCGGCGAACACCACCGCATCAAAATGATCGGCAGCCGCCACCAGCCGGTCGAACTGCGGCAGCGAGTAATGAAGATCGGCAACGATGAGAGTGCGCATGTGGCTCCTGACGCGCCTGATCGAAGCAAGAGCGAGACCAGAACCAGCGAGACCAGAGGCTGTCCCGCTATTGCATTGCGCTGCTGCGCTCGCCAGCAGGTCCGCGCGCATCTATCGATCCCTCGCCCGCGGCGGTATGATGGGGCCGTTTTTCAGCCGCGGCTGCCAATTGCGAGTGTCCCATGTCTCGTCGTCCGCGACCGCCCATGACTGTTTCCTTCGTCCGCACCGGCGAGCGCCGCTACGCGGTGCGCGCGACGCTCGGTGATGGACGCACCCTCGAAATGAGCCCGGCGCCTGGCTTCGATCCCTGGATGCCGCATGATCTGCAACACTTCATCGTCGAAAAGCATCTCGGGATCGACGGCGCCGTGTTCGGGCGGCTCGCGGCCGGCGGCACGGCCGGGACTTTTCATTTGGTCCCGCATGCGACCTCGTCCCGCGAGACCGCGCGGCTGCGTCGCAGGCATGAGGCCAGGGACCAGCGCCTGATGCCGGAACGCAGCGAGGACTATGCCCGCTCCGAGCGCGCCACCTATGTGTGCTGGCAGGACTGGCTGCAGCAGGCTGACGATCCGGCGCTGCGGGCGCGCGGGGCCGAGATGGCGCCGTCGGCGCGCAGCCTGCTGGCTGGGATGTCAGCGGAGGAGCGCGCGGTCTACACGCCGGTGCGGCGCGACGCCATCCGACAGGAGTTCGCGCGGCTGAGCCGACGTTGGAGCGCTCTCGCCGTCGGCGAAAGTCTCTCCGAACCGTGGTCAGAACCGGCCCACTTTCTTCCGCGAGCGCATCGCGGCCTCGTGCCTTGACAGGACAGGCGGCTGCATGCGCCATGCCGGCTCTTGCGATGACCTCAATCAGACAGGGCACATCATGCAATTGCCGGCAGGGGACGAGCGCAACGCCGACCAGATCGCCTATTGGAACGGGCCGGGCGGCCAGCGCTGGTCCGATCGCCAGGAGGCGCAGGACATCCTGCTCGCACCGGTGTCGCAGATCCTGATCGACCGCATCGCGGCCAAGCCGGGTGATCGTGTGCTCGATATCGGCTGCGGTTGTGGCGGCCTGTCGATCGCGCTGGCCGGGCAGGTGGCGCCCGGCGGGCATGTGCTCGGGGTCGACATTTCCGCCCCGATGCTGGAGCGGGCGCGCGCGGTGGCGCCGGCCGGGCTTCCCGCCGAGTTCGTGCTGGCCGACGCGACCGTGCATCCGTTCGCGCCGGCGAGCTTCGATCTGCTGGTGTCGCGGTTCGGCGTGATGTTCTTCGCCGATCCGGTGGCGTCGTTCGCCAACATCCGCCGCGCGCTGAAGCCGGGCGGCCGGGTCGTATTCGCCTGCTGGCGCGAGCCGAAAGCCAATCCCTGGATGATCGCGCCGTTGCAGGCGGTCTATCGCCACGTCCCGAAGCTGCCGGAGATGGCGCCCGACGATCCCGGTCCATTTGCCTTCGCATCGGAAGCGCGGGTGACGCGCATCCTGGGCGAGGCCGGCTTCAGCAACGTCGCGCTGGAGGCACATGCGCTGTCGCTCGACGTCGCGATCGGCAAGGGGCTCGATGCGGCCGTACAATCGGCCTTCGAGATCGGCCCCGCCAGCCGCGCGCTGGAGGGGCATCCCCAGGAGACGCGCGATGCGGCGCGGCAGTCGGTCCGCGAACTGCTGACGCAGTATGTACGCGGCGACAGCGTGACGCTCGCCGGCTCGATCTGGCTGGTGACGGCGCGCGCCTGACGGCGCTCAGGACTGCTCTTCCCAGATCATCGCCAGATGGACGATGGTCTGCACCGCCTTCTCCATGTCCTGGACGCTGACCCATTCGAGACGCGAGTGGAAGGCATGCTCGCCGGCGAAGATGTTGGGGCAGGGCAGGCCCATGAACGACAGCCTCGAACCATCGGTCCCGCCGCGGATCGATGTCCTGACCGGCGTCAGGCCGGCGCGGCGGATCGCCTCCTCGGCATAGGTCACGATCTCCGGATGCAGATCGATGACCTCCTTCATGTTGCGGTATTGCTGCCGAACCTCCATCCGGTAGCGCGAGCGCGGATAGTCCTTCAGGACGTCCCTGACGATGTCCTCGAGCAGCGCTTCCTTCTGCCGCAAGCCCTGCTCGCTGAAATCGCGCACGATGAAATCGAGCCGCGCCTGTTCGAGCGCGCCGGAGATCCCGACCGGATGCAGGAAGCCTTCCTTGCCCTCCGTCGTTTCCGGCGAGCAGCTATCCTTCGGGAGCCGCTCGATGATCGCAGATGCGATCTTGATGGCATGCTCCATCTTGCCCTTGGCAAAGCCGGGATGGGCGCTGACACCGTTGATGAGGATGGTGGCACCGTCGGCGGAGAAGGTCTCGTCCTCGATGTTGCCTGCGGTCTCGCCATCCATCGTGTAGCCGAAATGGGCGCCAAGCTTCTTCAGGTCGACCCGGTCGACGCCGCGGCCGATCTCCTCGTCCGGCGTGAACAGGATCTTGATGGTGCCGTGCTTGATCTGCGGATGGCTGATCAGGAACTGCGCCGCGTCCATGATCTCGGCGATGCCGGCCTTGTTGTCGGCCCCCAGCAGCGTGGTACCGTCCGTGGTGACGATGTCGTTGCCGATCTGGTCCCTCAACGCCGGATGCTCGGCGGCACGGATGATCTGGCTCGGGTCCTTAGGCAGCACGATGTCGCCGCCCTGGTAGTTGCGCACGATCTGCGGCTTCACGTCGGCTCCGGAGCAGTCGGGCGACGTGTCCATGTGCGAGCAGAAGCAGATCACCGGCACGGCCTTGTCGGTGGTGGCCGGGATGGTCGCATAGACGTAGCCGTGGTCGTCCAGATGGGCGTCCGAGAGGCCCATCGCCTGCAGCTCGGCTGCGAGCAACCGGCCGAGATTCTTCTGTTTGAGCGTCGAAGGGCAGGTCGGCGATGTCGGGTCCGACTGGGTGTCGATCACGACATAGCGGAGCAGACGCTCGGTGACGGAGTGGGTGTAGCTGCGAAGCGGATCGGACATGTGCACCACAAGGACAGGAGAGGGAATAATATGTTACCGTATGCATCGGTATACTAATATATCAGTTATTGCATGCCAGATACCAGGGTTCATCAGGCTATCAGTGGTTCCCCCGATCAAAGCGCATCCGCCGGCTCCTTTGCTGCGGAATGCGACGTCGCGACCCGCTGTGATCGGTACCGCCCGCCGGCGGCTGAATTGCGCGCTCCTGCGCGCGCATGGGACCTAAAGGATACCCAGTCCGGCGATTCGAAACTCATCTTCCTTTGCGGCCGTGCCGTTGCGGTCCCGAAGAAAAAAGACGGATCATCGACTTGGCCCATCATCATGCGCGATTTACGGCGGATGCCCGACGCCACTGAGAGAGACCGCGATTGACCGCTCATCAAGGACTTCGCACAGCTATCGGTTCATTGTCCTTGACTTCGAAACATCGCCCCTTTAAGTCGCACTCCTCCGCGGATTTCGCGATCACGCGGGAGTAGCTCAGTTGGTTAGAGCGCCGGCCTGTCACGCCGGAGGTCGCGGGTTCGAGCCCCGTCTCTCGCGCCATGTTTTCAATGGCTTAGCTTTCGATTTGATCCTTTGCCGCCGCAAGCCGTGCGACCGCGCGATCTCTCCCCGGCCACCATCCGACGCTTCGCCGAACTGCAGGCTCTCCGTCGCTAATCTTTCCGATCGGGCACGAAAAAGGCCACCCAGCGGGTGGCCTGCGACCGCTGTCAGCAGCGGACCGACGGCTCAGCGGACCATCGAGTCGCTGGAACTCGTCACGGTCACAGGCTTGCCGGCCTTCACGACGTGCGATGCCGTCTGGCTGTAATCCACATTGGCGCGGGTCGCGATACCGAAAGCGGTTACCGCGATGCCTGCGATCAGGGCAACGACGACGATCTTCAGGTGAGTCGATCGGTCTGCGGAATGCAGCGAGTGGTTCATGTCAGCCTCCCGGCGTCTCAGAGCGCCACTTTGTTGCCTGGACATGTACCTCCGCTTTGTTTCGATCCGGTTTCTTCGTTTCCTCAAAATGGTTTCATCGGTTGCAGTCGGCGCGCCGGCAATCGGGAGTATGCGGCCGGAGCCCATGATCGGCACCCATGCCGGCATCGGCGGTGACCGCGGCCGCGCCGGCCGCCGCGGGTGATCTTGATCCGGCGGCCCTTCGTGACCATTTGAAGTGACAACGGACGCCTATCGGGTGACGGTCCAGTCGCCTTGCTTGGATCGCTCGATCGAACGCTGATCCGCATCCGTCTCCGCCCCCGCCCAGCCTGCGCACGACGGCGTGCGTGCTCGCGATCGCTGATCACCTCAGCATCCCGCGCCGGTCCGTGCGACACCGTAATGCTGCGGGTCTGCAATGCGGCTCCTGCACGCGTCATCCGTGGCGCCGTGGCTCGGTGTGTCCAGGTTTCCGCAATGTGGGGAGGGATGACACCGGCGAGACGGCTTGTCTTGCGCGGCTTGGTGCGCTGCGCTAAGGCTTCGACCAATTCCAATGCAACGAATCTGCGGTTTGCACCGAAACCGCAGAGGAAAGTGGCGCCGATGACCGGCATCCTCCAGAACTATCTCCCCCTCGTCGTGTTCATAGGTGTCGCAGCCATCATCGGCGTGGTTCTGCTGATCGCGCCCTTCCTGGTCGCCTACCAGCAGCCCGATCCCGAGAAGCTCTCCGCGTACGAATGCGGCTTCAATGCGTTCGACGACGCGCGCATGAAGTTCGACGTCCGCTTCTATCTGGTGGCCATCCTTTTCATCATCTTCGACCTCGAAGTCGCCTTCCTGTTCCCCTGGGCAGTGGCATTCGGCAAGCTCGGCGCGGCCGGCTTCTGGTCGATGCTGGTGTTCCTGGCCGTGCTGACGGTCGGGTTTGCCTACGAATGGAAGAAAGGCGCGCTTGAATGGGATTGAGCCCGACCACGTCCTCGACCGGTCCGGTAATCGCACCGGCCCCGAAGGGCATTCTCGATCCCGCGACCGGCAGGCCGATCGGTGCCAACGACCCGTATTTCCTCGAGGTCAGGCACGAACTGTCGGACAAGGGATTCTTCGTTGCTACTGCTGACGATCTCATCACCTGGGCCCGCACCGGCTCCCTGATGTGGATGACGTTCGGCCTGGCCTGCTGCGCCGTCGAGATGATGCAGGTGTCGATGCCGCGCTACGACGTCGAGCGCTTCGGCTTCGCGCCGCGCGCCTCGCCGCGCCAGTCGGACGTGATGATCGTCGCCGGCACCCTGACCAACAAGATGGCGCCGGCGCTGCGCAAGGTCTACGACCAGATGCCGGAGCCGCGTTACGTCATCTCGATGGGGTCGTGCGCCAATGGCGGCGGCTACTATCACTATTCCTATTCGGTGGTCCGCGGCTGCGACCGCATCGTTCCCATTGATATCTATGTGCCCGGCTGTCCGCCGACCGCGGAAGCGCTGCTGTACGGTGTTCTGCTGCTGCAGAAGAAGATCCGGCGCACCGGCACCATCGAACGCTGAAGGTTTTTTCGTTATGGACGACGGCAGGCTCGACGCCCTTGGGCAGACGATCGTGAGCGCGCTTCCGGGCGCGGCGATCGGCCATTCGGTCGCTTTCAATCAGCTCACGGTGAGCGTGGAGCCGGGTCGGATCGTCGAGGTTGTGAAGTATCTGCGTGATGATCCGGCTCTCCGGTTCGTCAACATCACCGACATCACCGCGGTAGACTACCCGGAGCGCGCCAAGCGCTTCGACGTCGTCTACCACTTCCTGTCTCCGACCCTGAACGCACGCATCCGGCTCAAGGCCGAGGCCGACGAGACGACGCAGGTGCCGTCGCTGATCGACGTCTTCCCGGGGGCGGATTGGTTCGAGCGCGAGGCCTATGACCTCTACGGCGTGATCTTCGTCGGTCACCCCGACATGCGCCGCCTGCTGACGGATTACGGCTTCGACGGCCACCCGCTGCGCAAGGACTTCCCCACCACCGGCTTCGTCGAGGTGCGCTACGACGACCAGGAGAAGCGGGTGATCTACGAGCCTGTCAGGCTCAACCAGGAATTCCGCAAGTTCGATTTCCTGTCGCCCTGGGAAGGCGCGGACTATCCGCTGCCCGGCGACGAGAAAGCGACGAAGTGAGTGGGAGCGCGAGCATGAACGAGCAGAGCCCGGCACTCCGCAACTTCACGATCAACTTTGGCCCGCAGCATCCGGCGGCGCACGGTGTGCTGCGCCTTGTGCTGGAGCTGGACGGTGAGGTGGTCGAGCGCGTCGATCCGCATATCGGCCTTCTGCATCGCGGCACCGAGAAGCTGATCGAGACCAAGACCTACATGCAGGCGATGCCCTATTTCGATCGGCTCGACTACGTCGCGCCGATGAACCAGGAACATGCCTTCTGCCTCGCCGCCGAGCGCCTGCTCGGCATCGAGGTGCCGCGCCGCGGCCAACTGATCCGCGTGCTCTACTCCGAGATCGGACGGCTGCTGTCGCATTTGCTCAACGTCACCACCCAGGCGATGGACGTCGGCGCGCTGACCCCGCCGCTGTGGGGCTTCGAGGAGCGCGAGAAGCTGATGGTGTTCTATGAGCGGGCCTCCGGCTCGCGCATGCACGCCAACTACTTCCGCATCGGTGGCGTCCACCAGGACCTGCCGCCGAAGCTGATCGACGACATCGACGCATTCTGCGATCCGTTCCTGAAGGTGGTCGACGATCTCGACCGGCTTCTCACCGGCAACCGCATCTTCAAGCAGCGTAACGTCGACATCGGCGTCGTGACCCTGAAGCAGGCCTGGGAGTGGGGCTTCTCCGGCGTGATGGTGCGCGGCTCGGGCGCGGCCTGGGACCTGCGCAAGTCGCAGCCCTACGATGTCTATGCCGAGATGGAGTTCGACGTTCCGATCGGCAAGAACGGCGACTGCTACGACCGCTATCTGGTCCGCATGGAAGAGATGCGCCAGTCGGTGCGTATCATGAAGCAGTGCATCCAGAAGCTGCGCGCACCGGACGGGCAGGGCCCGGTGATGATCACCGACAACAAGATCGCGCCGCCGCGCCGCGGTGAGATGAAGCGCTCGATGGAAGCGCTGATCCACCACTTCAAGCTCTATACCGAGGGCGTGCACGTCCCCGCCGGCGAGATCTATGCGGCAGTCGAGGCGCCGAAAGGCGAGTTCGGCGTCTATCTTGTCGCTGACGGCACCAACAAGCCCTACAAGTGCAAGATCCGCGCGCCGGGCTTCGCCCATCTGCAGGCGATGGACTTCCTGTGTCGCGGCCATCTGCTCGCCGACGTCTCGGCCATTCTCGGCTCGCTCGACATCGTGTTCGGAGAGGTGGACCGCTGATGGGCCATGCGCCGATCCAGTTCGATCGTGCTTCCGGAGCGCTCGAAGGAGCGAACCTCTGGGAGCGCACGGCTGCATTGGCGTTGTCGACCGGCTCGAAGATTTCCTCGCATTTCTCGCATCGCGGCTACAATCGCTGCGCCAACCTGCTGCGCTTGGCGCTGCCCGAGCGCGACATCGCGGTGAAGCTCAACCCGGACGCCGTGTTCGAGTTCCCCTATGGCGACGGCTACTGGAGCAAGCTTCTCAACCGCGACTATCACTATGAGGACGAGCTCGAGCTCCTGTTCCTCGGCACTGTCGATGTCGACTACACCTTCATCGATGGCGGGGCCAATTACGGCTACTGGTCGGTGCTGGTGTCGAGCACGCCCTACGGCTCGCACAAGGCGATCGCGATCGAGCCGTCCTCGGCGAACTTCGCCAAGCTTGCGAACAATGCGCAGATCAACGGCGGCCGCTTCGAAGTGATGAAGTGCGCCATCGGCGAACGCCGCGGCGTCGCGCATCTCACCGGTACCAAGCACGAGGCCTTCAGTATCGCCGGCGACAGCGCTGGCGGTGAGCAGGTGCCAGTGATGGCGCTCGACGATCTCATCGACGACGGCAACGTCGCCGCTTCCGGCAAGTACCTGATCAAGCTCGACGTCGAGGGCGTCGAGATCGAGGCGATCAAGGGTGGGGCGCGGCTGCTTGCGACCGACAGCATGGTCCTGTGCGAGGAGCACGGCCAGGATCGCAATCATACGGTGTCGCGCTACATCCTCGATGAAACGCCGATGCAACTGATGGTCTACGACCCCGCGAGCGGCCGCTTCGAGATCGTGACCGAGCTGTCGATCCTCGACCGCATCAAGGCGTCCGCTCACGTCGGCTATAACGTGTTCGGAACTGCAAGTGCCTTCTGGCAGAATCGCGTCGCAGCGCTCAATGCAAGTGCCGCGCGCCGCATGCAATGAAAGACTGAAGAGCCATGTCCGTCCGCCGTCTTGCCCCGAAGGAAGTCCAGCCCGCGAGCTTTGCGTTCACGGAGGAAAACCTCGCCTTCGCCAAGGCTCAGATCGCGAAATACCCGGAAGGCCGGCAGGCCTCGGCGGTGATCGCGATCCTGTGGCGCGCGCAGGAGCAGAACGAGGGCTGGGTGTCCGAAGCTGCGATCCGCGTCGTCGCCGACATGCTAGGCATGCCCTACATCCGCGTGCTCGAGGTCGCTACCTTCTACACCATGTTCCAGCTGCAGCCGGTCGGCAAGAAGGCCCACGTCCAGGTCTGCGGCACGACGCCATGCCGGCTGCGCGGCGCCGAGGAGCTGATCGAGGTCTGCAAGCACCGCATTCATCACGACCCCTTCCATCTGTCGAAGGATGGCGACTTCAGCTGGGAAGAGGTCGAGTGCCTGGGCGCCTGCGTGAATGCGCCGATGGTGCAGGTCTGGAAGGACACGTATGAGGACCTGACGCCGGAGAGCTTCGGCAAGGTGCTCGACGGCTTCGCGACCGGCAACCTGCCGACGCCTGGTCCGCAGAACGGCCGCCAGTTCTCGGCGCCCGCCGGCGGTCCGGCCACGTTGAAGGAAAAGACATGAGCCGCAACCGCACCCGCGTTGCGGCCCTGACCGAAGAGGGCGCCGCGATGAAGAACTGGCGCTACGTGGCACTGCATACGCTCGCAGCCGCCGCTTTCATTTTCGTGCTGCAGCGGTTCGCGCTCAACGCGACGCTGGAGTCCAGTCTGCTGTGGGCCTTGGTGTTCGGCGGCTGCGCCGCCTTCATCGCCACCATGCAGTCGAACCGCTGACATCCGAGGAAGCCGTCTGATCATGCTCGACGACAAGGACCGCATCTTCACCAACCTCTATGGCCTGCACGATTGGGGCCTTGAAGGCGCACGCCGGCGCGGCAGCTGGGACGGCACCAAGGCGCTGATCGAGAAGGGCCGCGACTGGATCATCAACGAGATGAAGGCGTCGGGCCTGCGCGGCCGCGGCGGCGCAGGCTTCCCGACCGGCCTGAAATGGTCGTTCATGCCGAAGGAATCGACCGACGGCCGGCCGAGCTATCTCGTGGTCAACGCCGACGAGTCCGAGCCCGGCACCTGCAAGGATCGCGAGATCATGCGGCATGATCCGCATCATCTCGTCGAGGGCTGTCTGCTCGCCAGCTTCGCGATGAATGCGCATGCCTGCTACATCTATGTGCGCGGCGAGTTCATCCGCGAGCGCGAGCGGCTGCAGGCGGCGATCGATCAGGCCTATGAGGCCAACCTGATCGGCAAGAACAACATCCATGGCTGGCCGTTCGATGTCTACGTCGCCCACGGCGCCGGCGCCTATATCTGCGGCGAGGAGACCGCGCTGCTGGAGAGCCTCGAGGGCAAGAAGGGCCAGCCGCGGCTGAAGCCGCCATTCCCGGCCAATGTCGGCCTCTATGGCTGCCCGACCACGGTCAACAACGTCGAGTCGATCGCGGTGGCGCCGACCATCCTGCGCCGCGGTGCGGCGTGGTTTGCCGGCATCGGCCGTCCGAACAATGTCGGCACAAAACTGTTCTGCATCTCCGGTCACGTCGAGCGGCCCTGCAACGTCGAAGAGGCGATGGGCATCCCGTTCCGCGAGCTGATCGAGAAGCATTGCGGCGGCATCCGTGGCGGCTGGGATAATCTGAAGGCGGTGATTCCGGGCGGCTCGTCGGTGCGCATGGTGCCGGCCGATCAGATCATCGACACGCCGATGGATTTCGACAGCCTGTCGAAGCTGCGCTCCGGTCTCGGCACCGCCGCCGTGATCGTGATGGACAAATCGACCGACCTGATCCGGGCGATCGCGCGCATCTCCTATTTCTACAAGCATGAGAGCTGCGGCCAGTGCACGCCGTGCCGCGAGGGCACCGGCTGGATGTGGCGCGTGCTGACCCGCATGGCCGAGGGCCGGGCGCACAAGCGCGAGATCGACATGCTGCTGGAGGTCACCAAGCAGATCGAGGGGCACACGATCTGCGCGCTGGGCGACGCCGCCGCTTGGCCGATCCAGGGCCTGATCACGCATTTCCGTCACGAGATCGAGGCGCGGATCGACCAGTATTCGCACAAGGCCGATGTCGACGACGTCGGCGTGCGCGATCCCGCGCACATGGTGGCGGCGGAGTAGGCGATGGCAGGCCGACCTGCCAGCAAGGTTTTCCTTCGCGCCTGTCGCGCCTTCACGGTGCGCGACGGCGCGGTGGCTCGTGGTTTGAGAGAGATGTGAGGCAATGACCAAGATCATCATCGATGGCAAAGAGATCGATGTGCCGCCGGAGTACACGCTGCTGCAGGCGTGCGAGGCGGCCGGCGCCGAGATCCCGCGCTTCTGCTATCATGAGCGGCTGTCGATCGCCGGCAACTGCCGGATGTGCCTCGTCGAGGTGAAGGGCGGACCGAAACCGGTCGCGAGCTGCGCCTGGGGCGTGCGCGATTGCCGGCCGGGCCCGAAGGGCGAGCCGCCGGAAATTTCGACCCGGTCGCCGATGGTCAAGAAGGCACGCGAAGGCGTGATGGAATTCCTTCTGATCAACCATCCGCTCGACTGCCCGATCTGCGACCAGGGTGGCGAGTGCGACCTGCAAGACCAGGCGATGGGCTATGGTGTCGACACCAGCCGCTTCGCCGAGAACAAGCGCGCGGTCGAGGACAAGTATCTCGGCGCGCTGGTCAAGACCTCGATGAACCGCTGCATCCAGTGCACGCGCTGCGTCCGCTTCTCGGCGGAGGTCTGCGGCGTGCCGGAGATGGGCGCGATCGGCCGTGGCGAGGACATGGAGATCACGACCTATCTCGAGCAGGCGCTGAGCTCGGAGCTGCAGGGCAATCTGGTCGATATCTGCCCGGTCGGTGCGCTGACCTCGAAGCCCTACGCCTTCGCCGCACGCCCTTGGGAGCTCGGCAAGACGCAGTCGATCGACGTCATGGATGGGCTCGGCTCGGCGATCCGGGTCGACACCCGCGGCCGCGAGGTGATGCGCATCCTGCCGCGCATCAACGATGCCGTGAACGAGGAGTGGATCTCCGACAAGACGCGTCATGTCGTCGACGGCCTGCGCACGCAGCGGCTTGACCGTCCTTATGTTCGCGAGGATGGCAAGCTCCGCGCTGCATCCTGGCCGGAAGCGTTCAAGGCGATCGCGACCAAGCTGTCGCGCATCGATGGCAAGCGCGTCGGCGCCATCGCCGGCGATCTCGCCGCAGTCGAGGAGATGTACGCGCTCAAGGATCTGCTCGCCAAACTCGGCTCGACCAACGTCGCGGTGCAGGGCGGTGACAGCTTCGATGCCAAGCTCGGCCGTGCGTCCTACCTGTTCAATCCGACCATCGCCGGCATCGAGCAGGCCGACGCGATCCTGATCGTCGGTGCCAATCCGCGCAAGGAAGCGGCTGTGCTCAACGCCCGCATCCGCAAGCGTTGGCGCTCCGGTCAGCTCAAGGTCGGCGTCGTCGGTCCCAAGGCCGATCTGACCTATGCGTACGAGCACATCGGCGCTGGCACCGACTCCCTGAGCGACGTCGCTGCCGGCAAGCATTCGTTCGCGACCACCTTCCGTAACGCCAAGAACCCGATCGTGCTGGTCGGCGCCGGCGCCGCAGCGCGCCACGACGGTGCGGCGATCCTGTCGCTGGCCGCCAAGATCGCGATGGACGTCAACGCCGTGCGCGACGACTGGAACGGTTTTGCCGTGCTGCACAATACGGCATCGCGGGTCGGCGCCCTCGACATCGGCTTCAACGGCACCGGCCTCACGGCCGCGCAGATGACGACGTTCGGTACCATGGACGTGATGGTCCTGCTCGGCGCCGACGAGGTCGAGGTGCCCGAGGGCGTGTTCGTCGTCTACATCGGCACCCATGGCGACCGCGGCGCGCATCGCGCCGACATCATCCTGCCGGGGGCGGCCTATACCGAGAAGTCGGGCCTCTACGTCAACACCGAGGGCCGAGTGCAGATGGCCGGCCGGGCGTCGTTCCCGCCGGGCGAGGCACGCGAGGACTGGGCGATCATCCGCGCGCTGTCCGACGTGCTCGGCAAGAAGCTTGGCTACGACTCGCTGGCCGCTCTGCGCGCTGCGATCATCAAGGCCGTGCCGCATCTTGGCCGCATCGACCAGATCGAGGCGGGCAAGATCGCCGACATCAAGACCCTGGCGGGCAAGGGCGGCAACCTCGAGAAGGCGCCGTTCAAGCCGCTGATCGACGACTTCTATCTCACCAACCCGATCGCGCGCGCATCGGCGGTCATGGCGGAATGCTCCCGCCTGGCTTCCGGGCAGATGCTGACGGCAGCGGAGTGAGCGTGACCTGATGGCTGATTTCTTTGCAAGCTCGTTCTGGACCGACTTCCTCTGGCCGCTGATCGTCATGGTCGCGCAGAGCGTCCTGCTGCTGGTCGTGCTGCTGGTCGCGATTGCCTACATCCTGCTGGCCGACCGCAAGATCTGGGCGGCGGTGCAGATCCGCCGGGGTCCCAATGTGGTCGGGCCCTGGGGCCTGTTTCAGTCCTTCGCGGACCTGCTGAAGTTCGTGCTCAAGGAGCCGATCATTCCGGCCGGCGCCAACAAGGGCGTGTTCCTGCTGGCGCCGCTGGTCTCCTGCGTGCTGGCGCTGGCGGCCTGGGCGGTGATCCCGACCAATCTCGGCTGGGCGATCGCCGACATCAATGTCGGCATCCTCTTCATCTTCGCGATCTCGTCGCTGTCGATCTACGGCATCATCATGGCCGGCTGGTCGTCGAACTCGAAGTACCCGTTCCTGGCGGCGCTGCGTTCGGCGGCACAGATGGTGTCCTACGAGGTCTCGATCGGCTTCGTGATCATCACGGTGCTGCTCTGCGCCGGCACCCTGAACCTCTCAGCGGTGGTCGAGGCGCAGCATGCGCGCGGTCTCGCCAGCCTGATCGGCCTGCCTCAGTTGACGATCCTGAACTGGTACGTCTGGCCGCTGTTCCCGATGTTCGTGGTGTTCTACGTCTCGGCGCTGGCCGAGACCAACCGTCCGCCGTTCGATCTGGTGGAGGCGGAATCGGAGCTCGTTGCCGGCTTCATGGTGGAATACGGCTCGACGCCGTACCTGCTGTTCATGCTCGGCGAGTATGTCGCGATCACCACGATGTGCGCGCTGGCGACGATCCTGTTTCTGGGCGGCTGGCTGCCGCCGATCGACCTGCCGCCGTTCAACTGGGTGCCGGGCGTCATCTGGTTCTCGCTCAAGCTGTTCTTCATGTTCTTCCTGATCGCGATGGCGAAAGCGATCGTGCCGCGTTACCGCTACGACCAGTTGATGCGTCTGGGCTGGAAAGTCTTCCTGCCGCTGTCGCTGGCCATGGTGGTCATCGTCGCGGGCGTGCTGCACTTCGCCGGCATCGCGCCGAAATGAGGCTGTCATGAACATTTCCGCCACCGCACGGTCGCTGCTGCTGCAGGAGTTCGTCTCCGCGTTCTTCCTCGCGATGCGTTACTTCTTTCAGCCCAAGCCGACCCTGAACTATCCGTTCGAGAAGGGCCCGATCTCGCCGCGCTTCCGCGGCGAGCACGCGTTGCGCCGCTATCCCAACGGCGAGGAGCGCTGCATTGCCTGCAAGCTCTGCGAGGCCGTCTGCCCTGCGCAGGCGATTACCATCGAGGCCGGCCCGCGCCGCAACGACGGCACCCGCCGCACGGTGCGCTACGACATCGACATGGTGAAGTGCATCTATTGCGGCCTGTGCCAGGAGGCCTGCCCGGTCGACGCCATCGTCGAGGGACCAAACTTCGAGTTCGCGACCGAGACCCGCGAGGAGCTGTACTATGACAAGGCCAAGCTGCTCGCGAACGGCGACCGCTGGGAGCGCGAGATCTCCAAAGCCATCGCGCTCGACGCGCCGTACCGCTGAGGCCGTCCGATGATCCTTCCTGCGCTCTTCTTCTATCTCTTCGCGGCGGTCTGCGTAGCCTCGGCCGTGATGGTGATCGTCTCCAAGAACCCCGTTCATTCGGTGCTCTATCTGATCCTCGCCTTCGTCAACGCCTCCGGCCTGTTCGTGCTGATGGGAGCCGAATTCCTGGCGATGATCCTGGTCGTCGTCTATGTCGGCGCGGTTGCGGTGCTGTTCCTGTTCGTGATCATGATGCTCGACGTCGACTTCACGGAGCTCCGCGAGGGCTTCCTGCAGTACATGCCGATTGGCCTCGTCATCGGCGGTATCTTCCTGTTCGAGCTGCTGCTGACGGTGTCGTATTGGGTCATCAACCCGACGGCGCCGAAGGCGATCACCGCGGCGATCCCGACCAACGTCACCAACACCGAGGCACTCGGCCTCGTGCTCTATACGAAATACATCCATTACTTCCAGCTGTCGGGCATGATCCTGCTGGTGGCGATGATCGGCGCGATCGTGCTGACCCTGCGCCACAAGGCGAGCGTCAAGCGCCAGGACATCAACGTCCAGAACGCGCGCACGCCCGAGATGGCGATGGCCGTCCGCAAGGTTGCGGTCGGGCAGGGGCTGCAGGATACGGACGCCGCGGAGTGGGTGAAATGACCATCGGACTGGGACATTACCTCGCCGTCGCCGCGATGCTGTTCACGCTCGGCATCCTCGGCATCTTCCTGAACCGCAAGAACATCATCGTCATCCTGATGTCGATCGAGCTGATCCTGCTCGCGGTGAACATCAACCTGGTGGCGTTCTCCACCTTCCTCGGCGACATCGTAGGGCAGGTGTTCGCGCTGCTGGTTCTGACCGTTGCGGCGGCGGAAGCCGCGATCGGCCTCGCCGTGCTGGTGGTCTACTTCCGCAACCGCGGCTCGATTGCGGTTGAAGACGTCAATCTGATGAAGGGCTAAGGGCGCATGATCCGCACAGATGGGGGCCGGCTTGCCGGCAAGGTCATGCGTAAGGGGACGGGCGAATGATCCAGGCCATTGTCTTTCTGCCGCTGCTCGGCGCGATCCTGGCCGGCCTGATCGCGCTGCTGGGGGCGCATGGACGCCATCCGAGCGGCGATGTGGTCGAGCATCATCACGACGACGGCCATCACCACGGCGCCGCCGACGCGCACGCACATGACGATCACGGTCATGGGCACGATGACCATCATGTCGCCGAGCCGCCCGCGGCCGGCACCTGGGCCGCGCAGGTGATCACGACGGCGCTGTTGTTCGTGTCGGCCGGCCTATCCTGGGCGATGCTGATCAGCGTCGGCTTCATGCATCATGAGGCCGGGGTCAAGGAGCTGCTGCCCTGGATCAATTCCGGCGAGCTGCAGGTCTCCTGGGCGCTGCGCGTCGATACGCTGACGGCGGTGATGCTCGTCGTCGTGACCAGCGTGTCCTCGCTCGTGCATCTCTATTCGATCGGCTACATGGACGAGGATCCGAACCGTCCGCGCTTCTTCGCCTATCTCAGCCTGTTCACCTTCGCGATGCTGATGCTGGTGACGGCGAACAACCTCGTGCAGCTGTTCTTCGGCTGGGAGGGCGTCGGTCTCGCCAGCTACCTGCTGATCGGCTTCTGGTTCCAGAAGCCGTCGGCCAACGCTGCCGCCATCAAGGCCTTCGTCGTCAACCGCGTCGGCGATTTCGGCTTCGCGCTCGGCATCTTCGCCGTGTTCCTGCTGGCGAAGTCGACCGACTTCGAAACCATCTTCGCCGCAGCGCCAAGCTTCGCCGGCAAGACCATCAACTTCCTCGGCTGGAATGCCGACGCGCTGACGCTGACCTGCCTGCTGCTGTTCATGGGTGCGATGGGCAAGTCGGCGCAGTTCCTGCTGCACACCTGGCTGCCGGACGCGATGGAAGGTCCGACCCCGGTCTCGGCGCTGATCCACGCCGCGACCATGGTCACCGCCGGCGTGTTCATGGTGGCGCGCCTGTCGCCGCTGTTCGAGCTCGCGCCCAATGCGCAGGCCGTGGTGATGTTCTTCGGCGCGACCACGGCGTTCTTCGCCGCGACCGTCGGCCTCGTGCAGAACGACATCAAGCGCATCGTCGCGTACTCGACCTGCTCACAGCTCGGCTACATGTTCGTGGCGATGGGAGCAGGGGCCTACTCGGTCGGCATGTTCCACCTGTTCACGCACGCCTTCTTCAAGGCGCTGCTGTTCTTAGGCTCTGGCTCGGTGATCTACGCGATGCATCACGAGCAGGACATCCGCAACATGGGCGGCCTGTGGCGCAAGATCCCATACACCTTCGCGGTGATGACGGTCGGCACGCTGGCGTTGACCGGCTTCCCCGGCTTCGCAGGCTTCTTCTCCAAGGATGCGATCATCGAGGCCGCGTATGCCGCGCACAATCCGTTCGCGACCTACGCGTATTTCCTCACCATTGTCGCCGCCGGCCTGACCTCGTTCTATTCCTGGCGCCTGGTGTTCAAGACCTTCTTCGGCACGCCGCACGATCAGCATCATTATGATGCCGCGCACGAGAGCCCGATCTGGATGCTGATCCCGATCGGCGTGCTCGCGGCAGGCTCGATCCTGGCCGGCCTCCCGTTCAAGGGCGTGTTCACCGATCCCCATGGTGTCGAGCACTTCTTCGGCGAGTCGCTGAAGATGAACCCGCACATCCTGGAGGACATGGAGCATATGCCGTTCTGGCTCGCTCAACTGCCGTTCATCATGATGGTGCTGGGCTTTGCGGTCTCCTACTTCTTCTACATTAGTCGTCCGGACATCCCGGAGGAGCTGGCGGCCCAGCAGCCGCTGCTCTACAAGTTCCTGCTCAACAAGTGGTACTTCGACGAGCTGTATGACGTGATCTTCGTCCGTCCTGCGAAGTGGCTCGGCCGCTTCCTCTGGAAGAAGGGCGACGGCTTCGTCATCGACGGGTTCGGTCCGGATGGTGTCTCGGCGCGGGTGCTCGACATCACGCGCAACGTCGTCAAGATCCAGACCGGATATCTCTATCATTATGCCTTTGCCATGCTGATCGGCGTCGCCGGCCTGATCACCTGGTTCATGTTCATGGGGGGCCAGCAATGACCACCTGGCCAATTCTCTCTGTCGTCACCTTCCTGCCCATCGTCGGCGCGCTGCTGATCTATCTGGTGCGCGGCGACGACGAGGCGGCCCGGCGCAACGCGCGCTGGATCGCGCTGTGGACCACGCTGATCACCTTCGCGGTGTCGGTGATCCTGGTGCTGCGCTTCGATCCGGCACAGACCGACTTCCAATTCGTCGAGAAGTCGAACTGGCTGGCGGCCGGCATCAGCTATCACATGGGCGTCGACGGCATCTCGCTGCCGTTCGTAATCCTGACCACCGCTTTGATGCCGTTCTGCATCATCGCGAGCTGGAAGTCGGTCACCAACCGGCTGCGCGAATACATGATGGCGTTCCTGATCCTGGAAACGCTGATGGTTGGCACGTTCTCCGCGCTCGACCTCGTTCTGTTCTATCTGTTCTTCGAGGGCGGCCTGATTCCGATGTTCCTGATCATCGGCGTCTGGGGCGGCCCGCGCCGGGTCTACGCCTCCTTCAAGTTCTTTCTCTACACGCTGCTTGGCTCGGTGCTGATGCTGCTCGCCATCATGGCGCTGTACTGGAACGCCGGCACCACCGACATCCCGACCCTGATGCATACGGCGGTGCCGCGCTCCTTGCAGACCTGGGCATGGCTTGCCTTCTTCGCCTCCTTCGCGGTGAAGATGCCGATGTGGCCGGTTCACACCTGGCTGCCGGATGCGCACGTCGAGGCGCCCACCGCGGGCTCGGTGATTCTCGCCGCGATCCTGCTGAAGATGGGCGGCTACGGCTTCCTGCGCTTCTCGCTGCCGATGTTTCCGCTGGCGTCGCACGACTTCGCGCCGCTGGTCTTTACGCTCTCGGCGATCGCGATCATCTACACCTCGCTGGTCGCGCTGATGCAGGAGGACATCAAGAAGCTCATTGCCTATTCGTCGGTGGCGCATATGGGCTTCGTCACGATGGGCATCTTCGCCGGCACCATGCAGGGCGTGGCCGGGGGCGTGTTCCAGATGATCTCCCACGGCATCGTCTCGGGCGCGCTGTTCCTCTGCGTCGGTATCGTCTACGACCGGATGCACACCCGCGAGATCGCGGCCTATGGCGGCCTCGTCAACCGGATGCCGGTCTATGCGCTGGTGTTCATGGTGTTCACCATGGCCAATGTCGGCCTGCCCGGCACCTCCGGATTCGTCGGCGAGTTCATGACCCTGCTCGGCACTTTCAAGGTGTCGATCCCGACCGCGTTCTTCGCGACCTTCGGCGTCATCCTCTCGGCGGCCTACGCGCTGTGGCTCTACCGCAAGGTGGTGTTCGGTGCGCTGACCAAGCCGTCGCTGGCCAGCATCAAGGATCTCACCCTGCGTGAGGGCGTGATCCTGTTTCCGCTGGTGGCGCTGACCATCCTGTTCGGCGTTTATCCGAAGCCGATCCTCGATATGTCGGCGGCGTCGGTGCAGCAGCTCGTCAACAACTACAATACCGCCGTGACGGCCGTGAAGGCCGCCGCGCTGCTCCAATGATGAGACCTTGAGGGGTCGGGACACAGACGATGATCGAGAATCTTGGGCCTCAGCTTTGGGTGGTGTTGCCGGAGCTGCTGTTGGCCGTGGGGGCCATGGCGCTGTTGATGCTGGGCGCGTTTCGCGGACAGGGGACGACGGGGCTCGTCACCTGGCTGGCGGTCGCTCTGCTGATCGTGGTCGGCATCCTGGTGCTCGGGCAGCCGGGCGGCCAGGCGTTCGGCGGCAGCTTCATCGCTGACAGCTACGCGCGCTTCCTGAAGATCCTGGCGCTGATCGGCTCGATCGCGACGCTGATCATGTCGGTCGAATTCCTGTCGGCGCCGGACCGCCGCATCTTCGAATATGCGATCCTGGTGCTGCTCTCGACCTTGGGCATGCTGGTGCTGATCTCGGCCGGCGACCTGATCACGCTCTACCTCGGTCTCGAGCTGATGTCGCTCGCGCTCTACGTTGTCGCGGCCAGCCATCGTGACAACGTCAAGTCGACAGAGGCCGGCCTGAAGTACTTCGTGCTGGGCGCGCTGTCCTCCGGCATGCTGCTCTACGGCGCCTCGCTGATCTACGGCTTCACCGGCACGGTGAGCTTTGCCGGGATCGCAGCGGCGACGAAGACCGGCAGCGTCGGCATCATTTTCGGCCTCGTCTTCCTGTTCGCCGGCATGTGCTTCAAGGTCTCGGCGGTGCCGTTCCACATGTGGACGCCGGACGTCTACGAAGGCGCGCCGACGCCGGTGACGGCGTTCTTCGCCTCCGCGCCCAAGGTCGCGGCGATGGCCGTGTTTGCGCGCGTCGCGCTGACCGCGTTCCCCGGCATCACCTTCCAGTGGCAGCAGATCATCGTGTTCGTCTCGATCGCCTCGATGGCGCTCGGCTCGTTCGCTGCGATCGGCCAAACCAACATCAAGCGCCTGATGGCCTATTCCTCGATCGGCCATATGGGCTTCGCGCTGGTCGGCCTCGCCGCCGGCACGGTCGAGGGCGCGCAGGGCGTACTGACCTATATCGCGATCTATGTCGCGATGACGCTCGGCTCCTTTGCCGTGATCATGGCGATCAAGCGCAATGGCCAGTCGTTCGAGAAGATCAGCGATTTTGCAGGGCTCTCCCGGACCAATCCGCTGCTCGCCTTCTTCTTCGCGATGCTGCTGTTCTCGCTGGCCGGCGTTCCTCCGCTCGCGGGCTTCTTCGCCAAATGGTACGTGTTCGTCGCCGCGATCAAGGGCGGGCTGTTCACACTGTCGGTGATCGGCGTCCTTACCAGCGTGGTCGGCGCCTACTATTATCTGCTGATCGTCAAGACGATGTATTTCGACGAGCCGCTGCCGACGCTCGATCCGGTCAGGATCGAGCTGCGCACCGTGCTCGCGATCTCCGGCATCTTCAACATCCTGTTCTTCGCCTATCCCGGCCCGCTCGTCAGCGCGGCGGCGGCCGCGGCGAAATCGCTGTTCTAGATGACGTTTGCGCTAGGGTCCCAGGCCGCCAAGGCTGGCTACGGACTCGTCACGTTCGACCAGACCGGCTCGACCAATGTCGAGGCGCTGAAGTCAGCCCGAGAGGGCGGCAGGGCGCCATGCTGGTTCGTCACATCGGAGCAGACGGCTGGGCGCGGCCGGCGCCAGCGTCCGTGGATCGCCCCGCGTGGCAATCTGGCCTCGAGCGTGCTGGAAGTGCTGAACGTGGCTCCTGCGATCGCAGCCACACTCGGCTTTGCCGCAGGCCTCTCCATCGAGAGCGCGTTGCGCCAGGTGAGCATCGAGGCTGCGCTGCGGTCCGGAGCACACGCGTCATTTGCGCTGAAGTGGCCGAACGACGTTCTCGTTGACGGCCGCAAGATCGTTGGCATGCTGCTCGAGGCGGAGCAGGTGGCTGGCGGATTGGCGGTGGTTGTCGGCCTCGGAACCAACGTGGTGGCGGCGCCGCCGGATACCCCGACTCCGGCGGTATCGTTGGCGGACCTCGGCATCCAGGTGACCGCCGAGGATCTGTTCTCGGCGCTGTCGGATGCCTGGGTCGAATATTTCGGCATCTGGAACGAGGGGCGGGGCTTCGGTGATATCCGCAGGCTCTGGCTGGAGCGGGCGGCAGGCCTCGGCCAGCCGGTCGCCATCAGGTCCGGACATGCTATCATCGAGGGGATTTTCGACACGATCGACGAACAGGGTTGTATGCTGGTGCGGACCGCGGAGGGACGATTGGAGCCGATCACGGCCGGTGATGTTCATTTCGGCTCGGTCGCATCCAAAGGAGCGGTCTAGATGGCACGTCCCGACGAACTGACATTTGCGCCGCTCGGAGGTGTCGGCGAGATCGGCATGAACCTGTCGATCTACGGGCTCGGCAATCGCCACCAGCGCTCGTGGCTCGCGATCGATCTTGGCGTCTCCTTCGGCGATGAGGAGCATTTGCCGGGCATCGACCTGATCATGCCCGACGTCGCCTTCCTGGAGAAGGAGCGCAACAACCTAGTCGGCCTCGTGCTGACCCACGCGCATGAGGACCATTTCGGCGCCATCATCGATCTGTGGCCGCGGCTGAAATGCCCGATCTACGCGACCAAGTTCAGCGCCGCGCTGTTCGAGGCCAAGTGCGAGGCTGAGCGCCTCCCGGCCAAGATCCCGGTCAAGGTGATCCCCTCCGGCGGCCGCGTCGACATCGGTCCTTTCAACGTCGAGTTCATTCCGGTCGCGCATTCGATCCCTGAATCGCACGCGCTAGCGATCCACACCGAGGTCGGCACCGTCCTGCACACCGGTGACTGGAAGATCGATCCGACGCCGGTGTTGGGCGCGCCGACGGATGAGAAGCGGCTGCGCGAGCTCGGCGACGCCGGACTTCTCGCCTTGATCGGGGATTCCACCAACGCGGTGCGCGAGGGACGCTCGCCGTCGGAGGCCGAGGTTGCCAAGACGATTACGACCCTGGTCAAGGAGGCGCGCGGCCGCGTGGCCGTGACCACCTTCGCCTCCAACGTCGCGCGTATCCGCGCCGTCGCCGAAGCGGCGCGCGCGGCCGAGCGCGAGGTCGTCATCGTCGGCCGCGCCATGGAGCGCGTGGTCCAGGTCGCGCGTGAGACCGGTTATCTCGACGGCGTGCAGAACTTCCGCGGCATGGATCTCTACGGCCATTTCCCGGCCGACAAGGTGCTCGCGCTCTGCACCGGCAGCCAGGGCGAGCCGCGCGCCGCGCTCTCGCGCATCGCCAATGACGATCATCCGCTGGTCACCTTGAACAAGGGCGACACTGTCATCTTCTCGTCGCGCACCATCCCCGGCAACGAGAAGGCGGTCGGCGCCGTCATCAACGGGCTGGTGCAGCAGGGTATCGAGATCATCACCGACCGCAATCATCTGGTTCATGTCTCCGGCCATCCGCGCCGCGACGAGCTGCGCGACATGATCGCGTGGACGCGGCCGCAGCTCTTGATCCCCGTCCATGGCGAGGCGCTGCATCTGCACGAGCACGCGAGGCTGGCGCGCGCCTGCGGCGTGCCCAAGGTGATCACCTGTCGCAACGGCGATCTCGTCAAGCTCGGTCCCGGCGATCCCGGAATCATCGACCAGCTGCCGGCAGGGCGCCTCTACAAGGACGGCAGCATCGTCGAGGATTCGAAGTCGCGCGCCGTGGTCGAGCGTCGCAAGATGGCCTTTGCCGGCTGCATCTTCGTGGCGCTCGCCATCACCGAGAAGGGCGAGCTGGCCGACGATCCGGAAGTCGACATGGTCGGCATCCCCGAGAAGAATGCGGCGGGCGAGGAGATGGACGACATCGTCTTCGATGCTGTCGTCTCGACCTTCGAAGGTCTGCCGCGGGCGCGCCGGCGCGATCCAGACGCAGCGGCAGAATCCGTGCGGCGGGCGGTGCGTTCGGCGGTCAATGAGCAATGGGGCAAGAAGCCGATCTGTCTGGTTCACGTCCTGGAAGTCTGACGCAGGCCGATCAAACGGCGGTTCAAAAGAAAAGTGGAGGTTGTCATGCTGGGCCGGCTCAACCACGTCGCCATCGCGGTCAAGGACGCCGAAAAGGCCGCCAAGATCTACGGCGCGGCGTTCGGCGCCGAGATATCCCCAGCCGTCCCGTTGCCTGAGCACGGCGTGATCACCGTGTTCGTGACCCTGCCCAATACCAAAATCGAGTTCATTCAGCCGCTGGGCGAAGCGTCGCCGATCGCGAAGTTTCTCGAGCGCAATGCGGATGGCGGCATCCATCACGTCTGCTACGAGGTGGCCGACATCATCGCCTCGCGCGACACGCTGATCAAGGAGGGCGCCCGCGTGCTCGGCGACGGCCAGCCGAAGATCGGCGCCCATGGCAAGCCGGTGCTGTTCCTGCATCCGAAGGATTTTTCCGGCGCGCTCGTCGAGATCGAGCAGGCCTGAGGCAGCGGGGCGATCATGGCCTATACGATCTCTACCTGGCTCGCGATCTACTTCGTGCTGTGGTGGGTCATGCTGTTCGTGACCCTGCCGTTCGGCGTGCGCAGCCAGCACGAGACGGGCGGCGGCTCGCCCGGCACCGATCCCGGGGCGCCGACCATCAGCCTGATGGGACGCCGCCTGATCTGGACGACGCTGCTGTCGGCGGTCGTGTTCGGCCTGGCACTCGTGGCCTATCAGGCCGGGTATCTCAGCATCGAGCGACTGTCGCGGCTGATGGGGATTCCGTTCTAGCTGCCGCTCGCATCGCACAACGTTCTCTCGAAGCCGATGCGCGGACGCGCGTCGGCTTTTTTGCTATAGGAGGTCAAAACAAGTTCGATAGGGAGGTTGCGCGTGACGACATCGGCCGAGGCCCGGAACGGGACGCCATCGGGCTATCGCATTCTGAACGAGACTGATCTTCGAAACTATCTCGCGGGGATCCCTTCAGTTGCAGGGCAACTCGGCGGACCGGCCGAGCGCTGGTCGATCACCGAGGTCGGCGATGGCAACCTCAATCTAGTCTTCATCGTCAAGGGATCGTCCGGCGGACTCGCGGTGAAGCAGGCGCTGCCTTACGTGCGGCTGGTCGGCGAGAGCTGGCCGCTGCCGCTGTCACGCGCCCACTATGAGCATCTGGCGCTGACGCATCAGAACCGCCTTGCCCCGGGCCTCGTGCCGGCCATCGTTCATCATGATCCGGCGCTGGCGCTGACGGCGATGGAGCTGCTGGAGCCGCACATCATCATGCGCAAGGGGCTGGTCGCGGGCACGATCTATCCGGCCTTCGTCGATCACATCACGACCTTCATGGCGCGGACGCTGTTCTTCTCGTCCGACCTCGCGCTGTCTGCCGCCGCGAAGAAGGAGGCGATCGCGAGCTTTGCCGGCAATCATGCGCTGTGCAAGATCACGGAGGACCTGATCTTCACCGATCCCTATCGGATCGCTGAGCAGAACCGCTGGACCTCACCATGGCTCGACGCGACCGCGGCCGACATTCGTGCCGATCTCGATCTTCATGTCGCGGTCTCCCGGCTGAAGCTGAAGTTCTTGTCGAGCGCCGAGGCGCTGATCCATGGCGACCTGCACACCGGATCGATCATGGTCACGGAGACTGAGACCCGGGTGATCGATCCGGAATTCGCCTTCTACGGCCCGATGGGCTTCGACGTCGGTGCTGTCCTGGCCAACTTGTTGATGGCCTATTTTGCGTCGGCCGGACACGAGCGCGCGCCCGCCGACAGGGCGGCATTCGAGGGCTGGGTGCTGATCACCGTGGACCAGGTGTGGAGCGCGTTCGCGGGCAAGTTCCTGGCGCTGTGGCGCAGCGAGGCCATCGGCGATGCCTATCCGCTCTCGCTGTTTCCCGGTGAAGCAGGAACTGCGCGGCTTGAGGCCGAACGTCAGGCCTTCATGGCGCGCCTGTTCCAGGATGCCGTCGGATTTGCAGCCGCGAAGATCATCCGTCGTATTCTCGGCCTGGCGCACAACATCGATTTCGAGCTGATCGAGGATGAGAAGCGGCGCGCGACCTGCGAGGCGCGGGCATTGCGCTTGGCCCGAACGCTGATGGTGGAGACGGCATCGTTCACGTCGATCGAGGCCGTGACACGCGCCGCGCGCGAGCTGCGTCACTGGCAGCCTGGTTTTTGATTCACGGGGTCAACGTCATTGCGAGGAGCAAAGCGACGAAGCAATCCAGAATCTTCGCAAGCCTCTGGAATGCTTCGCTTCGCTCGCAATGACGGAAACAGATGCGTAGGGTGGGCAAAGGCACGCGGCGACGGTCTGTCGTCGTTTGCACTGTCAGATCGCGCCGTGCCCACCATGTCTCACGTGCCACGTAGCTCGATGGTGGGCACGCGGCCGCCCTACGACACACGCTCAATCCGCCGCCTTGGCGCGCAGCCGCTGCGCGTAGACGTTGATCACCAGCGCGGCGAGCAGGATCAGGCCGCGGATCAGAATCTTCAGGAAGCTGTCGATGTTGACGTGGTCGAGGCCGTTGTTGAGCACGCCGAGCACGAACAGGCCGACGATGGTGTTGCCGATGCCGCCGCGGCCGCCGAACAGGCTGGTGCCGCCGACCACGACGGCAGCGATCGAATCCAGCAGGTAGGTGTCGAACTCGTTCTGCTGCGCGCTGCCGAAATGCGCCACGCCGAGCATGCCGCCAATTCCCGAGCACACCGCCGAGATCACCATGACGCTGCCGAGGATCAGCTTGACGTTCAGGCCGGAATACTCCGCTGCCTCGCGGTTGCCACCGACCATGTAGACGTAGCGGCCGAACCGCGTGTAGGTCAGCACGAGGTGCCCCAGCAGCAGCATGAGGGCGGCCACGATCACGATCCAGGGCACCCCCGCCAAGGAGCCGGAGCCGAGCGTCGTGATGATGGGCGGCACCTTGTAGGCGATCTGGCCACGCACCAGCATGGCCGAAATGCCTGCGGCGATCTGCATCATCGCGAGCGTCATAATGAACGAGGGAATGCCGATCACGGTCAGGCCGAAGGCGTTGACCACGCCAAGCAGCGCGCACAGTGCCAGCGCGAGCAGGATGGCGGCAAAGCCGGGCATCGGCAAATTGGCGATGTTGACGTAGGACTCCTGCAAGGTGAAATAGGCCACCGCGATGCCGGTCACGTTGGCGATGGCAGCGATCGACAGGTCGATCTCGGCGCACAGGATCACGAAGGTCAGTCCGACCGCGATGATGCCGGTCACCGACACCTGGGTCAGGATGTTGCCGACATTGTCGAGCGTGGCGAAGGATGGACTCGCGATTGCGAAGAACGCGGTGAGGAAGATCAGCGTCAGGAACGGCGCGATGTTGCGCATCTGCGAGCGCAGCAGCGCTGCGACCCCGCCGGCGCGTCGCGGTTGCGCCTCCGGCATCGGAACGGTCTCGCCATGCGCCATGACAATCTCCCTACGCCGCCTCGAGCAGACGGTCTTTGCTGATGGTCTCGCCGGCGAATTCACGCACGACCTCGCCGCGCTTGAGCACAATGACACGGTCGGCCATCGACAGCACGGTCTCCGGCTCGGTCGAGAGCACGATCACGGCGATGCCCTGGTCGCGCAGCTGCCGCACGATTCCGATCACGTCGCTCTTGGCGCCAACATCCATGCCGCGGGTCGGCTCGCACAGCACCAGGAGCCGGGGCGGGTGGCTGAGCCATTTGGCCAGCGCGACCTTCTGCTGGTTGCCGCCCGAGAGCAGGCCGAGGTCGATCTCGACGTCGGCGGGACGGATCTGCAACTGCTCGACCTGGCGCTTCGCGAGCGCGCGCTCGCGCGCCGGCTTCAGCAGCACCGCGTTGATCCGGTCGAGGATGCTGATCGAGACGTTCTTGTAGACGGGCTCCTGCAGGAACAGCATGTCGCGGCGGCTCTCGGGCACGAAGGCGATGCCGGCGCGGCGCGCATCCGCCGTGCTCTTGAAGCGGTTGCGCTCGCCCGAGACGCGCAGCTCGCCGGCGTCGGGCGCGAGCTTGCCGAATAGGATCCGCGCCAGCTCGAGCTGGCCGCAGCCCATGAAGCCGTAGATGCCGAGCACCTCTCCGGCATGCACCGAAAATGAGACGCGCTTCAAATTGCGCGCCAGCGACAAGCCCGCGGCCTCGACCACCACCGGCTTGTCGGCCGGCGGCGCGGGCAGGGTGATGTCGTGGGTGTAGCTGTCCTCCAGCGCATCGCGGCCCTTGCCGATCATGGCCTCGATCAGCGCCGCCTTACTGGTATCGGCCGCAGGTGTCTCCATGATCTTGCGACCGTTGCGGAAGACGGTCACCTCATCGGAGATGAGCAGAATGTCTTCGATGAAGTGCGAGATGAAGATGATTCCGGTGCCCTGCTCGCGTAGCGCGCGCAAGGTCGCGAACAGCCGTTCGACCTCGGGCGGTGACAGCGCCGAGGTCGGCTCGTCCAGGATGATGATGCGCGCGCCGGAGAACAGCACACGCGCGATCTCGATCAGTTGCTGCAGTCCGATCGGGAGATCGCCGAGCCGGCTCATCGGATCGGCGTCGATCCCGAGTTTCTTGAGCTGTTCGGCGGCCTCGCGCGCCATCCGGCGCCACTGCACGATACCGAGGGCATTGGTCGGCTGGTTGCCGAGAAACACGTTCTCGGCAACCGTGAGATCAGGTGCGACGCTGAGCTCCTGATGCACCATGGCGATGCCGGCCGCACGGGCGTCCCGCACCGAGTTGAAATGAACCTCGCGGCCGTCGAGCAGGAAACGGCCGGAGAAGCCGGTGTGCACGCCGGCGATGATCTTCATCAGCGTGCTCTTGCCAGCGCCGTTCTCCCCGACGAGACCATGGATCTCGCCGGGGCGAAGCGTGAAGTCGACGCCGCGCAACGCGGTGACGCCGCCGAACGACTTGGTGATGTCCTGCAATTCCAGAAGAGGCGGGCGGCTGTTCGACATGGGGAGGGACTTCAGATCAGGAAGTGATCCTCCATCCATTGCATGCCGGCGGCATTGGCCTTGGTCACGACGGGCCCATCGGTGATGACGTGCTTCGGAATGCCCTGGCCGCTCTTCTCGCCGGCGGTGACCGCGGCGACGCCTGCTACGATCGCGCCGCCATGAATACGGCAGGACGGATTGCGGACGGTCGCGAACATGCGGCCCTCGCTGACCGCCTGGATCGCCGGCGGCATGGCGTCGACGCCGCCGATCAGGATGTTGGTGCGGTTGCGCGCCTTCATGATGTTGTAGGCGGCGAGCGCCATGTCGTCATTGTGGAAGAACGCCGCGTCGATCTGCGGGTATTTCGTGAGATAGGTCTCCCACAGCCGTGCCGCCTTCGACACGTCCCAGTCGGCCGGCTGCGTGTCCAGCACCTCGATGTTCGGGAACTGCTTGATCACCGAATTGAAGCCCTTGGCGCGGCCCTGCGCGCCGGTGTGGCCGAGCGCGCCCTGCGTCATGATGATCTTGCCCTTGCCGCCCATCGCAGTCGCCAGAGCCTGCGTGACCGATGCGCCCATGAACTCGTTGTCGGGTGCCAGGAACGAATGGACGTTGATCTGATCCAGCGGCGCGATCAGCGTGTCCATGTCGATCACGGGAATGCCGGCATCGATCATCTTCTGCACCGGCTGCGTCAGCGTTCCGATGCCGAACGCCTGGATGGCGACGAAATCCCACTTCTGCGACGCCATGTTGTCGATTGCGGCGCGCTGCTTCACCGCATCGAGCTGGCCGTCGAACCAGGTGACCTCGACATTGAGCAGCTTGCCCCACCATTCCGCGGCCTGCTTGCCCTGGGCGCACCAGGTCGCCTGCAGGCCGGCATTGGAGAAGGCCGCCTTGAGGGGCTTTTCGGAGCGGCCCATCTCGGCGGCCATCGCCGGATTGATGCCGAAGCCGGCGAGAAGGGCCGCCGCAGAGCCCGCGGCCGTCGCCGCCTGGAGAAGATCGCGCCTCGTCGTGGACGTTTTTTTAGTGCCGGACATCCCGTGCTCCCTGTCCCATCGTTGTCCGGCGGCGTCATTGATCGCGCCGCCGAGAGCAGCAGTGTTTCACAACCCCATTGATCACGCCACAGCCGGATGTTGTGCGTTGCACCGAGCGACTGTCGCGCTGCACGCGCGATGTCAGAAAACCGTGATGTGCTCGTGGTACGCGGCAGCGCAGCTTTGGGAGAGAGCCTTTGGCCCCGACACGCATTGCCGTGATCGCCGACATCCATCACGGCCGGGATACACCAACGAAGCGGGGATCGGCGGCGCTGCAATTGCTCGAGCGCTTCGTCACGGAGGTGAACGCCGAAAACATCGATGCGGTCATCGATCTCGGCGACCGGATTTCTGACGAAGATCCCGAGCGCGATCGTCTGCTGCAAAGCGATGTCGCGATGTGTTTTGCAAAGCTTGCGCCGACGCATCATCACGTCAGCGGCAATCATGATGTCGCATTGCTTAGTCTCGCCGACAATGAAGCGATCATGGATCGTCCGAGCGGGTCGCGCACCCTGATCATCGGTGATGTCAGATGCGTGTTCTGGCAACCCGACGTGACTCTCACGCCGACGCGCGGCCTTCGCCTCTCCGCGGGCGATCTCGACGCGCTGGTCCAACTGCTCGCGCAGGATGATCGTCCAACCTTGCTCGTCAGCCACGTGCCATTGTCAGGGCATGCTCAGATCGGCAACTACTACTTCGAAGCCAATCCGGGACACGCGGCCTATGCCGAGGCCGACGAAATCCGCACGGCCATCGCGGACGCGCCGTGCCCGATCATCGCGCTCGCCGGGCATGTTCATTGGAATACCCTGACGACGGTCGATGGCACACCGCATCTGACCTTGCAGTCGCTGACCGAGACGTTCATCTCGGGCGATCCGGCCGAGGCGGCGGGCATTCTCGCGATGGATGATGGTGTGCTGCGCTGGACCGTTATCGGCCGCGAACCGCTGTCGGTGACGCTGCCCTGGCCAGCGGCCAAGGCGCGGTGGCGTGCTCCATTGGCGCGCTTTGCGACGGCTGCGGTGGCCTGATGTGATTGCGTGTTCAGGCGGCGTTCATCCGGCCCGCGATACCGTTAACGGGAAATATTGTGGCGCGCTGCGACGACTGCAAAAAAATAGAGCAGGGCAGCGGGCCCTGCTCGGAAATTGTGTCGACCCTTTAGATATCCCGCAAGTTCAGATTTGATCTTGTTAAGCGGGGTGACGCTGCTTGTTGCGCGCCAGGGCTCCTCCCGAGACTTGGACCACCAGACTTCCGCAAGCGTTAGCCTGAGGCCCAAATTCGTAGACGATCTTTTTGCGTTTGTCATCCTTTTCGGCAACGATTGTTCAAAATTCGCGCACTCTCTGAAATGATCGGTAAGTGCTTGCAATTGACGAGTTTTATTTTCGTGTTTTCTCGTGATGGGTGCTGAATTACCGTGAAAGCGGTCGGCCCATCGGTTGCGGCGGGATTGTTCTTAATCAACGACCGCTGGCGAAATGTGCCGACTGTGCCTTGCGCGACCTCGACTCCTGGCGTTCGCTCGGGCACAAGAATTCAGTTCATTTGGCAGGCTTTGATGCGGCAGCGGCTGCAGGCGTTTCTCCCGATCATGCTGATCGCACTGATGGTGCAGATCCTGGCGCCGATCGGTGCTGCCTGGGCGGCGGCTTCAGCGGCGGCTGACCCGCTGCGCGGCCTCGAAATCTGCCACAGCCAGTCTGGTTCCCAGTCGTTGGACGATGAGTCGCCGGCGAAGCTCGCACTCCACGGCTGTTCGCTGTGCTGCCTGGCGCAGCCGGTCACACTGGATGGGCCGGAGCTGTCCGCCATCGCCACACCGCAACGGGAATCGGGCGGGGTCGTGTGGCGCGCCGGTGATCCGGCCGGCCGGATCACCAAGGCCTTCTCGAACGCGCAGGCAAGGGCTCCGCCCGCAGCGTGACGCGCTGGCTGCTGTGCGGCCCTTATCTCCCAAATCGCATAACCACCGTGCGTTGTCTGCTCGGCCGTGACTGGCGCGCGGACACGTGCCAATCGATCGAGCCGCCGGCGCATTGCCGCCAAGAAAAGGATAACCGACATGACCTTCCTCGGACGCTCTCTGCTTGCATTCGCTCTCCTGTTGGGCGGATCTTCTGCCGCCTTCGCCGCGGATGTGAAGGCCGGTGACCTCGTCATCACCCAGCCATGGAGCCGCGCCACGCCGGGCGGCGCCAAGACGGGCGCCGGCTATCTGACCATCGAGAACAAGGGCAGCGCGCCGGACCGCCTCGTCGCAGTGACGGGCGACGTCGCCGGGCGAGTCGAGATTCACGAGATGGCTGTCACCAACGGCGTCATGACCATGCGTCCGCTGGACAAGGGACTCACGATCGAGCCGGGCAAGACCGTCGCGCTGGCGCCGGGCGGCTATCACCTGATGCTGATGGATCTGAAGAGCCCGCTGAAGCAGGGCGACAAGCTGCCGGTCACGCTGGAGTTCGAGAAGGCCGGCAAGGTGTCCGTGACGCTCGAGGTGCAGGCGGTCGGCGCCAAGGGGCCGGGCGGCGAGGGTGGCAGCATGATGAAGCAGCACGATCATTCCGGCATGAAGATGTAGGCCGGGCGCCCCGCGACTCCGACGGAGAGGCCGGCCTCGATGCAACGGGTGGTGAACGCTGCCATGATAGCCGGTTCGCTCGCGAGCCGGCTGGTGGCGGTCGGCCGTGCTCGGGGGCCTGCCGCCCGCTTCCGTCGAAAGCTCGGCCGATATCTGCCGGTCGCTCTGCTAGCAATGCTGTTGCAGGTGCTGGCGCCAGTGGCGGCGTCCGCCATGACGGCTGTGACGATCGCGACGGCCGATCCGTTCGGCGGGGTGGTGATCTGTCATGCCGAGACGGATGCGGCGCCATCGAATGGCGATACCGACCGCACCGCCTGCGGCCTCGACTGCGTCATGTGCTGCGTGCTGCACGCCGCCGCGGCGCTCGACGCGCCGCCCGCGCCATTCGATGCGGCTCCGCTGCGTCTGACGGCATCCATTGTCTGGACTGCGCGCGAGCTCCGCCTCGTTCATTTGCTCGCCCGGGCACAGGCGCAACCAAGAGGACCTCCCTTCCTTTCCTGAGCACAGAAATCGTCATCGGCGCCGCAGCAGCGCGCCAATCCGTTCTGAACCAGGAAGACCGGCCGTGCAGCCGGCATCGGGGAAGTCAAACATGTTCCGTCGTCATGCCCTTGGTGGTGTGAGCGTGCTCGCCCTGCAGCTCATGCTGCTGCAATCGGCCACGATCGCGAGCGCCGAGACCGAGAAGGAATTGCCGTCCGTCACCGTCGACGCGCCGCGCGCCGCGCCACAACGGGCCGTGCGCAAGCCGATCGCGCAGGCAACATCCGTCCGCACTCACGTGCCGAAGCCGCCTGCCGCATCCGTGGCCAGCAGCTCCGGGCAGGGAGGAGCGGTGTCCGACCCAGCCTCGGGTGCCGGCGCCGCTCGCAGCCAGCTCAGCCAGTCGCCGTCCGGCCAGACCGCGACCACGATCGACCGCAGCCGCTACGATGACCGGCCTGCGTTTTCCGTCGGCGACATCCTGCGCGAAAGCCCCGGCGTCTCGCTCAAGCAGGGCAACGGACCGCGCGATCTCGGCATCTCGATCCGCGGCTCCAATGCCCGCAACGGCTTCGGCATCCGCAACATCGCGCTGTTCGAGGATGGCTTTCCCGTCACGCAGCCGGACGGGCTGTCGCGCAGCGACCTGATCGATCCCCACGCCTACGGTGCGGTCGACGTGATCCGCGGGCCGTCCTCGGCGCTCTACGGCAACTATGCGACCGGAGGCGCGATCAATTTCCGCACCCGTCCGGGCGGCAGCATCGACGGCGCGGAGATCGGCAGCGAAGGCGGCAGCTTCGGCTATCTCAGCAACTACATGACGTTCGGCAAGAAGGTCGGCAATTTCGAGGGCTCGCTGTTCACCAGCGACGTCCGCGGCGACGGCTATCTCGGCAACAGCTGGTTCAACACCCAGACCGTCAACTTTCTAGGCACCTACAAGGCGACGCCGGACGACCGCTTCACGGTCAAGATCATCAACAACGACCTGGTCACGCGGCTGCCAATCCGATACACGCTGAGCCAATACTATCAAAACCCGTATCAGCAGGGCTGCACCACCTGGGCCTCCAGGGCAGCCGGCTGCGCGGCTGTTGGGCTCAACAAGAACGGCCTCAATACGCTCGGCGGGGTGGACCAGGAGACCGCGCTGCAAGCCGGGCTCGGCCGCAACGACCGCCGCACCATCGTCGGGGGCCGCTGGGAGCACGACTTCGACAACGACACGAGCTGGCGCAACCAGTTCGTGTTCGACGACCGCAACATCAGCCAGCCGACAGGATCGACCAGCGCGATCGGCGACTATCCGTCCTACAACTACATGAGCGACATCACCAAAAGGGGAGAGATCTTCGGGCTGGAATCGACCGCCTTCTTCGGCGCATTCTACAACACGCTGACCGCATCCGGAGATACGCGCTTCGTCGTGCCCGGCGGCAACGCGGCGCTCGGCGGCCTCTCGGCCAACACCTGGAGCGAGACCACCAACTACGGCCTGCGGGCGCGCGAGGAGCTCAAGCTGACAGCGGCACTGACGGCGGTGGCCGGTCTCGGCTGGGAGCGTACCCATCTGCGCGGCGTGAACACCGCCTATACCTACGGCGCGACGACAACGACGACGATCACGACGGCGGACCGGAAGTTCGACAATCTCGCTCCCGAGCTGGAGCTGCTCTACCGCGTGAACAGCGACTGGCTGCTGCGCGCCCGCGTTGCCACCGGCTACGGCACGCCGCAGGTCTCGAACCTGTTCGTGTTGCCAACCGGCGATTTCGGCAACAACACCCAGCTGAAGTCGCAGACCAATCTGGGCTACGACGTCGGTTTCGACTGGACGCCGAACCGGTCTCTGACCTTCAGTGCGACGGGCTTCTATGAGTTCTTTCGCAACGAGATCGTCACCCAGGCCGTCACAGGTACGCAAAACACGTCGTACACCTTCAATGCACCGCGCTCGGAGCATCGCGGCGTCGAATTGGCGGCCGACTGGAGGTTTCTGCCGGGCTGGCGGTTCACCGCCGCCTACACCTACCTCGACCAAGTCTACACTGAATATACCGAGAACCTTGCGAGCGGCTCGAAGCTGTTCAGCTTCAACCGCGTTGGCAACAAGATTCCCGGCATCTCGCCGAACGAGCTGACCGCACGGCTCGGATACGATCACCATAGCGGGAGGCTTGCGGGGCTTGGTGCCTTCGTCGAGGTCCAGTGGAAGGATTCCTTCTATATGGACAACGCCAATCTGCTGAAGGCACCGGGCTATGAGCTCGTCAATCTGAACGTCCACTACAAGACCGAGCTTGCCTCGGATACGTTCAAGTCGATGAACGTCTTCTTCGAGGTCCGCAATGTGTTCGACCGCACCTACATCGCCTCCGCAAACAACCTACAGAATACGGTGACGGGCGCCGGCGTGCAGGGACTGGCGGGCACCGGGACGATCTACGCCGGCTCACCGCGCGCCTTTTTGGCCGGCATGAAGGTGGCATTCCGATGAGGACCGAAATGACAAGGATCGCACAGCTTCGGAGCGGGCTCGTCGGGCTGGCGATCGCCATGCTTTGTCCGCTCACCGCCCAAGCCCAGATGGCGCACCAGCATGGGGCGGAGGCAGCATGCGAGGGCACTGAGCTCCGATGCGCAACCAAGGTGACGCCGTTCTTCGCTGGCGACGGCAAGCTCTGGCTCGTTTGGATGGCCGGGGGACGGATCTCGGTTGCGAGCTCGTCCGACGGCGGGAAAACGTATTCCGCCACCGTGCCGGTCACCGAGCAGCAGCTCAACCTCGACTGGGGGCCCGATGCGCGGCCGAAGCTGGTGGTCGATGGCAAGGGCGCGGTTGCGGTCGCGTTCTCGATTTTCCGCGACCAGGCCTTCAACGGGCAGGTGCTGTACTCCAGGTCGGAGGACGGTGGCAAAAGCTTCGCAGCGGTTCGCCCGATCACGGCCAGCAACGAAAGCCAGCGCTTCGAGGCGCTGGCTTTGGACCAGGATGGCACCGTCTTCGTGGCCTGGCTCGACAAGCGCAACCGGGCGCCGGCGAAGGCCGCCGGGCGTTCCTATGAGGGCGCAGGGCTGTTCTTCTCGTCGTCGCGCGATGGCGGTGCCACCTACGCCGAAGCGACGCTCGCCCAGGACAACACCTGCGAATGTTGCCGGCTCGGGCTTGCGTTCGCGGGGCCGGGTCGTCCGGTCGTGATGTTCCGCAACATTTTCGATGGCAGCGTGCGCGACCATGCCGTGATCACGTTCAGTGATCTCGGCACCCCCGGCGAGGTCCACCGGGTCAGCACCGATGATTGGCAGATCAAGGCCTGCCCGCATCAGGGGCCGAGCCTGACCGTGGCGCCGGCGGGCACCTATCATGTCGCCTGGTTCACCAGCGGCAAGGTTCGTAAGGGGCTGTTCTACGCGCATTCGCGCGATGGCGGCCGGACGTTCTCGGAGCCGATGGCGATCGGCCAGGCCGACCGCAATCCGACGCGACCCTATGTGCTCGCGACCCAGGACAGCACGACACTGGTGTGGAAGGAGTTCGACGGCGAGCGCACCACGGTGATGGGAATGCAATCGCGGGACGATGGCGAGACGTGGTCGAAGCCGCGCGCCGTTGCCAGCACGGACAATGCGTCGGATCATCCGCTGCTGGTCGCCCGTGGCAAGCAGATCTTCCTGTCCTGGATGACCAAGTCGGACGGCTATCGGTTGCAGCCGATCGGAGATGAGTCATGAAACGCGCATTCGCTGCCCTTGCGATCTTTGGCCTCGTCGCCTTGACGGCGTCGAGCACCGCAGCGCCGCCATCGCTCAAGCCGTTCGAGCGCGGCACGTGGCGCGAGGTGCTGCGGGCCCATGCGGGTCGTCCGACCCTGATCCATTTCTGGGGCGTCACCTGCGGCCCCTGCAAGATCGAGCTGCCGCAGCTCGGCAAGTTCATGTCCGATCATCCCGAGATCGACGTGGTCACGGTCAGCGCCGACCTCGTGCCCAATCTGAATGCCGCGACCCAGGCCATGCTGGACAAGGCCGGTCTTTCCACGGCGGAGAACTTCATTTTCGCCGACGGCTATGTGGAGCGCCTCCGGTTCGAGATCGATCCGTCCTGGCAGGGCGACATTCCGCGCACGATGCTCGTGACCCGCGAGGGCGTCGTCTCGACCATCGAAGGCAGCGCCGAGATCAGCGATCTCGACAAATGGTCCTCGGAGCAGGGACGGTCGCGCTAGGACGGTCCGGGCGAGGGGATCAAGGCTGGCCGCGCCGCGGCCAGCCTTGAGATGGCGCCGCGGCGGGGTTCATCCTCCACTTCAGGGAAACCGGTAAATTGATTGGGAATCCGGCGGCTTAGCCGCTTTTTCTCAAACCCAGCCTTGTGTTTTGCCGCCTGATCCGGTTTGACTGCGCCAGCCCGAACCGAATCTCGAAGGCCTCGCCCATGCGTCTGTCGCGGTTTTTCCTGCCCATTCTGAAAGAAAATCCGAAGGAAGCCGAGATCGTCTCGCACCGGTTGATGCTGCGCGCCGGCATGCTGCGGCAGGAGGCGGCCGGGATCTATGCCTGGCTGCCGCTGGGCTTCAAGGTGCTGAAGAAGATCGAGCAGATCGTGCGCGAGGAGCAGAACCGCGCCGGCGCGCTGGAACTGCTGATGCCGACATTGCAACTCGCCGATCTCTGGCGCGAGAGTGGCCGCTACGATGCCTACGGTCCGGAGATGCTGCGCATCAGCGACCGCCACAAGCGTGAGTTGTTGTACGGGCCGACCAACGAGGAAATGATCACGGAGATCTTCCGTGCCTATGTGAAGTCCTACCGTAACCTGCCGCTCAATCTCTATCATATCCAATGGAAATTCCGCGACGAGCAGCGTCCCCGCTTCGGCGTGATGCGCGGCCGCGAATTCCTGATGAAGGACGCCTATTCGTTCGACCTCGACGAGGCCGGCGCGCGGCGCGCCTACAACAAGATGTTCGTCGCCTATCTGCGCACCTTTGCGCGGATGGGCCTGAAGGGCATCCCGATGCGCGCCGAGACCGGTCCGATCGGGGGCGATCTCAGCCATGAGTTCATCGTGCTCGCGGAGACCGGTGAATCCGGCGTCTACTCCGACCGCAATGTGCTCGACCTGCCGATCCCTCCGGCCTCCGTCGATTATGACGGCGACCTGACGCCGATCATCAAGCAATGGACGTCGCTCTATGCGGCGACCGAGGACGTCCATGACGCCGCCCGCTTCGAAGCCGAGGTGCCGGCTGAGCGGCGGGTCCATACCCGCGGCATCGAGGTCGGCCAGATCTTCTATTTCGGCACCAAATATTCCGAGCCGATGAAGGCGCTGGTCGCGGGCCCCGATGGGGCGGAGGTGGCCATCCACGGCGGCTCCTATGGCGTCGGCGTGTCACGGCTGGCTGGTGCGATCATCGAGGCCTGTCACGACGACGCCGGCATCAGATGGCCGGAGGAGGTCGCTCCGTTCCGCGCCGTGATCCTCAACCTGAAGCAGGGCGGCTCCGACACCGATGCTGCCTGCGAGCAGCTCTATCGCGATCTCCTCGCCAAGGGGGTCGACGTGCTCTACGACGACACCGAGCAGCGTGCCGGCGGCAAGTTCGCCACGGCCGACCTCATCGGCATCCCCTGGCAGATCATGGTCGGCCCCAAGGGCCTTGCCGAGGGCAAGGTTGAGGTGAAGACCCGCAGCGACGGCGCCCGCCAGATGATGTCCCCCGCGGACGTCGTGGCACGGCTCGGCGGCGGAACATTGGCTGGCTGAGACGCGCGTTCGATCATCGGATTATCCACCGGGGCTGCCCGTCCCTTCAGGCCAATCCGGCCACATTCGGCCCGAATCATGGGATGATCGCACAATGGATGACGCCATGACCGAACCGGTGCAGACCACCACCCCCTTCGCTCCCTTCGAGTGGATGCTGTCGGGGCGCTATCTGCGTGCGCGCCGCCGGGAGGGGTTCATCTCCGTCATCGCCGGGTTCTCCTTCCTCGGCATCATGCTCGGCGTCGCCACCCTGATCATCGTGATGGCGGTGATGAACGGCTTCCGCAAGGAGCTGCTCGACAAGATCCTCGGTCTGAACGGGCATTTGCTGGTGCAGCCGCTGGAGTCGCCGCTCACCGACTGGAAGGACGTCTCCGAGCGGATCGCGCAGGTGCAGGGCATCCGCCTTGCCGCGCCGGTGGTTGACGGACAGGGTCTGGGCTCGTCGCCATTCAATGCGTCAGGCGTGTTCATCCGCGGCATTCGCGCGCAGGACCTCACGAACCTGACGTCGATCGCCAAGAACATCAAGCAGGGCTCGCTGGAAGGTTTCGACGAGGGGCAGGGCGTGGCGATCGGGCGCCGGCTCGCGGACCAGCTGTCGCTGCATGCCGGCGACAGCATCACCCTGGTCGCCCCAAAGGGCGCCGTGACGCCGATGGGCACCACGCCGCGCATCAAGCCCTACAAGATCGCGGCAGTGTTCGAGATCGGGATGTCGGAATACGACGCCAGCTTCGTCTTCATGCCGCTGGCCGAAGCGCAGGCCTATTTCAATCGCAACAACGACGTCACCGCGATCGAGATCTTCACCAGCAATCCCGACAAGGTGGAGGAGTTTCGCAAGACGGTGACCGAGGCGGCCGGCCGACCCATCTTTCTCGTCGACTGGCGCCAGCGCAACTCGACCTTCTTCAATGCGCTGCAGGTCGAGCGTAACGTGATGTTCCTGATCCTGACCTTGATCGTCCTGGTCGCGGCGCTCAACATCGTTTCGGGACTGATCATGCTGGTCAAGGACAAGGGCCAGGACATCGCCGTGCTGCGCACCATGGGGGCTTCGCAGGGGGCGATCATGCGGATATTCCTGATCACCGGCGCCTCGATCGGGGTGGTCGGCACGCTCACCGGATTCGTCGTCGGCCTCCTGATCTCGATGAATATCGATTCGATCAGGAAGTTTCTGTCCTGGCTGACGAGCACCGATCTGTTTCCCAATGAGCTCTATTTCCTGTCGAAGCTGCCGGCTGAGATCGATGCCGGCGAGACCGCGGCCGTTCTGATCATGGCCTTGACCCTGTCTTTCCTGGCTACGCTCTATCCATCATGGCGCGCGGCCCGATTAGACCCGGTCGAAGCGCTTCGCTACGAGTGAGGCGCTGATGGAAGAGCAGGGGGCAGAGGATGTGCCGGTCGTTTATCTCCACGAGATCAAGCGGCGGTACATGCAGGGCGAGCAGCAGCTGACCATCCTGGACGGCGCCAAGCTGGCGTTGTGGGCGGGGCAGTCGGTGGCGCTGGTGGCGCCGTCGGGCTCGGGCAAGTCGACATTGCTGCACATCGCGGGCCTCCTCGAGAGCCCCGACGAGGGCGAGGTCTATGTCGGGGGCGTGCCGACGTCGCAGCTCACTGACATCGAGCGCACCCAGATGCGCAGGACCGATATCGGTTTCGTCTACCAGTCGCACCGGCTGCTGCCGGAGTTCACGGCGCTGGAGAACGTGATGCTGCCGCAGATGATCCGCGGCCTCAAGCGGTCGGAGACCGTGAAGCGGGCGACCGAGATCCTGGCCTATCTCGGGCTCGGCGAGCGCATCAAGCACCGTCCGGCCGAGCTCTCCGGCGGCGAGCAGCAACGCGTCGCGATCGCGCGTGCGGTCGCCAATGCGCCGCGTGCGCTGCTGGCGGACGAGCCGACCGGCAATCTCGATCCTGGCACCGCCGATCACGTCTTTCACGCGCTGATGCAGCTTGTGAAGGCAACGCGGGTCGCGATGCTGATCGCGACCCACAACATGGAGCTGGCGGGCCGCATGGACCGGCGCGTCTCCATCGTCGGCGGCAAGGTCGTCGAGCTCGACTGAGTCCGGCCGCAGTCAGGGCCTGATCACCGTCATCTTGAACGGCTCGCGATGGGCGGCGGCATGGGCGACCGCGTCGTTGGCATGATCGAGGTCGAAACAGGTCGGCTCGAACTGCGCAAGGTCGAGCAGCCCGGCCCTGATCAGCTCCACCATCCTGACCGTCGCGCTTGGCGGGTACATCCAGACGCCGTGGATCGTGACGCACTCGCGCATGATCCAGGGATAGGGCAGCTCGAGCCCGGCTCCGCCCAGCATCCCGACGCCGCCCATCAGCACCACGCGCCCATAGGGACGCACGGTCATCACGGCCGACCGCACGACCTGGGCGGTGACCGACGGCGGCATGATGTCGAGCACACAGTCGATCGGGCGCGGCGCCGCGCGCTTCATGCGTGCGATGTCCTCGCCCTCGTCGCCCGAGAGCCTGACCGGATGGACGCGGGATCCAAACCGGCGCTTCAGCTCCGCCAGCATGACCTCGTTGCGGCCGGGCGCCACGACCGCAGCGGCGCCCATGGCAAGCGCCACCGCGACCGCGGCGCTGCCGAACCTGCCGGTGGCGCCGCTGACCAGGACGGTCTCGCCCGCGTGCAGATTGGCGGCAATAAAGCCGCCATAGGGCACGAGCAGGGTGCCGAGCGCGCACCAGCGCGCAGCGTCATCAGTGTCGATGGCCCCGATCGGCTTGGCGTTCTCCGTCGGCACGCGCATCCGTTCGGCAAACGAGCCGTGCCGGAAATATTGTTGCAGCCTCAGCCCGCCCGGTCCGCGCGCGCTCAAGCCCTGCAGGGTGATGTCGGGGGCGAAGGCTGCGTCACGCGAGCGCACGGTTGGATCGCAGAACACCCAGTCGCCGATGGCGAGATGCGTCGCGTCGGGGCCGAGGGCGCTGACCCGGCCGACCCCTCCGGTGCCGGGGATCACCGGCAGGTCCAGCAGGTACTTCCGTTCGCCGCTGAACACTTCATTCGCATAGGACAGCACGCCGGCCGCGGCGATGTCGACGATGATTTCGCCGGTGCCGAGCACGGGGTCTTCGACATGCTCGATCTCGAGCGGCGATCCAAATCGTTTGAGCACGGCGGCCTTCATGGTCCTTCTCCATTTTCGCGGTGGCGAGGCTCCAGCCTGCCGGTCTATGCTCCGCGCAGGAAGGCCTGGTATTATCCTGGGATTAGGCAAGCCCACGCTGGCCACACCTCCCGCGGGAGCGAACCATGAGGGATCCAGCACATGAGTGATCCGCGACATGCCGAGCTCGGCAACTTCCTGCGCTCGCGGCGCGAGAAGCTGACGCCGCAAGCGGTCGGACTCGCGGCCGGGCGGCGGCGACGCACCGCAGGGCTGCGACGGGAGGAAGTGGCCGAGCTCGCTGGCATCGGCGTCGACTGGTACATCCGAATCGAGCAGGGCCGGGCCGTGAAGCCGTCCTCCTCGACCATCGATGCGCTGGCGCGCGCCCTGCGCCTGAGCCGAACCGAGCATGCTCATCTCAAGGCGCTGGTGCGCGATCCTACGCGCAAGCCGTTCGTGCGCGAGCAGGTGCCGGTCCGGCTGCGCGAGCTCGTGCAGAGTCTGAACCAGCCGGCCTACATCTCAGGACGGCGATGGGATGTGCTGGCCTGGAATGCCGCGGCGGACGAGATCTTCGGCTTCTCTCAACTCGCCGACGATGAGCGCAACACGTTGGTGCTGATGCTGTGCAAGCCCGGCGTGCGCCGGCTGTTCGGCTCGCAATGGAAGGAGCTGGCGCAACGCATGGTCGCGCAGTTTCGCGCGACCTACGATCTGTGGGCGGGCGATCCCGCTTTCGTCGATCTGATCGAGCGGCTTCGGCGCGGCAGCCGCGAGTTCGACGGCCTGTGGGCGGCGCACGACGTCAATGCGCTTGCTGCCGGCGAGAAGCTGCTCGAGCATCCGAAGAAGGGCCGCGTGAGGCTGCGATACGCGACCTTCCAGTCCAATGACGATCCCGCGCTGAAGTTGGCGATCTACTACACGTGATGACGATGCCGCTCCGGACGAGCGTGCGTTCAGCATGGGCCGGGAAGCACCACACATTCGTCCGCTTTGCGCATGATGATGCTACGCATTCGCAAGACTCGTCGTGCTGCCCTGAAGAATTCACGACTGAGACGTGACAGGGTTCGTTCCGTGACCGGGAGTTTCCCGATCACGATTTTGCCGTCGCGCGTATTGTGGCCATGGATGGACGCCGGCCACGACTCCTCCTTACATCTTATTAGTTGTTTGTTCATGTTGCGGGCAAAGCCTTGGAAAACAGGCCTTTGCGCCCAATCCCATAAAAGCCGGAAAGAATGGTTCTGATCTGCACATCGGTTGATGTCGGCGGAGCGAATGCGGGTGGCAGGATCGCTTCGTCGCGCTGCATGTTTTTCGCACGAAACCAGAGGGCCTGGGGACTTTGGGACAGAAGCTACGGAGTTCGATGATGAAGACGCTTTTCGGCGCAACGGTGGGGCTCGGCGCAATCGCCGCGGCGACGTCTGCATTCGCAGCTGATCTTCCAATGAAGAAGGGGCCGTACACCAAGGCGCCGCCCGCCGTCGTGGCGACGGTGTACGACTGGAGCGGCTTCTATGTCGGCTTCAACGCCGGCGGAGGTTCCAGTCGGGATTGCTGGAATCTGGTTTCGAACGCCGGTGTGGCGGTGAACCCGGCAGCCAACCGCGAAGGCTGCTCCGGCGGCGGCGGCGCGGCCGTCGGCGGCCAGGTCGGCTACCGCTATCAGATGGCCAATTGGGTGTTCGGCGTCGAGGCGCAGGGCGACTGGGCGAATTTCAAAGGCACGAATCGCAACCTGATTCTTCCCAATGTCAGCGACCGTTCACGCACCAACGGCTTCGGCCTGTTCACCGGCCAGGTCGGCTATGCCTTCGACAACATTCTCGGCTATATCAAGGGCGGTGCCGCGGTCGTCGGCGATCGCTACGACACCTTCACCACGGGCACCAACGTGATGCTCGATCGCGCCAACACCACGCGTTGGGGTGGCACGATCGGTGCCGGCCTCGAATATGGCTTCGCGCCGAACTGGTCGGTCGGCGTCGAGTACGACCACATCTTCCTGGGCAACAAGAACCTGAACTTCGTCGCCGCGGCCGGCGCGCCCGCGATGACTCATCGCATCAAGCAGGATGTCGACATCGGGCTCGTGAAGCTGAACTACAAGTTCGGTCCGGGTTTCGGGATGATGCGCTGACGCAACGTCACCCTCGATTGCTTCGGTTCGTCGGAGCCACGGCTTCGACGAACCTTCGATGGTATGGCCTGAGACGACAGCTCGCTGCGTCGAAGGTGGGGACGGGTCAGTCCTCTTCGAACACGAATGGGTTGGGGAACGGCGCGTAGGGATTTGGCGCCGGCGGACGCGGCTTGATCCGTTGCCTGTGCGGATACGGATAGGGCGTCGCGCGCGGGTCATTGCTGACGCCGGCGAAATAGGGATTCGCGATGCAGTTCAGCAGGCGTCCCGACGCCGTCGCCTGGCATTGCGCGTAAGTGTCGAAGGTGCAGTGGCTCAAGCCCGGAAACTCATCACCCTGCAGACAGAACGCATGCCTGACACCGACGGCGTGAGCCGGCGCATGGGTTGCGACCACGAGGCCGGCTGCAGCCAGGGCCGCAAATAAAACCTCACGCATCAACGATCTCCCTTCATCCCTTGATGACCAGAACGCGCGCGCTTCATGGCGAAGCACCGGCGCGACGGCCCTCACGCGTGTGTAGTCGGTCGGCCCTCGATTGCAAGCTGGAAAGTTCCATCAACACACTGTGATTAAAGATTAATTTCCCAACATGTCTCGTGGCTTTTCAGCAGCGAGCTGTGACCGAGCGGCTACAGCAATTGTGGCGCAGATCGTTAAGAGATGCGGCTGGCCTGGGGGCCAAATGAGACGAGACTGGACCTGTGATGAAGAAACTTCTGTTGACGACGACGGCGCTCGTGGTGCTGGCCTCGCCGGCGCTTGCCGCGGATCTCGCTGCGCGTCCCTACACGAAGGCACCGCCGCCGGTGATGGCTGCGATCTATGACTGGAGCGGCTTCTACATCGGCGTGAACGGTGGCGGCGGCTGGAGCGAGAACACCTGGGATCTGGTCGGCGGCGGCCGCGAGGGTTCGCATGATGCATCCGGCGGCACCGTCGGTGGCCAGGTCGGCTATCGCTGGCAGATGGGCCAGATCGTGTTCGGCGTCGAGGCGCAGGGCAATTGGGCCGACCTCACCGGCGACAATCAGAGCGCGCTGTTCGGAACGCGTAACCGCACCAAGACCGATGCGTTCGGCCTGTTCACCGGCCAGGTCGGCTATGCCATCAACAACGTGCTGCTCTACGCCAAGGGCGGCGCGGCTGTGACCAGCAACAAGTACACGATCACCAACGCGGCGACCGGCGCGTTCCTCGCCTCCAACGACGACACGCGCTGGGGCGGCGTGGTCGGTGCCGGACTCGAATACGGCTTCGCGCCGAACTGGTCGCTGGGCGTCGAGTACGACCATCTGTTCATGGATCGCCAGACCGTCAGCTTCGGCGCGCTCGGCTCCGACAGCATCAAGCAGGACGTCGATCTGTTCACCGCCCGCCTGAACTACCGCTTCGGCGGCCCGGTCGCGACGCGGTACTGAGTCGCTCCGCGCACGATCGGCGGATTGCAAAGCCCCGGCGTTCGCGCCGGGGCTTCTTGTTTGTGGGCCGGATTAACCATCTGCGGCGCGGGCGCGGCAACGGGTCGATCAGCGCGCTTGACCTGAGAACAGAAAAGGAACATTGTTCTTCATATGTTCTGGCTCAGGGAGGTCACGATGCTGAAGGTTTTCGTTCAAGAAGCCGCCGCGCTGGCGTCGATCACGCTGTTCGTCGGCATGATCGCGCTCTGGGCGCAAATCATTCCACAGCTTTAGTTTTCCGAGCGCAGCGGCTGGGGACAAGGCAGGCGAGGGCGCCGGACTCGCCGGAGGGCGTCCGATATGATGCGGAGCGAGTCGGTCGGGAGATAGGGCATGGCGCCGGGTCGTGACCCGAGCAAGCCCGGAAGCCGGCCCGACACCGTGATCGATCTCGGAAAAGCCCCAGGAAGTTGCAAAGCGAGCATGTCCAGCGCCGGATTCGTCCATCTCCACGTTCACTCCGCCTATTCGCTGCTGAAGGGCTCGATCAAGATCGGCAAGCTCGGCGAACTCGCCAAGGCCGATCGCCAGCCCGCGCTGGCGCTGACCGACACCGACAACATGTTCGGTGCGCTCGAATTCTCCGACAAGATGGCGAGCTATGGCATCCAGCCGATCGCCGGCTGCGAGCTCGCCATCGATTTCGGCGACATGGACCCGAATGCCCGCAATGCCGGTGCGGTCGCGCAGCCCTCGCGAATCGTCCTGCTCGCCGCACGCGAGGAGGGCTACCGCCACCTGATGCGGCTGAACTCGCGCGCCTTCCTGGACACGCCGACGCATCAGGCGCCGCACATCAAGTTCGAGTGGCTGAACGAGGGTGTCGATGGTCTGATTGCGCTCACCGGCGGGCCCGATGGGCCGATCTCGCTCGCGATCCAGCACGACATGGCGGCACTTGCGACGCAGCGCTGCGAGCGGCTGGCAAGCCTGTTCGGCGACCGCCTCTACATCGAGCTGCAGCGCCACGGGGTCGACCGCGAGCGCCGCGTCGAAGGCGGCCTGATCGATATCGCCTATGGCAAGGGCCTGCCGCTGGTCGCGACCAACGAGCCGTATTTCGCGACCGCCGACGACTACGAGGCGCATGATGCGCTGCTGTGCATCGCCGGCGGCCATCTGGTCGCCGACACCGAGCGCGTGCAGCTGACGCCGGATCACCGCTTCAAGACCCGCGCCGAGATGGCGGTGCTGTTCGCCGACCTTCCGGAGGCCTTGGCCTCGACGGTCGAGATCGCCGAGCGCTGTTCGTACCGGCCGCGGACGCGCAAGCCGATCCTGCCGTTTTTCACGGTCGGCGCCGGCACCGGCAGCGATGCCGTGGACGCCGCGAGCGCCGAGGCCGCCGAGCTGAAGCGACAGGCGGAGGAGGGGCTGGAGCGGCGCCTCAAGGTGCACGGCATGGCGCCGGGCATGACCGAGGAGGACTATCAGAAGCGGCTCGCCTTCGAGCTCGACGTCATCATGCGCATGAAGTACGCGGGCTACTTCCTGATCGTGTCGGACTTCATCAAGTGGGCCAAGGCACACGGCATTCCGGTCGGGCCGGGTCGTGGCTCCGGCGCCGGCTCGCTGGTCGCCTGGGTGCTGACCATCACCGATCTCGACCCGATGCGGTTCGCGCTGCTGTTCGAGCGCTTCCTCAATCCCGAGCGTGTCTCGATGCCGGACTTCGACATCGACTTCTGCCAGGACCGCCGCGGCGAGGTGATCTCCTACGTGCAGCAGCGCTACGGCCGCGACCAGGTGGCGCAGATCATCACCTTCGGCACCCTGCAGGCGCGCGGCGTGCTGCGCGACGTCGGCCGCGTGCTGCAGATGCCCTACGGCCAGGTCGACAAGCTGACCAAGCTGGTGCCGCAGAATCCGGCCGCGCCGGTGACGCTCGCCGCCGCGATCGAGGGCGAGCCGAAGCTGCAGGCCTTCCGCGACGAGGACCCGGTGGTGGCCCGCGCCTTCGATATCGCGATGCGCCTCGAAGGCCTGACGCGGCACGCCTCGACCCACGCTGCCGGCATCGTGATCGGCGACCGGCCGCTGAGCGAGCTGGTGCCGATGTATCGCGATCCAAAATCGGACATGCCGGTTACCCAGTTCAACATGAAGTGGGTCGAGCCCGCCGGCCTCGTCAAGTTCGACTTCCTCGGCCTGAAGACGCTGACCGTGCTCGACGTCGCCGTGAAGCTTCTGAAGCAGCGCGACGTCCACGTCGATCTCGCGACTCTGCCGATCGACGACGCGCCGAGCTATCAGATGCTGGCGCGGGGCGACGTGGTCGGCGTGTTCCAGGTTGAAAGTCAGGGCATGCGGCGGGCGCTGATCGACATGCGCCCGGACCGCTTCGAGGACATCATCGCGCTGGTGGCGCTGTATCGTCCCGGTCCGATGGCCAACATCCCGACCTACTGCGCCCGCAAGCACGGCGAGGAGGAGCCGGAATATCTGCACCCGATCCTGGAGCCGATCCTGAAGGAGACCTTCGGCGTCATCATCTACCAGGAGCAGGTGATGCAGGTCGCGCAGCAGATGTCCGGCTATTCGCTCGGCGAAGCCGACCTCCTGCGCCGCGCCATGGGCAAGAAGATCCGCGCCGAGATGGACAAGCAGCGTGTCCGCTTCGTCGAGGGCGCCACCCAGAACGGCGTGCCGAAGGACCAGGCCGACACGATCTTCGACCTGCTCGCCAAGTTCGCCGACTACGGCTTCAACAAGTCGCACGCGGCCGCCTACGCGCTGGTGTCCTACCACACCGCCTACATGAAGGCGCATTATCCGGTGGAGTTCATCGCAGCGTCGATGACGCTCGATCTCAACAACACCGACAAGCTCTCGGAATTTCGTACCGAGGCGCAGCGCCTGGGCATCAAGGTCGAGCCGCCGTCGATCAACCGCTCGGGCCCGACCTTCGAGGTCAGCGGCAACACCATCTTCTACGCGCTGGCAGCATTGAAAGGCGTCGGGCCGCAGGCGATCGAGATGATCGTGGAGGCCCGCAACAAGGGCGGGCCGTTCACCTCGCTCGCCGACTTCGCCTCCCGCGTCAATCCGCGCGCGATCAACAAGCGCATCATCGAGACGCTGGCTGCGGCCGGTGCGTTCGACGTGCTCGACAAGAACCGCGCGCGCGTGTTCGCCGGCGCCGACGCCATTGTCGCCGCCTGCCAGCGCGCGCACGAGGCCGCGACCTCGGGCCAGAACGACATGTTCGGCAACGCCGCCGACGCGCCCGCGATCATCCTGCCCAACATCGAGAACTGGCTGCCGGCCGAGCGTCTGCGGCGCGAATATGATGCGATCGGCTTCTTCCTGTCGGGCCATCCGCTCGACGACTACGCCGCGGCGCTGAAGCGCCTGCGCGTCCAGAGCTGGGCCGAGTTCTCGCGCGCGGTGAAGACCGGCGCGACCGCGGGCAAGGTCGCCGCCACCGTGGTGTCGCGCATGGAGCGGCGCACCAAGACCGGCAACAAGATGGGCATCATGGGCCTGTCGGATCCGACAGGCCATTTCGAGGCGGTGCTGTTCTCCGAAGGCCTCGCACAATATCGCGACGTGCTCGAGCCGGGCGCGGCGGTGCTGCTGCAGCTCGGCGCCGAGCTGCAGGGCGAGGATGTGCGCGCGCGCGTACTCCATGCCGAGCCGCTCGATGATGCCGCCGCCAAGACGCAACGTGGCCTGCGCATCTTCCTGCGCGACACCAAGCCGCTCGACTCCATCGTCAAGCGCCTGCAGGGGCCGGAAGGTGTCGCGGCCAATGGCAACGGGGCGATCGCCAAGAGCGCCGCGCCGCCGTTGGCGCCCCGCACCGCCGCAGGCGAAGGCGAGGTGTCGCTGGTCATGATGCTGGACCTCGAAACCGAGGTGGAGATGAAGCTGCCGGGGCGCTTCAAGGTTTCGCCACAAATCGCAGGTGCCATCAAGGCGGTGACCGGCGTGGTCGACGTGCAGCAGCTGTAATCGAGGCGATCGTTCCACTGGAGCGGCTGCGTCCGGCGATCTTGCTGGTCGAACGGGGGGACGAGGAACAAAAAAGCTGCGCGTGGGCCGTACGGACATGCCTTCGTTCAACCGCGGTTCAGCCATTCTCCCGCTGAATCCGCGGCGGGTGCCTCGAAGGGGCTTGAACCATGCGCTTGACCAAGATCACCGCGAAGATCGTCCTGAGTGTCTCGCTCTGCCTGCTCGCCTTGGCGGGCTTGCCGCGGCTTGCTGCAGCGCAGCAGCCCGGCGCCGAAAAGCGCATCGCCTTGGTGATCGGCAACGGGGCCTATGCCAAGGGTCCGCTGGCCACGGCGGCCAACGATGCCGGCCTGATTGCGCAGACGCTGCAGGCGGCGGGCTTCGACGTGGTGGGCGCCCGCGACCTCGATGCCGACACGCTGCGCAAGAGCTTTCGCGATTTCATTCACAAGGCCCAGTCAGCCGACACCAACACCGTCGCGATGGTCTATCTCGCCGGCTACGGCATGCAGCTCGCCGGCGAGAACTATTTTCTTCCCGTCGACGCCAACATCGGCAGCGACGTCGACATTCCGACCGAGGGCCTGCGCCTCAGCGACTACATCCGCCAGCTTGCGGCGACGCCGGTGAAGGCCAGCGTCGTGGTGCTCGATGCCGCGCGTCAGCAGCCCTTCATTGCCGGCGGCCCGGCGATCGCCGGCGGCCTGGCGCTGGTCGAGCCCGATGCCAACATGCTGATCGCCTTCAATGCGGCGCCGGGCACGATCGCGCCGAACGAGACCGGCGCCTATGGCATCTACGCGCGCTCGCTCGCCGAGATGATCCGCACCGGCGGCCTGTCGCTGCCGGAGGTGTTCGATAGGCTGCGGCTGCGCGTCAACGAGGAGACCAAGGGCGCGCAGGTGCCGTGGGATGCGCAGAAGATCCAGGCCGCCTTCACCTTCTTCGAGCGGGCGCCGGACGCGCCGGCCACGCCGGATTCGCCCGAGCAGACCGCGGCGCTGCGCTCGCGCCCGATCCGCGAACTGCCGGTGCAGGAGGCCTATGCCGCCGCGCTGGAGCGCGACACGCTGCAGGGCTATGAGGATTTCATCGCCGCCTATCCGAGCGATCCGCTGGCGCGGCGCGTGCGCGCCCTGGTCGCCGCTCGCCGCGAGGCGCTGACCTGGCGGCGGACGTTTCGCACCGACAGCCCGGAAGCCTATTGGTCCTATCTGAAGCGCTATCCCTATGGCGCGCATGCCGAGGACGCCCGGCGGCGGCTGGCGATGTTGTCGGCAGCGCCGGCGCCGCCGCCGACCTTCGCGATGATCGAATACGACGTGCCGCCGCCGCCGCTCGACGAGGTGATCTATGTCGAACGTCCGGTGCTGCTGTTCTCGGATCCCGAATTCGATTTCGTGCCGCCGCCCCCGCCGCCGGTCTACATCCTGCCGCCGCCTCCGCCGGAGTTCGTGGAGCTGCCGCCGCCGTTCGCGCCGGTCGGCCTGTTCATCCTGCCGCGGCCGGTGTTCGTGCCGATCCCGGTCTATGTCCGGCCGCCGGCTTTCGTTGCGCCGCCGCCGAACAACATCATCTACCAGAACATCCACAACACCGCGGTCATCAACACCGTGATCAATCGTCCCGCACCTGCCGGTCCGATGTCCACCGGTCCCGCTGCGGCAACCCAGCCGGCCGTGGCGACGGCGCCGGCATTGCCGCCCGCGGTGATGCAGCGCGCGACCCTGATCCAGCAGGGCAAGGTGCCGCCGCCCGCACCGGTCGCCAATCCTGCCGCGCGACCCGCCGGACCGGGCGGACCGTTGCCTGCTGGCGTTCCGCAGGCTGCGCTTCCAAATCCGGCCGGCCGGCCGGGGCAGGGCCCGCCAAACGCGAATGCGCTTCCGGTGCCGGGCCAACGTGGCGCGCCGGGGCTTCCCGCTGCGGTGCAGACGCCTGCGATCCGGCCGGACATGCGGGCGAACCGCACGCCGCCCGGCGTACCCGCCGCACCTCCCGCGGCCGTGGCTCCTCGCCCGGTTGCGCCGGCGGCCATTCCACACGCACCGGACGCGCGACCGCGGCTGCAGCCGGCCGTGCCCGACCAGATCCAGCATCGCGCAGCGCCGCCGACGGCTGCGCGGCTGAGTCCGCCGCCGCCACGGCCGCCGGCTGCGCCCGTGCTTCGAGCGGCGCCGGCGCGGCCCGCGCCGCCGCCTGTGATGCGCCCAGCTCCTCCGCCACAAATGGCCCGGCCGGCGCCGCCCCCGATGGCCCGGCCCGCTCCGCCGCCGATGATGCGGCCGGCTCCGCCGCCGCCAATGGCGCGTCCGAGCCCGCCGCCGCAGATGGCACGTCCAAGCCCGCCGCCGGTGGCCGCGATGGCGCGGCCCGCCGCACCGCCGCCGATGGCGAGACCGGCAGCACCACCGCCGCGACCTGCTCCGCCGCAGGCCCCGGGCAAGCGGTGTCCACCGAACGTGCCGCATTGCTGAGCCGGCCGGCGCAGCCGCGGCGCGCCGGTTGCATCGCAGGCCCGTTTTCGATATTGGCCGGACCGCCGGATTGATCGATCGTGGGCGCGCGACGTCGGCAGTCGACGACGTGTTGCGGGGGCACCATTGATATCAGCGTTTGTTGGCACCGTGCGCGCGCTGCTGTGGCGAGGCGCGATCATGGCAGCTCTTGGCAGTGCTGGGGTTGCGGGCGTCCCGTCCTATGCCAATGCGCAGGCGCTGCCGGGCGCCGAAGCCGTCTATGCCTCGGCGCCGCCGCGCCTGCTTCAGATCCGCACGCTCGTGGCCGATGCCGGTCGCCAAACCTCGACCGGTTCCGGCTTTCTGGTCTCCGCCGACGGGCTCGCGGTCACGAACTATCACGTCGTGTCGGACGCCGCGCTCGAGCCGAAGACCTACCGGCTCGAATATACGGGAGCCGATGGCACACAAGGCGGCGTGACGCTGCTCGCCGTCGACCTGCCCAACGATCTCGCGCTCGTTCGCGTCGACAAGCAGAACGCGCCGTTCTTCTCCTTCGACAAGGCCGCGCTCGACGGCAGCCTGCCGAAAGGCGAGCGGCTGTATTCGCTCGGCAACCCGCTCGATCTCGGCTTCACCATCATCGAGGGCACCTACAACGGTCTCGTCGAGCACAGCTACAACGATCACATCCACTTCACCGGCGCGCTCAATCCCGGCATGAGCGGCGGGCCGGCGGTCAATGCGCAAGGCCAGGTGGTGGGCATCAACGTCGCCACCCGCCGCGGCGGTCAGCTCATCAGCTTCCTGGTGCCGGCGCGCTTCGCCGCCGCGCTGCTGGCGCGCGGTCAGGATGCCAGGCCGGCGGCGGCCGATCTGCGCAAGGACGTGGTCGCGCAGCTCACCAGCTGGCGCGGAGCGCTCTACAAATCCTTGGGCGAGGAGGGCTTCCGCGACCGCGTATTTGGGTCCTATCAGGCGCCGGAGACGCGCGCGGGCTGGTTCGAATGCTGGGCGAGCACGAATGCCAGCGCGTCGCCGAAGCCGCGCGCCAGCATCAATTCGACCAGTTGCAAGGCCGAGGCGAGCGTGTATGTCGCCTCCGACCTCAACACCGGCGTGGTCGAGGTCAGCCACTCCTACGCGAAATCGATCGACCTCAATCAATTCCAGTTCGCGACCGTGCTGACGCAACTGGCGCAGCCGCGGCTGACCATGGGCGGCTCGTTCCGCAAATGGTACACGCCGCAGCATTGCCATGCGGATTTCGTCGGCGTCGCGCCGGCGGCCGCTCATCCGCCGCTGCGCGTATTGTGGTGCGCGCAAGGCTATCGTGAGTTCGACGGCCTCTACGACGTCGTGCTGGTCGCGGTCACGCAGGACCACGCCGACGAGGCGCTGGTGTCGCGGCTGAACCTGCAAGCGATCGCCTACGACGACGCCTTGCGCCTCGGCAAGAGCTTCCTCGAACGCCTGCAGGTCGCACGATGATCTGGATCGAGATCCTCTCCAAGCATCGCGACGTCGCCGGCCGCTTCCGCGTCGATGCCACCGAGATCAGCATCGGCCGTGGCTATGACAATCACGTCATCCTTGACGATCCCTATGTCGCCGCGCGCCATGTGCGGATTTTCCGTGACGGCGAGGGGCGCCTCGTCGCCGAGGATCTCGGCAGCGCCAACGGTCTCTTTCTCGATCGCAGCAAGAGCCGGAAGCCGCAGCTCGTCCTCGATGGCATCAAGCCGATCCGGATCGGCCAGACACTGCTTCGGATCCGCGACGCCGGCCATACCGTCGAGCCGGAGCGGCTCGCGGGCTCCGAACGCGGGGCGCTGCCGATCATCGCGGCGATCGCGCTCGGCGTCGTCCTGCTCGCGATCAATGCGCTGATGACCTGGTTTGCGCAGACCACCGAGGCGCATCTGTCCGATTATCTCGTGCCGACCCTCACCATGATCGGGGTCGTCGTTGCCTGGGTCGGCGTCTGGGCGCTGCTGGCGCGGCTGTTTTCCGGTCGCTCGCATTTTCTGCGCCACCTCCTGATCGCGCAGGCGGGTCTGATCGCATTCTGGATCTACAGCGAGTTCGCCCAGATTGCCTCGTTCGCCCTGACCTGGACGGCCGTCTTCACCTACGGCTATGTCGTGTCGTGGATCGTTCTGGCGGCGACATGCTTCCTGCATCTGCGCGAGGTCGGGCGCACCCACATGCTCGCCAAGGGCATGGTAGTCGGGCTGCTGCTCGTGGTCGCGATCGCGGTTCAGACCGTGCAGCGGTCGGAGGCGCTGGCGAATTCCGGCCGTCCCAATGTCAGCCACGTGCTGATGCCGCCGTCCTTGCGCCTGGTTCCAGTACAGGACGAGCAGGTCTTCTTCGACGACGCTGCGCGGCTGAGGGCAAATCTCGACGCCGATCGGGCCGCGCTGACGCCGGCCGGTGTGGATCGCTGAGCACAGTTCCACCGTCTTTGCTCCAGCAGATTGATAGTTCCCCGGTTCCCATCATAGCCTCTATCCGGGTTTTTACGGGGAGAGGGCAATGAACAGGCGGGCGCTGCTGGGATTGGGGGCGGCATTTCTGGTATCAGGGTGCCTAACAGGCAAAGAAGGCACCGAGTATGCGGTGGTGTCACAGAAGATCGGGGCGCCGCGTTCCGGACACTCCCGCATCGTCATCATGAGTTTGAAGGATGCCTGGCTCGACAGGACCACCTGCGACGCCAAGGTCGATGGCGTCGCGCTGAGCCGCCTGATCCCCGGTACCTACGTCTACCTCGACCGGCCGGCCGGTCCGCACCACCTCGTCGCCACCCAGACCCTGTTCCCGGGCGACTCGGTGCTCGATTTCAATACCGAACCGGGGCGGACCTATTTCTTCTCGATCAGGCCCAGCGATCGGTCCAGGGCCATGCAGGGCGGCGGCATGGCATTTGGCCTGCTGGGCATGGGCGTAATGGCGGCGGCCTCGTCGGGCGCCGACAACAAGGGCCCGGTCGACTTCGTTCCGCTCCAGGAAGGGCAGGCGAGGGCGGCGCTGGCGGAGCTTCTGCAGGCCGAATAGGCCCATTTTCCTTGCGTTGCGCCAAAATCCGGCTATATAGCGCGCCATCTCACACGGAAACTTGGCTCTCCTAGAGGGCGTCCGGTGGCAAGCCGGGCCTTAACGGTCTGTCTTTGCTCACGCGTTTCCGGAGGAATCAACCGGAGAATATCCAATGGCGCTACCTGAATTCACGATGCGCCAGCTGCTCGAAGCTGGCGTGCACTTTGGTCACCAGTCTCACCGCTGGAATCCGAAAATGGCCGATTTCATTTTCGGAGCCCGCAACAACATCCACATCATCGATCTCGCCCAGACCGTGCCGCTGCTGCACACGGCGCTGCAGGCTGTCAGCGACACCGTCGCCAAGGGCGGCCGCATCCTGTTCGTCGGCACCAAGCGCCAGGCGCAGGACAACGTGGCCGATGCGGCCAAGCGTTGCGCGCAGTATTTCGTCAATTCGCGCTGGCTCGGCGGTACGCTGACCAACTGGAAGACGATCTCGGCCTCGATCAAGCGCCTGCGTCATCTCGACGAGGTGCTGTCCTCTGGCGAAGCCAACTCCTACACCAAGAAGGAGCGGCTGACCCTGCAGCGCGAGCGCGACAAGCTCGATCGCTCGCTCGGCGGCATCAAGGACATGGGCGGTCTGCCCGACATGATCTTCGTGATCGACACCAACAAGGAAGACATCGCGATCCAGGAGGCCCAGCGCCTCAAGATCCCGGTTGCCGCGATCGTCGATACCAATTGCGACCCGAAGGGCATCACCTATGTCGTGCCGGGCAATGACGATGCGGGCCGTGCGATCTCGCTGTATTGCGACCTGATCGCGCGTGCCGCGATCGACGGCATCTCGCGGGCGCAGGGCGAACTCGGGATCGACGTCGGGGCTTCCGCCGCCCCGCTGGAGGAAGAGCTTCCGGCAGCGTCGGTCGCCTCGAAGTTCCAGGGGCTGCCCGGTCCGCGTGGCACCGCCGACGATCTCAAGAAGCTCACCGGCGTTTCGGGGGCCGTCGAGAAGAAGCTGAACGACCTCGGCATCTTCCACTACTGGCAGCTCGCCGAGCTCGATCACGACACGGCACACCAGATCGGCGAAGAAGTGGGTCTGCCGAGCCGGGCCGATGCCTGGGTTGCCCAGGCCAAGTCGCTCGCCGACGCCTAAGACGACGCAAGAGAATCTGGCCGGCGTCTCACGCCGGCCATCGCGACTGAGATAGGTTTTTCCTGGCAGCGGGCGGCGACCAGCCATCCGCTGCGTCGCGCTTTGGACAGGCAAAAGGACGTTCAACAATGGCTAACATCACCGCAGCGATGGTGAAGGACCTGCGCGAGTCGACCGGCGCGGGCATGATGGACTGCAAGGCCGCGCTCACCGAGAACGGCGGCGACATGCAGGCCGCGCAGGATTGGCTGCGCAAGAAGGGCCTGTCGAAGGCCGCCAAGAAGGCCGGTCGCGTTGCGGCCGAGGGCCTGATCGGCGCGCTGACCTCGGGCAAGAAGGGCGTGGTCGTCGAGGTCAACTCCGAGACCGACTTCGTCGCCCGCAACGAGCACTTCCAGGGCCTGGTCAAGATGATCGCCCAGGTCGCGCTCGACGTCGGTGCCGACGTGGAGAAGATCAAGGCCGCCAAGGTGGGCAGCATCACGGTCGAGGCCGCGATTGCCGATTCGATCGCCACCATCGGTGAGAACCAGACGCTGCGGCGTGCGGCTTCGCTCGAAGTGAGCCAGGGCGTCGTGTCGAGCTACGTCCATGGCGCCGTCATCGAGGGTGCCGGCAAGCTCGGCGTGATCGTGGCGCTGGAGTCGCCCGGCAAGACCGACGAGCTCGCCGTGCTCGGTCGCCAGCTCGCGATGCATGTCGCCGCGGCCAATCCGCAGGCGATCGATGCGGCCGGTCTCGATCCGGAACTCGTCAAGCGCGAGAAGGACGTGCTCGCCGACAAATATCGTCAGCAGGGCAAGCCGGAAAACGTGATCGAGAAGATCGTCGAGTCCGGTCTGAAGACCTACTACAAGGAAGTCACCCTGCTCGAGCAGGCCTTCATCCACGACAGCGGCAAGTCCGTCGCGCAGGCGCTGAAGGAAGCCGAAGGCAAGGTCGGTGGTCCGATCAAGGTCGCCGGTTTCGTCCGCTATGCCCTCGGCGAGGGCATCGAGAAGGAAGAGACCGACTTCGCTGCCGAAGTCGCCGCCGCCAGCGGCAAGAAGTAACGACTGAACCTGGTTCGATCCGGCGCATGCGTGCGCCGGATCCCAACGCGCGAGACAGGGAAGCATTGGCACATGGCTGAGCCGGTCTATCGTCGCGTCGTGGTCAAGCTGTCCGGCGAATATCTCGCGGGCCCTCATTCCTTCGGCATCGACCAGCCGACCATCGACCGCATCGCCGACGACCTCATTGCGGCTCAGAAGTTGGGCGTCGAGATTGCCGTCGTCGTCGGCGGCGGCAACATGGTGCGCGGGGTCGAGGTCTCGTCGCAGGGCGTATCGCGCCCGACCGGCGACACGATGGGCATGCTCGCGACCGTCATGAACTGCCTGGCGCTCGAAGCCGCGATTCAGCGCAAGGGTACCCCGGCGCAGGCGCTCTCGGCCTTCGTGATGCCGGAGGTTTGCGAGCTGTTCACGCGCGCTGCAGCGCACAAGTCGCTGGCCGAAGGGCGCATCGTGGTGCTCGGGGGCGGCACCGGCAATCCCTATTTCACCACCGATACCACCGCCGTGTTGCGGGCGGCCGAGATCGGCGCGCAGGCCGTGCTGAAGGCCACCAATGTCGACGGCGTCTATAGTGCCGATCCCAAGAAGGATCCGGCCGCCAAGCGCTTCGACCGTCTGACCCATTCGCAGGCCATCGAGGGCGGCTACAAGGTCATGGACGCGACTGCATTCGCGCTTGCCCGGGAAACATCGCTGCCTATCATTGTCTTCTCCATTGCCGAACCCGGCTCGATCGGTGCGATGCTGCGGGGCGAAGGGCGCGGCACCATCGTCGCGGGGTGAGCCCGGCACCGTCGGCAGCCGGTGTTGGACCGATCCCCAGCCTGCGGTAGAAGCGTAAGCGAAACAGGAATTCGTCCGGGAGTTGCGCGAGTCCGGCCGCTGGCCCTCCAAGGCCCGGCAGAACGGCCGCAGCGACCGGGTTGCAGAAAGGAAAGCGTGATGTCCACGGGCAATTTCGATCTCAACGAACTGAAGCGCCGCATGCAGGGCGCGACCCAGGCGCTGAAGCACGAGCTCGGCGGCCTGCGCACCGGCCGCGCCTCGGCGTCGATGGTGGAGCCGGTCCAGGTCGAAGCCTATGGCTCGCACATGCCGCTCAACCAGCTCGCCACCGTCTCCGTGCCCGAACCGCGTCTGCTGTCGGTGCAGGTCTGGGACAAGTCGATGGTGAAGGCGGTCGAGAAGGCGATCGTGGATTCCAATCTCGGCCTGTCGCCGGCGACCGAAGGTCAGGTGATCCGGCTTCGCATTCCCGAGCTCAACCAGGAGCGCCGCAAGGAGCTGGTGAAGGTCGCGCACAAATATGCCGAGGCCGCGCGCGTCGCTGTCCGCCATGTCCGCCGCGACGGTCTCGATACCCTCAAGAAGCTCGAGAAGAATCACGAGATGTCCGAGGACGATCAGGAGCGCCTCGCTGCCGACGTGCAGAAGGCGACCGACAGCGTGATTTCGGAGATCGACCAGCTGCTGGCGGCGAAGGAAAAGGAAATCCTCACCGTCTGAAGGATGTTTTTGATGTCCAATGCCGCGGCCCCCGTGACGGAGGCGCCGGAACGCTCCGACGGCCCGGCCCACGTTGCCATCATCATGGATGGCAACGGTCGCTGGGCTGCGGCGCGCGGGCTGCCGCGCGCGGAAGGGCATCGCCGCGGTGTCGAGGCGCTGCGCCGCGTGGTGCGCGCCGCGCCTGAGCTCGGCATTCGCTATCTCACCATCTTCTCGTTTTCGTCCGAGAACTGGTCACGCCCGGCGAGCGAGATCGGCGATCTGTTCGGCCTGCTGCGCCGCTTCATCCGCAACGATCTCGCAACCCTGCATCGCGACGGTGTGCGCGTCAGGGTGATCGGTGAGCGCGACGGGCTCGAGCCCGACATCTGCGCGCTCCTGAGCGAAGCCGAGGAGCTGACCCGGGGCAACACCAAGCTGACGCTGGTGGTCGCCTTCAACTACGGCTCGCGCCAGGAGATCGCGCGCGCGGCCCAGCTTCTGGCGCGCGAGGTCGCCGAGGGCCGGCGCGATCCGTCCTCGATCGATGCCGACGCGATCGGTGCCCATCTCGATGCGCCCGATGTTCCCGATCCCGATCTCATCATCCGCACCAGCGGCGAGCAGCGGCTGTCGAACTTCCTGATGTGGCAGGCGGCCTATAGCGAGCTGGTGTTCGTGCCGATCCATTGGCCCGATTTCGACAAGGCCGCACTCGAAGGCGCCATCGCCGAGTTCGGCCGGCGTGAACGCCGCTTCGGCGGCCTCGTGGCGAAAACCGCCTCGTGACCAAACCGGACACCGCAGCCGTGGGAGACGCCGGCGGGCAGCCGAAGCAGGCTGCGCCCAGCAATCTGGTGATGCGGGTTGCGGCGGCGCTGGTGCTGGTGCCGCTGGCGCTCGGCGCCGCCTATGCCGGCGGCGTATTCTGGACCGCACTGGTCACGGTGGTCGCGGTCGGCCTGTATCTCGAATGGCTGATGGTGGTGGGCGAGGTCCGCAAGGCCAGCGTCGGCACGGCCGGAGCCCTGGCCATCGGCGTTGCCGGCATTTGCTGCGCATTCGGCCTGATCGACTTCGCCGTCGTCGTGCTCGCCCTTGGCCTCGTCGTGGTCACGGCGCTGGCTGATGCGGGACGCCGCGCCTGGGCGGCCGCCGGCTTCGCCTACGCCGCCGCTGCCGAGTTCGGCTCGGTGCTGGTGCGCTTCGATGCCGCCGAGGGATGGCATGCGCTGGTGCTGGTGTTTCTGGTCGTGTGGGCCAGCGACATCGGCGGCTACGTTGCGGGCCGCAGCATCGGCGGGCCGAAACTCGCGCCGCGGATCAGCCCGAACAAGACCTGGGCCGGCGCGATCGGCGGCTTCGCGGCCAGCCTTGCTGCCGCGGCCGGCTGGTCGTTGGCGGGCGCCGGCGGACTGGTGACGATTCTCGTGCTGGCAGCAGTGCTGTCGGTGGTCTCGCAGCTCGGCGACCTGCTCGAATCTGCGGTGAAGCGGCACTTCGGGGTCAAGGACTCCAGTCACATCATTCCCGGCCATGGCGGCCTAATGGATCGCCTGGACGGCTACGTCGCGGCAATCGTCTTTGCCGCGGTCCTCGGTTTGCTGCGCGGCGGCCTCGATGGCGTCGGCCGCGGTCTTCTGGTTTGGTGATCGGCAGCGCGGCTGACCGGTCGATAATGTTTTGGTGAGAACATGAGCGCAGTGCCATTGCGGAACAACAAGGCCGGTATCGCGGAGGTGCGCAGCGTCACCGTGCTCGGCGCCACCGGCTCGATCGGCGATTCGACCATGGATCTCGTGCGCGGCGCGCCGGAGCGCTACCGGGTCGAGGCGCTGACCGGCAACAGCAACGTCCAGGGCCTGGTGAAGCTGGCCCGGGAGTTCAGCCCGCGCTTCGTCGCGGTGGCCGATCCGGCGGGGCTCGATGAGCTGCGTGACGCACTGGCGGGCACCGGGATCGAATGCGGGGCAGGGGAGAGCGCCATCATCGAGGCGGCAACCCGTCCCGCCGACTGGGTCATGGCGGCCGTCTCCGGCGCCGCCGGCCTCAAGCCGGCGCTCGCCGCGGTCGACCGCGGCGCGACCGTGGCGCTTGCCAACAAGGAATGCCTGGTCTGTGCTGGCGACTTCTTCATGGAGCGGGCCGCCCGGGCCGGCGCCTGCATCCTGCCGGCCGATTCGGAACACAACGCGCTATTCCAGGCGCTGTCCTCGGGCAATCGCGAGGAGCTGGTGCGGGTGATCATCACCGCCTCCGGCGGTCCGTTCCGCACCTGGGCGGCTGGTGACATCGAGCAGGCGACCTTGGCGCAGGCGCTGAAGCATCCGAACTGGAGCATGGGCCAGAAGATCACGATCGATTCGGCCTCGATGATGAACAAGGGCCTCGAGGTGATCGAGGCGTCCTACCTGTTCGCGCTGTCGCCCGACGAGATCGACGTCCTGGTCCACCCGCAGTCCATCGTCCACGGCATGGTCGAGTTCTCGGATCGCTCGGTGGTGGCGCAGCTCGGCGCGCCCGACATGCGCATTCCGATCGCCCACTGTCTTGGCTGGCCGGAGCGTATCAAGGGCCCGTCGGCTCGGCTCGATCTCGCCAAGATCGGCACCCTGACTTTCGAGGCGCCGGACTTCGAGCGGTTCCCCGGTCTGCGGCTGGCCTACGATTCGCTGCGCACCGGGCGCGGCGCGACGACGGTGTTCAATGCGGCCAACGAAGTCGCCGTCGCGGCCTTCATCGCTGGTCATATCCGGTTCGGTGCCATTGCCCGACTGGTCGAGGCGACCCTCGAAGCGTGGACCCGATCGGGTAATCTGGCACCGTTGACCTCGGCGGACGACGCCATCGCCATTGACCATGACGCGCGAAAAAGGGCCTCCGGCCTCTTGCCTCAAATCGCCGCAAAAGCATCTTAAAGGGTTGGACGGGCCACTGGCCCATCGGGAAGGTCATCGATGTCGGAATTTTTCCACCATATCTTCAATACGTTGAGCCATGGCCTTCTCGGCTACATCGTCCCGTTCCTGTTCGTGCTGACGATCGTGGTGTTCTTCCATGAGCTCGGCCATTTCCTGATCGCGCGCTGGGCCGGCGTGAAGGTGTTGACGTTTTCGCTCGGATTTGGCCCAGAACTGATCGGTTTCAACGACCGCCACAACACCCGCTGGAAGATCTCGGCGATCCCGCTCGGTGGCTACGTGAAGTTCTTCGGCGACGAATCCGAGGCCTCGACGCCGTCGGCCGAGGCGCTCGCCAAGATGACGGCCGAGGAGCGCGCCGACAGCTTCCACCACAAGACCGTCGGCCAGCGCGCTGCGATCGTCGCGGCCGGCCCGATCGCCAACTTCATCCTGGCGGTCATCATCTTCGCCGGCATGGCGCTGTATTTCGGCAAGCCGAACACGACCCCGCGGGTCGATGCGGTGCAGCCGGACAGCGTCGCGGCCGCCGCCGGCTTCAAGGACGGTGACGTCATCGCCGCCATCGATGGCCGCGCGATCGAGACCTTCGCCGACATGCAGCGGGTCGTCTCGGTCAGCGCAGGCACGGAATTGTCCTTCCTGATCAAGCGTGACGGCACGGAACTCACCCTGAAGGCGACGCCGGCGCTGAAGGAGGTCAAGGACCTGTTCGGCAACAGCCACCGCATCGGCGTGCTCGGCATCCAGTACAACGCCAAGCCGGACGAATCGCGGTCGATCCCGGTCGGGTTCCTCGAATCGATCAAGATCGGCTTCGAGCAGGTCTGGTTCATCATCTCCACGACCTTCAAGTTCATCGCCTCGCTGTTCGCGGGCGCCGGGAGTGCCGGCGACGTCGGCGGACCGATCCGAATCGCACAACTCTCGGGGCAGGCGGCCAGCCTCGGCTTCCAGTTCGTTGTGCAACTGTGCGCGACGCTTTCGGTCTCGATCGGGCTCCTGAACCTGTTCCCGGTTCCGCTGCTCGATGGCGGGCACCTGTTGTTCTATGGGGTCGAGGCCGTCCGCGGTCGGCCGCTATCCGAGCGGGCGCAGGAGATGGGGTTCCGAATCGGCCTCGGGCTGGTCCTCATGCTCATGGTCTTTGCAACCTATAACGATATCCTTCACCTCGCCGGGTCCTGAGCGCGGCTTTTTTACGACGTGGCCGTTGGGCAACGTTTTGAAACGAATTTGAAAATTCAGAGAGATCCGGCGTTTGCCGTCGGGTCCAAATTGGCTACAAGCGAACGACAAATGGGAATCTGTCGGGTTCGTAGGGGTACGGAACCGGCAACGGAATATAAGGGCGCGTAGCGCATGAAGTTCGGATTGCGGGTGCGGGGGGGCTTGGCGGCCGCCTTTATCATGTTCGCCGGACCGGTGGCTTTGCCGCTGGCGAGCGTGGTTCTTTCGTCGCCAGCTGCGGCTCAGACGGTCAACTCGATCGAAGTGGTCGGTAACCGCCGCGTCGAGCTGGAGACCATCCGCTCGTACTTCAAGCCAGGCCCCGGCGGGACGCTCGACGCCGGCCGGGTCGACGACGGCCTCAAAGCGCTGATCGAGACCGGCCTGTTCTCCGACGTGAAGATCAATCGCCAGGGTGGGCGCCTGATCGTCACGGTCGTCGAGAACCCGGTGATCGGCCGCGTCGCGTTCGAGGGCAACAAGAAGGTCAAGGACGAGCAGCTCCAGGCGGAAGTGCAGTCGAAGCCGCGCGGCACGCTGTCGCGCCCGATGGTGCAGTCCGACGCCCAGCGCATCGCGGAGATCTACCGCCGCTCGGGCCGTTACGACGTGCGCGTCACGCCGGAAATGATCGAGCAGCCGAACAACCGCGTCGACCTGATCTTCACGGTCGAGGAAGGTGCCAAGACCGGCGTGAAGTCGATCGAGTTCGTCGGCAACAATGCCTTCTCGTCCTATCGCCTCAAGGACGTCATCAAGACCCGCGAGACCAACCTCCTGAGCTTCCTCGGCTCGGGCGACGTCTACGATCCGGACCGTGTCGAGGCCGACCGCGACCTCATTCGCCGCTTCTACCTGAAGAATGGCTATGCCGACGTACAGGTTGTGGCTGCGCTCAGCGAGTACGATCCGGAGCGCAAGGGCTTCCTCGTGACCTTCAAGATCGAGGAAGGCCAGCAGTACCGGGTTGGTTCGGTCGACTTCCAGTCGTCGATCGCAACGCTCGACGCCACTACGCTGCGCGGCTATTCGCGCGTCAGCGTCGGTTCGCTCTACAACGTCGAGAACATCGAGAAGTCGGTCGAGGAAATGCAGATCGAGGCCTCGCGACGCGGCTACGCGTTCGCGGTGGTCCGTCCGCGCGGCGATCGCAACTTCGAGGCCCACACCGTGTCGGTCGTGTTCGCTGTCGACGAGGGGCCGCGCACCTATATCGAGCGCATCAACATTCGCGGCAACACCCGCACCCGTGACTACGTCATTCGCCGCGAGTTCGACATCTCCGAGGGCGACGCCTACAATCGCGCCCTGGTCGACCGTGCCGAGCGCCGCCTGAAGAACCTCGACTTCTTCAAGGACGTGAAGATCGTGACCGAGCCGGGCTCTTCGAGCGACCGCGTGGTCCTGAACGTCATCCTGGAAGAGAAGTCGACCGGCGACTTCTCGATCTCCGGCGGTTATTCGACCACAGACGGTGCGCTTGCCGAGGTCTCGATCTCCGAGCGTAACTTCCTCGGCCGCGGCCTGTTCGCCAAGGCGTCGGTGACCTACGGCCAGTTCGCCCGCGGCTACTCGCTGTCCTTCGTCGAGCCCTATCTGCTCGACTACCGGGTCGCGCTCGGCCTCGACCTCTACCAGCGCCAGCAGCTCGCCAACAACTTCATCTCCTACGGCACCAAGACGCTCGGCTTCAGCCCGCGCCTCGGCTTCCAGCTGCGTGAGGATCTGTCGCTGCAGCTGCGCTATTCGATCTACCGCCAGGAGATCTCACTGCCGGCGACGCTGTCGGACTGTAACAACTTGGCCGCCGGCACCCTGATCGGCAACCGCTTCGTGCCGTTCAACCCGACCCCGGCCTTCATCAACGCCAATGGCGGCGTCGATCCGACCGGCAATAACGGCCTGGGCTGCTTCGCCAATGGCGAGGCGTCGCTGCCGGTCCGTCAGGAGCTGGCGAAGGGCGCAACGCTGACCTCGGCGCTCGGCTACACGCTGAATTACAACACGCTCGACAACAACAAGAACCCGACCGACGGCCTGCTGGTCGACTTCAAGCAGGACTTCGCGGGCGTCGGCGGCGACGTGTCGTACCTGAAGACCGCGTTCGATGCGAAGTACTTCACTCCGCTGGTGTCGGACATCGTCAGCATCGTTCACCTCCAGGGCGGCATCCTGAACAAGATCGGCAATACGCAGCTGCGCATGCTCGATCACTTCCAGATGGGTCCGAACCTGGTGCGCGGCTTCGCTCCGAACGGCATTGGTCCGCGCGATATCAATCCGTTCGGCACGCAGGACGCGCTGGGAGGCACCAAGTACTGGGGCGCTTCGCTCGAACTGCAGATGCCGTTCTGGTTCCTGCCCAAGGAGACGGGCCTGAAGGGTGCCGTTTACGCCGACGCTGGCGGCCTGTGGGGCTATCAGGGGCCGACGTCCTGGGCTGCGACGGGCGAGGTTAATACCCCCGGCTGTATCAAGCCGACGCGCAACCCGAACAACGCCGGCACCTGCCTTGGTCTGCAGTTCGATGACCAGAACAAGGTTCGGACCTCGGTCGGCGTGGGTCTGGTGTGGGCGTCGCCGTTCGGTCCGCTGCGCTTCGACTACGCGATCCCGCTCACCAAGGGTCAGTTCGACCGGACGCAGGAATTCCGGTTCGGCGGCGGTACCTCGTTCTGAGCCTGGGCCGATCGAATCCGGGTTGGCATCGACCAACCTCGCCGGTGTAAGAAATGGGAGCTCGGTTCCGGGACACCGGAGCCGGGCTCTGACTTTTTGTCTTGAGAGTACGACGGAATGGCCCAGCCGACCTTCTTCCAATCGCCGCCGCCCACGACCCTGGCGGCGATCGCCGCCGCCGCCAAGGCCACCCTGGTCGACCCATCCCGTGGCGAGCAGGTCGTCAAGGGACTGGCGTCGCTCGACGAGGCCGGTCCGATGCATCTGGCATTCTTCGACAACCTCAAATACGCCGACCAGCTCGCCGGGACCAAAGCGGGCGCCTGCCTGGTCAGTCCGCGATTCGAGGCGCGCGTGCCGTCCCATGTCGCAGTGCTTCGCGCCAATCAGCCGTTCCGCGCCTTCGTGCAGCTCGCGCGTGAGTTCCATGCCGACGCACTGCGGCCGCAGCCTTGGTTCGGCGACGACGGAATCTCGCCCCAAGCCATCATCGATCCCACCGCGCGCCTGGAGGACGGCGTCATCGTCGAGCCGCTGGCGGTGATCGGCGCCCATGTCGAGATCGGCTCGGGGACGATCGTTGGCGCGGGTGCCGTGATCGGCCCCCACGTCAAGATCGGTCGCGACTGCAATGTCGGCGCCCGCACCGTCATCCAGTGCGCGCTGATCGGCAATGACGTTCTGATCCATCCCGGCTGCAGCATCGGCCAGGACGGCTACGGCTTCATCTTCTTCGGCGCGGACGGGCACACCAAGGTGCCGCAGACCGGGCGGGTTCTGATCCAGAACCATGTCGAGGTCGGCGCCGGCACGACGATCGACCGGGGCAGCCTGCGCGACACGGTCATCGGCGAAGGCACCAAGATCGACAACCAGGTGCAGATTGGCCACAATGTCACAATCGGGCGGCATTGCCTGCTGGCGGCCCAGATCGGGCTAGCAGGAAGTCTCACGATCGGCGACAACGTCGCGCTCGGGGCGAAGGTTGGCATCAACAATCACCTGACGATCGGCGATGGTGCGCAGGTGACCGCGATGAGCGGCGTCAAGGACGACATTCCGCCGAACGGCCGGTGGGGCGGTTTCTTCGCCAAGCCGACCAAGCAGTGGTTCCGCGAGATCGTTGCGGTGGAACGGCTGGTGCGGGATTCGACCGCGACGAACAGGGACGGGGGACGGGAGTGATGGAGGAGTCACCCATCAAGTTTGCGGACGTCGACATCAACGAGATTCTCAAGACGCTACCGCACCGTTATCCATTTCTCCTGATCGACCGCGTGAAGAACATCCGGGCCGACTACAGCGGCATCGGCGTGAAGAACGTGTCGATCGGCGAGCCCTGCTTCCAGGGGCACTTTCCGGAGCGGCCGGTCTATCCGGGCGTGCTGATGATCGAGGGCATGGCCCAGACCGCCGGCGTGATCGGCATCAAGTCGGTCGAGGGCACGGAAAAGCCGCGCGCGGTGTATTTCCTCACCATCGACAAGTGCAAGTTCCGCAAGCCGGTGCTGCCCGGCCAGACCATCGAGTATCACATGCGCTCGATCGGCCGGCGCAAGACGATGTGGTGGTTCCACGGCGATGCCAAGGTCGACGGCGTCGTCGTCGCCGAGGCCGATGTCGGCGCGATGCTGACCGACTGACGGGCTGGTAGAAAGTTGATTGCGTCGACATGAGCAAGATTGATCCCACCGCACGCGTCGAGGATGGCGCCGTCATCGGTGAGGGGACCGTGATCGGTCCTTACTGCATCGTCGGCCCCAACGTCGTGATCGGGGCCAACTGCAAGCTGATCAGCCACGTCCAGATCATGGGCCACACCACGCTCGGCGATGACAACGTGATCTCGCCCTTCGTCGTGCTCGGCGGCGCGCCGCAGGATCTCAGCTATCGCGGCGAGCCGCATCGGCTCGAGATCGGCTCCGGCTGCACCTTCCGCGAAGGCGTGACGATGAACATCGGCACCACCAAGGGCGGCGGCCTGACCAAGGTCGGCAATGCCGGGTTCTTCATGAACAATGCCCATGTCGCCCACGATTGCGTCGTCGGCGACAACGTGATCTTCGCGACCTCGGCCACACTCGGCGGCCATGTCGTGGTCGGCGATTCCGTCTACATCGGCGGTCTCTCGGCGGTGCATCAGTTCACCCGCATCGGCCATGGCGTGATGGTCGGCGGCGTCTGCGGCGTGCGCGGGGATATCATTCCGTATGGCCTCGCCAACGGCCAGTATGCCGCGCTCGAAGGCCTCAACGTGATCGGCATGAAGCGCCGCAAGTTCACCCGCGAGCGCCTCGCCACGGTGCGTGCCTTCTACCAGAAGCTGTTCCACGGTCCCGGCGTGTTCGCCGACCGCCTCGCGGCGGTGCGGCCGCTCGCCGGCGAGGATCCCGCCATTGCCGAGATCCTCGCCTTCATCGATGGCGGCCGACATCGCGCCTTGTGCCTGCCCGAGATCGGCAGGCCGGCCATCGAGCCGTAGCGCCATGGCGACGCCGGCCGCCGAGACCTCTCCGCCGATCGGCATGATCGCCGCGGGCGGGGTGCTGCCTTTCGCGGTCGCCGATGCCATCGTCGCGCGCGGCCAGACGCCGGTGCTGTTCGCCCTGAAGGGCATCTGCGATCCGAAGCCGCTGGCGCGTTTCCGGCATCACTGGATCGGCCTCGGCCAGCTCGGCAACGCCTTGAAGCTGCTCAAGGCCGAGGGTGTCCGTGACCTGATGTTCATCGGCAATCTCGTTCGTCCGGCGGTGTCGGAGATCCGTTTCGATTGGGGGACGCTGCGCGAGCTGCCCTACATCTGGTCGGCCTTTCGTGGCGGCGACGATCATCTACTGTCCGGCGTTGGCCGCATCTTCGAGCGCCACGGCTTTCACATGATCGGCGTCAAGGACGTCGCCCCCAATCTGCTCGTGCCCGAAGGGCGGCTGACGCGGAGCGGGCCCAACGATCTGGTGACCGGTGACATCGCCAAGGGGCTCGCCGTGCTGCGCGCGATGGCGCCGTTCGATGTCGGGCAGGCGGTGGTCGTGATCGACGGCCACGTCGTTGCGCTCGAGGACATCGAGGGCACCGACGGGCTGCTGGCCCGCGTGGCGCGGCTGCGTGCCGATCGCCGTATTCGTGCTGCGGCCGGGCGCGGCGTGCTGGTGAAGGCGCCCAAGGCCGGCCAGGATCTTCGCTACGACCTGCCGACCATCGGCCCGCGCACCGTCGAGGGGCTTTCAGCCGCGGGTCTCGCCGGAGTCGCCGTCGCGGCCGCCTATACGCTGCTCGCCGATCCCCAGGAGACAGTGGCTGCCGCCGATCGGGCAGGCGTGTTCATCACGGGCGTCACTGCGTGACGGCGCGGCCTCTGGCAGGCGCGGCCATGCGCAGGATCTGCCTGGTCGCGACCGAAGAGTCCGGGGATCGCCTCGGCGCCAGCTTGATGAAGGTGCTGCGCCAGCGGCTCGGCGACGGCGTCGAATTCTCCGGCGTCGGCGGCCGCGGCATGACACGCGAGGGGCTCGCCTCGCTGTTTCCGATCGAGGAGCTCTCGATCGTCGGCTTCGCGGCGGTGCTGAAGCAACTGCCCAAGATCCTCGGCCTGATCCGCGGTACGGTTGACGCGATCGTTGCGGCCCAGCCCGACGTGCTTGTCATCATCGACAGTCCCGACTTCACCCAGCGCGTGGCGAAGCGGGTTCACGCGCGCGATTCCGAGATTCCGATCGTGAACTACGTCGCACCGACCGTATGGGCGTGGCGCCCGGGCCGGGCGCGCGCGATGCGCGGCTACGTCGATCACGTGCTGGGCCTGCTGCCATTCGAGCCGGAGGCGTTCCGAAGGCTCAATGGTCCGCCCTGCACCTATGTCGGCCATCCCCTGATCGAGCAGCTCGCCAACCTGCGCCCCAATGCGGCAGAGCAGGCGCGCCGGGATGCCGACCCTCCCGTTCTGCTGGTGCTTCCCGGCAGCCGGCGCAGCGAGGTCGCGCGCCACATCGCCGTGTTCGGCGAGACATTGGCGCGGCTGCGCGCCCAAAACCTGGCCTTCGAAGCCGTGCTGCCCACCACGCCGCATCTCGAAGCCGCGGTGCGGGCTGGAGTCGCAAACTGGCCGCTCGCTCCGGAGATCGTCACGGGCGAGGCCGAGAAGCGGGCAGCCTTCAGGCGCGCGCGCGCCGCGCTCGCCAAGTCCGGCACGGTGACCCTGGAGCTCGCGCTGTCCGGCGTGCCGATGGTGACGGCGTATCGCGTCGGCGAGATCGAGGCGTTCATTCTCCGGCGAGTCGTCAACGTGCAATCGGTCATTCTCGCCAATCTCGTGATCGGCGAGAACGTCATTCCGGAATTCCTTCAGGAAGCCTGCACCGCCGACAATCTCGCGCCCGTTCTCGCCGATCTCCTGGGCGACGGTCCGATACGAGCGCGCCAGGTCGAGGCATTCGATCGCCTCGACGCGATCATGTCCACGGGCGCGGCCTCGCCGAGCGTGCGCGCGGCCGACATCGTGCTGGCGACGATGCGCAGCGGACGGCGCTGATCAGGCCTGAAGCGGCATCTTGAATTCGAAGGTCGTTCTGTCCTCGGTCGAGGTGGCCTGCAGCGTGCCGTCATGCGCTCGCGCGATCTCGGAAGCGATGTAGAGTCCAAGCCCGAGACCATGCTGGCTTGGACGCTCGCCGCGCATATAGGGCTTGAACAGATTCTGCATCGCCTTGTCCGAGATCGGCGGCCCGTGATTGGTGACATCCAGCACGAAACAGCCCTCGCTCGTCGTTGCGGAGACCTGGATCGGCTTGTCCTTGTCGCCGTAGGAGATGGCATTGCCGAGCAGGTTCGAGAACAATTGTCCGATCTTGCTGCGGTCGCACTTGACCGGCTCCGCGATGTTGATCCGGGTCTCGATCTCGTGATCGGGCCAAGCCAGCCGGATCTCGGAGACGACCTGCTCGATCACCGGCGCCAACGGTTGCCGCGCGTCGGGCTTGATCGTCAGGCCGCCGCCGAGGCGCCCCCGGGCGAAATCCATGATGTTGTCGACCAGTCCGGCCATGCGCATGACTGATTTCTGAATCATGGAAATGATCTCGGGCGCTCTGGCGCTGTCCTGGTTGCGCAGCAGCACGCGCATTCCGGCGTCGATCGAGGCCAGCGGATTGCGGAGGTCATGGCCGAGAACGCCGATGAATTGCTCTCTCAGCTCGGCGGTCCGGCGCTCGTCGAGCAGATCGGCCTCGGTGATCTTGAGCCGTTGCTCGGTCGAAAACCGGCTCTTCTCGCTGAGGCCGAGGCTGGCCTGACTGAGCGCGAAGCGCTGATGAAGCTCCAGCTGGGCCGCGATCAACTCCCCGAACAGCTGAAACGTGCTGACGATTTCGGGCCGGTCCAGCTCGCGCGGCGCTGGATCGATCGCACACAGGGTGCCCCAGATGGTCCCGTCGGACAGGGTGATCGGAGCGGAGATGTAGCTGCGAAAGCCGTAGAGCTTTGGCGTCGGGTGATCGCGAAACATGCGATCCGTCTCGACGTCACAGATGACGACAGCTTCGCCTCGCTCCCGGACCTCGCTGCAGATCGTCGTCTTGACGCGCAGCTCGCCGCCCTCTTTCAGGCCGAAATTGATGTCGTCGCGGACCGCACAACAGACCCATCGATCCGAGGTCACGCGCGCGACCGCAACGAATCCCATCCCGGTGATCCTGCTCACCGAGTCCAGAATTTTGGGAACGGCGTCGAGCTGCTGGACAGCATCGACGTCCGAGTTGCGATTGGTCGTCATCGTATGCTCGAGCTGATCCCCGGTCCAGGATGCAAGTCGTGTCTTCAATTTGCACCATTCAACGCATTGAGCCCCGGAACGTTCGCCGGAACAAAAGGATCATGGTGCGATTGAATGAGATTGGACAGGAGACAGAGTGTCCCGCGGTCGGCTCACAAGAAAAACAGTTCTGGTCGTTGAGGACGAGGGGCTGATCCGCGCCAACGCTGTCGACATGATCAGAGACCTCGGTTTCGAAGTCATCGAGGCCGTTGACGCCGATCAGGCCATTTCGCTTCTCGAGCGATGTGACCGTGTATCGGTCGTTTTCACGGATATCCAAATGCCCGGTTCGATGGACGGCCTTCGGTTGGTCGCCGTCATCAGGGACCGCTGGCCCCCGGTTGCGCTCCTGGTGACGTCAGGTCAGGTGACCCCTTCGGAATTGCCGTCGGGCGCGCGCTTCCTTGCCAAGCCATATGGGGCCGAGCAGCTCAGGTCTCATCTCGAGGCGCTGGCCTGATGCACTCCCGACTGGTGCCGCGAGTTAGAAAGGTGCGACCTCACAAACGAAACGGCGCCGTCGGGATCGACGGCGCCGTTCGAGAGCGGAATTGCGCTGCGGTGCGGCTCAGCCGCGCTTGTCCATGTCGACATAGTTGCGCGTCGTGACGCCGGTGTAGAGCTGGCGCGGACGGCCGATCTTCTGTTGCGGATCCTCGATCATCTCGCTCCACTGGCTGATCCAGCCGACGGTGCGGGCGACGGCGAACAGCACCGTGAACATCGACACCGGGAAGCCCATCGCCTTCAGGGTGATGCCCGAGTAGAAGTCGACGTTCGGATAGAGCTTGCGCTCGATGAAGTACTGATCGCTGAGCGCGATCTTCTCGAGCTCCATCGCGACCTTGAGCATCTGATCGTCGGCGTGGCCCGTCTCCTTGAGCACCGCGTGACACATCTTCTGCATGATCTTGGCGCGCGGGTCGTAGTTCTTGTAGACGCGATGGCCGAAGCCCATCAGGCGCACGTCGCTGTTCTTGTCCTTCACCTTGGCGATGAAGTCCGGGATCTTGTCGACGGTGCCGATCTCGGCCAGCATGTTTAGTGCCGCCTCGTTGGCGCCGCCGTGTGCCGGACCCCACAGGCAGGCGATGCCGGCGGCGATGCAGGCAAACGGGTTGGCGCCCGAGGAGCCGGCGATGCGCACCGTCGAGGTCGAGGCGTTCTGCTCGTGATCGGCATGCAGGATGAAGATCTTGTCGAGCGCGTCGGCGAGAACCGGGTTCGGCTTGTACTCCTCGCACGGCACCGCGAAGCACATGTTCAGGAAGTTCTCGGCGAAGGAGAGCGAGTTCTTCGGATAAACGAAGGGCTGGCCGATGGTGTATTTGTAGGCCATCGCCGCCAGGGTCGGGATCTTGGCGATCATCCGCATCGACGCGATCATGCGCTGCTTCGGATCATTGATGTCGGTGGAGTCGTGGTAGAACGCGGCGAGCGCGCCGACCGAAGCGACCATGACCGCCATCGGATGCGCGTCACGGCGGAAGCCGTGGAAGAAGCGCGACATCTGCTCGTGCACCATCGTGTGATGGGTCACGCGATAGTCGAAATCCTGCTTCTGGGCCTTGGTCGGAAGCTCCCCGTACAGCAGCAGATAGCAGGTTTCCAGGAAGTCGCCCTTCTCGGCAAGCTGCTCGATCGGGTAGCCGCGGTATTCCAGGACGCCGGCGTCGCCGTCGATATAGGTGATCTTGGACTGGCAGCTGCCGGTCGAGGTGAAGCCGGGATCATAGGTGAACATCCCGGTCTGGGCGTAGAGCTTGCCGATGTCGATGACGTCGGGACCCACGGTGCCGCTCAGGATCGGAAGATCGAAATTCTTGTTGCCGACGGTGAGGGTCGCGGTCTTGCTTGCGGATTTTGCGTCCATCGTTTGTCCCCGATGAGATCGTTAGGCTTGGCCCTTGTTCTTTTTGAGAGATGGCAGGGCAGGTGGACTTTATCTAGTGCGGTGGCTTTGACATTCGCGTCACTGTCGCTGCCAACAGCTTAAGCGAAGGTCAAATCCGAAACCGTACTGGAATCTTATACTTACTAGTGTCCTTCGGCCCTAACATCCGTCAACGAGCCCGCCGCAACGTATGAAGAATGTCCGAGCCGGGAAAACCAGTGGGTGCCGCGCAAATGCGTATCGTATTGCCCTGTGCGCTGCAAGATGGGGAGCAATGCGACCTTATGAGGTGGTCTGGTCCTCCAGACGGCCCAAGGATTCATCACGCCCCAGGATCGCCAGAACGTCGAAAATACCGGGTGAGGTGGTTCGGCCGGTGAGCGCCGCGCGCAGCGGCTGCGCCACCGCGCCCAGCTTGAGATTGTTGGCTTCAGCAAACGCACGCAGCGCGGCTTCCGTGGCCGGTCCGCTCCAGGACTCGACAGCGGCCAGCGCCTCATGTAGCCGGCCGATCAAGGCACGGCTGTCCGGCGTCAGCAGGGCGGCGGCCTTGGCGTCGATCGGAAGCGGCCGGTCGGCAAAGATGAAGGCGGCGCCGTCGATCAGCTCCAAGAGCGTCTTGGCGCGCTCCTTGAGGCCGGGCATCGCCTGGGTGAGCTGCGCGCGCGTGACGTCGTTGAGCTTGGCCTTGAGAGCCGCGCCGTTCGGCACGTAATTCAGCACGTCCTCGAACTGGCGCACCAGCGCCGCATCGTCGCTGTGGCGGATGTAGTGGCCGTTGAGGTTTTCGAGCTTGGCGAAGTCGAACCGCGCCGCCGAGCGGCCGATCGCCGGCAGGTCGAAGGCCTTGATCATCTCCTCGGTGGAGAAGATCTCCTGGTCGCCATGGCTCCAGCCGAGCCGCACCAGGTAATTGCGCAGTGCCGACGGCAGATATCCCATCGCACGGTAGGCGTCGACGCCGAGCGCACCGTGGCGCTTCGACAGCTTCGAGCCGTCGGGCCCGTGAATCAGCGGGATGTGCGACATCGACGGCACCGTCCAGCCGAGCGCATCGTAGATCTGCTTCTGGCGCGCGGCGTTGATCAGATGGTCGTCGCCGCGGATGACGTGGGTGACGCCCATGTCGTGGTCGTCCACGACCACCGCCAGCATGTAGGTCGGATTGCCATCGCCTCGCAGCAGCACGAGGTCGTCGAGGTTCTCGTTCTGCCAGACCACGCGGCCCTGCACCTGGTCCTCGATCACGGTCTCGCCGGTCAGCGGCGCGCGCAGCCGGATCGTCGGCTTGACGCCTTCGGGCGCCTCCTTTGGATCGCGGTCGCGCCACATGCCGTCATAGAGCCGGGTGCGGCCTTCCGCGCGCGCCTTTTCGCGCATCGCGGCCAGCTCCTCGGCGGTGGCATAGCAGCGATACGCCATGCCGCTGGCGAGCAGTTGCTCGGCGACCTCGCGATGGCGCGCGGCGCGGCTATATTGGTAGATGACCTCCCCGTCCCAATCGAGCTCGAGCCATTTCAGGCCGTCCAGGATGGCGTCGATGGCCGCCGTGGTCGAGCGCTCACGGTCGGTGTCCTCGATCCGCAGCAGCATCTTGCCGCCGCGGCCCCGCGCATACAGCCAGTTGAACAGGGCCGTCCGGGCGCCTCCGATGTGGAGAAAGCCGGTCGGGGAGGGGGCAAAGCGCGTGACGATCGGGGAGGTCATGGGCGGCAGCACGAAATCCAGGCAGGGGCTATGAAGGGCGGGGGGTGTATAGCAGGCCTATCGCATAACTAAAGCCTTCCTTGGGGGAAGCGGATTTGGCAGATAGGCTGCCAAATTCCGGAGCAGGATATTCTTGATGACCACGACGACAGACACGGCGACGACGGCAGAGGCAGGGCGCGACTTCATCCGCGACATCGTCCAGGCCGATCTCGACAGCGGCAGGCACAAGACGATCGTCACCCGGTTCCCGCCGGAGCCGAACGGCTACCTGCATATCGGCCATGCCAAGTCGATCGGTCTCAACTTCGGCATTGCCCAGGAGTTCGGCGGCCGCTGCAATCTGCGCTTCGATGACACCAATCCGACCAAGGAAGAGCAGGAATATATCGATTCCATCCAGGCCGACGTGCGCTGGCTCGGCTATGACTGGGGCGACAACCTGTTCTTCGCTTCGGATTATTTCGAGCGGCTCTACGATTGGGCGGAAGGGCTGATCAAGGCCGGGCTCGCCTATGTCGACGACCAGTCGCAGGAGGAGATCCGCCTGTCGCGCGGCACGCTCACCGAGCCCGGCAAGAACAGCCCGTTCCGCGACCGCACGGTCGAGGAGAATCTCGACCTGTTCCGGCGCATGAAGGCCGGCGAATTCCCGAACGGCGCGCGCGTGCTGCGCGCCAAGATCGACATGGCCGCCGGCAACATCAACCTGCGCGACCCCGTGCTGTACCGGATCATGCACGCCCATCACCCGCGCACCGGCGACGCCTGGAAGATCTATCCGAGCTACGACTACGCCCACGGGCAGTCGGACGCGATCGAGGGCGTGACGCACTCGATCTGCACGCTCGAGTTCGAGGACCACCGGCCGCTCTACGATTGGTTCCTGGACAAGCTGCCGGTGCCGTCGCATCCGCACCAGTACGAGTTCGCGCGGCTCAACCTGACCTACACGCTGCTGTCGAAGCGCGTGCTGACGCGGCTGGTGCAGGACGGCCATGTCTCAGGCTGGAACGATCCACGCATGCCGACCATCGCCGGCCTGAAGCGGCGCGGCGTGCCGCCGGCTGCGGTGCGCGAGTTCATCAAGCGCATCGGCATCGCCAAGGCCAACAGCATCGTCGACGTCGGCATGCTCGAATTCTGCATTCGTGAGGAGCTGAACCGCACGGCGCTGCGTCGGATGGCCGTGCTGCGGCCGCTGAAGGTGGTGATCGAGAATTATCCGGAAGGCCAGGTCGAGGAGCTCGAGGCGATCAACCACCCCGACGATCCCGCAGCCGGCACGCGCAGGATCGCCTTCGGCCGCGAGCTCTATATCGAGCAGGACGACTTCATGGAGAACCCGCCGAAGAAGTTCTTCCGGCTGTCGCCGGGCAACGAGGTGCGGCTGCGCTACGCCTATTTCATCAAGTGCCGCGACGTCATCAAGAACGACGCCGGCGAGATCGTCGAGCTGCGTTGCACCTATGATCCCGCGACCAAGGGCGGCAACGCGCCGGATGGACGCAAGGTCAAGGCGACGATGCACTGGCTGCCCGCTGCGCAGTCGCTGACCGCCGAGATCCGCCTCTACAACCAGCTGTTCGCCAATCCGAGCCCCAATGCGGCCGACTTCACCGCCGATCTCAATCCCAACTCACTCGAGGTCCTGATCGACGCCCGCATCGAGCCGGCGATCGCCGAGAGCAATTCGGACGCACCGATGCAGTTCGAGCGCCAGGGCTACTTCGTCCGCGATCCGGATTCGATGCCCGACAAGCTCGTGTTCAACCGCACCATCGGCCTGCGCGACACCTTTGCGAAGGAGGTCGCGAAGGGATGAGATGGGGACCGCAGCCGCAGCTCAATTGATCGCTGCGAGGCCGGCCTCGGTCAGCGTTGGCACGCCATCGCTGACCTCGACCAGGCCGCGCTCCGCGAGGAGCGAGAGATCATCGTCGGCGACGGGGGAGAGCGTGAGCCGGTGGGCCTTGATGTCCCGCAACGTCCAGCGCAGGTGGATCGCCGTGTCGAGCGCGAGGTCGGCAAAGGGATCGTCATTGTCATGGTGGTCCATACCCGCATAAGCCCGTGCGGTGCCGAAAGTTCCAATGACGTTCCCGGCACCGGGATTGGATTCTCGTTCCGTTCCGCTAGTCGGATTCCCCGTGGTTTCGCTAGCCTCCATGCCCGTGAAGTAACGGGTGGTGTGGGCAATGGCGGAGCCGGTCAGGCCGCCGGGAGGGCGTCGCGGGATCGCGGGCGCGATGGCCGATGTCTGGCCGCCGCGCGGCGCGCTGGCCGGCGGCTGGCCCGCGATCGGGTCCGGCGCGTCGTCGGCATTCGCCGCCCGCCTGAAGAGCTGGGCGGTCGAGGAGGCCGGGGCGGGCCGGCTGCTGCCCTGGGTGCCGGTGGCGTTCGGGGCCGGCATCGCGCTGTACTTCACCGCCGATCACGAGCCGGTGCTCTGGATCGCCGCCACCACCGCGGCGCTGCTCTGCATCGTCGCCATCATGATGCGGCGGCATCGGATGTTTCCGGTTGCCGTGATGATCGCAGCTGCAGCGTGCGGCTTTGCCGCGGCGACCATCAAGACCGCGCGTGTCGCACATCCGGTGCTGGCGCGGCCGTTGTATTCGGTGGCGCTGTCCGGCTTCGTCGAGGCGCGCGACGTCCGCGAGCGCAGCGATCGGATCGTGCTGCGCGTCGCCGCGATGGAGAGCCCGCGCAACGCCGCCACGATCGCGCGCGTGCGGCTCGCGGTGCGCAAGGGCACGGCGCCCGAGGTCGGCAGCTTCGTGCAGCTCAAGGCGCGGCTGCTGCCGCCGATGGCCCCGGTGCGGCCGGGATCCTACGACTTCGCGCGCGACATGTTCTTCCAGGGCATCGGCGCCTCCGGTTTCGTGATGGGCGCGATCACGACGGCGACGCCGCCGCAGGCCGCCGGCTTCGGCCTGGGCTATGCGGCGGCCATGCAGGGTCTGCGCGATGCGATCGACGCACGCATCCGTGCCCGCCTGACGGGCGATGAGCGCGCCATCGCCACCGCGCTGCTGACCGGCCGGCGCGACGCCATCACGCCCGATGTCAACGATGCGATGTTCGTCTCCGGCCTCGGCCACGTGCTGTCGATCTCAGGCTATCACATGGCCGTCGTCGCCGGCGTCGTGTTCTTCGCCGTGCGCGCGCTGCTTGCGCTGATCCCCGGCCTCACCATCAGCCATCCGATCAAGAAGTGGGCGGCCGCGGCGGCGCTGGTCGCGGCGGCGTTCTACCTGCTGCTGTCGGGCGCGGAGGTCGCGACGCAGAGATCGTTCTTCATGACGGCCGTGGTGCTGATCGCGGTCATGGTCGATCGCCGCGCCGTCACCTTCCGCACGCTCGCGGTCGCGGCGATGATCGTGCTGATCGCGGCACCCGAAGCGCTGGTGCATCCGAGCTTCCAGATGTCGTTCGCGGCGACGCTCGGTCTGGTCGCGCTGGTGCAGTTCGGCCTGCCCAAACTGTTTGCGACGCCGGACAGCTCCACGACGCAGCGCATCGCGCTGTGGGGCGGCCGCGAGCTTGCGATGCTGCTGCTGGCCTCGCTGATCGCGGGGCTTGCGACCACGCCCTATGCCGCGTTCCACTTCCATCGCGTCACGCCCTATGGCGTGCTCGCCAATCTCGCGGCGATGCCGGTGGTTTCGGTGCTGGTGATGCCCGCCGGACTGCTCGGCCTGCTGGCGGCGCCGTTCGGGCTCGACGGTCCCTGGTGGACGCTGATGGGCCTCGGCATCGACTGGATGATCGCGGTGACGCGCTGGGTGGCGGCGCTGCCCGGCGCGGTCGGGCGCATCCCGGGCTTCGGCATCGGTCCGCTGATCCTGGCCAGCCTCGGCGTCATCCTGATCGGCCTGCTGCGCACACCGCTGCGCTGGTCGGGCGCCGTCGGGCTCGCGGTGGCCACCGCGTGGGCCGCCACGACGCCTCTGCCCGACGTCCTGATCGCCGGCGACGGGCGCGCGGTGGCGGTGCGCGGCCGTGACGGACGTCTGCATGTGATGCGCACCGGCAAGGACGTGTTCGCCACCAAGGAGTGGCTCGCGGCCGACGCCGATGCCCGGCTGCCGGCGGATTCATCGCTCGCCGATGGCGTCTCCTGCGACGAGGCGGGCTGCGTGGTCGCGATGGTCGACGGCCGATTCGCCGCCTTGACCCTGCGCGCCGAGGCGCTCGACGATGATTGCGCCCGTGCCGCGCTGATCGTCACCGCGCGCGCCGCGCCGTCATCCTGCGCGGCGGCCGTCATCGATCGCCAGCGCCTGCAGCAGCAGGGCGCCTTGATGCTGGTGCAGCGGGGCACCGGCTTCTCCGTCACGCCGGTGCGCGCCGGCGGCACCGACCGCCCGTGGTGGCCGGCGCCCGCCGAGGCCGGCGAGTTCGACACGACGCTGACGCCGCGTGCGCCGGTGTCGCGGCTTCAGGACGCGACGCCGCCGGAGACGGAGCAGGGCGAGCAGGATTGAGCGCCGGACAGCTCGAACGTGCTGAGATGATACAACGTGCTGAGATGATACTCGGTGTCGTCGGGTCCATCGAACAGCGAGGGACCTTCGACCAGCGTGAACGCAGCGCCCGGATATCGTTGCCAGACGGCGATGTCATCAACCGTGACCGTTAGCCATCCGAACGGAAGCATGTAGCGGCCGGGCTCGGTGATCCGGTCGGCCTTGTTCCAATCGATCTTGTTGACCGCGGCGGCAAGCTCCCCCGGCACACAATGCCGGCCGAGGGATGTCGTTCCTATTCGATGCGATGCCGGAGCGTGAGGTTCGCCCGAAAGGACCTTGCGCTTGCAGAAACCAAATCTCCCCCGGCCGAAAGCTCGCTCATGACCGAGAGAAATGCGGACGCGCAGGCGCTCAGGTGATGCTGATGCGGCGAATCGGTGTGGCCTGCGAAGCCGGAACGTCCTCCGCCATGCCCGGGCGGCGTTCGGCCGGCTGCTTGCTGACCGGCAATTGTAGCACGGTGACGCGCTGGCCCTCGCAGAGCTGGGTCACCAGCACGTGGCGGCCGTCGGCGAATTCGATCGCGTCGTGATGGCGATCGGGGATGTGCGTCTCGATGCTGTTGAACTTCGCGACGCGCTCGCGGATCGTCCGGGTCCAGAGCCAGCGGCTGTCGTAGCGGACGTCCTCGACAAATGCCAACTCGGTGCCGGGCAGCATGCAGACTGCGACGGTCGGCTCGCTCTCGAGGGCGAAGCCGCGGGTGGCGGTGCCGCGAAACGTCGTCGAGATCAACGTCTCGCCGACCTTGGCGGGACGGGACGCAACCGCATGGAGGCTGTAGTCACACATCGGATCGCTCCTCGTTGAGAGATAGCCGACCCACGCTCCCCCCGGACAGGCGCAGGCCTCTATCAGAGTGGACATCGAGGAGATGTTAGCGCGCGCTTCACGGCAATTCTGCGCTGATCTGCACCGCGTGCGCCCGCGGGCGATCACAAGCGTTTGAGCATGCCGCGCTGCACATCCTGAGGTGCATTCGCGCGTGACCAATTTCGATCGGCGGAGAAGCGCGTGCGCTCGCCGCCGATCGACCGATCGCGTCCGCGATCAGTACTTGCGATACAGCCCGACCAGCTTGCCTTGGATCTTCACCCGGTTGGGCGGCAGGATGCGCACCTCGTAGGCGGTGTTGGCCGGCTCCAGCGCGATCGATGCGCCGCGGCGGCGGAAGCGCTTCAACGTCGCTTCCTCATCGTCGATCAGCGCTACCACGATGTCGCCGGTGTCGGCGGTCTCGTTGCGCTGGATCAGCGCCATGTCGCCGTCGAGGATGCCGGCATCGACCATGGAGTCGCCGCGCACCTCGAGCGCATAGTGATCGCCGTTGCCGAGCATGTCGGCGGGCACGCTGATGGTGTGGCTGCGCGTCTGTAGCGCCTCGATCGGGGTACCGGCGGCGATGCGGCCCATCACCGGCACCGCGACGGGGCGCTCGCCATCGTCCAGCGCGGGAGTGCTGGTGCGCACCTTGCCGAGATTGCCCTCGATCACCGATGGGGTGAAGCCGCGGCGGTTGTTGGCAGCCTGTGACAGCTCGGGCAGCTTGATCACCTCGATCGCGCGGGCGCGGTTGGGCAGCCGGCGGATAAAGCCGCGCTCCTCGAGCGCCGTGATCAGGCGATGAATGCCGGACTTCGAGCGCAGATCGAGCGCATCCTTCATCTCGTCGAAGGACGGCGGCACGCCGGCTTCCTTGAGCCGCTCGTTGATGAACCGCAGAAGTTCGTACTGTTTGCGCGTCAGCATCTCGACCTGGTCCCCAGTTTGTTGTCGTCCGAGTCCAGGAGCTGCGCCTTGAGCACAAACCGGCTGAGAGCGCCTTGGAGTCGGACCATCATCGCGTCGCCCGCAACATACTAAAAACAAATCATGAACGGACACTATATGTTCGATGTGTGTTCCGCAATCCTTAAATTGTAGTGAACGGACCGGGCTTTGCCGGGGGAAACGGCCTAGCTCGGCAGGCGCAGGATCTCGCACGGGCTGCCGGCGGCGGCCTTCGGCGCATACGCCCGCCGGATCACCAGCGCCTGCGAGAGCGCGAGATTGCCGAGCAGCGACGAATCCTGCTGCGTCACCGGCGTTGCGATCAGGGTGCCGTCGGCGCGCTCTTCGAGCTGCGCCCGCAGATAGTCCTCGCGCGAATCGTTCGCCCCGAGCTCGCGGCCGAGCAGGGCGGTCTCGCGTGGCATGCGAGCTTCGTCACGGCCGAGCAGCCGCCGAATCAGCGGCACCAGGAACAGGATGGCGCAGACATAGGACGACACCGGATTGCCGGGCAGTCCGATCACCCTCATGTCGCCGAGCCGTCCGTGCATCATCGGCTTGCCCGGCCGCATCGCGATCTTCCAGAACGCCATCTCGATGCCCTCGGCTTCGAGCGCCTGCTTGACGAGGTCGTGATCGCCGACCGAGGCGCCGCCGGTCGTGATCAGGATGTCGGCCTTGGCCTCGCGCGCCCGCCGGATCCCGGCGACCGTGGCCTCCATCGTATCCGCGGCGATGCCGAGATCGATCGGTGTCGCGCCCTCGCTGCGCACCAGCGCCCGCAGGGCGTAGCCGTTGGAATAGACGATCTGGCCCGGGCCGGGCGTCGAGCCCGGCATCACGAGCTCGTCGCCGGTGGCGAGCAGCGCCACCTTCGGCCGGCACCGCACCGGCAGTGCCGGATGATTCATGCTGGCCGCCAGCGACAGGTCGCGGTCGCTGAGCCGGCGGCCCGCCTTCAGCAGCACCATGCCCTGGTGGAAGTCGACGCCCGCGGGCCGAATGTGCCGGCCCTTGATCGCGGCCTCGGTGATGACGACGTGGCCATCTTCGGCGATCGTGTCCTCCTGGATCACCACCGCGTCGGCGCCCTCAGGGACAACGCCACCAGTGAAGATGCGCGCCGCCTCGCCGGGTCCGACCACGCGATCGAACGGCCGCCCCGCCGCGACCTCGCCGATCACCCTCAGCCGCACCTTGGCCTGGGCTGCGTCCGCCGCGCGTACGGCGTAGCCGTCCATCGCCGACATCGCCTCGGGCGGCTGCGTCCGCAGCGCCGCGAGGTCGCGGGCCAGGATGCGGTGATGGGCCTCGTCCAGCGTCACCAGCTCCTCGGCCAGCTCCTCGGCCAGCGGCTCGGCGCCGGCGAGCACGGCGGACAACGCATCGGACACCGGCATCAGGGCCATGAGAGTTCCTTCGGACGGAGACGGCAGATCGAATGAGTCGCCTTCTAACCGAACGCGCACGGCTCGGCCAAGGGCTCAGGCCGCTTCCTGCCTTCTGATCGTCTGATGTGGGCCGCGTCCGGGCCGCTGCCTCACGATCGCGCGAGAAAGTCTGCAATCAACCGCGTGACCTCCTGCGGACGTTCCAGGCTCGGCAGGTGCGCCGTTCCGGCCAGCTCATGTCCTGACCCGTTCGGCATTGTTGCGGCGAGCAGCCTGCTTCGCTGCTGGATGTGAGGAAAGTCCAAGTCCCCCCAGATGACGAGCGATGGCGCGACGATCTCCGCGAGGCGCGGGAAGGCTGGTGCCATATCGAGAGTCGCGCCGGTTGGCGGCGCGCGGAGTGCGGCGGCGTTCTTCTTCAGGAACGTCTCGCGTGGCTCGCCGGAGATGCGTCCCTCGCGCTGCAAGGGACCGTCGACCCACAGATGCGCCTTGATAGCGCTGACCCGATCCCAATCCTGTGCGGCCTCGGCAGCGGCCAACGACGCCGTTAGCGCCTTGATCTCCGGTGGATAGACCGGCTCCGGCGCGCCGCTGATCGAAGGTGCGATCAGCACCAGCGATGCCATACGTGACGGATGGCGAAGCGCGAAGTCGAGCGCGATGCGGCCTCCTTGCGAGCAGGCAATCAGCGTCGCCGGCCGCCCCGGCGCGAACGCGTCGACGACGGCGAGCAGGTCCTCGACCGGAGAATGAGCTTCCTCATAGGCGACCGTCTCACCAAATCCGCGCCGGTCATAGGCGATCGCCATATGCGTTGCCGCGACGCCCTCGATCTGCGCGCGCCACATGGAGCGGTCGAACACTGCGGCGTGCAGGAAGACGACAGGGTCTCCCTGGCCGGCAACCTCGGCGGCGAGCCGCGCGCGGCCGGAGCAGACGTGATGCAGAGAGTTCATTTTGAATGCTATCCCGCAGCTGCGCGACAGGCGGCGCGCTCGGTCGTGTGCAGGATATCCGCCACCATGTTCCGCAGCCAGACCGATGCTGCATCACGATCGAGCTGCAGCGGCCAGACCATCGAGACGGCCGGCAGCCGCAGCTTCAACGGCGCGGGACAGAGCGTCAGCCCAAATCGCGGCCCGTAGAGCTTTGCCATCCTGGTCGGTATCGTCGTGATCACCGGTGATGCGGCGACCGTCGCCAGCACGCTGAGGAATTCCGAGGAGGCCGAGACCACGTTGAGCTCGGTCCCGATCTCATCCAGCGCCGCCTCCAGACAGCCCTGCAGGCTGTTGGTCAGCGTCACCAGCGCGTGCGGAAGCGACAGATAGTCGGCGAGGCTGATCGGCGTTTTCATCGCGATGCGCTTTGGATTGTAGACGCAGCTCAGCGCCTGCTCGAACAGGAGCTGGGATCTGTGCCGCTGTGCGACGGCGTCGAAGCAGCCGACCGCGACATCCAAGGCTCCGTCGTCGAGCAGGCGATGCACTTCGTTACGCTCGGTCGGCCGGCTGAGAAGCCGCACGCCGGGCGCCGTTCGACGGAGCACCGCGGTGAGCTCGGGGATCAGCAGCAGCTCGACCTCACTTGAAAATCCCAGGCGGATGGTGCGCTGCTCGGTCGCCGGGTCGAACTCCGGTGCGGCATGCAGCGCTGCCTGCATCTGCCCCAGCGCCGCCCGAACCGGCCCGGCGAGCACCGCAGCCTTTGGCGTCGGCTGCATGACGGCGCCGACGCGGACGAACAGCTCGTCCTGCAGCAGCACGCGAAGCGTCGACAGCGTATGGCTCATCGCAGGCTGACCCACCTTGAGGCGTGCGGCCGCGCGCGTCACGCTGCGCTCCTGCATGAGCGCGTCGAACGCGACCAGCAGATTGAGGTCGAAGGAGCGAAGATCGAAGTGATCGATGGACTGCATGAGCTGGATCGATTTGAGGAATGTATGACCTAGCCCTAGATCTCGGCCCAGACAAGACCACCGTTCGGATCGAGGCCGCCAGACATGCAGGACATCACGACCTATCGCGTCGGAGACGCCACCATCACGAGGATCTTCGAGATCGGCCTCGATGCGGTCGAGGGAGAGTTTTTGTTTCCGGGCGTAGAAGCAGACAGCATCGTTCGGGAACGAGGCCAGGTGGGGCCGGGATCGGTCGATCCGCACATGGGATCGTTGCGCCTGAGCATCCATAGCTGGCTGGTGCGGACGCCGGAGCGGGTGGTCCTGATCGACACGGCCACCGGCAATGACAAGGAGCGGCCCGGCGCAGCAGTTCTGCATCGCTTGAACGAGCCGTTTCTCGACCGGCTGCGGGCGGCCGGCGTCGCCCCTGGCGATGTCGATCTCGTCCTGATGACGCATCTGCACGCGGATCATGTGGGGTGGAATACGCAGCTTGCCGATGGCCGTTGGACGCCGGTGTTTCCGAACGCCCGGTACGTTTTCTCAGGCCGCGAGCGCGCCTATCTGGCGGCACTGTCGGCCGCTGACGGCTCGGATGCCGCGATCAGGGATGCGGCCGGTCTCGGTCGCATGCTTCATCCGCCGCTGCCAGGGGTCTACGAAGACAGCGTGCTGCCGATCGTCGAGGCCGGCCTCGCGCGTGAGATCACGGTCGATGGCAGCGAGGTCGTGGATGGCTTCCGCTATCTGCCGAGCCCTGGTCACAGCATCGATCACGCCTGCATCAGTCTCACCTCGCGCGGCGAGCGCGCGCTGTTCTGGGGCGATGTGATGCATCATCCGCTGCAGGTCGCGCGTCCGGATTGGAACTCGGTCTATTGCGAATTTCCGGACGCGGCGCGGAGCTCACGCCAATGGGCGCTGAACCACGCCGCCGAGACCGGCTCCCTCGTGTTCACGACCCACTTCGCCGAGTCCTCGGCCGGGCGGATCAGCCGCGACGACGACCGGTTCGCGTGGCAGTTCGCCTGATCCGAGGTGACCATGACCGAGAACGCAACGTCCTCCTCGCGCATCGTTTCCGAGCGCCGCCTGATCGAAGGCCCGGTGTCCGACGTCCAGCTTCAGCTCATCAACAAGCGCCGGCATGACGTGCAACGGTTCTCGGCCGAGCGCACGCTGGTGATGATGCACGGCGCCACCTTTTCATCCGCCAGCCTGTTCGACGTCGCGGTTGGTGGCGCCTCCTTCATGGATGTCCTGGCGCAGGCCGGCTACGATGTCTGGGCCGTCGATGCGCGCGGCTATGGCGGCTCCAGCCGGCCGCCGGAGATGTCGCGGGGGGCCGAGGAGGGATCTCCATTGGTCAATGCGCGGACCGCCGTGGACGATTTCGGCGCGGCGGTGGACTTCATCTGCCGGCATCGCGACGTCCCGCGCGCCAACGTGCTCGGCATGTCCTGGGGCGCCACCGTCGCGGGCATGCTCGCGAGCGCGGCGAGCGCGAAGCTCGAGAAGCTGATCCTGGTGACGCCGCTCTGGCTGTCCAGCGAGCCGCTGCGCATCGACGCCGGCGGACCGCTCGGCGCCTATCGGATCGTCAGCCCGCGCGCGTTCGAGGCTGCGTGGCGCGGCGCCGCTCCGGAGCAGGCGCGGGACAAGCTGATTCCGGACGGCTGGTTCGAGTCCTGGGCGGAGGTGACGCTCGCGACCGATCCGGACTCGCCGTACCCCGGCGCGATCCGCGCGCCTTTGGGCGCGGTGCAGGACGTGCGCGAGCATTGGACTGTGGACCAGCCGATCTACGATCCCAGCACGATCAACTGCCCTGTTCTCGTGCTCTCGGCGGAATGGGATGTGGACGTCCGCTTCGACGTGGCGCACGACCTGTTCGTTCGTCTCGTGAGCGCGCCGTACAAGCGCCTGGTCGAGATCGGGCAGGGCACGCACATGATCCTGATGGAGCGGAATCGACGGCAGGCGTTCGATGCGGTGATCGGATTTCTGGACGAGCGCGTCGTGCCGGCGCGTTGATCGTCGCGCGGACGGCCTGCACCGCGTTAGAGCGGATGCCGAATCCAGACATTCGGCTCGACATAGGCGGCATGGTCGTGCTCGACCGACGCGAGCACGGGCACGAGAGCAGCGGGGACCTCGATCTCACCCGAGCGATCGAAGGTCACGCCGGTCCATTGCGACCACTCGGCGAGCGTGCCGACGATGGTCATCGAGCACGGCGCGATCTTGACGATCTCGCCACCGATGCCGAGGTGCGTGCGCAGCCAGGAATCGACCAATCGGCCGTCTTCGCGCCGCTGATCGAGATAGGCGCGCATCGGCGTCCGCGGCGCCAGATGTTTCTGGTTCGGTCGCACCGGCGCATACAGCTCGGCAAAACCTTTGGCGCGTGCGCAGCCTTTCAGAGCCGCGAGCATGGCGAGCGAGCTGCCGGGCACGCGCGCCTTCGGCAGCAGCGCAATCTCCAGCGCACTCATCGTCGTCGGCCGCCGTCCCAGCAGGCGGTCCTCGTGACCCCAGCGGATCACCTCGTCCCAGCCCGCATCCGGCAGCGTGCGGCGGCCGTCGATGCCGAAGGTGAAGGGGACGGCGAAGGCGCGCCCGACCACCTCGTCACCGGCGAGCGCCACGTAGGCGCAGTCCGCATATTGGTCGAACACTGGCGGATCATAGTACAACGTCGCCGTCCGGTCCTGCCGCATGAACTCCGGCCAGATGGCATCCAGCTCGGGCGAGAACACGCGCGGGATCAGGTCGGGCCGATCACGCAAACAGATGATGTCGAGGGGCATTCGGTTCTTCCGGGCCGCGGGGGCGTGCAGAGCGGACAGCTTAGGCGGTCGGGCCGTCTGCGACCAGCGGATGTGGCGGGAGACGGGCCGGATCGCTCCCTTGCCGGCGGTCGAATTTAGGATTCGCTTTTTCGGAAAAGTCTGCTATGCTGATTTGGTCCCGTGCTCGACAGGAGGGGCGCTTCGCGATCGTCACGGACGTGGAGTGCGGGATGCGGTGGCCGCGACGTGTCGCAGCGTGCCCTGATGGCGCGCGGACGAACGGCATGGCGCGGACGTGAAGTCGCGTGGTCCTGGCATCCCGAAGCTGATGCCAAGCCGGCGGGTGATGATGATCCCGACGGCGACGGTGGCCAACAAGCCGGGCACCGGGGAGATCGCGTATAAACGTGAAGACCATCGCGCAGGGAATGCCGGATGTCGGCTGGACCTGTGGTGACTGCCGCCTGCTTTTTTTCTGCAGGCGGGCCATGGGTTGCGGCCAGCAGCCCGGCATTCCCTGCGCCCTCCGATTGGAGGAGGGTGAGATGAGAGCGGCAAAGCTCGGGCACATCGTGTCGCGAGAACAATCTTGCATGAGTGGGCACCGTCATTGCGAGCGCAGCCTTTCAACGTCGCGCCGCTGGCCATGACGCACCCTTGCGCGATGCGATCAGATCCCGAGCGCCTCCAGCGCTGCGGCGATGTCGGCCGTCGAGCGCACCAGCACCGCCTGCAGCCCGCTGGCCCGCGCGCCGTCGATGTTTTCAGCGAGATCGTCGAAGAATACGATGCGCTCGGCGGGCACGCCGATCGCATCGACCACATGCGCGTAGGCCTCGGCGTCCGGCTTTCGCAGGCCGATCGACGACGACAGGAAGATCTCGCGAAAGTGACCAAGCAGGTCGGCGTAGCGCGGCGAGAAGTGATCGATGTGCGGCTGGTTGGTGTTGGAGAAGGCATAGAGCGGCAGTTTCTCCGCCGCGCGTGCGAGCAGCGGGACGATGCCCGGCATCGGACCGACGAAGATCGCGTTCCAGCCCTCGAGAAACTGCGCGTCGGTGATGTCGATGCCGAGCTGCCGGCGCAGGTTGGCGAAGAAGTCGGCGTCGGAGACCGTGCCGCGCTCATGGCCGTGGTAGATCTCGTCGCGCACGAAGCGCGCGGCGAGATGCTCCGGCGCGCAGCCGGCAAGCGCGGCCCAGCGCGAGACGACCTGGACGAAATCGATGTCGATGACGACGCGGCCGAGATCGAACAGCAGCGCGTCGGCGTCGCCGGGGCGGAGAGCGGAGGAGGGCATGGAGGGGGGCGTCGATGGCTGGCGTTGAACGGAAGGGCCTCCGCCTCAATAACGGTAGGGCTCGATGTCGACCAGCGGAAACGCGCTGACGACGCTCGGCTGGTTGGTGGCGGTTGCCGGATGCAGGTAGGAGCCGTTGAGCTCGGCGAACGAGGTGACGCCGAGCAGGCCGAGCGCGCGGATGACCTCGTCCTCCAGCAGCTCGAGCATGCGCAGGATGCCGTCCTCGCCGGCCGCGGCGAGCGCCCAGCATTGCAGCCGGCCGATGCCGACGAGGTCGGCGCCGGAGGCGATCGCCTTGACGATGTCGGTGCCACGGCAGAAGCCGCCGTCGACCATGATCTTTGCCCGGCTCCTCACGGCGGCGACGATCTCCGGCAGCACTTGCATGGCTCCGCGGCCATGGTCGAGCTGGCGGCCGCCATGGTTGGAGACGTAGATCCAGTCGACGCCGTGATCGACCGCAATCTGCGCGTCCTCGGCGGTCGCGATGCCCTTGATGATCAGCGGCAGCTTGAACTTGTCCTTGATCAGCTTGACGGTGTGCCAGCTCAGCGCCTTCTGGTGGTCGCCGCCGGTCGCGCGCAGCCGGCTTTCGCGGACGTAGCGCTTGGCGATGTCGCGCTCGCGCCGGCTGTAGTGGGCGGTGTCGACGGTCAGGCAGAACGCGGTGTAGCTGTTGGCGACCGCCCGGCTCACATAGTCCTCGACGAAGGCGTCGTCGCCGCGGACATAGAGCTGGAAGATTCGCAGCGCGTCGGGCGCGGCCTCGGCGGTCTTCTCCAGCCCGGGTTCCGACACCGAGCTCAGCATGTGCGCCGCTCCGAATCGGCCCGCCCCACGGGCCACGCTGGCCGCCCCTCCCGGATCGAAGATTTCGAGCGCACCGACCGGGGCCATGACCACCGGCAGGCGCAGCTTGCGTCCGAAAGTTTCGACCGAGGCATCGACCCTGGACACGTCGCGCAGCACGCGCGGACGGAACGCGATCTCGTCGAGCGCCATCCGGTTCCGACGCAGCGTGGTCTCGGTTTCGGCCCCGCCGATGATGTAGTCCCAGGCGTTCTGGTTGAGCTGGGCGCGCGCCTTGCGGATGAGCTCGTGCAGGTTCTGGAACTTCTCGTCGCTCGAGCCGAGTTCGACGTTCCGCCACCCGGCCTCGATCGGGGTCCGTTGGTTCATGTTTGCCTCCCAGCGACTGTCATGTTTGCGGTTTTGCCGCGGAGCATTGCCCATGGAGCGGGCCGGGAGCAAGCCATTCCGAACTCGAGCTTCCCGGGCGCGCGCAGGGAGCGGCGCCCCGCAGGCCCAGGCCATCAAATCGCGGCGTGGTACACGGCTCGTCGAATTGTGATCATGGGTGTCCGTGAAAGACGGGGTATGTTCAGCAGGGCTCGGCGCCGGCGCAGCCTTGAGCTTGATTTCAGCCTGTGAACGTCCATTTCGGATGCGAGCGCCGGCGGTCGGGCCCCGGTACGGCGGCGCAATATCGGCCTTGAAGAAACCGGAAATGTGGTGTGTGTTCGCAACACAAATCGCGCCGGCAATGCGTGCGGACCATTTGATCGGCCGGCCATCCAACAAACGCTCGGGAAGCAAACAATGCGGAAAAACTGGCTGTTCTTGGCGGGCACGATGACCGGCGTCGGGCTGACCCTGATGGTCACGGGTCCCGACGGCGCGCAACTCGTTGCGAAGGCCAAGGCCGCGGCCGGCATGGCCGACACCTATTCGCAGCTCAATCTGTTCGGCGCGGTGTTCGAGCGCGTTCGCGCCGACTATGTCGAGAAGCCGAGCGATCCCGCGCTGATCGAAGGCGCCATCAACGGCATGGTGTCCTCGCTCGATCCGCATTCGCGCTACATGAACGACAAGTCCTGGCGCGACATGCAGGAGACCACGTCCGGCGAGTTCGGCGGACTCGGTCTCGAGGTCACCATGGAGGAGGGCCTGGTCAAGGTCGTCGCGCCGATCGATGACACGCCCGCGTCCAAGGCCGGCGTTCTCTCGGGCGATCTCATCGCCAAGATCGACGGCGAGGCGGTGCAGGGACTGACGCTCGAGCAGGCCGTCGCCAAGATGAAGGGCGGCGTCAACACCAAGACCAAGCTTACCATCATGCGCAAGGGCAAGGACGCACCGCTCGACGTTACGCTGACGCGCGAGATCATCAAGGTGCGCCCGGTCCGCTATCACACCGAAGGCGGCGACATCGGCTATATCCGCATCACATCATTCAACGAGCAGACCACCGAGAGCCTGCGCAAGGCCGTCGCCAGCATCTCCAAGGACATTCCGCAGGAGAAGCTCGCCGGCTATGTGGTCGACCTGCGCAACAATCCGGGCGGCCTGCTCGATCAGGCGGTGTCGGTCTCAAGCACGTTCCTCTCGCGAGGCGAGGTGGTTTCGACCCGCGGCCGCAATCCTGAGGAGACGCAGCGCTTCACCGCACGCGGCGGCGATCTCACCAAGGGCAAGCCGCTCGTGGTGCTGATCAACGGCGGCTCGGCCTCGGCGTCGGAGATCGTGGCGGGCGCGCTGCACGATCACAAGCGTGCAACCCTGGTCGGCACGCGCTCGTTCGGCAAGGGTTCCGTGCAGACCATCATTCCGCTCGGCGCCGGCAATGGCGCGCTGGCGCTGACTACGGCGCGCTACTACACGCCCTCCGGCCGCTCGATCCAGGCGCAGGGCATCGCCCCGGACATCGAGGTCAAGCAGGACGTGCCGGACGAGCTGAAGGATCGCGGCGATCTCAAGGGTGAGGCCGGCATGCGCGGCCATCTCTCGGCGCCCGACGGCACCGAGCAGACCGGCTCGCAGTCCTACGTTCCGCCGGACGAGAAGGACGACAAGGCGCTGCACGCCGCCTTCAACGTGCTGCGCGGCGTCACCGTGAATGCCGACGTCCGTGCCAAGGCGGCGGTGCCGAACTGATCTTCAGGGTGGCGGCTTGCGGCGCCCGATGCTCACACCCGACGGGGCGGCCCTGAGGCCGTCCCGCCGTGGTTTTCGACCAGCGTGTACAAGCGGACACGGAGTATGTCCGTCTGTGTCCCGTAGATCATGGCGGAGCCGTGGACTTCAAGCGGCGGACGGGACGACTGGTTGGTAGGGTTTGAGTTTGGCTTGTGGAAAAGCCTCAAATTGCAACGGTATTTATCGGTTCGGAACTGGCTCACGCGGCGTTGGGGCGCGAATGGCGGCCGGTTGAGGGATTGGCGCGCTGCGCGGCGAACAATTGCCCCACGTCGGCTGCGGGCTTCGGAGGGCTGAACAGATAGCCCTGCATCTCCGAGCAGCCGAGCCGCTTCAGCACCTGGCGCTGCGCCTCGGTCTCGACGCCCTCGGCGGTCGTCGACATCTTGCGGATGGCGGCGATGTTGACCACGGCCTGGACGATCGCCGCGGAGCCCTCACTCTCGGTGATGTCCTGGACGAAGCAGCGGTCGATCTTGATCTTGTCGAACGGAATGCGCTGGAGGTAGCTGAGGCTCGAATAGCCGGTGCCGAAATCGTCGAGCGCGATACGGACGCCGAGCGCGCGCAACTGGTGCAGGGTGTCGAGCGCGTCGTCGTCGCGGATCAGCACCGCTTCCGTGATCTCGAGCTCCAGCCGATGCGGCGGCAGGCCGGAGGTCGCAAGCGCATTCGCGACCTTGAGCGCCAGGGTGCCGCTCTTGAACTGCACCGGCGAGACGTTGACGGCGAGCCGGATGTCGTCCGGCCAGCTCACAGCCTCGGTACAGGCGACCTGGAGGACGCGTTCGCCGAGCAGGTTGATGAGGCCCGTGTCCTCGGCGATCGGAATGAACTCGGCCGGCGAGACGGTGCCGCGGGTCGGATGCTTCCAGCGCACCAGCGCCTCGCAGCCGACGATGCGGTCGTCCTGCAGGCTCAGACAAGGCTGGTAGTAGACCTCGAGCCGATCGTCGGAGATGGCTTGGCGCAGGTCGACCTCGAGCTGGTGGCGCGCCTTGACCTGGGCGTCCATCTCGGGCTCGAAGAAGCGCCAGGTGCGCCGTCCTGCGGCCTTGGCGGCGTACATCGCCAGATCGGCGTTCTTCATGATCTGGTCGAGATCGGTGCCGTGCTCGGGGATCAGCGCCACGCCGATCGAGGCGTCGGCGGTGAGCTGATGGCCGAGGCAGTAGCGCGGGGCGCGGATCGCGCTGAGAATATCCTCGATCAGCTGTTCGACGTCCTCGCGGTTGCGGATGGCCGTCTGAACCACGGCGAACTCGTCGCCGCCGAGGCGGGCGACGAATCCCGTGGTGCCGACACAGGTGCTCAGGCTCGCCGCGACGGATTTCAACAGCTCGTCGCCGACGAGGTGGCCGAGCGAATCGTTGACGCCCTTGAACTCGTCGATGTCGATGTAGTGCAGCGCGAGGCGCCGGCCTTGGAGGACGCCGGTCAGCTCCTCCTTGAGGCGCTCGTGAAACAGGGTGCGGTTCGGCAGATCCGTCAGGGCATCATAGTGCGCCAGATGCGTGATCTGCTCCTCGGACCGTTTGCGCTCGGTAATGTCCTCGTGGGTGGCGAGCCAGCCGCCGCCCGCGATCGGCTCGTTGACGATCTGGATCCAGCGACCGTCCGTGGTCTCGATGATCTGCGAGGTCTTGCGGCCGATGTCGCGCAGCACCGCATCGGCATATTCGCCGTCGTCGCCCGCGAGCGAGCCGGTCGCCTTGCGGTGCGCGATCAACTCGCGGAACGTGCAGCCTGGTTTCACGACGTCGGCAGACAGGCCGTACATGTCGACGTAGCGCTGGTTGCTGATGACCAGGCGCTCCGATGCGTCGAACAGCAGGAGGCCCTGGGTCATGTTGTTGACGGCCTTGTCGAGCCGTTCCTTCTCCAGCGTCAAGCGGCGGCTGGAGGCGTCGTGGTCGCTGATCAACCGGCGCACCACGACGTAGAGCATGCCGGCGATCAGCAGCACCGAGGTCACGCCGACGGCGATCAGGAAGCGCATCTGCTCGCGCCAGTCGGCGAGCGCCGCCGAGACCGTCGTCGTCGCGGTCACGATCAAGGGATAGCTCGTCAGCCGGTGCGACGCGCCGATGCGGTGCTCGCCGTCGACGGGGCTGCTGAAAATGCCCGTGGTGTTGCCATCGCCGGCCAGGATCTGGCGGAAGATCGGCGCGCTCTTGTAGTTCTGGTTCTGCATGCCCTCGTGGCGTGGATGGCGGGCCAGAAGGGTTCCGTCGCGATGCATCATCGAGATCGCCGCGTCGGGCCCGAGCGCGACGGAGGCGAAGAACCGCTCGACATTGATGGGTTCGAGGCTGCGGCCGATGATGCCCAGGAACTCGCCGTTGGGACTGGTCAGCTTCAGGGCGATGACCGCGACATATGTGCCGGTGATCCGGCCCACGACCGGTTCGATCAGCAATTGCGGCGCGGTCGGATCGGCTTTCAGCCGCTTGAAAAAGGTGCGATCGGCAATATTGACGGGCGGCACCGGCCAGGTCGCTCCGGAGTTGATCAGGTTGCCGTCGGAGTCGAAGATGTTCAGACCGCCGACATAGGTCACCGCGCTCAGCTTGTCCTTCAGCATGGCATTGACGGCGGCGCTTCCCATCTGCTCCTTGAAGCGGGCGCCGGTGTCGATATGGTTCTGTCGGACGTAGTTGGCGAGATCGCGCTGGATCGCGCCGAGATCCTCCATCTGCTGATCGAAATGACGCGCCAGTAGAAGGACGGTGTTCTCCAGCTCGCGCGTCGCGCTGTTCAGCGCGCGTTCCCGGAAACTGTCGGCCATGATGGTCGTGCCGATCGCGATGGCTGCAATCAGCACGAGGCCTCCGCCGACCAGCCAGCGGATCGGTCCACCGCGGTCGGTCGAAGCTCTGAGGGCATTCCGTGGACTAGCGTTGGTCGTCATCGGTCCTGAATACGCTTGCGATAGGCGCTTCGGGATGGAACCGCTACGATGTCCCTCCCACAACCATTGCTATAGGCCCGCTATGGAAGTGAGGTTAGGAAGTTGAGTTAGCGAACAATTAATTCGAAGTTGTATTTGGTTTTCCAATACCTTCAGGCGCGATAACGCCCGGACTTGCCGCCGATCTTCTCGGTCAATCGGATACCTTCGATGCGCACGCCGCGCTCGGCGGCCTTGATCATGTCGTAGATCGTCAGGCAGGTGACGGACACGGCCGTTAGGGCTTCCATCTCGACGCCGGTCGGCCCGGTGACCTTGACGGTTGCACTGACGATGCAGCCGGGCAGCGCAGCGTCGGGGGTGATGTCGACGGTGACCTTGGAGAGCGCCAGCGGGTGGCACAGCGGGATGAGCTCGGATGTGCGCTTGGCGGCCATGATGCCGGCAATGCGAGCCGTGCCGAGTACGTCGCCCTTCTTGGCGTTGCCGGAGATGATGAGCTCGAGCGTCGCGGGACTCATCACCACGCGGCCTTCGGCTGTTGCCGTGCGCTCCGTTGCAGCCTTGTCCGACACGTCGACCATGCGGGCTTCGCCACGAGCATCGATGTGGGTGAGGGCGGGAGCGCCGGGTGACTTGTCGGACATTGTCACTCAGCCGCGCTGGCGGAGGCGGCATCGCGCGCGAGCAACGCGCGGGTCGCCGCCGTGACGTCCGCCTGCCGCATCAGGCTCTCGCCGACCAGGAAGGTCTGGATGCCGACGCGCGCCAGGCGCGCGAGATCGGCCGGCGTGAAGATGCCGCTCTCGCCGACCAGCAGACGCTCCTTCGGGACCAGCGGCGCCAGCGTCTCGGAGGTCGCCAGCGTGGTCTCGAAGGTGCGCAGGTTGCGGTTGTTGATGCCGATCATCGGCGAGCGCAGCTTCAGCGCGCGATCGAGCTCGGCGCGATCATGGATCTCGATCAGCACATCCATGCCGTGGGCGAGCGCGGCGGCCTCGATCTCCGCAGCCGCGGCGTCATCGAGCGCGGCCATGATGATCAGGATGCAGTCGGCGCCATGAGCGCGAGCCTCGACCACCTGATAGGTGTCGAACATGAAGTCCTTGCGCAGCACGGGCAGGGCGGTCGCGGCGCGTGCGGCGACCATGAAGTCCAGATGGCCCTGGAACGACGGCGTGTCGGTCAGCACCGAGAGGCAGGCCGCGCCGCCGGCCTCATAGGCCCTGGCGAGAACAGGCGGATCGAAATCGGCGCGGATCAACCCCTTCGACGGCGAAGCCTTCTTCACCTCCGCGATCAGCGCGTAGTCGTGGTTCGCATGCTTGGCTCGGATCGCCGCGACGAAGCCGCGCGGCGCTGAGGCATCACGCGCTCGCGCCTCGAGATCCGACAGCGGGCACGCCCGCTTGGCGGCCGCGATCTCCTCGCGCTTATAGGCTTCGATCTTGGCCAGGATATCCGACATGGCGCGCTCCGCAGATCAGTCGTTCGAGACGTCGATCAGCTGCTTCAGCCGCGCTGCTGCGGCGCCGCTGTCGAGCGAATCCCGGCCGATTGCGACGCCTTCCTTCAGCGTCTTGGCGCGGCCGGAGACAACCAGCGCCGCCGCGGCGTTCAGCAGGGCCACATCGCGATAGGGACTCGGCAGGCCATCGAGCACACTCTGCAGCGCCACGGCGTTGGCCGCCGCGTCACCGCCCTTCAGACCATCGCTGCCGCACAGGCCAAGCCCGGCCTCCTCGGGCGAGACCTCGAAGGTACGGATATGGCCGTTCTCCAGGGCGGCGACGAAGGTCGGGCCGGTCAAGGTGATCTCGTCGAGCCCGTCGGAGCCGTGCACGACCCATGCGGCTTCCGAGCCAAGATTCTTCAGCACCTGTGCCAACGGCTCCACCCATTGCCGCGAAAACACGCCGACCATCTGGCGCCTGACGCCGGCCGGATTGGACAGGGGACCGAGCAGATTGAAGATCGTGCGAGTGGCGAGCTCGACCCGGGTCGGACCGACGTTCTTCATCGCCGGATGATGCGCGGGCGCGAACATGAAGCCGATGCCGGCCTCACGCACGCAGCGTCCGACCTGGTCGGGCTTCAGATCGATCTTGACGCCGAGCGCGGCGAGCACGTCGGCTGCGCCCGAGCGCGACGACAGCGCGCGGTTGCCGTGCTTGGCGACCGGCACGCCGGCGCCGGCCACGATGAAGGAGGCGCAGGTCGAGACGTTGACCGAGCCAGAGCCGTCACCGCCGGTGCCGACGATGTCGACCGCGCTCGCCGGCGCGTCGACGCGCAGCATCTTCGCCCGCATCACGCTGACGGCGCCGGTGATCTCCTCGACCGTCTCGCCGCGCACACGCAGCGCCATCAGCAGCGCGCCCATCTGCGACGGCGTCGCCTCGCCCGACATCATGCTGTCGAAGGCGGACGCCGCCTCCTCGCGGGACAGCGGCGCGCCGGTCGCCAACTTGCCAATGATCGACTTGAGATCGTCCATCGCGTGCCCCTAGCGATCCGTCATTGGTTGCTGCTGCCGCCGCCGACCACCTGGGCCACGGCAGCCTCGTTGATCGTCGTCCCGATGTCCTTCTCGAGCTTCATGACATAGGCCGTGCCTTGCTCGTCGGCGAGCGCGCGCTGCAACTGGTCCTTCAGCTTCTTGGTGTCTTCGGACGCGAGGTCGACCTTCGGCTCGATGATGTCGGTGACACGGAACACAATCCACTGCCGGCCGCCATCAGCCTCGGTCTGGCCGACGCCGTCCTTCGCCGTGCGGAATGCGGCGGTGATCGCTCCGGTGGGGACGCCGGGAACCGAGGCGTCGCGCTTGAACGCGCTGGCCGTCTCGACCTTCACGCCGAGCGATGCCGCCTCGTCGGCGAGCTTGCCGCCCTCGTTGAGCTTCTTGACCAGTTCGGTGGCCTTCGCGCGCAGCTTGGCTGCGACCTCGTCGTCGCGCCAGCGCGCGGCGACCTGATCCTTGACCTCGTCGAGGGGGCGATCGCGCGGCGGGGTGATGCCGAGAACCTCGAACCAGACATAGCCGCCGCGGAACGAGATCGGCTCGTTGTCGACACCGACGTCGCTGTTGAAGGCCTGCGCAACGACATCCAGGCCAAGCGGGATGTTCGAAACGGGCTGGCCGTTGGGTTGCTTGCCGGACCTGTCGACCGCTTCGAGCGTGACGGCATTGAGACCGAGCTTCTTGGCGGCCTCTGACACGCTGGCGCCACCGCCGCGCTCGTCTTCCATCTTGTCGCGAAGATTGGCGACTTGCGACTTGGCGCGGTCGGCTGCGATCTCTTTCTTGATGTCGGCAGCGACGCTCTCATATTCCGGCTGTTGGCCCGGCTGAATCGCGCTGACCTTGACCAGCGCCACGTTGAACGCGCCCTTGACCGGCTGGCTGACCTCGCCGGTCGGCAGCGAGAAGGCGGTATCGGCAACGACAGGGTCGAGAATCGCCGATTTCGTCACCAGACCGAGATCGAGATCGGCTGGGTTGAGGTTGCGCTCCTTGGCGAGCTCGTCGAACGTGACTTCACCCGCGGCGATCCGGGCGCGCGCCGCTTGTGCCTCCTCCATGGTGGGGAAGGTCATCTGCTGGGCCTGGCGCTTCTCCGGCGTGCCCATCAGCGCCTTGCGCTGGTCGAACAGCTTCCTGGCGTCCTCGTCAGATACGTCGGTCCACTTGCCGATCTCTTCGGGCGTCACCACGACGAAGGAGATCTTGCGATATTCCGGCGCCTTGAACTGGGCTTTGTGCTCTTCGAAATAGGACGCGAGAACCTCGGGCGAGGGCGCATCGATGGTGCCGGCCTGCGCCGCGTCGAGCTTGATGTAATCGATCGAGCGCTGCTCGTTCTGGAAGCGGCCGAGCGCCTCGAGCATCGTGTTGGACGGCTCCAGCCCGGCCGCGATCGTGCCGGTGATCTGCCGCCGCAGCGACTGTCGGCGCTGGTCAGCCAGATAGCGCTGCTCGGTGAAGCCGAAATTGCGGATGATGGCCTGGAAACGCTGCGGGTCGAACGCCCCGTTCGGGCCCTTGAAGTTGGGATCGCTGAGGATCACCCGCATGGTCTCCGCATCGGACTGGGCGAGACCGAGACGGCGGGCCTGCTCGTCGAGGGCGGCTTCCGCAATCGTCTGCTGCAGAACGGAGCGGTCGAGCCCGAACATGCGGGCCTGCTCGGTGGTCAGCGGACGGCCGAGCTGGCGGCCGATCTGCTGCAGCCGGTCGGTATAGATCTGCCGGAACTCGTTGACCGAGATCTCCGTGCGTCCCACGGTTGCAGCCGTCGACTGCCCGAAGCCGCGGAAGATGTCGGCGATGCCCCAGATGCCGAAACTGACGATCAAAACGCCCATGACCACCGCCATGATGGTCTTGCCGAGCCAGTTTGATGAGGCCTTGCGTAATCCTCGAAGCATGGGTCCCAGTCTGTCTGCAGGAAAAAGGATGAAGAGGCCGCGCCTTAAAGCAGATTCCGCAAAAGGCCGTCACCGAGTTGAAACGGCTTATAAAGAGGCCGCCGCCCGGTCGCAACCTCGGCCCTGAGGCCGATTGAAGCGGTGGGAAGACGGCTCCCGCTCTGGTGCTCGTCGAAGGGCTCTGCTAGCCGATGTCCGTCACAACATTTGCTGGAATCCCGCCATGACCGACCGCATCCGGCCGCTGATCGCCGGCAACTGGAAAATGAACGGCCTGAAGGCCTCGACCGCCGAGTTCGACGCCATGCTGGCCGGAGCCGCCGAGGTCACCGGCAAGGCCGATCTGCTGGTCTGTCCGCCCGCCACTCTGGTGGCAGGCTTTGCCGAGAGGGCACGCGGCACCCACGCGATCGCGGTCGGGGCCCAGGATTGCCACCCCAAGGCGTCGGGAGCCCATACCGGGGACATCTCGGCGGAGATGCTGGCCGATGCCGGCGCCAGCGCCATCATCGTCGGCCATTCCGAACGGCGCGCCGATCATGGCGAAACCGATGTTGTGGTGCACCAGAAGACCGAGGCGGTGTGGCGTGCCGGGCTGGTCGCGATCGCTTGCGTCGGCGAAACCCAGCAGCAGCGCGATGCCGGGCAGACGCTCGACATCCTGCGCGGCCAGCTCAACCTCAGTCTGCCGCAGGGCTCACGGGCCGACAACCTGGTCGTGGCCTATGAGCCGGTCTGGGCGATCGGCACCGGCCTGACCCCGACCGCCAAGGATGTCGAGCAGATTCATGCCTTTATCAGAGAGCTGCTGATCGATCGCTTCAAGCAGGAGGGAGCGCGGACGCGCATCCTCTATGGCGGCTCGGTGAAGCCCTCCAATGCGGCCGAGCTGATGGCGGTCGCGAATGTCAACGGCGCGTTGGTCGGCGGCGCCAGCCTGAAAGCCTCAGACTTTCTCGCCATTGCGAAGGGCTGTTGAGAAGCGACGTGAGCGAAAGCGCGCGCCTCAGTCCGCCTGTTCGATTCGCTTCCAATAGATCTTTGTGCCGGTGAGGCCGCCATGCGGCTTCAAGGCATAGTCCGGGATGGTTCCGCTCAGCTGGAAGCCGACGCTTTCATAGAGCTGTGAGGCGCCCCCATCCTCGGCGGTATCGAGGACCAGCATCGTCCGCCCATGCGCGCGGGCGAGGTTTTCGGCCGCGCAGAGCAGCGCGGTCGCGATTCCGCGTTTGCGGTGGCTGATGCGCGTCATCATCTTTGCGATCTCGGCGCGGTGCGGCTGGTTCGGCGGCAGCTTCAGCTGCAGCGTCACGGTCGCGATCACATCCTCTCCATCTAAGGCGCCAAGAACGGCTCGTTCGCCGCGCGCCGCGGCCGACAGCGATTCCCGCCAGAACGCGTCGGCATCCTCCTCGCGAAGCGGGTGCATGAAGCTGACCGAGCCACCATGGGCGACCGTTTCGATCAGCATTGCGCGAAGCGCAGCCCGGATTGCCGGCGTATCTGACAGGGCCGCGATTCGGGGCGGGGACATTCTCAACTCCTGGCAAGGGCGACGACGTAGACGCACGGCGCGTCGGTCTCATTGGCAAAGGTGGTGTCGATCGGTGGGCCAAAGCCGAGGCAGTCGCCCGGCCCGAGCACGTGGCGTTCCGCGCCTTCCGTGATGGTCAATTGCCCGCTCTGAACCCAGAGGAGCTGGCGGATGTGGATGTAGGAGGAGGCCGGCAAGGTCACGCTGCGGTGCGCCGGCATCTCGACGGTCACCAATTCGATCGGATGATCCGGCCTGAGAAAGACCTGGCGCCTGACGTAGCCCGTGTCCGGGTCGCGCCAGACCGGCTGCTCGGCGGCCTTGGACAGGCGCTCCGACTGGGCTTCGGCGCGGAGCATCAAGCCGGCCAGCGTGAGATCGAAAGCGCTTGCGAGCTTAACCAGGATCACCGCGGTCGGGCTGACTTCGGCACGCTCGATCTTGCTGATGGTCGCCTTCGACACGCCAGAGCGTTCGGCGAGGTCGGCCAGCGACCACCCACGGCCGTCCCGTTCCAGCAGCAGGCGACGGGCGAGCCTCTGGCTGAAGTCGTCTACTATTTGATCCATTCGTCTCTAATAATGGATATTGAAGCGGCCGGCAAGGGTCGACCCGGAGGGCGACGTCGGCGCTTGTGCGAAGCGCGGTTGCGATTATCTGCGGGGTGGCGTTGCTCGACATGATCGTGTAACACCGCGCAAATTTCCGAATAGCCCGCGAAGCTCTCGCGATCCCGGCCCCCGGTCGGGGCCTGCGAGGGCTTGTGACGGAAGGTCACCATGCAGACTGTCTTGATCGTCATCCACCTCATGATTGTCGCCGTCCTGATCGGTACGGTGCTGTTGCAGAAATCCGAGGGCGGTGGCCTTGGCATGGGCGGCGGCGCCGGTTTCATGTCGAGCCGCGGCACGGCCAACCTGCTAACGCGCACGACCGCGATCCTGGCACTCCTCTTCTTCCTCACCAGCCTGGCGCTGACTTGGCTCGCGGGTCTGGATCGCAAGCCGACCTCGATTCTCAACAACCTGCCGGGGCAGACCCAGTCAGGCGGAGCGACCCCAGCGGCGCCGACCGCGGGCGGCGTGCTCGACCAGCTCAAGAAGGCCGACGAGCAGCAGGCACCCGCGGCTCCGGCTGCGCCGCAGGCCCCGCAGTCGCAATAACGCGGGCAAGCCATGCAGGAACGCAATTGGCGTCCTGCGTCATGAGGCGGTCTCAAGTACCTGAGACCATTAATATTTTGAAGTAACCCACAGGCCCGCGACAGCGTTGCGGGCTGCAAGCGATTCGTTTTGGCGAATCGAGCGCGCGGCATTAAAGGTAGGGTCCCATGGCGCGGTACATCTTCATCACCGGCGGCGTGGTTTCCTCGCTCGGAAAGGGTCTGGCTTCAGCCGCGTTAGGCGCGCTGCTGCAGGCCCGTGGCTACAAGGTCCGGCTTCGCAAGCTCGACCCCTATCTCAACCTCGATCCCGGCACGATGTCGCCGTATCAGCACGGCGAAGTGTTCGTGACCGACGACGGTGCCGAGACCGATCTCGATCTCGGTCATTACGAACGCTTCACCGGCCGGCCGGCGACCAAGGCCGACAACATCACCACGGGCCGGATCTATCAGGACATCCTGACCAAGGAGCGGCGCGGCGACTATCTCGGCGCGACCATCCAGGTCGTCCCGCACGTGACGAATGCGATCAAGGATTTCGTCCTGTCTGGGAATGACGAGTACGATTTCGTGCTGGTCGAGATCGGCGGCACCGTCGGCGACATCGAGGGCCTGCCGTTCTTCGAGGCGATCCGGCAGCTCGGCAACGAGCTGCCGCGCCATCACGCGATCTACATCCATCTCACGCTGCTGCCTTACATCCCGAGCGCCGGCGAGTTGAAGACCAAGCCGACGCAGCATTCGGTCAAGGAGCTGCGCTCGATCGGCATCCAGCCGGACATCCTGCTGTGCCGCACCGACCGCCCGATTCCGAAGGAGGAACGGCGCAAACTCGGCCTGTTCTGCAACGTGCGTGAAAGCGCCGTCATCGAGGCGCGTGACGTCGACAACATCTATGCCGTGCCGGAGGCCTATCATGCCGCCGGCCTCGACGACGAGGTGCTGGCCGCGTTCGGCATCGAGCCGCGGGTGCCGCCGGCGCTGGCGAGCTGGCACACGATCAACGAGCGCGTCCGCAATCCTGAAGGCGACGTCACGATCGCGATCGTCGGCAAGTACACCGGCATGAAGGACGCCTACAAGTCGCTGATCGAGGCGCTGTCGCATGGCGGCATCGCCAACAAGGTCCGCGTCAAGCTCGACTGGATCGAGAGCGAGGTGTTCGAGAACGAGGACCCGGCGCCATTCCTCGAGCACGTCAACGGCATCCTGGTGCCCGGCGGCTTCGGCCAGCGCGGCGCCGAGGGCAAGATCCGCGCGGCGCGGTTCGCGCGGGAGCGTGACGTGCCGTATTTCGGCATCTGCTTCGGCATGCAGATGGCGGTGATCGAGGCGGCGCGCAATCTCGTCGGCATCACCGAGGCCAACTCGACCGAGTTCGGTCCGACGCCGGAGCCGCTCGTCGGCCTGATGACGGAATGGCTGCGCGGCAACGAGCTGGAGAAGCGCTCCAAGAGCGGCGATCTCGGCGGCACGATGCGGCTCGGCGCCTATCCTGCGGCGCTCAAGCGCGGCAGCCGCGTCTCCGAGGTCTATGGCGGTGCCACCGAGATCTCCGAGCGCCATCGCCACCGCTACGAGGTCAACACCGCCTACAAGGACCGGCTCGAGCAGCACGGTCTGAAGTTCTCCGGCCTGTCGCCGGACGGCGTGCTGCCGGAGATCGTGGAATATGAGGACCATCCCTGGTTCATCGGCGTCCAGTTCCACCCCGAGCTGAAATCGCGGCCATTCGAGCCGCATCCGCTGTTTGCGTCCTTCATCCAGGCGGCGATGGTGCAGTCGCGGCTGGTCTGACGACCGTCTTTGACGGTGTGGCCGAATATTGCGAGAACGCTCCCGATCCAACCGATCAGGGAGTGACCAATGATCTACGAGAGCCGCATCTATCGCTGCATTCCGGGCCGGCTGTCGGCGCTGCTGAAGCGCTTCGAGACCACGACGCTGAAGCTGTGGGGGAAGCATGGCATCCGGCCGGTCGGCTTCTTCACGACCCTGATCGGCGAATCCAACCAGGACCTGACCTATTTCATCGCTTGGGAGTCGCTCGCCGAGCGCGAGACCAAGTGGACCAAGTTCATGACCGATCCCGATTGGATCGCGGCGCGCGCCAAGAGCGAGGAGGACGGCCAGATCGTCGCCAACATCACCAGCCAGTTCCTGGTGCCGACGGCGTTCTCGGCGTTGAAATAGGGCCCTTGCACGGGAGCCGGGATGCGCGGATGGCCTCATCCCCGCAACCCTGCTATTCGCGGGCACGCGCCGGGTTGATCCGGCAGCCAGCGCTGGGCCATGGTCGCGCGCCCACAAGAGGATGATGTCGTGAACGCTTCGATCTCTGCCGCGCCGGTCGTCAGCCTCGGCTCCGTCAAGTTTGGCAATCAGCTGCCGCTCGCGGTCATCGCCGGCCCGTGCCAGCTCGAGAGCCGGGCTCATGCGCTCGAGGTCGCCTCGGCGCTGAAGGAGATCGCGACGCGGCTGAACATCGGGCTCGTCTACAAGACCTCGTTCGACAAGGCCAACCGCAGCAGCGGCTCGGCTGCGCGCGGCCTCGGGCTTTCGCAGTCGCTGCCGATCTTCGCCGAGATCCGCGCGTCGCTCGGCCTGCCCGTGCTGACTGACGTCCACGATGCGAGTCAGTGCGCCGAGGTGGCGCAGGCGGTCGACGTGCTGCAGATCCCGGCCTTCCTGTGCCGGCAGACTGACCTGCTGCTCGCGGCCGCCGCGACCGGCAAGGTCGTCAACGTCAAGAAGGGCCAGTTCCTGGCGCCCTGGGACATGGCCAATGTCGTGGCCAAGATCACCGGCTCCGGCAATCGCAACGTGCTGGTCACCGAGCGCGGCGTCTCGTTCGGCTACAACACGCTGGTCTCCGACATGCGCGCGCTGCCGATCATGGCGCGCACGACCGGCGCGCCTGTCATCTTCGATGCTACGCATTCGGTGCAGCAGCCGGGCGGCAAGGGCACCTCGTCGGGCGGCGAGCGCGAATTCGTGCCGGTGCTGGCGCGGGCCGCGGTGGCCGTCGGCGTCGCCGGCGTCTTCATCGAGACGCATCCGGATCCCGATCACGCGCCCTCCGACGGGCCGAACATGGTCCCGCTCGCGCAGTTCGAGGGGCTGCTGCGAACGCTGATGGCGTTCGATGCGCTCGCCAAGGGGCGGGCATCGGACGCCGCGCGCTGATGCACCAGACCGTCGCCAAGCCCGCGGGGCAGAAGTTTCCACCAGCCGTGAACATCATCGCGCTGGCGGGCTTCTCGGCGGCGCTGTCGACGCGGGCGCTTGATCCGGTGCTGCCGCATGTCGCCGAGGATTTCGCGATCAGCATCACCACCGCGGCCGGCATCGCCGCCGGCTATGCGCTGATCTACGCACTGATCCAGCCTGCGATCGGTGCGGCCGCCGATCTGTTCGGCAAGGCGCGGCTGATGACGCTGTGCCTGGCGCTGCTCGGTGTCGCCAGCATCCTCGGTGCGCTCGCCACCTCGTTTCCGCTGCTGTTCGCGACGCGCATCCTCGCGGGCATCGCCTCGGGCGGCGTGTTTCCGGTGGCGCTCGGGCTGACCAGCGATCTCGTCGCGCCCGACAAGCGGCAGGTCGCGATCGGCCGCACGCTCGCGGGCTCGATGGCGGGCAACCTGCTCGGCGCGACGGCATCCGGCATCATCGGCGATTTCATCGGCTGGCGCGGCGTGCTCGCGATCCTCGGCGCGCTCGGGCTGATCGCCTCCTTCGCGGTGGCGGCAGGCTTTCGCGGCGCCAAGGTCACGCATGCGCCGACCACCGATCTCGCCGCGCTGAGGAAGGGCTACCGCACCATCTTCACCAACCCCAATTCGCGCTTCTGCTTCTCGGCCGTGTTCGTCGAAGGCTGCTGCGTGTTCGGGCTGTTTCCGTTCATCGCCTCGTTCCTGTTCGATCTCGGCGAGACCTCGCTGTCGATCGCGGGCATCGTCATCGCGGGCTTCGCGGTCGGCGGGCTGTTCTACACGTTCACGGTCTCGAACTTCCTGCCGCGGCTCGGCGTCAAGGGCATGATGATCACGGGCGCTGCCCTGGTCGGGCTGCAGCTTGCCGCGCTCGCCTTCGGTCCGGGCTGGAAGCTGCAGTTCGGCTGCATGCTGCTGATGGGCTGGGGCTTCTACATGATCCATGGCTGCCTGCAGGTGTTCGCCAGCGAGCTGTCGATCGGGGCGCGCGCGACCGCGATGTCGCTGCACTCGTTCTTCTTCTTCATGGGCCAGACGGTCGGCCCGATCGCCTATGGCTTCGGCCTGGTCCATGGCGGCAAGCAGCCGACGCTGATGATCGCCGCCGCGCTGATGGTCGCGCTCGGCTTCGCCTGCGCCGCGCTGCTGCGGCAACGGCCGCCGGCGGATGCGGCGGTCAGCTGACGGCCATGTCGGACACGGGCGCGAGCCCATTGCATCTGAAGACATGGTCCCGTCGCGGCAGCAACGCCTGCTCATTTGTTGCTCCGTCATGGCCGGGCTTGTCCCGGCCATCCACGTCGTTCGGCGCGCTGAGAAGGACGTGGATGCCCGGGACAAGCCCGGGCATGACGACGTGGAGACGGGCGAGGGCAAAATGCCCATCGTTAGCTGCGATGGTCCTGGGGAAGTGCGGCGAGGGCGTTTCTCGCTCTCGATGCTGTAGATGCGCGGCTGAGACATATCGGCGCTTTCGTTGGCCGCGGGACGCACCGCCGCCATCTCGCGGCGCGTCTGCGTCCGAGCTTTGCCTTGGGACATGCCCTCTTTCTGAGAAGAGGGCGCGGGGAATGCCGGGAGCTGGCCGCCCCCATGGCCCGCCAGCAGAAAAAAATGCTGGCGGCAGGAACCACAGGTTCAGCCGAGACATCCCGGCATTCCCCGCGCGATGGTTGGGCGGCTTATACGTACTCTCCCCGGGGACCGGGCTGTCTTGCCCCCGTAACCGGCGGATCATCACCACCGGCGTGACCTCAGCGTCGGGAGGCCAGGACCATACGATTTCGCCGGCGCATCAGGCTCGTTCGTCCGCATGACTGATCACGCTGCGAACCCGACACGCCCACCGCATCCCGCCTCAACGTCCGTGACGACCGCGAAGCGCCCCTCTGATCGAGACGGGATGGCGGCAGTCAATCATGAATTCTGATAAAGCGAAAGTGAAATATTTTCTTCGGAAGGTCTGGATAGGGGTGATCGGCTTGAGAGTGCAGCGCAAATCGGCTCCCGGGAGCAGCGGTTTGATGGTTGCGTAAGTCGAGCGGCAGCGTGCCCGTCGGGCGACTCAGGGAGTGTCCTAATTTGGATTTCTGAAACGTGAATTCCGCCGCGCCGGTAATCGTGCTCATCTGCTCGTGCAGAGGCCTCTGCTAGTTCCCGACCGGGGAGCGGAAGGGAGGGATCGGCATGATATTTGTGACTATCAAGATCAAGGTTGAGATTAGGCGGTAAGACTAGTCGAAAGCCTCGTGGGGCGTCTCTTTGCAGCCCCACGTTAGCACATTGTCGAAGTTCAATTTGTTCGAAAGGGTCGCCTCGGTTGGCGGCCTTTTTCATTCGTTTCTCGCATAAATCGCTGAAAGGCAAGGCTAGGATAAAGGGTCAAGTTGGCCCCGTCATACACAGGCGTGATGCGCGAAATTAATCGCTATGCATTTGACCAAACAACAAAAATTCGTAGATTGTTGTCGGTCAACATAACGTTGATCAAAAGGAATGGGGTCGCCCCGGCCAAGGAAACGACCCCACCGCCCTTTGTTAAGAGAGCTTCCCTTCCGAAGGCTGGTCCGATTACTCGGGCTGGCCTTCGTGCTTTTCGCATGGCCTAGGACGCATGCGAATCTCGAATCTACACAGGTTGGGACGTTCGTCCAGTCTAGCCAGGGTCCTTGTCCTTGTAGATCAGCTGAAAACTACCCTTAAGCAGTTCCAGCCAAAGATTACGTTCCGCCTCTGCCCATACGCTTCCAGACGGCGGCAACCTCACTAGAAGCCCTTGAATGATAGGGTCAACGCCAGACGGCTGACGGCCGCCGCCGTTACCTCCGCCTCCTCCCTTAGGCTCCTCTGGCTCCGGAGCTGGCGCCTCGCGGACTGTGGAGACCGCTGGCATAACCAGCCGGTTCTTTCCGTGCTCAAAGTAGCCAGCCTGTTCCGCAGAGCGCTCGAAGGTTTGCCGGGCTCGGTCTTTGACTTTATCCGACACTCCCATGCCAACCATTTCGCGCTCAAGGGCGGCCGCTTGGCTTGGGAGAACACCGCCCCGATACTTTTCAAAGATGCCCTTGTAGAGCGGCACGTTGAGGAAGGCTAAAGCCTTGGCCTCGCGCGCTTGACTAGGGTCAACGATCATTCGCCCCAGGTCGGTCAATTTGTACCGGCCTGCGGCCTCACTGGTAATCAACCCAAATTGGCGTGCAGAGCTGATCTGGACCCGAAATCCGCTGCTTTTGGTGCTCTGACCGCTCCAAGCTGCAAGCTGATCGTCGTCACATTCTCCCAATCCCACATTTCCGTGGATTGCTTCCGCAAGCTCCACAGCGTCCTTAAGGGGCATGTAAGGAAAACCGATGGTGGAGCGCTGGCGCGCGTCACCGGACCTCGCCTTTACCTCCTCCGCTGAGGCTACGTTCTCGCCATTCATGAGGCAGTCTCCGTTCACGAAACTGGATTGCGCGGAGCCTATTTACGCGAAGCGAATCGAGGCGTCAAGGACGTTGTTTGCGGATTTAGGTTAGTGACTTGACGTTATCCAAAATCCGCATTACAGTTTCATCATTGGCGCGGAGATTAGCCATGAAAACAACAGTGAGAGCCCGGGCGTTTCGCCGAACGGCGTCGCGGGCCCGGAAAAGCAGTAGGGCCCTTGCGCGGCTCCGGTGACATGGAAGCGCAAGGGCCCTTAATCGGCTTTGTACTATCAGGGATCGTCTAACGGTAGGACACCCGCCCCTACAAGTGTGGAGATGCCGGTCCGAATCCGGCTCCCTGAGCCATCATCGAGTAGTTGGGATCGACGGCGTTGGCGCGCTGCCGATCCCGAGTCAAAACGACCCCAGATGGTCCCGGAAGTGGAATGACCGCATTGAATATAGTGTGGTTGGCGCTGCATTTCCAGCGGTCGGTCCGATCCCAACCCATGGATTGGCCCCACGAAGGTCCTCTCCCGCGAACAGCAGATCACCATCGAAGGCGAAGTTCGGGACTATTTCGTTTACTGAGCCGCGAGTGCGCGATCGGCGACTACCAGTCGAGATTGGCTGAGCGGCACATCTCGCAGACTATCACATCGTCCTTTCGTGAAAGGGGACGGCGGCAGCGGTGACACGTGCCTGCGGTCTGCGTGACGTGCAGCGTCAGGGCCTTTGCTTCCGCCATGGAGAAGCCGAACTGGGCGACGAGCAGTTTGTGGCCCTCAATCGGGCTGCGGCGGATTTCGGCTGCAATTCTCGCCTGGTCCGTTGCTGACAGCGAAGACGGCCACGTGACGGTTGTGGTGCACTTGGGACAGAACACCGACAGGCGGGCATGTTCGACTGCGCCGTTCACGACCGCACCTCCAGCTTCTCGAACAGCTTCACCCCCGGCCGCGATAGGGCGCCACGCCCTGATCGGGCACCCACAGCCCCTTCGGCAGCTTTCCGGTCTGCCAGAACACGTCGATCGGGATGCCGCCGCGGGGATACCAATAGCCGCCGATGCGCAGCCATTTGGGCTTGATCTCGGCAGTGAGCCGCTTGCCGATCGCGACGGTGCAGTCTTCGTGGAACGCGCCATGGTTGCGGAAGCTGGCGAGATAGAGCTTGAGCGACTTGGATTCCACCAGCCAGGGGCCGGGCGCATAATCGATGACGAGATGGGCGAAGTCCGGCTGTCCCGTTACCGGGCACAGCGAGGTGAACTCCGGCACCGTGAAGCGGGCCAGATAGTCCGTGTCCTTCTGCGGATTGGGCACGCGGTCGAGCTTCGCCGCGTCCGGACTGTCCGGCTGGGCAACCTCGCGGCCGAGTTGAAGTCCCGCTGATGTCTCGGATTTGGTGGATCTTTTCGCCATGTGTCACGTCACGGATGCTGGGAGGCGCCCTCTTAGCCAATCGGGGGGCCGGCGTCATCCGCTTCGTGATCTGGCCGCGACTTGATTTGGTCGTGACTTGGCCTTTTCGGCCTCGCGGGCTTGCGGTAGAAGCAGCGCAACAACGCCCACCCAGAAACGCCCGCGAGAGGACCTCATGACCGCCATCGTCGACATCATCGGCCGCGAAATCCTGGACAGCCGCGGCAATCCCACGGTCGAGGTCGACGTCGTGCTGGAGGACGGCTCGGTCGGCCGCGCTGCCGTGCCGTCCGGCGCCTCCACCGGCGCCCACGAGGCGGTCGAGCTGCGCGACGGCGACAAGCACCGCTATCTCGGCAAGGGCGTGCTGAAGGCCGTCGAAGCGATCAACGACGAGGTCTATGAGGCGCTCAGCGACATGTCTGTGCAGGACCAGGTCCAGATCGACCAGATCCTGATCGAGCTCGACGGCACCGAGAACAAGAGCCGGATCGGCGCCAACGCCATTCTCGGCGTCTCGCTCGCCTGCGCCAAGGCGGCGGCGATCTCCTACGACATGCCGCTGTATCGCTATGTCGGCGGCACCTCGGCCCGCACCCTGCCGGTGCCGATGATGAACATCGTCAATGGCGGCGTCCACGCCGACAACCCAATCGACTTCCAGGAATTCATGATCATGCCGGTGGGCGCGCCGAGCTTCGCGGAGGCGCTGCGCTGCGGCTCGGAGATCTTCCACACGCTCAAGGCCGAGCTGAAGAAGGCGGGCCACAACACCAATGTCGGCGACGAGGGCGGCTTCGCGCCGAACCTGCCGTCGGCGGACGCAGCCCTCGACTTCGTCATGAGCGCGATCGGCAAGGCCGGCTACACCGCCGGCGAGGACGTCATGCTGGCGCTCGACTGCGCCGCGACCGAATTCTTCAAGGACGGCAAGTACGTCTACGAGGGCGAGAACAAGTCGCGCTCGCGCTCCGAGCAGGCCAAGTATCTTGCGGATCTGGTCGCCCGCTACCCGATCGCCTCGATCGAGGACGGCATGTCGGAGGACGACATGGACGGCTGGAAGGAGCTGACCGACCTGATCGGCCACAAGTGCCAGCTCGTCGGCGACGACCTGTTCGTCACCAACGTCAACCGTCTCGCCGACGGCATCCGCAACGGCCGCGCCAATTCGATCCTGATCAAGGTCAACCAGATCGGCACGCTCACCGAGACGCTGGCCGCGGTCGAGATGGCCTACAAGGCCGGCTACACCGCTGTCATGTCGCACCGCTCCGGCGAGACCGAGGATTCCACGATCGCCGATCTCGCGGTCGCCACCAATTGCGGGCAGATCAAGACCGGCTCGCTGGCGCGCGCCGACCGCACCGCCAAGTACAACCAGTTGCTGCGCATCGAGCAGGAGCTGGACGCGCAGGCCAAGTATGCGGGCAGGGCGGCGCTGAAGGCGCTGGCCTGAGTCTGGACTAAGCTAACCAAAGAAAAAAGGGAGGCACGCATGGGTGTCGAGACACAGGGCCTGCAACTGCGGACGTTGATCAGGCGCAGCGGCGAGCTCGAGCTCTCGCTGGTCGACGTGCCGACCCCCGAGCCGGGGCCGGACGAGGTGGTGGTGCGGATCGAGGCGGCGCCGATCAATCCGTCCGATCTCGGCCTCCTCGTCGGCGCGGCCGATCTGTCGACCCTGCAGGCGTCCGGCACCAAGGAGCGGCCCGTGATCACCGCCAAGGTGCCGGAGGCGGGGATGCGGGCGATGGCCGGCCGGCTCGACGAGTCCCTGGCCGTCGGCAACGAGGGCGCCGGCGTCGTGGTCAAGACCGGGTCGTCGGATGCCGCCAAGGCGCTGATGGGCCGCACGGTCGCGGCCATCGGCGGCGCGATGTACAGCCAGTATCGCTGCCTGAAGCTCTCCGAATGCCTGCCGCTGCCGGCCGGCACCACGCCGGCCGAGGGCGCCTCCTGCTTCGTCAATCCGCTGACCTCGCTCGGCATGACCGAGACGATGCGGCGCGAGGGCCATACCGCGCTGGTGCACACGGCCGCCGCGTCCAATCTCGGGCAGATGCTCAACAAGATCTGCCTCAAGGACGGCATCCCGCTCGTCAACATCGTGCGCAGCGCTGATCAGGCCGAGCTGTTGCGCGGCATCGGCGCGAAATACATCGTGGATTCGACGGCGCCGACTTTCATGGACGACCTGATCGCGGCGCTGGTCGAGACCGGCGCGACCATCGCCTTCGATGCGATCGGCGGCGGCAAGCTCGCCGGCCAGATCCTCAACGCGATGGAAGCTGCGATCAACAAGTCCGGCAAGCATCCCTACAGCCGCTACGGCTCGAACGTGCACAAGCAGGTCTACATCTACGGTAGCCTGGATACGCGCCCGACCGAGATCACGCGCGGCTTCGGCATGACCTGGAGCGTCGGCGGCTGGCTGCTGTTCCCATTCCTGATGAAGATCGGCAAGGCGGATACCGAGCGGTTGCGGCAGCGCGTCGTCGACGAGCTGAAGACGACCTTCGCGAGCCACTACACCAAGGTCGTATCACTCCCCGAAGCCCTCGATCCGGCCAATCTCGCCGTGTACGCCAAACGGGCCACCGGCGAAAAATTCCTCATCGACCCCAACAAAGAGAAGTGACCTAACGTCGCTCCCCGGACGTTGCTGACGGGCTTGCGTTTGGCCTGCATGCGGAGAAAATCCGCCCCGTTTGTCTGGGGGCGGTGTCAGCCGCATGGAGCACTGAGGAGAGATTTGTCATGACCCTATTGGATCGCCGTCTGGATCGCCGTCGATTTCTGGCCGGTGCGGCCCTCGCCGGAGCTGCGACCGCTTTGCCGCCGCTGGCCGGACAGGCACGCGCAGCGGTTGCACCCGCCGGCGCGCAGGCGCCCGGCTTCTATCGCTACAAGGTCGGCGACTATGAATGCACCTCCGTCAATGACGGCGCGCGCACCTTCCCGATGCCCGACACGTTCGTCGTCAACACGGCGAAGGACGACGCGCTCGCGGCTGCCGAAAGCGCCTACATGCCGAAGGGTATGATCACGATCCCCTTCAATCCGCAGTTGATCAACACCGGCTCCAAGCTGGTCCTGATCGACACCGGCAACGGCGCTGGCGCCTTCGAGGCCAGCAAGGGCGCGGTTGGCCGCACGCTGCAGAACCTCGCTGCCGCCGGCGTCGATCCGAAGAGCATCGACGTCGTCGTGCTCTCCCACATGCACGGCGACCACGTCAACGGCCTCAAGCTCGCCGACGGCTCGCTGGCATTTCCGAACGCCGAGCTGAAGGTGCCGGCCAAGGAGTGGGCGTTCTGGAATAGCGACGAGAACGCCGCCAAGGCGCAGACCGACTTGATGAAGGGCAACTTCGCCAACTTCAAGAAGGTGTTCGGCGGGCTCGAGAGCAAGGTCACCCAGTACGAGTGGGACAAGGAGGTTGCGCCCGGCATCACCGCGCTCGGCACGCCCGGTCACACGCCGGGACACACCTCGTTCGCGGTCGCGTCCGGCAATGCCAGGGTCCTGATCCAGGCCGACGTCACCAACGTCCCCGAGCTGTTCCTGCGCAACCCGGACTGGCACGTCATGTTTGACACCGATGCGGCGCAGGCGCAGGAGACCCGGCACAAGTTCTACGACATGGCCGCCGCCGAGAAGGCCAAGGTGATCGGCTTCCACTTCTCGTTCCCCTCCGTGGGCTATGTCGAGAAGGACGGCGCCAAGTACCGGCTGATTCCGGCGCCGTGGAATCCGGTGATCTGATTATCGGTTAGCGTCATTGCGAGGAGCCCCCGGGTCTCGCTTCCGGCGAGCCCGAGGACAGGCTCCGCGACGAAGCAATCCAGAGTCACAACCGAGCCCTGGATTGCTTCGCTCGCAATGACGGAGGAGAGAGGGGGCCGCCTTCGGGCGGCCTGCTCGTTTTTGCATATGCGAAATGTCGGGCTTTCCGCGGCTCGCGCGAGCGCCTATGTCGAACCTCCCGGGATGTCCGCAGGGCCTTGCATGTCGACCGATCTCTCAGCTTCCAGCGCCGATCTTTCCAACTGGCGCTCCGCGCCGTTCAGCCGCTGGGCCTTCCACAACATCCGGTCGATCCTCCCGGTCGCCGACATCGAGAGCGCGCCCGGCAGCGCGTGGCCGCTGCCGGCAAGTCCGATCTCCTTCGATCAGTTCAGCCTGCGCCTGCCGAAGGGCGGCACGCTCGATCTCGACGGCTTCCTGAAGGCGACGGCGACGGACGGGCTCCTGATCCTCCACGACGGCCGCATCGTGTTCGAGCACTATGACGGTGGCACCGACCGCGACACGCCGCACATCCTGATGTCGGCGACCAAGTCGATCACCGGGCTGATGGCCGGCATCCTGGCCGGCCGCGGCGAGCTCGACGTCGACGCCGAGGTCACGCGCTACGTGCCGGAAGTGGCGGCCACGGCCTATCGCGGCGCCACGATCCGCCAATTGCTCGACATGCGTGCGGGCGTCGTGTTCGACGGCGCCGGCCTGCAGGCCTATGCCGACGCCGCCGGCTGGGAGCCGGTTGCGCCCGGCACGTCGCCGAACCTGCACGAGTTCTTCGCGACGATGCGCGCGCAGGCGAAGCCGCATGGCGGCCCGTTCAGCTACGTCTCCGCCAACACCGATCTGCTCGGCTGGGCGATCGAGCGGGCCACCGGCCGCAGCTTCGCGAGCCTCGTCAGCACACTGTTGTGGAAGCCGATGGGGGCGAGCGGCGAGGCCTTCATCACTCTCGACCGCAAGGGCGCGCCGCGCTGCACCGGCGGGTTCTGCGCCACGCTGCGCGACGTTGCGCGGCTCGGCCAGCTCGTGCTGTCAGGCGGCCGGCGCGGCTCGCACACGATCATCCCCGAGGGCTGGCTCGACGACATCAGGCACAGTGGCGACGCCCAGGCGTGGCGCGACGGGCAGTGGCGCGACAGCTTTGCCGCCATCAGCCGCAACATGCATTATCGCAGCGGCTGGTACGTCATCAACGACCAGCCGCAGCTCATGTTCGCGATGGGCATTCACGGCCAGAACCTGTTCGTGGATACGTCCAACGACATCGTGATCGCCAAGGTCTCGTCATGGGCGCAGCCGGTCGACGGACAGGCCATCTGGCTGACGCATCAGGCGGTGGCGGAATTCACCCGTCACCTCAACGAGACCGGTTGAGCCCGAGGGAAGCGGCAGGCGGGCGGGGTCATCGAGCGCCTCTTGCGATGAAGCGCAGTGTTTCGCGGGATCCGGTTTCATGCACTTGCATGTTCCTGCCGGAGCGCTTTAAGTGCCCCTCACACGCCGCTCCTCAAAGGATCTCCCCATGCCTGCACCCTATTCGATCGTCGCCCTCGTCGGCAGTCTCCGCAAGGAGAGCTTCACGCTCAAGATCGCCAAAGCCCTGGCCAAGCTGGCGCCGGTCAGCCTGAAGATCGACGTCACCACGCTCAACGGCCTGTCGTTCTTCAACCAGGATCTCGAAGCCAATCCGCCGGCCGACTGGCTCGCCCTGCGCGACAAGCTGAAGGCCTCGAACGGCGTGCTCATCTTGACGCCCGAATACAACCGCTCGATTCCCGGCGTGCTGAAGAATGCGATCGACATCGCCTCGCGCCCCTATGGGCAGAGCTCGTTCCTGGGCAAGCCGGTCGGTCTCATCGCCAACTCGCCGGGTGCGCTCGGCGGCGTCGCGGCGTCCAAGCACCTGCAGAACATCATGCCGGGCATCGCGGGCCCGGTGATGGGGCAGCCGGAGATCTACCTGAACGGGGTCGGCGATGCCTTCGATGCCCAGGGCGAGTTGGTCAAGGATTCGCTCAAGACGGTGCTGCAGCAATATCTGGAGGCGTTCGCCGCCTTCGTGGCCAAGCAGAACGGCTGACCAGGGTCGTCGCCGTGCGTCCGCCCGTGCGGCGGTCGCCAACTGCATGACGGGTATGATCCGGGCAGGGCGTTGACGCGCCTTGCCCGATCCGTTTCAAGGCAATGCCGGACCTGCGCAAGGATGCGCATTGCCAAGGAAGCACGATGGCCCATTCGTTCACACCCGCGTCGTCGGCGAAGCCCGGCCCGAACCAGCCGGATCTCGACTCGGAGGCCGTCTGGCAGGCGCGGATCGACCTTGCGGCCTGTTTCCGGATGGCGGCGCGGCACGGGTTCGAAGAGGGCATCTGCAACCACTTCTCGGCGCTGGTCCCCGGCTATGACGACCTCTTCATCGTCAATCCCTACGGCTATGCCTTTCGTGAGCTGACGGCCTCGAAGCTGTTGGTTTGCGATTTCGACGGCAATGTCATTGCCGGCGACGGCCGCCCGGAGGCGACCGCGTTCTATATCCACGCCCGCATCCACAAGGCGCTGCCGCGCGCCAAGGTCGCGTTCCATACGCATATGCCGTATGCCACCGCGCTCTCGATGACCGAAGGCGATCCGCTGATCTTCGCCGGGCAGACGGCGCTGAAATTCTATGGACGAACCGCCGTCGACGCGAACTACAACGGGCTGGCGCTCGACGCGCGCGAGGGGGACCGCATCGCCGGGGCTGTCGGTGATGCCGACATCGTCTTCATGAAGCATCACGGCGTCATGGTCCTGGCGCCGACCATCGCCGAAGCCTGGGATGATCTCTATTATCTCGAGCGCGCCTGCCAGGTTCAGTGCCTGGCGCTGTCAACCGGCCGCAAGGTGGTGCCGGTGGCGCCCGACATCGCCGAGGCCGCCTATCGCCAGATGCGGGAGGGAGATGCGGAATCGGCACGGCTGCATCTCGAAGCGATCAAGCGGACGCTCGACGCCGAGGAGCCCGCCTATCGGACTTGAGCGCGTAGCGGCACGGGGGCTCAGGGTTAGCGTTTCCTTAACCGGGGCGCCGCATTCTCGGGCCATGGTCTCCCGCGCGCGCCTCAAATCCTTCCTGACCGGGCTAGCTCTCTACACGATGGCGGCCGCCATCATCGGCTATTTCGGCATCAACGCCTATACCGGCCGGTACGGCCTGACCGCGCGTCAGGAGCTCGACCAGGAGATCATTGCGCTCACCTCCGAGCTCGCCCGGTTGAAGCAGGAGCGGGCGGAGGGTGAGAAGCGCGTATTGCTGCTGCGCTCCGACCGGGTCGATCCCGACATGCTCGATGAACGCGCCCGTTTTCAGCTCGGCTATGCCAACCCGCGTGATCTGATCCGGATCAATCGACCGCAGTGACGCGTGTCCCTTCGCCGCGGTGCCTAAACTTTAGCAGGCCGTGGCATCAGGAATTTCAAAAACGCGCTCATCAGCATTCGTTTATTTCGCGATCGTTTGCAGTGCGGCAAAGCAAAATGAACCGCAATTCACGCAGTCCTTTTACGTGCCTTGGAGTTGAGCTAGAGAGAGCTACTTTTTCTCTCATCCGGAATTGCCATGGCCGCACCCAAGAAAACCGCCGCAAAGGAACAAGGGCAGGACAGAGACAACGGCCCGCCGCCGGAATTCACCAGAGAACAGGAATTGGCCGCGCTACGCGACATGCTGCTGATCCGTCGCTTTGAGGAGAAGGCGGGTCAGCTTTATGGCATGGGTGCGATCGGCGGTTTCTGTCACCTCTACATCGGGCAGGAGGCTGTGGTCGTCGGCATGCAGATGGCGCTGAAGCCGGGCGATCAGGTCATCACCGGCTATCGCGATCATGGCCACATGCTGGCGACCGGGATGGATGCCAAGGGCGTCATGGCCGAGCTCACCGGGCGCCGCGGCGGCTACTCCAAGGGCAAGGGCGGCTCCATGCACATGTTCAGCATGGAGAAGAATTTCTTCGGCGGCCACGGCATCGTCGGTGCGCAGGTGTCGCTCGGGACGGGCCTCGCGCTCGCCAACCGCTACCGCGGCAACGACTCGGTCAGCATTGCCTATTTCGGCGACGGCGCGGCCAATCAGGGACAGGTCTATGAGAGCTTCAACATGGCGGAGCTCTGGAAGCTGCCGGTGATCTACGTCATCGAGAACAACCGCTATGCGATGGGCACGGCCGTGTCGCGCGCCTCGGCGCAGACCGACTTCTCCAAGCGCGGCATCTCCTTCAACATCCCGGGCGAGCAGGTCGACGGCATGGACGTCCGCGCCGTGAAGGCTGCCGGTGAGAAGGCCGTCGCGTGGTGCCGCGAGGGCAAGGGCCCGTACATTCTGGAAATGCAGACCTATCGCTATCGCGGCCACTCGATGTCCGACCCGGCCAAGTATCGCACCCGCGAAGAAGTCGAGAAGGTGCGTCACGACCAGGATCCGATCGAGCAGGTGCGTAACCGCCTGCTGGCGGCCAAGGTCACGGAGCAGGATCTCAAGGCGATCGACGCCGACGTGCGCAAGATCGTCAACGAGGCCGCCGATTTCGCCCAGGCCGATCCCGAGCCGGATGTCGCCGAGCTCTACACCGACGTTTACCGTTAAGCGCAGACGCTGTTTTGTCCGGAGCTGATATGCCAATTCAAGTTTTGATGCCTGCGCTGTCGCCCACGATGGAGAAGGGCAATCTCTCCAAATGGCTGAAAAAGGAAGGCGAGGCGATCAAGTCGGGTGACGTGATCGCCGAGATCGAGACCGACAAGGCCACGATGGAGGTCGAGGCGACCGACGAGGGCACGCTCGGCAAGATCCTGATCCCCGAAGGCACCGCCGACGTCGCGGTCAATACGCCGATCGCGACCATCCTCGCGGACGGCGAGACCGCGGCCGATCTCGGCAAGGCCGCAGCACCTGCGGCCGAGACGAAGGCTGCACCATCGGCGCCGCCGTCCGAGCCCGCCGCAGCCGCGCCGGCCGCGCCCGCGCCGACCGGCGTGGCTGCGCCGCAGAGCGTTGCTCAGCCCGATCCCGAGGTGCCCGCGGGCACCGAGATGGTCACGCAGACCATCCGCGAGGCGCTGCGCGACGCGATGGCCGAGGAGATGCGTCGCGACGGCGACGTCTTCATCATGGGCGAGGAGGTCGCCGAATATCAGGGCGCCTACAAGGTCACCCAGGGCCTGCTGCAGGAGTTCGGCGCCCGCCGCGTGATGGACACGCCGATCACCGAGCACGGCTTCGCCGGCATCGGTGTCGGTGCCGCGATGGCCGGCCTGAAGCCGATCGTCGAGTTCATGACCTTCAACTTCGCCATGCAGGCGATCGACCAGATCATCAACTCCGCAGCCAAGACGCTCTACATGTCCGGCGGCCAGATGGGCTGCTCGATCGTGTTCCGCGGCCCGAACGGCGCGGCGGCGCGCGTTGCCGCCCAGCACAGCCAGGACTACTCGTCCTGGTACTCGCACGTGCCCGGTCTGAAGGTGGTCGCGCCGTATTCGGCGGCGGACGCCAAGGGCCTGCTGAAGGCCGCGATCCGTGATCCGAACCCGGTGATCTTCCTCGAGAACGAGGTGCTGTACGGTCATTCCGGCGAGGTGCCGAAGCTCGACGACTACGTGATTCCGATCGGCAAGGCGCGCATCGCGCGCGCCGGAAAGGACGTGACGATCATCGCGTGGTCGAACGGCATGACCTATGCGCTCAAGGCCGCCGACGAGCTCGCCAAGGAGGGCATCGAGGCCGAGGTGGTCGACCTGCGCACCCTGCGCCCGATGGACACGGAGACCATCGTCGCCTCGGTCAAGAAGACCGGCCGCGCCGTCACGGTGGAAGAGGGGTGGGCGCAGAGCGGCGTCGGTGCCGAGATTGCCGCGCGGATCATGGAGCACGCCTTCGACTATCTCGATGCGCCGGTCGTCCGCGTGTCCGGCAAGGATGTGCCGATGCCGTATGCGGCCAACCTCGAGAAGCTCGCGCTGCCGTCGGCGGCGGAGGTCGTGCAGGCCGCCAAATCCGTCTGCTACCGCTAAGGGAAAGCCCAGATGGCCGGACCCAAGGAGCAGCCATTGCCGCCGGACGTCATCGGCCGCGAGGACGCCACCGAAGTGTTGCGCGCCTTCGTGCTCGATGGCGGGCTCTCGATCGCCTTCCAGCGCGCCTTCGAGGAGCCCGACGTGTGGGGGCTGCTCCTGGTCGACGTCGCCCGCCATGCTGCGCGCGCCTATGCGCGCGAGAGCGATTATTCCGAAGACGAGGCGCTGCAGCGCATCGTCGAGATGTTCGAAGCCGAGCTGGCTCGGCCGACCGACACGGGCACCACCAGCCCCAGGTCGAAACAAGGTCACTGATCATGCCGATCAACATTCTCATGCCCGCGCTGTCGCCGACGATGGAGAAGGGCAACCTTGCTCGTTGGCTCAAGAAGGAAGGCGACCAGGTCAAGTCCGGCGAGGTCATCGCCGAGATCGAGACCGACAAGGCCACGATGGAAGTCGAGGCGGTCGACGAAGGCACCCTCGCCAAGATCCTGGTGCCGGAAGGCACGCAGGACGTTCCGGTCAACGACGTGATCGCGGTGCTCGCTGGCGAGGGCGAGGACGTCAAGGCGGCCGGCAGCGCGCCGGCGGCCGCAGCCCCCAAGCCAGAAGCAAAGCCCACTGCCGCCGCGGCTCCCGCAGCGGCAGCCGCTCCTGTCGCCACGCCTGCGCCGAAGCCGGCCGCAGCTCCTGCTGCTCCCGCGCCCGCCGCTGCGCCGCAGCTGAACGGCCACGCCCGCATCTTCTCCTCGCCGCTGGCACGGCGGCTCGCCAAGGATGCCGGCATCGATCTCGCCCGCATCACCGGCACCGGCCCGCATGGCCGCGTGGTCGCGCGTGACGTCGAGGAGGCGAAATCGGGCAAGGGCCTCAAGGCCGCGCCGTCAGCCGCAACCGCCGCGGCAGGCGCCCCCGCGCTCGCGCCCTCGATGTCGGACAAGCAGATCCTGGCGCTGTTCGAGCCGGGCTCCTACGAGGTCATCCCGCATGATGGCATGCGCCGCACCATCGCGCAGCGCCTGACCGCGTCGGTGCAGAACGTCCCGCACTTCTACCTGACGATCGACTGCGACATCGGCAAGCTCTTGGCCGCGCGCGAGGAGATCAATGCGGCGGCGCCGAAGGACAAGGAGAAGAAGCCGCTCTACAAGCTGTCGGTCAACGACTTCGTCATCAAGGCGATGGCGGTGGCGCTGCAGAAGATCCCGAACTGCAACGTCAGCTGGACCGAAGGCGGCATGGTCAAGCACAAGCATTCCGACGTCGGCGTCGCTGTGGCGATGCCGGGCGGCCTGATCACGCCGATCATCCGCAAGGCCGAGACCAAGACGCTATCGGCCATCTCCGGCGAGATGAAGGATTTTGCCGCGCGCGCCCGCTCGCGCAAGCTGAAGCCGGAGGAATATCAGGGCGGCACCACGGCGGTGTCGAACCTCGGCATGTACGGCATCAACCACTTCACCGCCGTGATCAATCCGCCGCATGCGACGATCCTCGCGGTCGGCACCTCCGAGGAACGCCCGGTGGTGCGCAACGGCAAGATCGAGATCGCGAGCATGATGAGCGTGACCCTGTCGTGCGACCATCGCGCCATCGACGGCGCGCTCGGCGCCGAGCTGATCGGCGCCTTCAAGCAGCTGATCGAGAATCCCGTGATGATGATGGTGTGATGTTGCTTTCCGGAGCGGGATGGCAAACGGGGCCAGCGCATGCGCATCAGAACGCGGTGGCCCTGGATCACGGCACTGGTGAGCGTCGCATTGTTCGCCAACCCGCTGGGGATCGACGTCATCCATTCTGCTTTCTTCTCCGGCGAGGCGCTGTCGCGCGGCATCTGGGCGCCAATCGTGCTCGCTGGATTCGCGATCTGCGCCGTGCTGATGCTGCTGGAGGCGATTGTTCGAGCCTTGATCTGGCGACGTTTCGTCGGCAGCACCACGACCATCTGATTTCCAACTGCTTCAGTTGAATGGGAGCCGTAATGGCCGACACATCCTTCGACGTCATCATCATCGGCTCCGGCCCGGGCGGCTACGTCGCCGCAATCCGCGCAGCCCAACTCGGGTTCAAGACCGCGATCATCGAGAAGTCCTACCTCGGTGGTATCTGCCTGAACTGGGGCTGCATCCCGACCAAGGCGCTCTTACGCTCGGCCGAGATCTATCACTACATGCAGCACGCCAAGGATTACGGCCTCTCTGCCGAGAAGATCTCCTACGATCCGAAGGCGGTGGTGCAGCGCTCGCGCGGCGTCTCCAAGCGGCTGAACGACGGCGTCGGCTTCCTGATGAAGAAGAACAAGGTCCAGGTGATCTGGGGGCGCGCCGCGATCGATGCGCCCGGCAAGATCACGGTGACCAAGTCGGATGTCGAGGCGCCCAAGGGCGCGCTCGGCGAGGGGACCTATCAGGCCAAGCATATCATCGTCGCGACAGGCGCGCGGCCGCGCGTGCTGCCGGGCCTCGAGCCGGACAAGAAGCTGATCTGGACCTATTTCGAGGCGATGGTGCCGGACAAGATGCCGAAGTCGCTGCTGGTCGTCGGCTCCGGCGCGATCGGCATCGAGTTCGCCTCGTTCTTCCGCACCATGGGCTCCGAGGTCACCGTGGTCGAGGTGCTGCCGCAGATTCTCCCCGTGGAGGACGCCGAGATCGCCGGCATCGCGCGCAAGCAGCTGGAGAAGCAGGGCCTCAAGATCATGACGGGGGCCAAGGTCACCAAGCTCGACAAGAAGAGCGACAGCGTGGTGGCGACGATCGACGACGGCAAGGGCAAGACCGAGTCGGTCGAGTTCGATCGCGTGATCTCGGCGGTCGGTGTGGTCGGCAACATCGAGAATCTCGGCCTGGAGAAGCTGGGCGTGAAGACCGATCGCGGCTGCATCGTGATCGACGGCTACGGCAAGACCAACGTGCCCGGCCTCTACGCGATCGGCGACGTCGCCGGCCCCCCGATGCTGGCGCACAAGGCCGAGCACGAGGGCGTGGTCTGCATCGAGGCGATCAAGGGCCTGCATCCGCACCCGATGGACAAGAACCTCATTCCCGGCTGCACCTATTGCCATCCGCAGGTTGCTTCCGTGGGTCTGACCGAGGCCAAGGCCAAGGAGCAGGGCCGCGACATCCGTGTCGGCCGCTTCCCCTTCGTCGGCAACGGCAAGGCGATCGCGCTCGGTGAGGACCAGGGCCTCGTCAAGGTGATCTTCGACAAGAAGACGGGACAGCTGATCGGCGCCCACATGGTCGGCGCCGAGGTCACCGAGCTGATCCAGGGCTATGTCGTGGCGATGAACCTCGAAACGACAGAGGAAGAGCTGATGCACACGGTGTTCCCGCATCCGACGCTGTCGGAGATGATGAAGGAAGCCGTGCTCGACGCCTACGGCCGCGTGCTGAACATGTAGTCTCGTTTCCCGTCGTCATGCGCGGGCTTGACCCGCGCATCCATCGCGCTTCTGGAACGTTCGCGAAGAGGATGGATTGCCGGGTCAAGCCCGGCAATGGCGGATGCAACCAGACGGGCCAACCTGAAAGTCCTGCCGTGAGATCCAACGACAATCTCACTATCGAACGCCCGACCTTCGTCACCCACCTCGAATGCGCGATGGAGGGCGATCATTATCCGGCGGACCAGGTCCACAACCTGTCCAAGGCCGGCAAGCCGCTCCTGGTGCGCTACGATCTCGCCGGCGTGAAGCAGGCGCTGACCAAGGACGCGCTCGCGCAGCGTCCGGCCGACATGTGGCGCTATCGCGAGCTGCTGCCGGTGCGCAAATGCCAGGACATCGTCAGCCTCGGCGAGGTGATGACGCCGCTGATCAATCTGCCCAAGCTGTCGAAGAAGCTCGGCGGCGGCGAGATCATCGTGAAGGATGAGGGCCGGCTGCCGACCGGCTCGTTCAAGGCGCGCGGCCTCGTGATGGCGGTGTCGATGGGCAAGGCGCTCGGCATCAAGCACATGGCGATGCCGACCAACGGCAATGCCGGTGCTGCGCTCGCGGCCTACGCGACCTCCTGCGGCATCAAGACCACGATCTTCTGTCCGGCCGATACGCCGGAGGTGAACGTCAGCGAGATCGAGCTGCAGGGCGCGACCGTCTACCGCGTCAACGGCCTGATCGACGATTGCGGCAAGATCGTCGGCGAGGGCAAGGCCAAGGTCGGCTGGTTCGATACCTCGACCCTGAAGGAGCCCTATCGCATCGAGGGCAAGAAGACGATGGGCCTGGAGCTCGCCGAGCAGCTCGGCTGGGACGTGCCCGACGTGATCTTCTATCCGACCGGCGGCGGTACCGGCCTGATCGGCATGTGGAAGGCGTTCGACGAATTGGAGAAGATCGGGTTCATCGGCTCGAAGCGCCCGCGCATGGTGGCGGTGCAGGCCTCCGGCTGCGCGCCGATGGTGCGCGCCTTCGAGCAGGGCGTCGAGCATGCGACGCGCTGGGAGGATGCCCACACCATCGCGTCCGGCATCCGTGTGCCCCAGGCGGTCGGTGATTTCCTTATCCTGCGCGCCGTCCGCGAGAGCAAAGGTTTCGCCATCGCGGTCGATGACGAGAAGATTTCATCTGCGCTCAGCGAAGTCGCGCGCGAGGAGGGGCTGCTGTTGTGCCCGGAAGGCGCGGCGACCTATGCCGCCTACAAGCAGAGCCTGGCCGACGGACGCGTGACGAAAAACGATCGCGTCATGCTGTTCAATTGCGCGACAGGACTTAAATATCCGCTGCCGCTGGTCACCCGGACGCTCGATCGTCACCAGCCGATCGACTTCGGGCAGTTCTAACTAACAAAACAGCACCGCGGCCTCGAGCACATGCTCCGGCGCAGACGCATTCGCGTCTGTGACCGGCGCGTGCGACACAAGGGAGGACGTGATGCGACGAGCTCTTTGCGCCGTGCTGTTTGCGTGCCTGGCTCTGGCGGTGCCAGCGCGCGCCGACACCTACCCCTCGCGCGCGATCACCGTGATCGTGCCGTTCGCCGCCGGCGGCCCATCGGATGCGATGATGCGCATCCTCGCCGAGCACATGAAACGGACGCTCGGCCAGCCCGTGCTGGTCGAGAACGTGACCGGCGCGGGCGGCTCGATCGGCGTGGGACGCGCGGTGCGCTCGAAGCCCGACGGCTACACCGTGAGCTTCGGCCATCTCGGCACCCACGTCGCGAACGGCGCCGTCTACCGGCTTGGCTATGACCTCGAGGCCGATCTCGAGCCGGTCGTGCTGCTGCCGAGCAATCCGATGATCATCGTCAGCAGGAACAACATCCCGGCCAAAACGCTGCCGGAGTTTCTCGCCTGGGTGACGTCGCAGCCGAACCCCGTATCGGCCGGCACGGCGGGCAACGGCTCCGGCAGCCACATCGCAGGCCTCTATTTCGAGCAGGTCACCGGCCTCAAGCTGCAATACGTGCCCTATCGCGGCACGGGGCCGGCGATGAACGATCTCGTCGCCGGCCAGATCGATCTGATCGTCGACCAGACCTCCAACGCCATCAACCAGGTCCGCGCCGGCACGATCCGCGCCTACGCCGTCACGGACGCCAAGCGCCTCGATTCCGCGCCCGAGATCCCGACCACCGATGAAGCCGGCCTGCCGGGCTTCCACATGACCCTGTGGTCGGGACTCTGGCTCCCGAAGGGCGTCAGCGAGGAGATCGTCGACACGCTCAACGCGGCCGCCGTGGCTGCGCTGGATGAGCCGGATGTGAAAAATCAGTTGAAAAACCTGGGGTTGCAGATGCCGGCGGCGGACCAGCGCAGCCCGGCCGCCCTTGGAACCCTTCAGCGCGCCGAGATCCATAAATGGTGGCCGATGATCCGAGCCTCCGGGGTGGTGCCCGAGTAGCCTTCGCCCTCCATGTTAACCGAGGATGGTTGCGCGTCGGCCACGAATGTTGCGACGTCGCCACAGTTTACGAAGTTTTGGTAACAATCTCCGGCGCTCCGCAAACGCGCCGCTTTTTAGCCACACCTGGTCGTGAAATACTTTGATCAGAACATAACCAGTGCGTGTGAGGCTGCCGAAAATCCATTTCTAGGATTTTAGCGTTCTCCTCAGCACCGGGAGGCCAGAACAGCGATGGACGCGAAGACCGACATCAAGCGCAGGCTGCCCAGCCGTCATGTGACGGAAGGGCCCGAGCGTGCGCCGCATCGGTCCTACCTCTACGCGATGGGCCTGACCACGGCCCAGATCCACCAGCCCTTCGTCGGCGTCGCCTCGTGCTGGAACGAGGCCGCGCCCTGCAACATCGCGCTGATGCGGCAGGCCCAGGCGGTCAAGAAGGGCGTGGCGCATGCGGGCGGCACGCCGCGCGAATTCTGCACCATCACCGTGACCGACGGCATCGCGATGGGCCATGACGGCATGCGCTCGTCGCTGCCGTCGCGCGAGGCGATCGCCGATTCCGTCGAGCTGACGATTCGCGGCCATTCCTACGATGCGCTGGTCGGGCTCGCCGGCTGCGACAAATCGCTGCCGGGCATGATGATGGCGATGGTCCGGCTCAACGTGCCTTCGATCTTCATCTATGGCGGCTCGATTCTGCCGGGCAATTTTCGCGGCCAGCAGGTCACGGTGCAGGACATGTTCGAGGCCGTCGGCAAGCATTCGGTGGGTGCGATGTCGGACGAGGACCTCGACGAGCTCGAGCGCGTCGCCTGTCCATCCGCCGGCGCCTGCGGTGCCCAGTTCACGGCCAATACGATGGCGACGGTCTCCGAGGCGATCGGGCTGGCGCTGCCTTATTCGGCCGGCGCCCCGGCGCCTTACGAAATCCGCGATTCGTTCTGCATGACGGCTGGCGAACAGGTCATGGAGCTGATCGCCGCCAATATCCGCCCGCGCGACATCGTCACGCGAAAATCCCTGGAGAATGCCGCTGCGGTTGTGGCGGCGTCCGGCGGGTCGACCAATGCTGCGCTGCATCTACCTGCGATTGCACACGAGGCGGGCATCAAGTTCGACTTATTCGACGTCGCCGAAATCTTCAAAAAGACACCTTATATCGCGGATTTGAAGCCGGGTGGCCGCTATGTCGCCAAAGACATGTTCGAGGCTGGTGGCATTCCGCTCTTGATGAAGACGTTGCTCGACCATGGCTATTTGAACGGCGACTGCCTCACAGTCACCGGCCGGACGATCGCCGAAAACCTCAAAGGCGTGAAGTGGAATCCGCACCAGGACGTGGTGAGGCCGGCCGACCAGCCGATCACTGCAACCGGGGGTGTCGTTGGTCTGAAAGGCAATCTCGCGCCGGAGGGCGCGATCGTGAAAGTCGCGGGCATGTCGAACTTGAAATTCTCTGGGCCGGCCCGCTGCTTTGATCGGGAAGAGGACGCCTTTGACGCCGTCCAGAAGCGCACCTATCGCGAAGGCGAGGTGATCGTCATTCGCTACGAGGGGCCGCGCGGCGGTCCGGGCATGCGGGAAATGCTGCAGACGACGGCGGCGCTGACCGGGCAGGGCATGGGCGGCAAGATCGCGCTCATCACCGATGGCCGGTTCTCGGGCGCGACCCGCGGCTTCTGCATCGGCCACATCGGACCAGAGGCGGCGGTCGGCGGAACGATCGCTCTGGTCGAGGATGGCGACATCATCGAGATCGACGCCGAGGCGGGTATCCTTAACGTGAAGTTGAGCGATGCCGAGCTGGCGACACGCAAGACCAAGTGGACGCCGCGTGAGACGCATCACACGTCAGGTGCACTTTGGAAATATGCCCAGCAGGTGGGGCCGGCCGTGGCGGGCGCCGTGACTCACCCAGGTGGTGCGCAAGAGAAGTATTGCTATGCGGACATCTGATCGGATCATTTTCGCATTGATGCTGGGGGTTGCCCCGCTCGCGTTGCCGACGTCATCGTTCGCGTTCGATGGCGCTCCGGTCAACCAGGAGCCGGCGATCCCCGTGGCTGGAGCTCAGGCCGGCGCCGGCGCGCTGCGCAAGGCGTTGCCTGCGACCACGTCCTCCACGTCGCCCACGCAGTCGCTGACGGCGCTGCAATACGCGGCGGAGGAAGGTCACCCGGTTGCGCAGTTCAAGCTCGGCCGCATGTATGCGGCTGGCGATGGCGTTGCGCGGGATGACATGCGCGCCTTCGACTATTTCAGCCGCATCGCCAATGCGCATGCGGAGGACAGTCCGTCGGCGCCGCAGGCGCAGATCGTCGCCAATGCCTTTGTCGCGCTTGGCCGCTATTACCTGAGCGGCATCCCCAACACGAAGGTGAAGGCCGATCCGGATCGCGCGCGGGAGATGTTCTCCTATGCGGCGTCCTACTTCGGCAATGCCGACGCCCAATACGACCTGGCGCGGATGTACCTGAAGACGGCGGATGCCTCGCGCGACGACTTCCGCTATGGCGCGCGCTGGCTTGGCCTCGCCGCGCAGAAGGGCCAGCATCAGGCCCAGGCGCTGCTCGGCCAGATGCTGTTCAACGGCGACCGGCTGCCGCGCCAGCCGGCGCGCGGCCTGATGTGGCTCACCTTGGCGCGCGACAGCGCCGGTGCGGACGAAGCCTGGATCAAGGAGAGCTACAACCGCGCCTTCGCCAAGGCCTCCGACGATGACCGCGCCTCGGCGCTGCAGATGCTCGAGAGCTGGGTGCAGGGCAAGCGCGAGTAGCAGGAGCGGAATGCGTCGCGTTCCCTCCAGCGATTCTATCTTGCCCGCGGCTACGCCGATGTCGGCGTGCCCGCCGGCAAGTTCGGCACCGCGGCCTCCTATCCAATGAGCAAGACGCTTGCCACCGCGCCGTGAGTCGCGGGCCACGGTGAGACATCAAGGCCACGGCAGCGGCTGCCCAAGGAGTGGGCGATGACGCGCCGATGTTTTGACCAGCGTCAGGTTCCAGAACCAAAATCGGCGATCTTTGGTACACGAACGACCCCGATGACGCCAAAACGCGCTTGGCACGATTCGTGAGTGCAATTCCTCTGCAACAGCAGAGGCGGCACGTTTGCGCAGCGTTCGGATCGGCCTGATCATTCCCCAGCGCGGCTCGGCAGGGTTGTGGGCGCCCTCCGCCGAAGCCTGCGGGCGGCTGGCCGTGACCGAGCTGAACCAGGCCGCCGGCATCCGCCGCCGACAGGTCGAGCTGATCGTGATCGACGCCGGCGCGACCGCCGCCAGCGCGGGCCGGGCTGCGGTCGAGGCGGTCGACGAGCTCGCCGTCGACGGCCTCGTCGGCATGCTGCCGAGCTACGCGCGCGATCCTGTCGCGCAAGCCGCGCGCGGCCGCGTGCCGTTCGTCTACACGCCCCAGTTCGAAGGCCTGTCGGCGAACAGCGACGTGATGACCACGGGCGAGACCGCCGGCGAGTTGCTGGGGCCGGCGGTGCAGTGGCTCTCCGAGGTCAAGCGCGCCCGGCGCTTCTTCCTCTGCGGCAACGACTACATCTGGCCGCGCTCGTCGCTGCAGATCGCCAAGCGGCTGATCGCGCGCTTCGGCGGCACGGTGACCGGCGAATGCTACGTGCCGGTCGGCATCCACGATTACGACGAGATGCTCGACCGCATCAAGACCACGCGCAGCGACGTGGTGCTGCCGGTCTTTCTCGGCTTCGACTGCATCGCCTTTAGCCGCGCCTTCTACGCCGCCGGGCTCAGCCGCCACGTTCTGCGCTTCTCCTCGGCCTTCGACGAGACCATCGTCTATGGACTCGACAGCAGCGAGACCGAGAACGTCTTCGTCGCCTCTAGCTACTTTGCCTCGCTGCGCTCGCGCAACAACGGCGCCTTCCTCGAGCGCTACTACACGGCGTTCGGCGACAATCCGCCGCCGCCCAACGGCTACGGCGAATCCTGCTACGAAGGGATTCATGCGCTCGCCGCGCTGATCGAGCGCGCCGAGAGCTTCGACGCCCGCAACCTCAGGCGCTTCTACGGACGCACGCTGCAGCGGCGCACGGCGCGCGGCAACGAGGCGCAGCCGGTGGTTGGCGGACGCCACCCGATCCATCTCGCCGAGCTGGACGGCTACGACTTCGCGGTCGTCGCGTCGCGTTAGCGCAGGGCGCTTCCTAAAAACACTTGCCTTTTCAAATATTGTCATTTTAAACTTATCGCGGATCATGAACCGGCATCATCAACCCATGGGGACCTTTATGACTCTCTCCCGACGTCGTTTCCTGCAACGCTCGGCCATCGCGACCTCGACATTGATCGCGGCTCCCGCCGTGCTGCGCTCGGGTGCGCTCGCGGCCGAGAACCCGATCACGGTCGGCAGCCTGCACGACCAGTCCGGTCCCATCGGCACCTCCGGCACGCCGATGGTCTATGCGCTGCAGCTTGCCGTTGAGGAGATCAATGCCGCGGGCGGCCTGCTCGGACGTCCCTTGAAGGTGATCCACTACGACACCCAGTCCAACATCCAGATGTACTCGCAATACGCCCAGCAGTTGGCGGTGAAGGACAAGGTCGACGTCGTTCACGGCGGCATCACCTCGGCCTCGCGCGAGGCGATCCGGCCGACCTTCGACCGCTTCAAGGTGCTGTATTTCTACAACACGCTGTACGAAGGCGGCGTCTGCGACCGCAACACCTTCTGCACCGGCACGACGCCGGCGCAGACCGTGGAGAAGCTTGTGCCGAGCGCGATGAAGAAGTCCGGCAAGAAGGCCTACATCATCGCGGCCGACTACAATTACGGTCAGATCACCGCGAAGTGGATGACCAAATACTGCAAGGACAATGGCGGCGAGATCCTCTCGACCGACTTCTTCCCGCTCGACGTCACCAATTTCGGCTCCACCATCTCGAAGATCCAGGCGGCCAAGCCCGACCTCATCCTGTCGGCGCTGGTCGGCGGCAACCACACGGCGTTCTACCGGCAGTGGACCGCGGCCGGCATGAAGGGGAAGATCCCGATCGCCTCGACCACCTTCGGCCTCGTCAACGAGCCCTCGACGCTCGATGCCGCCGAGAGCGACGCCATCATCGGCGCCTACGGCTATTTCGAGGAACTCACCACGCCGGCCTCCAAGAGCTTCGTCGAGAAGATCAAGAAGGCGCATCCGGATTCGCCTTATATCAGCGAGCTCGCCTCGTGCACCTATGAAGGGGTGATGCTCTGGGCCGAAGGCGTCAAGAAGGCCGGCAGCATCGACCGGATGAAGGTGATCGAGGCGCTCGAAAGCGGCCTCGTCTTCGATGGTCCCAGCGGCAAGGTCTCGCTGGACAAGCCGACGCATCACACGGTCCGCAATGCGTTCCTTGCCGAGGTGAAGGAACGCAAATGGTCGGTGCTGGAAACCTACACCGACGCCAAGCCGGCCGACACCGCTGGTGTCTGCGACCTCGTCAAGAACCCGAACGACGTCAAGCAGTACATCATCAATCTCTGACGCTTGCCGGGTCCCGCCATCCGGCGGGACCCGGTTTCATTGGACTGCCCTGAAAGACCTGACGCATGGCGATCTACGTCATCCTCGCGCTCGACGTCCTCAATGGAATCTCCTCGCTGTTCCTGCTGTGCCTGGGACTGGCGATCATCTTCGGCATGATGAAGATCATCAATCTCGCCCATGGCGAGTTCATCATGTTGGGGGCCTATGCGACGGTGATCTCCGCCAATGCCGGGGTGAACATCTGGATCGCGATGCTGATCATCGCGCCGTTGTTCGTCGGCATCGTCGGCCTCGTCATCGAGCGCTGCCTGATCCGCTTTCTCTATGGCCGCCTCGTCGATTCGATGCTCGCGACCTGGGGCCTCAGCCTCCTGATCATCGGGATCATCACGACGATCTACGGCAACACCCAGCAGGGCGTGCCGACGCCGCTCGGCGGCTTCTCGATCGGATCCTACCAGTCGAGCTACTACACGCTGTTCCTTGCGTTGATGGCGGCCGTCATGATGGCGATCATCTACGGCGTGATGCGCTACACCCGCTTCGGCCTGGTGGCCCGCGCGACGATGCAGAACCCGGCGATGGCGGCCACGCTCGGCGTCAATCCGGCCCGCGTCTACATGAGCACCTTCGCGCTCGGCGCGGCCGTGACGGGCCTCGCCGGCGGCCTGCTGGCGCCGGTGTCAGGCATCACCCCGGTGATGGGCGGTGCCTATGTCGCAAAAGCCTTCATGACCGTGGTCGGGGGCGGCGCGGCGATCCTCTCCGGCACGCTGTCCGCGGCAAGCCTGTTCGGCTCGGTCAACCAGATCGGCGCCTACTTCACCACGCCTGTCTATGGCGAGGTCATCGTCTTCACCACCGCGATCGTGCTGATCCGCTTGCTGCCGCAGGGCATCTCCGGGCGCTTCTTCAAGGGGAACCTGTGATGCCCAAGCACTCCCGTCTTGCGGGCCAGATGGGTGCGATCGTCCTTGCCATTGTGGCGATTGCGATCGTGCCGAGCGTGATCGAGCTGTTCGCCCTGATGCAGCTGACGCTGTTTGCCGCGATGTCGGTGCTGGCGCTGAGCCTCGCCTTCATCTGGGGCTATGGCGGCATCCTGTCGTTCGGGCAGACCGCCTTCTTCGGCCTCGGCGGCTACGCTTATGCGATCGCAGCCATCAACTTCCAGGATTCGACGCCGGCGATCCTGCTGGCGATCGCGGTGCCCGCGCTGTTCGCGGCGATCCTCGGCTATTTCATCTTCTTCGGCCGCATCTCCGACGTCTATCTCGGCGTCATCACGCTCACGGTCACCCTGATCCTGTTCAACTCGGTCAACTCGACCTCGGGCGATGCCTACAAGATCGGCAAGGCGCTGCTCGGCGGCTTCAACGGCATGCCGGCGGTGCCGACGTTCAATATGCCGTTCGATCCGTCGACCGTGCTGTCGCCGGAGCAGTCATGGTGGACCACGGCCTATGTGCTGCTCGGCGTGTTCCTGCTGCTGCGGCTGTTGCTGGCGCTGCCGGCCGGGCGCGTCATCGTCGCGGTGCGTGAGAACGAGGTGCGGGCCTCGCTGCTCGGCTATGACCCGCGGCTCGTGAAGTGCCTGACCTTCATCCTCGGCGGCGCGATCGCAGGTCTTGCCGGCGCGCTCTACGTCAACTGGGGCGCCTTTGTCAGCCCCACCATCTTCAGCCTGTCGCTGTCGGCCGAGATCATCATCTGGATCACCGTCGGCGGTCTCGGCACCTTGCTCGGTCCGATCATCGGCTGCGTCGTGATCGAATACATCGTCGCCTATATCGGCTCGCAGCAGCTCTTGAACTCCAACCTCGTGCTCGGCGGCGTGCTGGTGATCTTCGTGCTGCTGCTGCCGAAGGGCATGGTGCCGACCGCCCGCGATCTTGTGATGCGGCTGATGCCGGACAGGAAGAAGACCAACGGTCCCCCGATGCAGCCAGCGGCGGCGCCGCATCCCGCAGGAGCCGAATGACATGGCGGATCTGGTTCCTCTGCTCAAGGCCGAGCACCTGACGATGCGCTTCGGCGGCGTGGTCGCCAATGACGACATCACCTTCACGCTTCAGGAGATGGAGCTGCGCTGCCTGATCGGCCCGAACGGCGCCGGCAAGAGCACGTTCTTCAAGACGCTGACCGGACAACTGGTGCCGACGTCGGGCAGCATCGCATTCCGCGGCATGCCGATCGCGGGCAAGCTGTCGCACGAGATCGCGCGCATGGGCATCGGCATCAAGACCCAGGTGCCGAATGTGTTCAACGGCCTGTCGGTGCGCGAGAACATCTGGATGGCGGTACGCCGCAAGGCGACGCCGCGCCAGCAGGGACCCGCAGTCAACGCCGTGTTGGAGATGATCCGGCTGACGGACTACGCCGACAACATCGTCGCCACCCTGTCGCACGGCCAGCGGCAATGGGTCGAGATCGGCATGGTGCTCGCCGCCGAGCCTGAGCTGATCCTGCTCGACGAGCCCGCCGCCGGCATGACCGACGAGGAGACCTTCCACACGGCCGCGATCATCCGCGAGATCAACCAGACCCGAGCCATCGTGGTGGTCGAGCACGACATGGAGTTCATCAAGCAGATCGCCAAGCGCGTGACCGTGTTCCACCAGGGCCGCGTGCTGGTCGAGGACACCGTCGACAAGGTGCTCGCCGACCAGCGCGTGCGCGACGTCTATCTCGGCAAGAAGGTGGCCGCATGAGCGCGCTCCTCGAGGTCAAGGGACTCAAATCCGGCTATGGCCGGATTCCGATCCTGTTCGGCATCGACATGATGGTGGCCGATGGCGAGTATCTCGGCATCCTCGGCCACAACGGCATGGGCAAGACCACCGCGCTGCGCACGCTGATGGGGCATCTGCCGACCACCGACGGCTCGGTGGTGTTTGCAGGCAAGACCATCACGCATCTGAAGCCGCATGAGCGCTCGCGGCTCGGCATCGGCCTCGTGCCGCAGGGGCGCGAGATCTTCCCGGAGCTCAGCGTCTACGAAAATCTGCGCATGGGCCTCGCATCCGCGCCCAAGGAAGATCGCGGCGTCATCGATGCCGTGCTGCAGGATTTCCCGCGGCTGGTCCGGCTGCTCGATCGTCGCGGCGGCGCGCTGTCCGGCGGTGAGCAGCAACTGCTGGCGCTGGCGCGCTGCCTCTGCACCAAGCCGAAGCTGATCCTGCTCGACGAACCGACTGAAGGCATCCAGCCATCGATCATCGAGGAGATCATCGAGACCCTGCTGGCGCTGAAGATGCGCTGGAAGATGTCTTTGATCGTGGTCGAGCAGAACCTCGAATTCATCACGTCGTTGTCGGATCGCATCCTGCACATCCAGAAGGGACGTATCACCGAGGAACTCGACCGTGAGACTCTGCTGGCCCGGGAAGGTCAGATGGTCCCGAGCTAGAATCTACCGGCGCGCTGCGCCGGCCCATTGAACTGACAATTTGCTGTCTCTGCCCAGCTTGTCCTCACAAGAAAGGATGACTCATGTCCATCAAACGCCCGAATGCCGAGGAAGTCGCCGATCTCGCCGCCAGCCTGCACATGAACATGACGGTCGAGGAGGCCGCCGAATATCTGTCGCTGATGGGCGGCATGTTCGATCAGTACGACATCATCGATGAGCTGCCGAACCCGCTGCCGCCGGTGAAATATCCGCGTACGCCGGGCGCCAAGCCGCCGGCGAAGGAGAACAAGTACAACGCCTGGGCGATCAAGACCGAGGTCAAGGGCGCATCGGGCGGCAAGCTCGCAGGCCGCACCGTTGTGCTCAAGGACAACGTCGCGCTCGCCGGCGTTCCCATGATGAACGGCTCGACCACGCTCGAAGGTTTCATTCCCGCCGCCGACGCCACCATCGTCACCCGCATCCTCGATGCCGGCGGCACCATCGTCGGCAAGGCCGTGTGCGAGCATTTCTGCCTGTCCGGCGGCAGCCACACCTCCGATCCTGCGCCGGTGCATAATCCTGCGAAGATGGGCTATTCGGCCGGCGGCTCGTCCTCGGGTAGCGCCGCGCTGGTGGCGGCCGGCGAGGTCGACATGTCCATCGGCGGCGACCAGGGCGGCTCGATCCGCATCCCCGCGTCCTATTGCGGCATCTACGGCATGAAGGCGACCCACGGTCTCGTGCCCTACACCGGCGTGATGCCGATCGAGTCGACGATCGACCACACCGGACCGATGACCAAGTCGGTTGCCGACAATGCGCTGCTGCTCGAAGTGCTGGCCGGCGCCGACGGGCTCGATCCCAGGCAATATGCGCCGAAGGTCTCCGCCTACACCGAGGCGCTCGGCAAGGGCGTCAAGGGCCTCAAGATCGGCGTGCTCAAGGAGGGCTTCAGCGCGCCGAACATGGAAGAGGGCGTCGTCAGCAAGGTCAAGGCCGGCGCCGAGCGCTTCGCCAAGCTGGGCGCATCCGTGTCGGAGGTCTCGATCCCCGAGCACATGCATGCGCTGGCGGCGTGGAATCCGATCACGCTCGAAGGCTTCCTGGTGCAGATGATGCTCGGCAACGGCATGGGCTTCAACTGGAAGGGCCTGTATGACGTTGGCCTGCTCGATGCGCATTCCGGCTGGCGCACCCGCGCCGACGATCTGTCGGTGACGTTGAAGCTGACCATGCTGGTCGGGCAGTGGGGTCTCGAGCACTACCGCGGCCGCTACTACGCCAAGTCGCGCAACATCGCGATTCAGGCCAAGGCGGCCTATGACGCCATGTTCGGTTCCTATGATCTCCTGCTGATGCCGACCTTGCCCTGCGTTGCGACGCCGATCCCGGCCAAGGATGCGCCGCTCGCCGAGGTCGTGCAGCGCGCCTTCGAGATGACCGCGACGACCAGCCCGTTCGACGTGACAGGCCATCCGGCGATGACCTTGCCGTGCGGCTTGTCGGACGGCCTGCCGGTCGGCCTGATGCTGATCGGCAAGGACTATGGCGAGTCCACGATCTACCAGGCGGCGAGCGCGTTCGAGGCCGACGGCGACTGGAAGACGTTCTGATGATCACCATCACCGCGGTCATCAGGGCCAAGGCGGGACACGAGGCCACGATGCGCGATGCCCTCGTTGCGGTCGCGGCCCATGTCGCGGCCAACGAGCCGGAGACGATCGGGTTCTTCATCTCGCAGAGCGAGACCGAGCCCGGTCTGTTCACGACCTACGAGCGCTTCGCCGACAAGGCCGCGATGGACCGCCACAACGGCTCCGCCGCGGTGGCGACCTTCTTCGGCATCGCCAAGCCGATTATCGATGGCGAGGTCATTCTCGTGACCTCGCAGGAGGTCTCGGCGACGCTGCGGTAGCGCGGAGGTACTTCAGCAAACCAATCGTCCTTCGAGACGCCCGCCTTGCGGCGGGCTCCTCAGGACGAGGGCGGTAGGTGTGGCGGGAGGAAACTCGCAGCGAAGCTAACGCACCGCGAAACTCTCAATCCTCATGGTGAGGAGCCCGCCACTTGGCGGGCGTCTCGAACCATGAGGCCCCAATGCCGAGAACTGACGAATAAGGAGGGCCTACGCCGATGCTGCGTCTTCACGGCATCCTAGGACGCGCCGAAGACAAGGCCTATGCCGGCCGGCTGCACGCGCTGGAGCATCGCGGCGGCATCGAGCTGTTGTTCGTGCCACCGGCCGATGCCGGCCGCAAGCGCTTCCGGCTGACCACCGATCGCGGCACCGACTGTGCCGTCAGCCTCGATCGTGACGAACAGCTTGTCGACGGCGCGCTGCTGCATCTCGATTCCGATCGCGCGATCATCGCCCGCTTCGGTGAGGAGCAGGTCTGGCGCCTGCGCGCGCGCGATCCGGCCTGTGCGCTGAAGCTCGGCTGGCACGCCGGCAACCTGCACTGGCGCGTCCGCTTCGAAGACGATCATCTGATCGTGCTGCTCGATGCCCCGCTCGACACCTATCGCGCCCGCATACAGCCGCTGCTCGATGCCGGCGAGGTCGCGGAGCGCGATCATGTTTGACCGCGGCGAGGCGCTCGCGCTGCTGCAGCTCGGCGACAGCGCTTTTCCTGCCGGCGGCTTTGCATTCTCCTGGGGCATCGAAGGCCTCGCCGCCGACGGCCTGTTGTCCGATCGCCATGATCTCGACCGTGTCATCGCCGATCATCTGCAACAGCGCTGGGCCACCATGGATCGTCTCCTGCTGCGCCGCGCCTGGCGCGCCTGCGACACCGCCGCCATCGCCACCGTCGATCGCCTTGCCGAGGCCACCACGCCGTCGGCCGAGATGCGCGACGGCTCGCGGCGCGCGGGCAGGGCGCTGCTCGGCGTCTGGGTCAAGCTCGCCGGTCCCTTGTCCGTGTCCTATCGCGCGTGCGTCTCGGCGGATGCCCGGCTCGGCCATCTCGCCGTCGTGCAAGCCATTGCCGGCCGTGATGCTGGCCTCGGCCTCGATGCGGCGGAGCTCGTTTCCGGCTGGACCCTCATCACGGGCCTCGTCAGTGCCGCCGTGCGGCTCGGCCTGATCGGCCACATCGACTCCCAGCGCAGCCTCGCGCGCGCCCGCGCGCTGCTCTCCGACCTGCTGGCCGATACGCCCGACGACGACCTCATGCCGTCGAGCTTTACGCCCTTCATAGACATCGCCGTGTCGCGCGGTCCGCTGCGGCACGTGCGCATGTTCACGACCTGAGAGGTTGCGCCATGATGAACCTGTCGCCGACCGAGATGGATCGTCTCGTGATCTTCAACGCCGCGCAGATGGCGCGGCGCAACCGCTCGCTCGGCATCAGGCTCAGCCATCCCGAGGCCGTGGCCTACATCACCGACGAGGTGATGACCGCCGCGCGCCGCAATCTGCCCTACGCGGAGATCCGCGACATGGCGGGACGGCTGCTCACCACCGACGACGTCGAACCCGGCGTCGCGCAGATGATCCCGATGCTCTATGTCGAGCTGATGTTCGCCGAGGGCACCAAGGTGATGGCGCTGTTCGAGCCGATCCAGCCGGCCGACGGCACCGCGGGTGACGAGTTCGTGCCCGGCGAAATCATTGCGGGCGGCGACGACATCGCGATGTTCACTGCGCTGCCGGCGGTCACGCTCGACGTCGTCAACACCGGCGACCGCGACATCCAGGTGCGCAGCCACACCCATTTCTTCGAGGTCAATCGCGCGCTGTTGTTCGACCGCGCCGCCGCCTGGGGCATGAAGATCGATCGTCCGGCGGGACTCGGCGTCCGCTTCGAGCCGGGTGTCACCAAGTCCGTGCGACTGGTGCCGATCACCGGCGACCGGATCGTGCGCGGCCAGGCCGGCCTCGTCAACGGCCCGCTCGATGCAGCCGGCGCGCGCGAAGCCGCGTTGAAGCTCGCGCAGTCGCGCGGCTACCTGGGAGCCTGAGATCATGGCCACACTGACCCGCCGCGCCTATGCCGAGCTCTACGGCCCGACCAAGGGCGATCTGATCCGGCTCGCTGACACCAGCCTGCTCGCCGAGATCGAGCACGACTACACGACCTACGGTCATGAGCTTTTGGTCGGCGCCGGCAAGAATTTGCGCGACGGCGAGGCCATCGCCGGCCATCGCACCTGTCAGCACAAGGTGCTCGACGTCGTCATCAAGAACGCCACCATCATCGATGCCGTCGCCGGCATCGTGAAGGCCGACATCGGCATTCGCGACGGCCGCATCGTCGGCATCGGCAAGGCCGGCAACCCCGACGTGATGCCGGACGTGCATCCCGACATGGTGGTGGGACACACCACCGCGCCGATCGCCGGCGGCCCGTTCATCGTCACGGCGGGCTCGATCGAATCCCACGCGCATCTGATCTCGCCGGAACAATCCGATCATGCCCTCGCCGGCGGCACCACGACCCTGGTTGGCAACGGCTCGGGGCCGGTGTTCGACGTCGGCAGCGGCTCGGGGCCGAACTTCGGCCATTTCCTCAAATCGATCGAGTTCTCGCCGCTGAACTACGCGCTGTTCGGCCGCGGCGGCTCCAACCCCGAAGCGGTCGAGGAGGCGGTCGCGGCCGGCGGCATGTCGGTCAAGATCCACGAGGATTTCGGCGCCGCGCCCGACGTGATCGACAAGAGCCTGATCGCCGCCGACCGCAACGATTTCGCCGTGCATCTGCATACCGACTCGATCAACGAATACGGCTTCTGCGAGGACACGATGGCCGCGGTCGATGGCCGCACCATCCACATGTACCACGTCGAGGGCGCCGGCGGCGGCCATGCGCCCGACCTGCTCAAGGTCGTGTCGTGGCCCAACGTGATCCCGTCCTCGACCAACCCGACCAATCCCTACACCTCCTATGGCATGGAGGAGGGCGTGCCGATGACGATGATCTGTCATCAGCTCAACTACAATGCGCCCGAGGACGTCATGTTCGGCGAGGCGCGGGTGCGGGCGCAGTCGATGGCGGCGGAGGATTTCCTCCACGACATGGGCGCGATCTCGATCTTCGGTACGGACACGCAAGGCATGGGCCGGCTGGCCGAGAACGTCGCCAAATGCTGGCAGCTCGCCAGCGTGATGAAGGACCGCATCGGCCGCCTGCCGGAGGAGGCGACCGCACGCGCCGACAATGAGCGCATCAAGCGCTACGTCGCCAAGCTCACGATCAACCCGGCGATCGCCGTTGGCATCGATCACGTCGTGGGCTCGATCGAGGTCGGCAAGATGGCCGATCTCGTGCTGTGGCCACGCGCCTCGTTCGGCCTCAAGCCCTATATGGTGATCAAGAACGGCTTCCCGGTGTGGGCCGCGATGGGCGACGGCAACGGCAGCCTCGGGCTGTCGGAGCCGATGATCCAGAAGCGGATGTGGGGCGCGCTCGGCGCGGCGCCACAGCGGCTCGGCGTGAACTTCATGTCAAAGCTCGCGGTCGAGGCTGACATTCGCCGCAAGCTCGGGCTGGGACGTGAGACCGTGCAGATCAAGAACGTCCGCCGTTTGCGCAAGACCGACATGATCAGAAACGCGGCGATGCCGCATGTCGAGGTCGATCCGCAGACTTTCGAGGTGCGCGCCGACGGCAAGCTGCTGATGTGCCCGCCGGCCACCACGGTGCCGCTCGCAAGGAGGTTCATGCTGCGATGAGCCGGCTCGTTCTCACCCGCGTCGATCAGCCCATGACCGCGGCGCGCGTCGGCGTCGGCGGCCCCGTCGGCTCCGGCAAGACGGCGCTGGTCGAACGCCTGATCCCGGCGCTGCAGGCGCGCGGCATCGACATCGCAATCATCACCAACGATCTCGTCACGTCAGAGGATGCCGAGCGCGTCCGCCGCTCCGGCCTGATCGATCCTGAAAGAGTCTCGGCGGTCGAGGCCGGCGCCTGCCCGCACACCGTGATCCGCGAGGACCCGACGCTCAACATCGAGGCCGCCGACGAATTGGAGCGGCGCTTTCCCGGCGTCGAGCTGATCCTGCTGGAGAGCGGCGGCGACAACCTCGCCTCGACCTTTTCGCGCGACCTCACCGATTTCTGGATGTTCGTGATCGACGTGGCCGGCGGCGACGACATCCCGCGCAAGCGCGGTCCCGGCGTGATCCGCGCCGATCTGCTCGTCATCAACAAGGTCGATCTCGCCCCGCATGTCGGCGTCGATCTCGCCCGCATGCAGCGCGAGGCAACGGAAGTCCGCGGCGGCCGGCCGGTGCTGCTGACCAACTGCCGGCGCGGCGAGGGCGTTGAAGCGATCGTCGACCTGCTCGAGCGCGAGGTGCTGTTCCGCACGTGACCGATGGCGTCCCCATAGAGCAGCCGCGGCTTGACCTGAGCTTCGTCCGGCGCGGCGGCCGCACCGTGATCGACCGCCGGCTGTTCGCCTGGCCGTTCGTGCTGACGCGCAGCTTCCACACCGATGCAGAGCGGCCTGATCTCCTCAGCGTGATCCTGCAGACCGGCAGTGGCGCGGTGCATGGCGAGGACCGGCTGACGCAACGGTTCACGCTTGGCCCGGGTGCGGCGGCCTGCTTGACGACGCAGGGCGCAACGTCAGTGCATCGCGCCGAGCCGGGCGCGCGGGCGGTGGAGCAGGTGCTGCTGCGCGTCGCGGCCGGCGCGTCGCTCGACTACCGACCCGAGCCGCGCATCCTGTTTCCCGGGGCGGCCTTGTGCCAAGTGCTCGACCTGGACTGCGCCGCCGATGCATCGGCGCTCGTGACCGACGCCTTCACGATGCATGACCCGGACGGGCAGGGGCGCTTGTTCCGCGAGCTCGACTCCACGCTCGTCGTGCGCCGGACGGGCGAGGAGCCGCTCCTGATCGACCGCATGCAGCTGCGCGATCCCGATATCGCCGTCTTCAAGGGCCATCGCGCGTTCGGCTCGGCCGTGCTGATGCTGCCCCCGACGCACGATCTCACCGCGCTCCGCCAGCGTCTCGCCGATGCGCTGTCCTGCATCGGCGCCCTCTACGCTGCGGCGAGCCTGCTGCCGGATAGCGCCGGTCTCGGCGTGCGCCTCGCCGGCCGCGAGATGCGTCAGCTGCGCACCGGATTCGACGCGATCGCCGCGATCTATCGCGAGGCGGCGGCTCAGGCCCCGAGCGCGCTGGCGACGGCTCGGCCGACCGCCGCGTGAACCGCGTTGCGCTTGTCGTCGCTGGCCTTGGTCTCCGTGAGATAGCTCGTCACGATCACCGGCGCGCGTCCCGTCGGCCAGATCACCGCAACGTCGTTGCTGCTGCCGCGCTCACCCGCGCCGGTCTTGTCGCCGATGCGCCATTCGCCGGGCAGGCCGGCGCGCAGCTTGGCACCACCGGTCTTGCAGCCGATCAGCCAGCCGTTCAGGACGTCACGCGATGCGGTTGACAGGGCATTGCCGGTCGTCAGCTTCGCCAAGGTCTGCGCCATCGCCGCCGGCGTCGTGGTGTCCCTGGGATCGCCCGGCACGCTTTCATTGAGCTCGGGCTTCACCAGCAGGGGCACGAGCGCGAGCGGAAACAATTGCCGCCGTGAGTAACGCATCACAGGAACCGTCCTCGAGTCTACGCCGTCTCGAGATCGAAATCGGCCCACACCGGCACGTGGTCGGACGGCTTCTCCCAGGCGCGGACATAGCTGTCGATGCCGACCTCGACCAGCCGGTCGCTGGCCTGCGGCGACAGCAGCAGATGATCGATTCGGATCCCCATGTTCTTCTGCCAGGCGCCCGCCTGATAGTCCCAGAACGTGTATTGCCCGGGCGCATCGGTCACCGCGCGCAGCGCGTCCGTCAGCCCCAGGCCGAGCAGCGACTGGAAGCTCTCGCGCGTCTCGGGCCGGAACAGCGCGTCCTCGACCCAGGCCTCCGGATTGGAGACGTCGGCCGCCGTGGGGATGACGTTGAAGTCGCCTGCGAGGATCAGCGGCTCCTCGGTCTTCAGCCGTTCACGCGCATAGTCACGAAGCCGCGACATCCATTTGAGCTTGTAGGGATATTTTTCTGTGTTCGGCGGATTGCCGTTGGGCAGATAGAGGCAGGCGATGCGGACGACGCCGTGCTTCAGGCTGACCACGCCTTCCAGGAAGCGCGCATGCACATCCTCGGCATCTCCATCGAGCCCGGACTTGGTCTCGTCGAACGGCAGCTTCGACAGCAGCGCAACGCCGTTGAAGGTCTTCTGGCCGTGGGTGACGACGTTGTAGCCGAGCGCCTCGATCTCCAGCCTGGGGAATGCGTCATCGGTGCACTTGATCTCCTGCAGGCAGACGATATCCGGCGCGCACTCCTTCAGCCAGGTGAGGAGGTGATCGATCCGCTGCCGGACCGAATTGACGTTCCAGGTGGCGATGCGCATGGCCTGAGGTTCCCGGGGGAAGGAGAAACGGCCTCGGTTAGATCAAGCCGCGACCACCCCGGTCAAGGCGAATGGCGTGGAATCACAGGCTGAACGAGCGCCGCTAGCTGACGACGCGCGCAACTCCTGTGAACCACCGGCCGCAGGGCTGGCGCCTGCGGTGCCGATCCATTTGACGGCGAGGCGGGGTGGGCGGTAAAATTCAGGTTCGATCGTCACGTGGCCGCGCTCCGGTCATCCTGGAGCCGCCACAACGGGGGGCATCGACCCCGGACCGATCGGCGGTTGAGCCTCACGACTGTGCCGGACCCGCAGTCTTCAATGTGACGATGTTTGGCTCACTAAGTCGTCCCGGCGAACCGCATCAGACTTCCGTCGACTGGTGGGGTGGGCAAAAGGCGCGCAGCGCCGTGCCCACCGCGCCACGCGGTCAAATGCTCCATCCCTCCGCCGGATACGCCGGCGCATCGCCCGGCAAGATCTCCGCACCCAAGCCGTTGCGGAAGCGGCTGGCGTAGAACGCGAGCGGCAGGCCGTCCCTGTGCCGGCACCAGCGGACCTCGCCGATGAACAGCGTGTGGTCAGCGATCTCGACCGTGCTGACGACCTCGCAGCCGAACTGCGCGATGGCCTGCGGCAGCAGGAAGAACCCGTCGCGTTCGTCCAAGGCCGGCGCGCCCTGCGGCAGCAGCGCGCCGGCGAAATGCCGGCCGATTGCGACGTCATCGGCCGCGAGCACATTGACCGCATAGCGGCGCGTCTCGCTCACCGCCTGCCACGTCCGGCCGTGCTTCAGCGACACCAGCACCGTCGGAGGCTGCGTCGAGACCGTGGTGAAACTGTTGGCCGTCATGCCGACCGGCGCGCCGTCGTCACCGCTGCTGGTCACCACGGTCACACCGGTCGAGAACCGCGACGCGGCCGCGCGAAAACTGGCCGGGTCAGGCTGATGGCTCATCGGCTTCTCTCCGCCATCACGCTGCAAGCTTTGCTCGGTCATCGATCCAGGCATGAATCCGCCGCTCGCTCGCCAGCCGGTCCCACTGCCGCTCCGGATAGTTGAAATTGTCGGTGAACTCGTCGCAGAGCCCGCGATCCTGCGCCATGGTGAAGATCAGCCGGCCCATCGCCTCCGAGGGCGGCTGCAGCATCAGGTTGGTCCAGCGCGCGGCGGCGAGCACGCGGTTCTCGCGCGCACGATCGACCGTCTCGACGAAGCGGTCGTCGAACGCCACCGCCTCGGTGATCGCCTTGCCAAGCTCGAATGCGGCATAGGAGGCCATGTTGGCACCCTGGCCCATCATCGGATCGACCACGGAGTGCACGTCGCCGAGCGCGATCGCGATCTTGCCGTCGTCGAAGCTGACCGAGGAGCGCCGCACGGTCGGCACCACGGCGCCCTGCAAGAGGTCCAGCGGCTGCAGATCGAAGCGGTGCGTGTCGATCCGGTTGTAGGTGTGCGGATGGTGCTTCTCCAGCTTGTCGAGCAGCGTCTGCCGGAAGGCTGAGGGATCGGCGTCGTAGTTGAGCGACACCAGCTCGGCCATGTCGCCGCCGGGAATGTTCTCCATCAGCAGCGCTGTCTTCATGCCGCCGAAGGTGAGCGTCGGGATCACGATCATCTCGCCATGCCCCGGCGAGACCGATAGCGTCACGCCGCGCGGATCGTCGCGGTCGGGGCTGCCGTGGTCGACGCCGTCATACAGGCCGACGCAGAGCAGGCGCTGCGGCTGGTTGTAGGGCGACAGCTCCGGCCGGTGGCTGAACATCCGCCCCAGCGCGCCCTTGCCGGTCGATACCACCAGCAGGTCGAAGCGCGCCACCAGCGCCGGAATGTCGTCGTCCTGAATGCTGGCATATTCGATCGCGCCGCCGCGATCCTCGAAATCCTTCATCAGCGCCGGCAAATAGATCCGATAGTCGACGGCCCGGCTCGGCTGCTTGAACGCGCCGCGGAAGAGCAGGGGGCTGCCCGGAAAATTGAAGAAGTGATCATGGTGATGATAGACGACATCAGGATCGTCCCAATGGTTCACGCCGAGCTCGTTCTCGCGTGCCACCGTGACGCCGTGGTGCGCCACCGTGTTCATGAGCCGCGTTGCAGCATACTGCTCGGGCTCGCGGTCGGTCAGGACCGTCGCCCGGACGCCATGCTTTTGCAGATAGAGCGCGAGATGCAGCCCGCCGATGCCGGCTCCGACAATGCCAATCGACTTCTCCATGGTCTCCCTCCGTTTGATTTTTTGAGAGGCTAGACCAGGCCGCCTCCTGACGTATACGGAATGACGAGAATAAAACTCATTCCGGGGAGGAATGGATGGACCGGATCGACGCGCTGCAGACCTTCATCCGCGTCATGGAGGCCGGCAGCTTCACCCAGGCCGCGGCCGATCTCGGCCTGGGACAGCCGGCGATCACCAAGCGCATCGCGCTCTTGGAGGAGCAGTTCGGCTGCCGCCTGTTCGTCCGCACCACGCGCAAGCTGCGTCCGACCGCCGAGGCCGATCGCGTCCTCAAGCTCGCCAAGGACATCGTCACCTTGTTCGAGAGCGCCGGCGTGCCGTCGCCGCGCCGCGTCGGCGCTCCCTCCGGGACCTTGCGGATGACGGTGCCGACCTCGTTCGGCCGTTTCTTCTTCGCCGACATCTTCGCCGAGTACGGCCGGCGCTATCCCGAGGTGCGGCTCGACATCCGCTTCACCGAGCAGTTCGTCGATCTCGTCGAGACCGGCACCGAGCTCGCCATCCGCATTGGCGTGCTCAGCTCGAGCTCGCTGGTCGCGCGGCGCGTCGGCACCGTGAAGCGGCTGCTGGTCGCAGCGCCCACGCTGCTCGCCCGGCACCGTCAGCCGCGGCTGCCGAACGATCTGCGCGAGCTCCCCTGCGTGACCTATTCGCGGTTGTCGCCAAAGAACGAATGGAGCTTCGAGTCCGAGACCGGCCGCCACGTCGTCGGCATCATGCCATCGCTCACGTGCGACGACGCCGACATCATGACCCTGGCCGCGCTGGAAGGGCTCGGCGCTGCCGTGCTGCCGGACTGGTGCGCGGTGGAGCATATCGCGTCGGGCAAGCTTATCCATCTGCTGCCCGACTACGACGTCCCGTCGCTGCCGCTGCACGTCGTCTATCCCGATCCGCAATGGATGTCGCATAGGGCGCGTCTGTTTCGCGACCTGATCATCGAGCGCGCCGATGTGTTCGCGATCAATGCGCCGCAATGAGAGAATCGTAGGGTGGGCAAAGGCGCACAGCGACGCGCCAGCGTCGCGAGCACCGTGCCCACCGTTCCACAACATGATCGCGATGGTGGGCACGCGCCGCCTTCGGCGCCGCTTTGCCCACCCTACGTTTGCGCCGTCATTGCGAGCGAAGCGAAGTAATCCAGAGTTCCTGGGTCGCCCTGCGTTGCTTCGCTTCGCTCGCAATGACGATCATGCTATGGCTCTGTCTCAAGTGATCACTACGAATTGCGACGCGAGGAAACGACAATGCGACTGGCCGTGATTTCCGATGTGCATGGCAATCTTCCGGCACTGGAGGCCGTGCTCGCCGACATCGCGACCCGCAGCGTCGATGCCACCGTCAATCTCGGCGATTGCGTCACGAGCCCGCTATGGCCGCAGGAAACCTTCGAGCTGCTGCAGTCGCTGGCGCTGCCGACGGTGCGCGGCAATCATGACCGCTGGATCGAGGAATGGCCGGAGGAGAAGCTGTCGCCGGTCGGCCGCTTCGCGCGTGCGGCGCTCACGCCTGAGCAGCGACGCCAGTTGCATGCCTTGCCGGCGCGGATCGCGTTGGAGCAGGGTATTCTTGCCGTCCACGGCACGCCGGATGACGACAGCACCTGCCTCCTCGAAGAGATGCTCGACGACGGCCGCTACGTCTCGGCGCGTCGCGACGTGCTGGCCGCGCGTCTCGTCAATCTCGGCGGCGCCACGCTGGTGCTGTGTGGCCACAGCCATCGGCAGGCGATGGTGCAGGTGCCGCGCGGGCCTCTGGTCGTCAATCCCGGCAGCGTCGGCTGCCCCGTATTCGGCGACATCCCCGTCGCTGCCCAGCTCGAATATCGCTCGCCGCACGCGCGCTATGCCGTTCTGACGGAGCGGCGCGGACATTGGCAGGCGGAGTTGTTCGCGCTGACCTACGACTGGGATCGCGCCGCGGCGCGCGCCATGGAGAACGGGTTTCCGCGTTGGGCCAGCGCCTACGCATCCGGCGCGGTGATCTGAGGGATCGGTCCGAGCGCGGCGCGACACTGGCCCTCGCGCGTGCCCGTCGGGCAAATCGGTGGCGCGGCCTTGTGTATTCTCCGAGCGTCAGCCGGTGCGGCCGGCGTCGAATCCGTCTGCGCGCCGAAAGGATTTTCGTCAGTCGCTTCAAGCTGATTTGCCCTGTCCAGTCCCGCGTCGAAAAATTTCGTTGTTTCTTTTTATCAGAAATCGTGCTTCATTCAGGTCGTCCCGCCCCGGCACGAGGGGCGTATCGCGATCGTCACGACACGCGGGGTGGGATGCGACGGGCGCTGTGGACTGCAGCATGGCTGATGCCGTGCGGACGAACAGTCCTGGCGCACGCCGAAATCGCATGGTCCTGGTCTCCCGATGCTGAGGCCAAGCCGGTGGGGACGATGATCCGCCGGTCACGGGGGCAATCAAGCCGGTCCCCGGGGAGAGTGCGTATAAGGCGTAGAGCCGTTGCGCAGGGAATGCCGGTTGACCGGCTGGACCTGTGGTGACTGCCGCCTGCTTTTTTTCTGCAGGCGGGCCATGGGTTGCGGCCAGCACCCGGCATTCCCTGCGCCCTCGACCTCAACGAGGGTGAAATCGACGATCATGACTCGGGCATATCGTGCCGCGAGAACGACGAGTTGCATCCAGCCCTGTCAGCGCGCGCGTTCGGAGCTTCCGTAATTCTACGGGCGGGACAATTAACGCGGCTGAAGCAGCCGGTCAGGCATGGCAAGGGATCACAAGGAAGGTTCTGCGCGCTCATGAATTGGCCTGGGGATCCCACGCGCTCGAAGCGAACGGCCGGTGGCAGCCCGCTGGGTGCCTTCTTCCTTTGGATCGGCGGCTTCGGCGCCATCGAAGGTCTCGACGATGAAGCGCTGACCGAGCGCGATCGCCGGCGCATCCGGGCGCAGCAGGTCGATGCCGTCGCGCGCCTCGTCCCCGTGACCATCGGCATCAATTTCGCCAACGCGGCGATCATTCTCGGCGTGTTCTGGAGCACCGTCTCCAATCTCTTCCTCATCGCGTGGGGCGCCGCGATCGCCGTGGCCGGCGGCATGGCGCTGCGCGGCTGGTGGCGCGCGCGCAAGTCGCGGCCGCAGGAGGCGTCCGAACGCGCCATCTCCCGGATGACGCTCCAGGCGTTTTTCTTGGCGACCATCTGGGGATCGCTGCCGCTGATCGTGATGCCGCAGGTCGATCCGCATCTGCAGATCATCGTGGGCTCGCTGATGACCGGGATGATCTCCGGTGGCGCGTTCGCGATGTCGAGCGTGCCGCGGGCCGGCCTCGCCTACACCTGGACCCTGATGCTCGCCTCGGTGGGGTCGCTGTTTCTGTGCGGCGGCGCGACCTATCTCGTGCTCGTCGTGTTCCTGCTGCTCTACACCTCGTTCATGGTGCGTCACCTGGTGTCGCACGGCAACGTGTTCCTGGAGAACCTGAAGGCGCAGATCCGGCATGAGCGCCAGAACGAGACGATCTCGCTGCTGCTGAAGGAATTCCAGGAGAACGCCGCGAGCTGGCTGTGGCAGACCGATGCCGAGGGCCGTCTGATCGACGCGCCGCAGCGCTTCGCCGACGTGGCGCAGCTTCCGCTCGATCAGCTCAAGGGCGAGCGGCTGATCGATACGCTGAAATATCTCTGCCCGACGGATACGGCGACGCTTTCGACTCTCGCCGACCGCATGGCAAAGCGGCTGTCGATCCCGGAGATCCTGATCCATGTCGTGGTCGCGGGCGGCGAGCGCCGCCGCTGGGCGCTGACGGCGCGGCCGGCGCGCGACCATGAGGGCAAGTTCGCGGGCTATCGCGGCTTCGGCCGCGACGTCACCGAGCGCTGGCGGGCCGAGCAGGCGGAGGCCGAGAGCCGTGCCAAGTCCGACTTCCTGGCGATGATGAGCCACGAGATCCGCACGCCCATGAACGGCGTGCTCGGGCTCGCCTCGACCCTGCTGGAGACAAAGCTCGACGATGAGCAGCGCCACGCGGTCATGACGATCCGCGAGTCCGGCGACAATCTGCAGCGCATCCTCAACGACATCCTCGATCTGTCCAAGCTCAATGCCGGCAAGCTCGAATTCGAGACGGTGGATTTTTCGCCGGCAGCCCTGGTCGAGGCGGTCACCGCCATCATGGGGGTCAATGCGAAATCGAAGAGCCTGCTGGTCAACGCGGACATCGATCCGAAGCTGCCGCCGGCTCTGAAGGGCGACGTGGCGCGCATTCGCCAGGTCCTGATCAATCTTGCATCGAACGCGGTGAAGTTCACCGAGCGCGGCGGCGTCACCATTGCCGTAGCCTGCCGCACGCGGGACGATCACAAGGCGACGATCGAGTGGCGCGTCTCCGACACCGGCATGGGCATTCCCGCCGATCGCGTCGGCAAGCTGTTCACGGATTTCGCCCAGGCCGATGCGTCGATCAATCGCCGCTTCGGCGGCACCGGGCTGGGGCTCGCGATCTCCCGGCGCATCATCGAGCAGATGGGCGGATCGATTGCGGTGTCGTCGGTACAGGGCGAAGGCTCGACCTTCCGCTTCAGCCTGACCCTGCCGTGGAGCGACAAGCAGGTGTCCGATCAGCGCGGCGACCGCGTCGGCGCCGGTGACCTCAAGGCGCGGATCGAAGCGCTCGGCCGTCCGTTGCGCGTCCTGATCGCCGAGGACGACGCCACCAACCGCATGGTGGTGTCGAAGATGCTGCAGGAGTTCGCGGTCGACAAATGCATCGTTCCGGATGGCTTGCAGGCGGTGAAGGCGGCGGACGAACAGGAATTCGATCTGGTGCTGATGGACGTCCGCATGCCCGAGATGGATGGCATCACTGCGACCCGGACCATCCGGGCGAGGGGCGGGCGGCTCGCCGAGCTCCCGATCATCGCGCTCACGGCCAACGCCTTCCCGGACGACATCAAGCAGTGCCGCGAGGCCGGCATGACCGACTTTCTGGCCAAGCCGTTGCGCAAGCCGGCCATGGTGGCGGCGATGCTGAAGGCAATCGGAACGCCCGCACCGAGCCTTGAAGGGCCAACGCTTGCGCCGTCCGACGGCCCTGCCGTTACCGCGGAGGTCTGACCGATACGACGGAGGCTAGACCGAGAAGCTGGTGCCGCAGCCGCAGGAGGCGGTGGCGTTGGGATTATTGACCCGGAACGAGGCGCCCATCAGGTCGTCCACGAAATCGACCTCCGAGCCGGCGAGGAACGGCACCGAGGCCGGATCGACCAGCACCACCGCGCGATCGCGCTCGATGACGAGATCGTCGTCCGCCTTGGCGCGGTCGATGTCGAACTTGTACTGGAAGCCGGAGCAGCCACCGCCTTCGACCGAGATGCGCAGCATCGCGCCGGCGCTCTCCTTGCCGAGGATCTCTCCGATGCGGCGGGCGGCGCGTTCGCTGATGGTGACGGGGCCGGTCGAGGCATCAGTCATGGCAATGGGTCTCCGGGAGGCGCGTCATGCCCTATTCATTTGGTGCCGGGCACTCCCCATAGTTAAGTGGGCTCCGCCGAGGAATCAAACCGCAAAAGGAACAATCGCCCGTGTCGGTCGGAATGGCTGCCCCCCGCGCTCCCTATTCCTGCGATCCCGATCGCAGCCGGGGCCGCCTGTTCGCCGAGCCGCCGTCCCGCACCCGCAGCGCTTTTCGCCGCGATTGCGACCGGGTCATCCATTCGACCGCCTTCCGACGGCTGAAGCACAAGACCCAGGTGTTCGTCTTCCACGAAGGCGACCACTACCGCACCCGTCTGACCCATTCTTTGGAAGTCGCCCAGATCGCCCGCGCGCTCGCCCGCCAGTTCGGCCTCGACGAGGACCTGACGGAGACGCTGGCCTTGGCGCATGATCTCGGCCATCCGCCGTTCGGCCATGCCGGCGAGCGCGCGCTGAACCGCTGCATGGCGGACCATGGCGGCTTCGACCACAATGCCCAGACGTTGCGCATCGTCACGTCGTTCGAGCAGCGCTACCCGGATTTCGACGGACTCAACCTGACCTGGGAATCGCTCGAGGGCATCGTCAAGCACAACGGGCCGTTGCAGGAGCCGATCCCGCCGGGAATTACCGAGTTCAACGCCCGGTTCGACCTGGAGCTGTGGAGCTACGCCTCGCTCGAGGCCCAGGTCGCGGCGCTGGCGGACGACATCGCCTATGATGCCCACGACATCGACGACGGGCTGCGCGCCGGCCTGTTCACGGTCGACGACCTCAAGGAGATTCCGCTGCTCGCGGCGATGATCGCCGAGATCGACCGCCAATATCCGGCGCTCGATCCGATCCGGCGCGGCGCCGAACTGGTGCGCGAGCTGATCTCGTACCTGATCGCAGCCGTGGCGGCCGAGACCGAGCGCCGGATCGCGCGGGCGCAGCCGATGTCGCCTCACGACATCAGGCGGCACAGCGGGCCGCTGGTGGCATTTCCGGCCGATGTGGCCGAGCACGAGGCGACCATCAAGGGGTTTCTCTGGCAGCGGATGTACCGCCATGAGCGGGTGATGCGGGTGATGCGCGATGCCGAGCGCATCGTCGCCGACCTGTACGGCCGCTACCATGAGGACGGTTCGACGCTGCCCGCGGGCTGGCTGGACGGTTGCGAGGGCGAGGGCGATCGGGCTCGCCGCATCGGCCACTTTATCGCCGGAATGACGGACCGTTTCGCCTTAACGGAGCACCACCGGCTTTTTGACTCGACTCCGGATTTGCGTTAGGCGGCGGCATGGTCGAACAAGCTTCCACCCCTTACCTTTTTGCCGACATGCTCGCGCGTGTCCACGCCATCTGCGCCGCGCTCGCCAAGCAGGGCGGCTGGCCCGAGGGCATCGATTTTTCGCGCGTGGTGGTCGAGCCGCCGCGCGATCCGAGTCACGGCGACATGGCCACCAATGCCGCAATGGTGCTCGCCAAGGAGGCGAAGGCCAAGCCGCGCGAACTCGCCGATGTGATCGCCGAGCGGCTGCGCGCCGATGCTCTCGTGGCGAAGGTCGATGTCGCGGGGCCCGGTTTCATCAACCTGACCCTGCAGCCGGCAGTCTGGGCGCAAGCGCTCGGCACGATCCTGCGCGAAGGCGCCGCCTACGGGCGCGTCGCGCCGGTGCCCGGCGCGCCGAAGGTAAATGTCGAGTACGTCTCGGCCAATCCGACCGGGCCGATGCATGTCGGGCACTGCCGCGGCGCGGTGTTCGGCGATGCGCTATGCAGCCTGCTGCAGTTCGCCGGGCGCGACGTCACGCGCGAGTACTACATCAACGACGCCGGCGCGCAGGTCGACGTGCTCGCGCGCTCCGCCTTCCTCCGATATCGCGAGGCGCTCGGCGAGGATATCGGCGCGATTCCGGATGGGCTCTATCCCGGCGACTATCTCAAGCCGGTCGGGCAGGCGCTCGCGAGCGAGTACGGCGACAAGCTCAAGGCGCTCGCTGAGACCGAGTGGCTGCCGATCGTACGCGACAAGGCGATCGCGATGATGATGGCCGAGATCAAGGACGATCTCGCCGCGTTGAACATCCGTCATGACGTGTTCTTTTCGGAGCGCTCGCTGATTGCAGGTAGCACCAACAAGGTTGCCGACACGATCGAGTTCCTGCGCGAGCGGGGCGACGTGTATGAAGGCCGTCTGCCGCCGCCCAAGGGCGCGCCGGTGGAGGATTGGGAGGATCGCGAGCAGCTCCTGTTCCGCGCCACCGCCTATGGCGATGACGTCGATCGTCCACTGATCAAGTCGGACGGCAGCTACACCTATTTCGCCTCCGACATTGCCAACCACCGGCACAAGTTCGAGCGCGGCTTCGCCGACCTGATCGACGTATTCGGCGCTGATCACGGCGGCTACATCAAGCGCATGCAGGCGGCGGTGAAGGCCGTCACGGCTGCGCAGGCCGTGCTCGACGTCAAGGTCGTGCAGCTCGTCAAGCTGTTGCGCAATGGCGAGCCGGTGAAGATGTCGAAGCGCTCCGGCGACTTCGTCACCTTGCGGGAAGTTGTTGATGAAGTGGGGCGCGATGCGGTCCGTTTCATGATGCTCTACCGCAAGAACGACGCCGTGCTCGATTTCGACCTTGCCAAGGTGATCGAGCAGTCGCGCGACAATCCCGTGTTCTACGTCCAGTACGGCCACGCGCGAGGGCATTCGATCTTCCGCAATGCCCGGGAAAGCCTGCCCGAATTGCCGGAGGCGGAGGGCGCGCGACTCGCGTTCCTGGCGCAGGCGAATCTCGAAAAACTATCCGACCCGGCTGAACACGACCTCTTGAAACGGCTGGCACTGTACCCACGTACGGTTGAGAGCGCGGCCGTAGCGCATGAGCCGCACCGGATCGCCTTCTACCTATATGAACTTGCAAGCGAATTTCACGCCCTCTGGACGCGGGGGCGGGATTTGCCCTATTTACGCTTCATTATCGATGATGATGCAGAATTGACCAAGGCACGTTTGGCCATGGTTCAGGGCGTCGTCTCGGTTCTGGCGTCGGGACTTGCGATCTTGGGCGTTAATGCTCCTGATGCAATGCGCTGATTGGGGGAAACACACGACTTCAGTTGGGGGCCTCAATCTGGCAGGGTCCGCCTTAGGACGCATATGCGGCTCACCCGCAGGGACGCTTCATCACGATGGCTGATCGTTACCAGGACAGACCCTTTCCCGCTGATGGTTTTGGCCGTGGTGGAAACCAGCAGGCCGATGCCGATCCGCTCGCCGAACTCGCTCGCCTGATCGGGCAGAACGATCCTTTTGCCGCGTCGGGCCGGGCAACTCCTCAACCTCAGTCGCGTCCGATGGTGCGCCCCGCCGCGCCCGCGCCAGAACAGCCGGTTCCCGGCATGCCTCCTGCCGGCGCTCCGGCCTGGATGCAACGTGCCCAGCCTGCCGCCGCCAATCCCTTCGCCGACATCGGCCGCGAGCCGCCGCAGCCGGCGCCGGCACCGCCGGCCTTTCCGGCGGGCTATCAGGATCCGCGCGGCCAGCCGGGCTTCCCGGACCAGGATTTCGCGCCCGCGCCCCGGCAGCAGCAGGGTTATCCGAACGCGGAGTTCGCCGACCAGCTGTCCAAGCTCGACTACAGCGTCGGGGAGTCGCGCCACGGGTTCGCCGAGAACGACCGCGACTACAACCGCGACAACAGCTTCGATGACAACGAGCCGGACTCCTCGCGCTATGACGATGCGCTGTTCGGGCAGATGGGCTCGGGACAGCAGGGGTTTCAGGGCGACAACGATTTCCAGGACGGCCAATACGGCTATCAGGACGGCTACGACGAGGGCGAGGAAGAGGAGCGGCCGCGGCGGCGCAGCGGCATGAGCACCGTGCTCGCGGTGTTGACCCTTGCGGTGGTCGGCACCGGCGGCGCCTATGGCTACAAGACCTACATCTCGTCCGGCCGCACTGGCGAGCCGCCGATCATTCGCGCCGACAACAGTCCGACCAAGATCATGGCCCAGCAGGATCCGACGCCGAAGGTGCCGGATCGCCTGCTCGGCAATGACGGCGGCGAGAAGCTGGTGTCCCGCGAGGAGACGCCGATGGATCTGAACGCCCGCGGCGGCAATCCGCGCGTGGTGTTCCCGCAAATGAACCAGAATGCGGCTCCGCCGCCGGTCAGCGCCGGTGCGGCCCCGATGTCGCAAATGGCCAACGCCAATGGCATTTTGCCCAACAGTGATCCGCGTCCGATCAAGACGCTGTCCGTGACGGGGGGCAATCAGGCCGCAGCGGCCGATCCGCCGATGCCGGCGACGCCTGCAACCAAGCCGGCGGCGACGCCGAAGGGCCGCAAATCGCCGGCCAACGCCAACGCGTCGGCCGCCAATGACAGCCCGATGCCGCTGACACCGCAGGCCGCCGCACCGGCGCGCATCGCCGCGGCCGTGCCGGTCACCGAGCAGACCCAGAATGATCGTACCGGCGGCTATCTGGTCTCGATCTCGTCGCAGGCCAGCGAGGCGGAGGCGATGTCGTCCTACAAGGCGGTGCAGGACAAATACGGCGCCGTGCTGGGCAAATATGAGCCGATCATCAGGCGGATGGATCTGGGTGAGAAGGGCGGTGTCAGGTACCGCGCAGCCGTCGGGCCTTTCGCGACGAAGGAAGAGGCCAACAAGATGTGCGGATCGTTGAAAACCGCCGGCGGACAGTGTTTCCCGTTTAGCAACCAGTAAGGCTTGCTTGACCGCCCCCGAGGCGGGGTCTATGCGGCCCGCATGACCATGCGGGCTTTCATTACCGGCATCTCCGGGCCTGATCTCACCGACGCAGAGCGCGCGTTCATCCGCGAGTTCAGCCCCTGGGGTTTCATCCTGTTCAAACGCAACGTCCAGTCACCCACCCAAGTGACTGCACTGGTTGAGGAATTAAGGGCCTGCGTCGGCCGCGCCGAGGCTCCAGTCCTGATCGACCAAGAGGGGGGCCGGGTGCAGCGGCTGGGGCCGCCGCATTGGCCGGCCTATCCCGCAGGCGTGGTGTTCGACCGTCTCTACGATCTTGATTCGGCCGCAGGCCTCCGTGCCGCTTGGCTCAGCGCCCGCCTGATCGCCGACGACCTGCTCAAGCTCGGCATCACCGTGGATTGCCTGCCGCTCGCCGACGTCCCCGTCGCCGGCGCTGATGCGGTGATCGGGGATCGGGCTTATGGCACGACGCCAGAAAAGGTGGCGGCGATCGCCCGGGCGGTGACGGAGGGGCTGGAGCAGGGCGGCGTGCTGCCGGTGCTGAAGCACATTCCGGGGCATGGCCGTGCCACCGCCGACACCCATTTCCGGCTGCCGACCGTGGACACGCCAGAAGCGGAACTCGACGCAACCGATTTCGCCGCCTTCAGGCCGCTGGCCGACCTCCCGATGGCGATGACTGCACATGTTGTGTTTAGCGCGATCGACGCCGCCCATCCGGCCACGACTTCTGCGACAATGATCGAACGGGTGATTCGCAAACGGATCGGGTTCCAGGGTTTGTTGATGAGTGATGACGTTTCCATGAACGCATTGGCCGGATCGATCGCCGAGCGCACGCGTGCGATCGTGGCGGCCGGCTGCGACATGGTTCTTCACTGCAACGGCCGACTGGACGAGATGCAGGCGGTCGCGGCCGAGACGCCGGAGCTGGCCGGCCAGGCTCTGGTTCGCGCCGATCGCGCGCTTGCGGCGCGCAAGGCACCCACAGGCTTCGATCGTGACGCCGCGCGCGGCGAGCTCGACGCCTTGATCAACCGGCTGGGACCCGCGAGCGCATGACCGCTGAAATTCTGTCGTTTGAAACCGGCCGGCCCACCACGGAGCTGGCCGAGGCCGAACCGGCGTTGGTCGTCGACGTCGAGGGCTACGAGGGCCCGCTCGATCTGCTGCTCGCGCTGGCGCGGCAGCAGAAGGTCGACCTCGCCAAGATCTCGATCCTGGCGTTGGCCGACCAGTATCTCCAGTTCATCGAGGCCGCGCGCAAGATCCGGCTCGAGCTCGCTGCCGACTATCTGGTGATGGCGGCTTGGCTCGCCTTCCTGAAGTCGCGCCTCCTGTTGCCCGAGCCGCCAGCGCAGGAAGGGCCGAGCGCCGAGGAGATGGCGACCGCGCTCGCCAACCGGCTGCGCCGCCTGGAGGCGATCCGCGAGGCCGCCAATCGTCTGATGAATCGGCCGCAGTTCCAGCGCGACGTGTTTCCCCGCGGCAATCCGGAAGAGATCGCGGAAGTCCGCCGCCCCAAGTTCACAGCCACCCTGTTCGACCTGCTGTCGGCCTACGCCATTCAGCGGCAGGCACGTGTCGTGACATCCGTTCATATGGCCAAGCGCACCGTCTGGTCGCTCGCCGAGGCGCGCGCGTCGCTCGAACGGCTCGTCGGCATGACCGAGGTGTCGGACGACTGGGGATGTCTCGACGACTATCTGCTGAGCTACGTCGCCGAGCCGGCCCAAAAGGCCACCGTCTTCGCATCGAGCTTTGCGGCCGTGCTGGAGCTGGTCCGCGAAGGGCAGCTCGAGCTGAACCAGAAGCAGGCGTTCGCGCCGCTGTATTTTCGTAAGCGTCCACCGATCCAGCCCGGCGCCATGGCTGCGCCGGACTTGACGGTTGAGTAACGAAGAAGGAGACCCTGCCATGGCAAGCTTGGCGGAACTGCGCATGGAAGAGCCCGACGAGATCGCGACGAGCGAGCCCGAGGTGCGCCCCGAAGAGTTGCGCATCCTCGAGGCACTCTTGTTTGCCTCGGCCGAGCCGCTCGAGCAGGCCACGCTTGCCAAGCGTATGCCTGAAGGTGTCGATATCAAGGCCGCGTTGGCGCAACTGCAGGCGGAATACGCCAATCGCGGCGTCAACCTCGTGCGCGTCGCCAACAAGTGGACCTTCCGTACCGCCGGTGATCTCGCCTGGCTGATGACGCGCGAGAGCACCGAAACGCGCAAGCTGTCACGCGCGGCGATCGAAGTTCTGGCCATCGTTGCCTATCACCAGCCGGTGACGCGTGCCGAGATCGAAGAGATCCGCGGCGTCGTCACCTCCAAGGGAACGTTGGACGTTCTGTTGGAGACCGGCTGGATCAAGCCACGCGGGCGCCGCAAGACCCCGGGCCGTCCGCTGACCTTCGGCACCACCGATGCGTTCCTGGCCCAGTTCAGCCTGGAGACCCTGGGCGATCTGCCAGGCCTGGAAGAGCTGAAGGGCACGGGCCTGCTGGATTCCCGCCTGCCGACCGGCTTCACCGTCCCGACGCCATCGGACGATCCGACGCTCCGGGAGGACGAGGAGCCGCTGGACCCGGGCGATCTCGATCTGGCGCTTGCGCCGGCGGTCGAGGCCGAACCGGGCGAAGCTGAGGCCGCAGAGGCCGAAACGGCGGAGATGGAAACAGCCGCAGCCGACACGGCTGCGGCCGAGGCCGCCGCGGGCGACATGGTGACCGCTGAGACCTCCGTTCAGGACGACGCCTCCTCGCAGGTCGCCATTGGCGATCTGGAACTGCCGGGCGACGATGCGGAAACCGAGATCACCGAGGTGGACTTGGCCGTCGAGGAGATCGAGGTCGGGCCGGACGACGGGGCCGTTATCGAGCTGTCTGCCGACGCTGACGCTCAGGCAGACGACGAGGCAGAAGCACAGGCCGAGGTCGACGCGACAGACGACGAGATCGACGCAGCCGATGACGCGCACGACAGCGATACCGACGAGGACGGCTCGCCGCACCGAAACTAGCGGTCGGAGCCGTTAACACTCGCGTTATTGCGTAGGTCCGGCCTCGATTTGTCGGACCTTAAGTGCTTGTTTTTGGAGGCGTTGGCGCCTACCTTCCGCCCAGATCGGGCTGTCCGCGCGCTATTTTGGCCAGTGACAGGCCGCGTTCGTGTTGCTGTTTCGCAATCGAATGCTAGAAGCGAAGTGTCGCGGTCAAGTCCATGGATATGGCGCGGTTTCGGCGGTAGCGTCGACGGGCAGTCGGGTGAAGGCTGCGCCGGTGTTTGGAGGGTTGCAGGATGGGTTCGCTTAGCATTTGGCACTGGATCGTCGTGATCGCGGTCGTCCTGCTGTTGTTCGGGCGCGGCAAGATTTCCGATCTGATGGGCGACGTCGCGCAGGGTATCAAGGCCTTCAAGAAGGGCATGCAGGACGACGACAAGGCGCCGGAGAAGACCGAGCCAGTCAAGTCGATCGACCACGGCGCGACACCTTCAGCCACCCGCACGGATGTCGGCAGCAAAGCCGTGTGATCTGCGCGTGAAAGGCGCGGGCGGCGCGCTCCCGCAGGGACGGCACCGGGACCTGTTCGGACAGGCCCGGGCAGGCGGGATCAGAGGCGTCGTCGCGTAGGCGGATTGTTTCATGTTCGATATCGGCTGGAGTGAGCTGCTCGTCATTGGGGTCGTCGCGTTGATCGCGATCGGTCCCAAGGAGCTTCCGGGCGTCCTGCGCATGGTCGGGCAATGGATCGGCAAGGCGCGCCGGATGGCCTCGGAGTTCCAGGGCCAGTTCCAGGAGGCGATGCGCGAAGCGGAGATGGCCGACCTCAAGAAGAGTTTCGATGAGGTCCGCGAGGCGGCCAGCGGTTTCACCCCGACCGGCGTGATCTCCTCGTTGCAGCGCGACGTCGACAAGGCGCTCGATATCGAGGGGATCGACAAGTCCGCCGAGCCGGCACCAGCATCGGACGTGGCTGCTGCTTCGCCCGAGCCTCCTGTGATGACCCCGACCACCCCCGAACCTCCAGTGGCCGAGACCTTCGTGGAGGCTGAAGTCCATCAAGCCGTGGGCGAGCCGCTGGCGATCGTGCGTGAAATCAAGCCCGAGCCGCAGCCTGAAATGTCTGCGTCAGCAGAAGCTGAACGTCTGAAGGACGCCAAAGCGTCATGACCGTCGAAGATATCGAGGCCAGCAAGGCCCCGTTGATGGATCACCTGATCGAGCTGCGGTCGCGGCTGATCAAGGCACTGCTCGGCTTCGGCGTGGCCTTCATCTTCTGCTTCTTTTTCGCCAAGCAGATCTACAACATCCTGGTGCTGCCGTTCGTCTGGGTGGCAGGGGCCGAGAACAGCAAGTTCATCTACACCCAGCTGCTCGAATATTTCATCACGCAGCTCAAGCTCGCGATGTTCGGCGCTGGTTTCATCTCGTTCCCGATCATCGCGACGCAGATCTACAAGTTCGTGGCGCCGGGGCTGTATCGCCACGAACGCAATGCTTTCCTACCCTACTTGATAGCGACCCCCGTCTTCTTCGTCCTCGGCGCCATGCTGGTCTATTTTGCCGTGTGGCCGATGATCGTGCGCTTCTCACTGGGCATGCAGCAGCTCGGCGGCCCCGAGACGGCGCAAATCGCGCTGATGCCCAAGGTCGGCGAATATCTGTCGCTGATGATGTCGCTGATCTTCGCCTTCGGCATCGCGTTCCAGCTGCCGGTGATCCTGACCCTGCTTGGTCGCATCGGCATCGTGACCTCGCAGATGCTGAAAGAGAAACGGCGCTATTTCATCGTCATCGCCTTCATCATCGCCGCCGTGCTGACGCCGCCGGACGTGCTGAGCCAAGCGTCCTTGGCGATCCCGCTGCTGGCCCTCTACGAAGGCGCCATCATCGCGGTGGGGATCGTCGAGAAGCAAGCGGCTGCGAAGTCGGGCTCCGGCACGTCGTCCGGCGCCGGCAATCTGCCCAGCAATCCGGCCGAGTAGGGCCGGGCTTCCCGCCCGGCCTGGCCTGTTCCCATCCGCTGCCATTCGCGGTAGTGCAAGCCGGCCCGTGACCCCGGGCGACTCGCCGAGATCTTTTCGTCTCCAGGACCGAACGACCATGCACGACATCAAATCGATCCGCGACAATCCGCAAGGTTTCGATGCGGCGCTGACGCGCCGGGGTCTGTCGCCCCGGTCGTCGCAGCTGCTCGCCATCGACGAGCGGCGTCGCGCTGCGATCCTGGCGTCCGAGCAGGCGCAGGCGCGGCGCAACGCCGCCTCCAAGGAAATCGGCGAGGCCAAGAAGGCCAAGGACGACGCGCGCGCATCGGCGCTGATGGAGGAGGTCGCCAAGCTCAAGACCACCATGCCGGAGCTCGAGGCGGCCGCGAAGCAGGCAGATGAGGAGCTGGCGCGCGAGCTTTCGGCGATTCCCAATTTGCCGCTCGACGAGGTGCCGGACGGCAAGGACGAGCACGACAATGTCGAGCGCCACATGTTCGGCGCCCGGCGCAACTACGCCTTCGCGCCGAAGCCGCATGATGATCTCGGTGCGGCTCTTGGCACCATGGACTTCGAATCGGCTGCGAAGCTGTCGGGCGCGCGCTTCGTCGTGCTGAAGAGGGGCCTGGCGCGGCTCGAGCGCGCGCTCGGGCAGTTCATGCTCGATCTTCATACGACCGAGCACGGCTACACCGAGATCAATCCGCCGCTGCTGGTGCGCAACGACGTCATGTTCGGTACGGGCCAATTGCCGAAATTCGAGGACGACCAGTTCTGGGCCGTGAAGGGCGAGCTGATTGCAGCGCCGGATGAGCGCCTCAGGACCGAGCGGCTGGGTCTCATTCCAACTGCCGAGGTGGCCCTGACCAATCTGGTGCGCGAGTCCATCGTTGACGAGAAGGAGTTGCCGATGCGGCTCACGGCGCTGACGCCGTGCTTTCGCGCCGAGGCGGGCGCGGCCGGCCGCGACACCCGCGGCATGATCCGTCAGCATCAGTTCACCAAGGTCGAGCTGGTCTCGATCACGACGCCGGAGACCAGCAAGGACGAGCACGAGCGCATGCTGGCCTGCGCCGAGGAAGTGCTGCGCCGGCTCGATCTGCACTATCGCGTCATCACGCTGTGCACCGGCGACATGGGCTTCTCCTCGCAGAAGACCTACGACATCGAGGTCTGGATGCCCGGGCAGGGCGATGGCGGCGCCTTCCGCGAGATCTCCAGCTGTTCGGTGTGCGGCGACTTCCAGGCACGCCGCATGGATGCACGCTATCGCGGAAGCGACGGCAAGCCGCGCTTCGTCCACACATTGAACGGCTCGGGCACGGCAGTCGGCCGCGCGCTGATCGCAGTGATGGAGACCTATCAGCAGGCCGACGGCTCGATCGCCGTCCCCGATGTGCTGCAGCCCTATATGGGCGGCCTCAAGGTGGTGGCCGCGGAGCCATAGCGCCGCGGCAAATTGCATCCGCCCAGGTCGCCGCCATTGTGTGGGCGCCGACGGGTCGTATCCTCGGTTCTGTTCAGCAATTGCTTTTCAGATACCGGCATCATGGCTCTGCATCGGGATATTTTCTGGATCGGACGGCAATGGGCCGTCACCGGCTCCGGCATCCAGGCGGTCGACCAGCGCCTGAAGGGAGCATTCGATATCGATCGTGCAGCGGTGTGGCATGATGGCCCGCCGGAGGCCCTGCGCCATCAGGCCTGGTTCAACGCTGCTGATTTCGACAAGGCGCTGGGTGTTGCGCGGGCCCGGTTTCCGGCGCCGCCGCTGGCCGAGTCCGCTGTGCCTTCGCCGGTCCCTCCGCCAGCGTCCCATGTGTCCGTCACCCCCGCCGCGTTGCTCCGGCTGGGTACGCGAGGGAAGCTCGCCAGGTTCCTGCCGCAGTGGCGGATTCGGCCCTGAACCACTGCCGAACCCGGCTCGAGGCGGCGGGTTTGCCTCGATGTCGCGCAGCAGATAAGACACCGCGGCAATCGTCTTGAACGGGATGGAAAGGTGGCCATGCGGATTCTCTGCACCAATGACGACGGAATCCATGCGCCGGGTCTCAAGGTGATCGAGGAGGTCGCACGCGCCCTGTCCGACGACATCTGGATCGTGGCTCCCGAACTGGACCAGAGCGGCGTGTCCCATTCGCTCTCGCTCAATGACCCCCTGCGGCTGCGCGAGGTCGGCCCGCGGCATTTCGCGGTGCGCGGCACGCCGACCGACTGCGTCATCATGGGGGCCCGTCATATCCTGGGGGCGAAGCTGCCCGACGTGGTGCTGTCGGGCGTCAACAAGGGCCGTAACGTTGCCGAGGACGTCGTCTATTCGGGCACCATCGCCGGCGCGCTCGAAGGCACCATTCTCGGCTTGCCGTCGTTCGCCCTGTCGCAGGAATTCAGCGTCGCAACGCGTGACAAGCCGTCCTGGGACACCGCGCTCAAATTCGGCCCGCAGATCGTGCGCAAGGTGCTCGAAGCCGGCGTACCGAGGAACACGGTGATCAACGTCAACTTCCCAGCCTGTGCGCCGGAAGAGGTCAGGGGCGTCGTGGTCACCCGCCAGGGCAAGCGCAATCTCGGCTTCTTGAAGGTCGACGAGCGTCGCGACGGCCGCGGCAATCCCTATTTCTGGATCGGCTTCGACCGCGCTGCCTCGCTCGACGTGCCCGACGAGGGGACGGACCTCGCGGCCCTCGCGGCGCACTACGTGTCAGTGACTCCGCTTCGCCTGGATCGCACGGACGAGGCGTTCTCCGGCAAGCTCAGCGACATTCTGGGCTGAAGCGCCGTCTACCCCTGTGGCTCAGCGCCACGCAGCGCATGGTCGATCGCCTTTCCGAGCGTCTCGAGCTGGAACGGCTTCTGCAGGGCCGGCCGGTCGCGATATTCCTCCGGCAATCCCGACGAGCCGTAGCCGGTTGCGAAGATGAAGGGCCGGTTGCGCGCCTTGATGAGATCGGCCACCGGCGAGATGACCTTGCCGTTGACGTTGACGTCGAGAATGGCGACGTCGAAAAAGGTGCTCTCGGCCAGCCGCATCGCTTCGCCGATTTCGCCGGCCTCGGCCGCGACGGTATAGCCGAGCTCCTCGAGCATGTCGGCCACCATCATCCGGATCATGACTTCGTCTTCAACCAGAAACACAGAGCCGCGCGGCGGCCGCGGTGCAGTCATGATGTCAGTCCTTGCCCATACCCGATTTGACGCTCGCAAATAACGGCTTATGGCGCAACGTCAACAATGTCATCTTTCACCGCCGTGGCGTGGGCAGGCTCGCCCATAAGGTGAACGAACCGGACCCGACTTGGTTCCTCGTGCGGAACGCGGTCGTCGTTGGGACCATGTCGGTGCGTAGTTGCGACGCGGGCGCGGAAATTCGGTGCGCAACCCTCGCCCCGCAGGTAAATTGCCCACGAGCCCACCAACCGACATCCCGATGCCCCCAGCCGCTCCTCCCGAGAAAATGATGTTTCAGCTGACCCTGCGTCGGCGGGGGATCAGCGATCAGGCGGTGTTGCGTGCGATGGAGGAGGTGCCGCGGGAGGAGTTCGTTCTGCCGGCCGACCGCCCGGACGCCTATCGCGACAGCGCGATGGCGATCGCTTGCGGGCAGACCATCAGCCAGCCGTTCGTCGTGGCCTACATGACCGAACAGCTCAAGCTGCAAAAGACCCACCGCGTGCTCGAAATCGGCACCGGGTCCGGATACCAGGCCGCGATCCTGTCCCGGCTTGCGGCTCATGTCCTGACGGTAGAGCGCTTCCGGACATTGGCCGACAAGGCCAGGGAGCGGCTGGAGAAGCTCGCCTGCTTCAATGTCGAGGTCATGCTCGGCGATGGCTACGCGCTGCCGCCGGGGGGCGGCCAATTCGGTCGCATCATCGTGACGGCGGCGATGGACGAGATTCCCCAGAGCCTGCTCGACCGGCTGGAGCCGGACGGTATCCTGATCGCGCCGGTCGGGCCCCAACACGGGGTGCAGACGCTCGTCAGGATCACGCGAACGGGCGATCGTTTCGACCGAAAAGAGCTCGTCGACGTACGATTTGTGCCGGCAATTCCGGGGATTGCGCGCGAACTTTAAACGTGCGGATCAGCAGGCCGCACAACGCTTTATTCGCGGCTTAAGCGCTTATTTACCGCGGCTGTGTTTACTCGAATTCGTTGTTTGTTGCGTACGAGTGAGTAACCATGCCCACTACCGTCGAGTTGCTTCGCTCGCGCCGCCTGCCGCAGGTTGCGGCATTGGCGCTGATGTCGTTCGGCGTCGCCGGCTGCAGCGCCGACATGTCGACGCGGCTGTCGCAGACGCAAAACCCGTTTTCAAACCCCTTTGCATCCGATTCCACGGGGTCGGTGCAGGCGCAGCCGCCCCGGCAGCACCAGCCCTACACGCCCGCTCCGGCGCCGGCGCCGGCCTACTCGTCCTCGGCGCTGCCGCCCCCGGCGGTCGGGGCTCCGCAATCCTATCCGGCCGGCGGCGGTGCGGGAGGCGTATCCTCGGGCGGGCGCGGCGTCGCATCCTATGCGCCACCTGCTGCGGTCCCCGTGGCTGCACCCCCGGTCGCTGCACACCAATCCTATGCACAGCCGGCGCATTCCTATGCTCCGCCGGCCCAGCCGCGCCTCGAGACCACCGGCACCGTGCCGCCGCGTTCGGTCGCCGCCGCGCGTCCCGCCAGCGGCACCAAGATCATCGTCGGCACCAGCGATACGCTCGACATCCTCGCCAAGCGCTATCGCGTGACACCGGCTGAGATCCTGGCTGCGAACGGCTACAAGGGCCCGCGCGCGTTGTCGCCGGGCCAGCAGCTGATCATTCCGCATCCCGGCACGGTCGCGGCTGCGCCCGCGGCCCAGCCCGTTGCTGCGGCGCCAATGGTTGCGCCGAAGCCGGTGGCGGCCGCAGCGCCCGCAGCTCCGGCCACCGTCCACTTCGTCAACCGCGGCGAGACACTCGCCAGCATCGCCCGCCAGAATCATCTGACGGCGGCTGAGCTCGCCCGCGCCAACAATCTCGATCAGGCTTCGCCGCTCAAGCTCGGGACCAGGCTGACCGTCCCTGGCAGGGCCGTGGCGGCAGCTGCGCCGGTGGTTCCGGTCGCAACCGTTCCCCAGGCGGTTGCGACCGTGCCGGCGCCAGCGCCGACCACACGGGTCGCGACGGCCGCCGGTCCGGTCCAGACCGCCCGCCTGGCCCAGGCCAATCCGGCACCCGAGAAGGAGGAGGAGCCGGCTCGGCCGGCCGAGACCACCAGCTCGCTGCCGACATTCCGCTGGCCGGCGCGCGGCAAGGTGATCACGAGCTATGGCGCCAAGACCAACGGCAAGTCCAATGATGGCATCAACATCGCCGTTCCCGAGGGCACCCCGGTAAAGGCGGCCGAAGATGGCGTCGTCGCCTACGCCGGCAATGAATTGAAGGGCTATGGCAATCTGGTCCTGGTGCGGCATTCCAACGGCTACGTCACCGCATATGCCCATGCGAGTGAGCTGATGGTGAAGCGCGGTGATCCGATCAAGCGCGGCCAGGTCATTGCCAAGTCGGGTCAATCGGGAGAAGTCGGATCGCCGCAGCTCCACTTCGAGATCCGCAAGGGATCGTCGCCGGTTGACCCGCTGCAATTCCTCAACGGGGCGTGAGGTCCGGTCGTTTGACCTCACGCAATCGTGGACGACACTGGGCCGCGCAGATTACTGCGCGGCTTTTTGCGTTGTCAGCCGCACGCCGAGGCGGCCCGCCAGATCTTGCGTGAACTGCCACGCGACGCGGCCCGAGCGCGAGCCGCGCGTCGTGGCCCATTCCAGCGCCTCGCGCTCCAACTGATCCTCGGCGACCGCGATGTCGAAATGGCTGCAATAGCCTTTGACCATCGCGAGGTACTCGTCCTGGCTGCAGCGGTGGAAGCCGAGCCACAGTCCGAAGCGGTCGGACAGCGAGACCTTTTCCTCGACCGCTTCGCCCGGATTGATCGCGGTCGAGCGCTCGTTCTCGATCATGTCGCGCGCGAGCAGGTGGCGCCGGTTCGAGGTGGCGTAGAGAATGACGTTCTCGGGGCGGCCCTCGATGCCGCCTTCGAGCACGGCCTTCAGCGACTTGTAGGACGCGTCATTGCCGTCGAACGACAGGTCGTCGCAGAACACGATGAAGTGGAACGGCGCGGCACGCAGGATGTCCATCAGCGCGGGCAGGCTCTCGATGTCCTCGCGATGAATCTCGATCAGCTTGAGCCGGTCCGCCGGCTTGCGGGCGACATTGATGCTGGCATGGGCGGCCTTGACCAGCGATGACTTGCCCATGCCGCGCGCGCCCCACAACAACGCGTTGTTGGCCGGCAGGCCGTTGGCGAAGCGCTCGGTGTTCTCGATCAGGATGTCGCGCATCCGGTCGATGCCCTTGAGCAGGTCGATCTCGACACGGCTGACGCGCGGCACCGTCGAGAGCCGGCCGTCCGGATGCCAGACGAAGGCGTCGGCCGCGTTGAGGTCCAATGCCGGCGCGGCACCCGCATGGGTTGTTGCCAGATGCGTCGCAATGGCTTCCAGCGCACGGGCGATGCGCTCGGCGATGTGGTCGGGAGCAGGGCCGGCGGGACGTTTTGCCGCGACCTTCGCCGGCTTTTGCGCTGCGGGCTTGGAGCTTTTTTGGAGACGTCTGACGACGGTTTGGGCGGGACCGCGGGACGGGGCTTTGGCTGGTTTTTTCGACATGCTGCAAGTTCCTGATGGGGCAGCCATATCGGGCCTCGCCCGCTGCCGCAAGCGGGGCGAAATGAAGGGGCGGGGCGCCTTGCTATTGGGACTGCTGCCGCTATATTCCGCGCGAAATTCGCAAGAGGCCGGCCCGCGCCGAGACAAGCGTGGTTCGCCGGCTATTCCCGTCTCACCGGGCGCTGCCCACGAGGATCGACCACATGCTGATCACCCCTGCCTATGCCCAGGCCGCCGGCGCTGGCGACACCAACAGCATGCTGATGTCGCTGCTGCCGTTCGCGCTGATCTTCGTGATCATGTATTTCCTGATCCTGCGGCCGCAGCAGAAGAAGGTCAAAGAGCACGCCGACCTCGTCAAGAACGTCCGCCGCGGCGACACGATCGTGACCCAGGGCGGTCTGGTCGGCAAGGTCACCAAGGTCGTCGACGACGACCAGGTCGAGTTCGAGATCGCCGACGGCATTCGCGTGCGCCAGATGCGCCAGATGATCACCGGCGTCCGCACCAAGGGCGAGCCCGCGAAGGCAGATGCAAAGGACGACAAGAAGGACGAGAAGGCCGCGAGCTGATCGTCGGCCTGGCCAGTCGAACGCCGGCCGTCGCTCTTTGTGATGTTCTGATTTTTCGGGCCGGCTACGGCCCTTACGGACAACCTCCATGTTGTATTTCACGCGGTGGAAGGCGCTGGGCATCATTCTCACGGCGCTCGTCGTGTGCCTGTGCGCGGTGCCCAACTTCTTCTCCGAAGCAACGGTCAAGACCTGGCCGTCCTGGGCGCAGCGCCGGCTGGTGCTCGGCCTCGACCTGCAGGGCGGCTCCTATCTGCTGCTCGAGGTCGACTCCAACTACATCAAGAAGGAGCGGCTCGATGCCGTGCGCGACGACGTTCGCCGCACGCTGCGCGATGCCAAGATCGGCTACACCGGATTGGTGAGCCGGGGTGATGGGGTCGAGGTCCGGATCACCAAGGAAAGTGACACGGGAACTGCGATTTCCAAGCTGCGCGATCTCTCGCAGCCGCTCGGCGGGCTGCTCGGCTCCAGCGGCCAGCGCAGCCTCGAAGTCAGCGATGCCGGTGGCGGACTGGTCCGGCTGACGATCCCGCCGGCGGCCATCACCGAACGCATCCGCCAGACCATCGAGCAGTCGATGCAGATCGTCGAGCGCCGCGTCAACGAGCTCGGCACCGTGGAGCCGGTGATCCAGCGCCAGGGCAACGACCGCATCCTGGTGCAGGTGCCGGGCTTGCAGGATCCGACGCAGCTCAAGAACCTGCTCGGGCGCACGGCCAAGATGGAATTCCGGATGGTCGATACGTCCGTGCCGGTGGATCAGGCGGTGCAAGGGCGGGTGCCGCCGGATTCCGAGGTGCTCCAGAGCGCATCGCCCCCCAACCAGCCCTATGTCGTGAAGAAGCAGGTGCTTGTCTCCGGCGGTGATCTCTCCGATGCGCAGACCGGCTTCGACCAGCGCACCAACGAGCCGATCGTCACCTTCCGCTTCAACTCGGCCGGCTCGCGCAAGTTCGCGCAGGCCACGACCGAGAATGTCCAACAGCCGTTCGCCATCGTCCTCGACAACAAGGTGATCTCGGCGCCGGTCATCCGCGAGCCGATCACCGGCGGCTCCGGCCAGATCTCCGGCAATTTCACCGTGCAGTCCGCCAACGAGCTCGCGATCCTGCTGCGCGCCGGCGCGCTGCCGGCGCCGCTCACGGTCATCGAGGAGCGTACCGTCGGTCCGGGCCTCGGCGCCGATTCGATCGCCAAGGGCGAGCTCGCATCCTATGTCGGCTCGATCCTCGTCATCGTGTTCATGCTGGTGACCTACCGGCTGTTCGGCGTGTTCGCCAACATCGCCGTGGTGGTGAACGTCGCGATGATCTTCGGCGTGCTGTCGCTGTTGAATGCGACGCTGACGCTCCCGGGCATCGCCGGCATCGTGCTGACGGTCGGCATCGCGGTGGACTCCAACGTGCTGATCTATGAGCGCATCCGCGAGGAGCTGCGCGGCGGCCGCAATGCCATTTCGGCAATCGACGCGGGCTTCAAGCGCGCATTGGCGACGATCCTGGACTCCAATATCACCACATTCATCGCCGCAGCCGTGCTGTTCTACATCGGCACCGGCCCGGTGCGCGGCTTTGCCGTGACGCTGGGCATCGGCATTCTCACCACGGTCTTCACCGCCTTCACGCTCACCCGCCTGATTGTGGCGGCCTGGGTGCGGTGGAAGCGGCCGCAAAGCGTGCCAATCTAGGAGCTACTGTGACATACTGGGTTCTCATCGGGCTTGGCATCCTGATCGCGGTGCTGACGGTGGTCAGCGCGCTCGGCCTGCTGCCGTCGCTGCGCATCGTTCCCGACGACACGCATTTCGATTTCACGCAGTTCCGCCGCATCAGCTTCCCGATCTCGGCGGCGCTGTCGATCCTCGCGATCGTGCTGTTCTTCACCCATGGCTTGAACCTTGGCATCGATTTCCGCGGCGGCACCTTGCTCGAGGTGCGCGCCAAGTCCGGCACCGCCGACATCGCGGCGATGCGCGCGACGCTGGCGACCCTCGGTCTGGGCGAGGTGCAGCTGCAGCAGTTCGGCGGGCCGGCGGGGGTTCTGATCCGTGTTGCCGAGCAGCCGGGTGGCGACGCCGCCCAGCAGGAGGCGGCCAACAAGGTCAAGTCGGCGATCGGCGATTCCGTCGAGTATCGCCGGGTCGAGGTGGTGGGTCCGCGCGTTTCCGGCGAGTTCCTAGCCGTCGGCATGCTCGGCCTGATGCTCGCGATCGTCTCGATTCTGATCTATCTCTGGTTCCGGTTCGAGTGGCAGTTCGCGCTCGGTGCCATGATCGCCAACGTCCACGACATCGTGCTGACGATCGGCTTCATGTCGATCAGCCAGGTCGATTTCGACCTCACCAGCATCGCGGCGCTGCTGACCATTCTCGGCTATTCGCTCAACGACACCGTCGTCATCTACGACCGTATCCGCGAGATGTTGCGGCGCTATAAGAAGATGCCGATGCCGCAGCTGCTCAACGAATCGATCAACTCGACCTTGTCGCGCTCGATCATCACGCACGTCACGGTGACCCTGGCGCTGCTGGCGCTGCTCTTGTTCGGCGGCCCTGCGATCCACAGCTTCACCGCGGTGATGATGTTCGGCGTGGTGCTGGTCGGCACCTACACCTCGATCTTCATCGCCGCGCCGATCCTGATCTATCTCGGCGTCGGAGCCGTTCGGGGTGATCAGGCCGACGAGCCGAAGAAGAGGCCTTGATCGGGACTTGAGCCGTTGGACCCGAATCGGGGCTGAGAGGTTGGTCTCGCATGGCAACTGACGCTCCGCATTTCCCGCGGTCCGCGCCGATCGACGGTTATGGCAAAGGCGGCTTCGCCTTTGCCGGCATGTCGCATCGCGGCTCGCTGCTGTGCCTGCCGGATTCGATCTGGGCCTGGGACGTCACCCAGCCGAGCCAGATCGACCGCTACGCGTTGCAGCGCGTTTTCGACGCAGCCAACAAGATCGACACACTGATCGTGGGGACCGGAAACGATGTCTGGATCCCGCCGGCACCGCTGCGCGCGGCCTTGCGGGGCGTGAACGTCGTGCTCGATGCGATGCAGACCGGTCCCGCGATTCGCACCTACAACGTCATGATCGGCGAGCGGCGGCGGGTGGCGGCAGCGCTCATCGCCGTCCCATGAGCGAGGCCAGCGCCAACAGCGACGCCGCGTTCTGTGCGAGCCTCGTCCGCGAGCATGATTTCGACCGCTACGCTTCGACGCTGTTCATGGCGCCCGAGCACCGGCGTGCGCTGTTGTCGCTATACGCATTCAACGTCGAGGTCAGCCGCATTCGAGATCTCGTGTCGCAGCCGCTGCCGGGCGAGGTCCGCCTGCAGTGGTGGCACGACACGCTGACGGGTCATGAACATGGCGGCGCGGAGGGAAATCCCGTTGCAGCCGAATTGCTGCTCACCGTGCAGCGCTTCGCGCTTCCGGTCGAGCGGCTGACGCGCCTGATCGATGAGCATCAGTTCGATCTCTACAACGATCCGATGCCGACGATGGCGGCGCTGGACGGCTATCTCGGCGACACGCGCGGCGCGCTGTTCGCGCTGGCGGCACAGATCATTGCGCCGCCGTTTGCGGAGGCGGATCACCTCGCGCACCATGCCGGCATCGCGCAAGGGTTGCTCCAGGTGATCGCATCGCTGCCGCGCGATGCCGCCCACCGGCAGCTCTATGTTCCGCTCGATCTCCTCGCGCGCCATGGCGTCAGCCAGGAGGAGATGTTCGCAGGCAAGGCATCATCGGCGATCCAGGATGTGATCATGGACCTGCGTGGGCAGGCCCGGCAGCATCTCGATCACACCCTCGAGCTGGCGCGTCAGGCGTCGCCGGCGGTGCGGCCGGTTCTGCTGCCGCTGGCGCTGGTCCGGCGCGACCTCGCGCGGGCCGATCGCCGCACCGACGATCCGTTTCAGCCGCAACCCCGCTCGCGCCTTGCGACGTTGTGGACGCTGTGGCGCGCTGCGAGGACGGCGAGTTTTGGCGCGCGCTGACGCTCTCGCGGGCTCAAGCCGAGGGCATCGTATTCCAGAGTGGCGGGCTGTGAAGGAGTCTCGGCATGTCTGGCGGCTCGTGCCGGTGGATCGTGCAGCGGGTGTCCCAGACGACGAGATCACCGGACCGGCAGGTGTGGGCCCAGCTGAACTCGGGCCGCTCGGCAAGCTGCCAGAGATCGTCGAGCAGCGCATCCGATTCGTCTTGCTCGAGACCGACGACACAGGAATGGCGGCGCTGCCCAAGCGCGAGCATCGCTCGGCCCGTATCGGAGTGATTGCCGACCAGCGGATGCACGGGGCCTGCGACGATGGTGCGACGTCCATCATCGGCGGTGTCGCTCGCGACATGACGGACCTTCAGATGAGCGACGCGGCTGCGCAGCGCCGGCGAGAGCGCGTCATAAGCGGCGTAGAGGCTGCAGAACGACAGCCTGCCGCCCAGCAAGCTGCCGGGGGAGGTGTAAAATAGATCCGCGTGACCAAAGCGACGACTGAAGGCCGCGATGTCACACTCACCAAGACGCTGGCCGCGCACGAGCAGGACCTGGTGCTTGAGCAGCGCGCGCATGAACGAGGCGAACGCCCAATCGTCGAAGGATCTGAGATCGACATTGCAGACCTCGGCACCGAGCGTCTTTCCCGTCGGGATGACCTGGATGAGGCTGCTTTCGGCGCTTCGAGCAACGTTGCTTCTGAGACTCACTTGCGTCATCTCCCAAGTTTCACCAGCGCCTGCAAATCAACCATCGTAATTTGTCGGGGGTGTTTCGGCTCGGAGGCAATTCGCGGAAGGATCGCGGCACGATCTGGCGATTGTCGGCACACTCTGCCGCTCTGAGTCGGAAATTGGACGCTTCAAGGCGACGCGCGAGGAAATATCCAGCAACCTGCAACTCATTCGCAGGCATTCTGGCGCTTGATCGTGCGGATGCCCGCGCGCAAGCGAATCAGTGCGGGCGATCTGTTCCCTTGATCTGGGTTCGATGCATGATTCGCCGCGCATGATCATCGAACGGATCGCGCCGATGCATGGTGCAGCGATTGTCCCAGATGACGAGGTCGCCGACCTTCCAGACGTGCTCCCAGGCGAATTCCGGACGAGCAACATAGGTCCACAACTCGTCGAGCAATGCTTCCGACTCGGCGAGCCCGAGGCCGACCAGATAGGCGTTGCGCCGGCGGCCGAGATAGAGCATCTGCCGGCCGGAATCGGGATGCGTGCAGACCAGCGGATGGATCGCGCCCGGCGACGTGCGCGGATCATCGGTCGGCGTCACGCCCTGCCGGACGAAGCCGCCGCTGTTGTAGGTGCCGTCATGCTTGATCTTCAGATCCGCGACGCGGCGCTTCAGTTCAGGAGGAAGCGCGTCGTACACGGCATACATGCTGCAGAACGACGTGTTGCCCCCGACGGGGGGAATTTCCAGCGCGTAGAGCGCGCTCGCGATCGGCGGCGTGTCGAGATATGACATGTCCGTGTGCCACACCGCTTCGCCGGCGCCGAGGCTGCCGATCGCCTCGCCGTTCACCCTCACGTTCGACACGATGTAGATTTCCGGCAGACCGTCGACGAAGCGCCGGCCGTTCTCCTGCACCGGCGCCCAGTCGAGATCGCCGAAGCGGCGGCTGAAGGCGATCAGATCCTGGTCCGTCAGACCCTGGCCGCGCACCAGCAAAACGGAGTGCGTGTGAAAGGCACGGAGCAGGGCGCTGAAGCCCGCGTCGTCCAGATGCTTGAGATCGACATTTCGAATCTCGGCACCCAGTTGCCGGCCGGTCGGGATAATCTCGATGTTCGACGACCGAGACGTTGCGGCCGCGCGGGTCTCGACGTTCATTGCCAGATCCTCCCAAAGGACATTGCATTCGCAGGATACAATGGTCGGACCGCGAAGTCTCGTCCGCTCAGGCCGAAGGCAGTTTCAGGTCCGCCTCGAAATTGAACCGGTCGCGCAGGTTCTTGCGCGAGTCCAGGATGTCCTTGAGGAAAGCGCGATCGCTGTCGCTCGTGAGCATCGGCTCGATCAGGTCGATCTGGTTCATCGCCACCAGCTGCAACAGTTCAGTGCGTGGCCTGCCGCTGGCGTCGCGCGGCAGGGCATGCACGACCTGGATATGCTCCGGCGGCTTCGGGCCCTTGGCTGAAGCAAGCTCGTTTTGCAGCTGAGTTTCAAGCATCGGCTGCTCTCCCTCGACGAACGCATAGAGCCCGACGCCGGTCCGGCGATCGGCGAAGGCAACGATCGCGGCGTCGCGCACGGCCGGGTTCTTCCGGATCATGTCCATCAGCACCGGCGCATCGTTGACCAGGCGTCGTCCGCCACCCTCGCGGTCGGTGAAATTGAAGATGCCGCGCGTGATGGCGCGATACACCTTTTTGCCGGTCATCAGCCAGATGCGCGCGAACAGCGATTTGCGCGCCAGGATTTTGCGCTCCTTCGGCGTCAGCGCCTCGGGCGCGTAACTCCGCTTATGCTTGAGCAGATGACGCAGGTCCTCATAGGCCGCGATCCGGAACAGCCGGCTGCGGCTCTCGAAGCAGGCGGCCAACTGGAAATCGGTCACGTAGCAATGGCCGTCGTGACCGACGAGCCAGTTCTGCTCCTTGGCGAGATCGTTGTGCGTGATCCCGGCGCGATGCAGCCGGCGTATCATCTGTTTGGCCGAGCGGAAATAGGCGACGTTGCCGTGCGGCTTGGCCAGATGCAGCGCCACGCCATTGATGAAGCCGCGGATCAGCGCGCGATCCCCCGCCCATAGCAGATCAGGGCCGGCGTTGAGCCCCTTGGCGCGCATCAGCGCCTTGCGCTCGCGCGCGAACAAATGCCGCGCCAGCACGAACGACCACCACGGCACCTCGTCGAGCCGGCGCAGCACGGCATCGACATCGCCGGCCTCGCTCTTGAAGCGGCCGCGCTCGACGGTCGAGAACACGTCGCGCTTGAGCAGCACACCTTCGCTCCAGCGGGCCGCCAGCAAGGCAGAATCGGTCTTCGGCAGGCTCATCGTACTCTCACGCAGCGGCCGCGACGGGCAGGTGCTCGGCGATCCAGCGGTCGAGATCGGCCAGCGCGCGGGCGCTCATCGCCTGCTTCTTCGCCACCGTCTTCTCGTTGCCCTTCAGCCGCGTGCCGTCGGGCTTGCGGGTCGGGGCCGTCGCCAGCGGCGGGAACAGGCCGAAATTGATGTTCATGGGCTGGAACGAGCGCGTCGCTCCATCGATCGTTTCGATATGGCCGCCAGTGATGTGGCCGAGCAGGGCACCGAGCGCGGTGGTCGGAGGCGGCGGCAGCAGATTTGCGCCACGTGTCTCCGCGGCGGCGTAGAGCCCGGCGATCAGGCCGATGCTCGCCGACTCCACATAGCCCTCGCATCCCGTCATCTGGCCGGCAAAGCGCAGCCGTGGCTGGACGCGCAGGCGGAGCTGCGAATCCAGCAGTTTCGGCGAGTTGAGGAAGGTGTTGCGATGCAGGCCGCCGAGCCGCGCGAATTCCGCGTTCTCGAGGCCTGGGATCGTGCGGAAGATCTGCTGCTGGGGGCCGTATTTCAGCTTCGTCTGGAACCCGACCATGTTGTAGAGCGTGCCGAGCTTGTTGTCCTGGCGCAGTTGCACGATCGCGTAGGGCTTGACCGTCGGATTGTGCGGATTGGTCAGGCCGACCGGCTTCATCGGGCCGTGACGCAGCGTCTCGTGGCCGCGCTCCGCCATCACTTCGACCGGCAGGCAGCCGTCGAAATAGGGCGTGTTGGTCTCCCACTCCTTGAAGTCGATCTTCTCGCCGGCGAGCAACGCCGCGACGAAGGCGTCGTACTGCTCTTTCGTCATCGGACAGTTGATGTAGTCGGCACCGGTGCCGCCCGGACCGACCTTGTCGTAACGCGACTGGAACCAAGCGACCGACATGTCGATCGTGTCCTTGTGCACGATGGGCGCGATGGCGTCGAAGAACGCGAGCGCCGTCTCGTCGGTCAGGTCACGGATGGCCTCGGCGAGCAGCTGCGAGGTGAGGGGACCGGTGGCGATGATCACCTTCTCCCACTCCGCGGGCGGCAGGCCCGCGATCTCGCCGCGGCGCAGCGCGATGCGTGGATGGCCTTCCAACGCGCTTGCGACGGCCGCCGAGAAGCCGTCGCGGTCGACGGCCAATGCGCCACCGGCCGGGACCTGGTTGGCGTCAGCGGCCCGCATGATCAGCGAGCCCAGCCGGCGCATCTCGGCATGCAGGAGGCCGACGGCGTTGTTGGCGGCATCGTCGGAGCGGAACGAATTCGAGCAGACCAACTCGGCAGGCGTGGCGGTCCGGTGCGCCTCGGTCATGCGGTCCGGCCGCATCTCGTGCAGCACCACGTCGATGCCGGCCTCGGCCAGCTGCCAGGCGGCTTCGGATCCGGCGAGGCCGGCACCGATCACGTGGACGGTATTCGAAGGTGATTTGGTCCCTGTCATGCGCGGGACAGGTAGCGCTTTTCCCGAGCGCTGCAAATGCGCCAGTGGGGTTCAGCGTGAGAAACCGGGCGCGTGTGTTTCGTTGCGCCAGGGCCTAGACGCGGCAACGCCCGCAGCGAGGCGGGCGATGTCCGGTAGATATCGGAAGAAGGCTGATCAGCCGTTGTAGTGACCGGCAGCAACGCGCGGGATGTCCGAACGATCGAGACCGATGTCGGCGAGCTCGCGATCGCTGAGCTGCGACAGCTCGGCAACGTTGCGCTGATACTCACGGAACGCCTGCACCATGCGGATGAGCGAGAGCAACATGAGAAATCTCCTTTAGTTCGCGATTCAGTTCTTCATCGGAACCTCATCGTTGAAATGAACATAGAAGAGCTTGTTGCGATGCGGAAGCGTGAATGTTGCGATGCAGCTAAACCCCGGACGCATAGCTTGCGTAACCCTTGAGTAAGAATCGGGCAGGCGCCCGGCAGCTAAGCGACCCGCGCAAGGCTCCGTATTCATGCGGATTTTCGATCGCCCGTTCGAGTTGCCGGATCGAGCAATGCCGGCTTCGAGGCTGATCCAGGCACGAAGCCAATGCCCGACATACACCTCACGAAACGCATGGGTCAATGAAATGAATATAAATTCATTATATACGTTGCACCTCTCAAATCGATGATCGCCATCACGGACCGCTCGCGCGGATTTCACTTCGCGGCATATAACGAAAGGTGCGACAAAGTGTCGCGGTGCTGGGCAATGATGCCGGCGCCGTCGCACCAGCGAGGAAAAACAATGAACAAACTTTTTGGGGCCGCGCTCATCACTGCGGCAATTGTGGCGGTCGGTCCGGCTCAGGCGGCGCGGATGCATGGCGTCGGCTGTAGCGGGGCCAATCTGGAGAAGACCGAGACGGCGATCGAGGCCATGGCTGACGGCGACGCCAGATATACTGCGCAGAAGGAGATTGCGGCAGCGCAGGACGCGCTGCTGAGCGGCAAGATGGGCGCCTGCAGCGCGCACCTGACCAAGGCGATGCAGGCCGGGATGATCAAGTAGCAGGCGCATCGTTCGCATCATCGAACGAACGGCCGGTCGCGATACCGCGATCGGCCTCATTCCTGACCCGGGCTACGGCGCCCGCGCCAGCTGGGTCGCGAAGGTCGCGACCGTCCGCGCGTAGACCTCGCTCTTGTTCCACTGCTGGATGACCGCAAAATTCGGGCCGCCGGGCTCCCAATCCTTGCCCTTCTGCCAGCCATAGCCCTTCAAATAGTTCGCGGTGGAGGCGAGAACGTCGGGCGCGCTGCGGATCAGATCGCGCCGGCCATTGCCGTCGAAATCGACGGCGTATTTGATCCAGGACGACGGCATGAACTGCGTCTGACCGATCTCGCCGGCCCAGGCGCCGCGCATGTCGGCCGGCTGAAGGTCGCCGCGGTCGACGATCCGCAGCGCATCCAGCAACTCGCCGCGAAACTGCTCGGCGCGGCGGCAGTCATAGGCCAAGGTTGCGAGCGCACGGATGGTCGGAAATTTTCCGACATTGACGCCGAAATCGGTCTCGAGCCCCCAGATCGCGACCAGCACCTCGCCCGGCACGCCGTAGCTCTGCTCGATCCGCGACAGCACCGAGCCGTATTGCTTCAGCATGTTGGAGCCGCGGGTCATGCGCGGCGGGATCATGCGCCCGGAGAATTCCTCGAAGGTCTGGCTGAACACCTTCTGACCGCGGTCGCGGTTCAGCACGCTTTGGTCGGGCGTCACGCCGGTCAGCGCCGCATTGATCGTGTTTTGTGAGATGCCCTTGGCCGCAGCTTCGGTCTTGAACTCGGCGAGCCAGCCGTCGAAATTGCCGCTGCCGCAAGGCACCGCGGCGCGCGCTGGCGCTGACAGGGTGGTGAGGGCAGCGAGGCAGGCAAGAGCGGAAACGGCGAGAACGCGAGCAATCATCGAAACACCTGGACGGCAATGGATTCAAAAAGCGTTGCTGGGCGCGCTCCATGTCGGGCGTAACCGCGGCAGCAACAAGGCCTTTCGATCACATTGGCGTCGGATTTCGTGAGCGCTGCAACACGCTGGCGGCTTCTCGAGGCGACCGCCGGCCTGGGAGGCCGGCGGCCGTGACAAACTCGTCGCTGCGTCCTCACATCCCGTCGCGCGAGCGCCATGGGAACAGGTTCGCCGGGAAGTCGGCCGCGGGTTTGGAGCCGCGCGGGGCCGGCGGCACGATCCGGGCTGCGTCGGGATTGATCGCGATGGCTTCGCGGTAGAGATGCCAAGTGGCGTGGCCGAGCACTGGGATCACAACGGCGAGCCCCAGGAAGAACGGAATCGTGCCGGCGACCAGAAGCACCGCGACGATGAGGCCCCAGGCCGCAACCGGAACGGGATTCTTGGCCACCACGCGCAGCGAGGTGACGACTGCTTCGAGCGCGCCGGCGTGTCGGTCGAGCATCAGCGGGAAGGAGACGACGCTCAGGCACAGCGCCAGCAGCGCGAACAGGAAGCCGACGCCGCAGCCGACCGCGATCAGCCACCAGCCTTGCGGCGTCGTGAACACCCGCTGCAGGAAATCGCCCGCGCCCGTCGCGCCGCCATAGCCGAACACTGCGACGTAGATCGCCTGCGCGGTCGCGACCCAGGTGACGAACAGCGCGAGCAGCAGCGTGCCTAGTCCGAGCATCGAGCCGAACGACGGCGACCGCAGCACCTCCAGAGCATCCCAGGCACTGGTGTTCTCGCCGCGGTCCCGGCGGCTGCTGAGCTCATAGAGACCGAGCGCGGCGAATGGGCCGAGCAGGGCGAAGCCCGCCGCCAGTGGAAACAACAGCGGCAGCACCGCATAGCCGAACACCGCGCGCGCGATCACCAGGCCGAGAACGGGATAGATCGCACATAGCATCACGGCGTGACTCGGGACGGCCTTGAAATCGTCCCAGCCGAGCCGCAGCGCGCGCATCAGGCTCGACATGTCGATCGTACGAATCGTCAGCTCAGCCGCGACCTCGTCTGCCGCCCGAACGTGGGAGGCGGCATTGCTGTGGTAGGTGGCCATCGTCGTGTGCTCCCTCAACTTGCGTAGGGCGCTACCCAACCACGCAGGCGGGCTGCGCTTCTCGTTGGAACAAATTCGCGGATGGCCAGACGCGACGAACCTCGGGGCGGCCATTCGCGAACGGAAGTCATCAGGATAGTGGCAAAACAGGCCGCGCCTACTCACGCCTCGGTGAGTGCTGTGAATGTCGCGGTGCATTAGAACGGTGCCCGCGACCGAAGAAGCCGAGCCATCCACGGACAAAGTCATTCCGCCGTCATTCCGCCTTGGGTAAGCTTCACATTCGTCGCCGTGGTCGCCTTGGCAGGCCTCGGCGGGTGGCGGAGCGGCTCTACGGCCGTCTTTGCAACGGAACAACGCCGGCCGAGTTCTTCTTACGATCACCATCCATTGGGAGCCATTGATGAGCATTTTCGGAAAGATCATGGGCGCTATTTTCGGTCATCATGCCGAGGCTGCCCCGGCCGGCGGCAGCACGCCCGCCGCGGGCGGCACCGCGCCGGCAGGCGGCACGGCAGCTCCGACCGGGGGCCCGGCTGCTGCGGCGCAAAACGTCGATGTGGCGGCGATCGTCGACAAGGCCGCGGCTGCCAAACACGAGAAGCTGGAGTGGCGGACCTCGATCGTCGACCTGATGAAGGCGCTCGACATCGATTCGAGCCTCGCCGCGCGCAAGGAGCTTGCCAAGGAGCTCGGCTACAGTGGCGACACCAACGACTCGGCCAGCATGAATGTGTGGCTGCACAAGCAGGTGATGAGCAAGCTCGCCGCCAATGGCGGCAAGCTTCCGCCGGAGATCAAGCACTGAGCGTCGGCCGCCGACGGCCCAAAAGCGAAAGGCCCGCCATCGCGCGGGCCTTTGTCGTCGATATCGTGTCGCGAGAGGTTGCTCGAACGGCTCAGACGTGCACGACGCCGGCGCGTTGCCAGGCCTCGGCGTGCAACTGGTCGCGGTTGAAGCCGATGTCGCGCAGCGTGCGCTCGTCGAGCTGGTCAAGATAAGCGAGCTGGGTGCGGTAGTGGACGTAGCGCTTGAGAACGTCGAAAATGGCAGTGACGAACATGAGCCTCTCCCCACCGGTCTGGTTGCTTGTTCGGCGGGGGATTGCTGATCCATCCGGGTAGCCATTGCGTTAAAGTACACGGTCCAATCGTCTTGCTCGGTAATTCTACGGAACGTCACGCCATGATGTCCCGGTTCTCCGGGTGGTCACGGAGGTAGTCGGCGACGAAGCTGCAGCCCGCGATCACCCTGCGGCCCTCGGCGCGGATCAACTCCAGTGCGCCCTTGACGAGCTCGGACCCGATGCCCCGGCCGCGCAGGGCTGCCGGGGTCTCGGTGTGGGTGATGACGACCGCCTGCGGCGTCGCTCGGTAGTTTGCAAAAGCGATGCTGCCTTCGACGTCGAGCTCGAAGCGGCTCTGGGCCTTGTTGTCGCGGACGGCGGTCATGCTTCTCTACCTTCGTTTCGGTTTGTCGGTCTGCTTGATGAATTCGGCCAGCATTTCGCGGATCGACCAGGGCTTGCCGTCGACGGCGCCGCGGATGTCGTCGATCTTCCATTGGCCGGCATCGCGCACGAAGTCGTAACGGATGACGTTGTCGGCCTGTTCCGTGCGATCGTTGCGATGGCCGGCGATGGTGACGGCGACCGTCGCCTTGTCGGCCTCCTGCTTCTCTGGACTCACCTTGAACGAGGCGACATCCGGATCCTGCGAATTGGTGATCGGATCGAAATCGACCGCGCCGACCTCGCCCTTCGGCGTGCGGGCGTCCATCTTGGCCCATTGGGCGGCCAGCGACTTCGACAGATAGTTCGCGCGTGCCGCCTTGTTCTCGATGACGAAGTTGCCGCCATCCTCGCCCTTGCCCTTGGCGACGCGGGTGTAGATCGCGGTCATGATGCCGGTAGGCTCATTGGCGGCGGGGGCCTGCGCGCGAAGCGGGGATACGGCGAGCACGCCAGCGAGGCCGAGAAGCAGGAAACGACGATTGATCATGGGTGTCCTCAAATCAGATTCGGTGCGTGGTGAAACGAAGGAATGCGCGGCCGGCCTCGGGTTTGTCGCACGGCATCTGCATTCGTTCGAATGACACCGTCGCATGGGAGCGATGGGCAGGCCGCGCTTGCGAGGTCGCGCGGGACCGCGATAAACAAGCGGGAAGGTAACGGGTGGCCGAGACCGCCCGAGAATCGATCGAGGGGACGCTGTCATGGGTCTGTTCATTTGCTGCCGGGATGCGAGGGCTCGTCGATGAGTGGCACACAGCTGCGGATGTCGCGGCGGGTGATGAATCTCGCGCATATCGTGACGCAGAACGGCCGCCGGCTCGGCGACCGCGTCGGCTTCGTCTGGGGCGAGAGGTCGTGGACCTGGCGCGAGATCGACGCGATGGTCTCGGCGCTCGCGGCGGCGCTGGCCGAGCAGGGCATCGCCAAGGGCGATCGCATCCTGGTGCACTCCAAGAACTGCGAGGAGATGTTCGTCTCGATGTTTGCCGCGTTCCGGCTCGGCGCGGTCTGGGTGCCCACCAATTTCCGCCTGATGCCGGACGAGGTCGCCTACCTCGCGACCGCCTCGGGCGCGAAGGCGTTTCTCTGCCACGGCGACTTTCCGGAGCACGCTGCCGCAGTGACGACTGCTGACTTCACCTGGCGCATCGGTGAAGGCGGCAGCTTCGGCACGAGGGCCGTGGCCGACGCAATGAAGGCGCATGTCGGCGCACACGTCGCGAACGCTGCCGTCGAGCACGACGATCCCTGCTGGTTCTTCTTCACCTCGGGCACGACCGGCCGCTCCAAGGCGGCGGTGCTGACGCATGGCCAGATGGCGTTCGTCATCACGAACCATCTGGCGGACCTGACGCCGGGCACGACCGAGCACGACGCGTCGCTCGTCGTGGCGCCGCTGTCGCACGGCGCCGGCGTGCACCAGCTGATGCAGAGCGCGCGCGGTGCCACGACCGTGCTGCTGCCGAGCGAGAAGTTCGACATCACCGAGGCGTTCCGTCTCATTGAGGCGCATCGCATCAGCAACCTGTTCACGGTGCCGACCATCCTGAAGATGATGGTCGAGCATCCCGCCGCCGACCAGTTCGATCATTCCTCGCTGCGCCATGTGATCTATGCCGGCGCGCCGATGTATCGCGAGGACCAGAAGCGCGCGCTGGCGCGGCTCGGCAAGGTGATCGTGCAGTATTTCGGCCTCGGCGAGGTCACCGGCAACATCACGGTGTTGCCGGCCGCGGCGCACGAGGAAGAGGATGGACCGGAGGCGCGGATCGGCACCTGCGGCTATGAGCGAACGGGCATGCAGGTCTCGATCCAGGACGACCAGGGCCGTGAGCTGAAGCCGGGAGAGACCGGCGAGATCTGCGTCATCGGTCCGGCCGTGTTCGCGGGCTACTACGACAATCCCGACGCCAATGCGAAGGCGTTCCGCGACGGCTGGTTCCGCACCGGCGATCTCGGACACATGGACGCGCAGGGCTTCGTCTATATCACCGGCCGCGCGTCGGACATGTACATCTCTGGCGGCTCCAACATCTATCCGCGCGAGGTGGAGGAGAAGATCCTGACCCATCCCGACATCGGCGAGGTCGCCGTGCTCGGCGTGCCTGATCCGGTGTGGGGCGAGGTCGGAGTCGCCGTCTGCGTGGCGCGCGAAGGTGCGGCAGCGCCGAGCGAGAGCGCGATCGCCGGCTATCTCGCCACCAAGCTGCCGCGCTACAAGATGCCGAAGCGCTTCTTCTTCTGGGACGCGCTGCCGAAGTCTGGCTACGGCAAGATCCCCAAGCGTCTCGTGCGCGACGAGCTCGAGGCGCGCGGCTTGCTCGATCTCACCAGGCAGGGCTGAGCACTGATGCGATTCATCAAACAGCCCGGCGCGCCGGTGGCCGACCGCATCCACTGGGTCGAGGCGCGCGGCCGCGCCTTCACCTTCACCATGGAGCAGGGGTTGCCGCTGCTGGAAGCGGCCCATCGCGGCTTTGCGCGTGAAGGCTTTGCCGGCGGCGTGCTCGACATCAAAGGTGGTGCGCTCGGACCGTTCGCCTATGTCATGCCGGCGCTGTCGAAGGCGCCGGATCATGCCGCGTTCTACAGCGAGACCTATCGGCCCGCCGGTGTCACCCAGCTCTCGACCGCGACCATGACGCTGGGTGTGCGCGACAGCGCGCCGTTCTTCCATTGTCACGCGCTGTGGACCGAAGAGGGCGGCCGGGCCGGTGGTGGCCACATCCTGCCCGAGGAGACTGTGGTCGCCGAGCCGTTCGAGGTCGAGGCGTTCGGGCTCGATGGCGCGATCTTCAGCGCCGCGCCTGATCCCGAAACCGGCTTCAAGCTGTTTGGCCCGGTGGCGGCCGCACCGAGCAGCGCCCCAACGGATCGCCGTGCCTTCGCGCTGCGGCTGCGGCCGAACCAGGATTTTGCCGGCTGTCTGGAGGAGTTCTGCCGCGCGCAAGGCATCAGCAGGGCGCGGATCCGCGGCGGTGTCGGCTCGACCATCGGCGCGCGCTTCGAGAGCGGTGGTGTGGTCGAGCCGTTTGCGACCGAGCTGACCATCGCCTCGGGCGCGATCGCGCCCGGCGCTGTCGGTCTCGAAGCCACGCTCGACGTCGCGCTGGTGGACTACACCGGCGCGTTGGCGCAGGGGCGGCTGGTTCGCGGCGACAACCCGGTGCTGATGACGATGGAGCTGGTGCTGGAGGTCGCGGCGTAACCCGCCGGTGACGGTGGCCGATCCCGCCGCCTTGTGCGAGATTGCCCGCGATGTCACCGAATTTGTGAATTCGTCATGGCGAGGAAGCAACGTGAGATCCGGCTGCGCGCACCCTATCTGAAGCGGCTGTGGCTCGATCCGGCCAAGATCGCCGACCGCGCTGAATATCCGTTCTGCCTGCCGTTCCTGCAGGACGAATTCGAGCTGAGCTTCACGAGCGCCATCACCATCATCGTCGGCGAGAACGGCACCGGCAAATCGACCCTGCTCGAAGGCATCGCGGCGCTGGCGGGCTATGACGAGGCCGGCGGCGGCAAGGGCTACAGGCCGGTGGATCATGGTCGTGCGATCGAGCGCATGGGGGGCACGCTCGGTGCCGCGTTCCGTGCGAGCTGGCTGCCGAAGATCACGCAGGGCTGGTTCTTCCGCGCCGAGAGCTTCTTCTCGGTGGCGCGCTATCTCGACGAGGCTGCGTTGGACGATCCATTCGGAGGGCCGCCGCCCGACTTCCTGTCGCATTCGCACGGCGAGGGTTTCCTGCGTTTCTTCGAGGAACGCTGCCGGCGCCAGGGGCTCTACATCTTCGACGAGCCGGAATCGGCGCTGTCGCCGGTGCGCCAGATCGAGTTTCTCAAGCTGATGCGGCGGATGGACGAGTCTGGTCATTGTCAGGTGCTGATGGCGACGCATGCGCCGGTGCTGATGGCCTATCCCGGCGCGACCCTGCTGCGCCTGACCAAATACGGTCTCGAGAAGGTCGCTGTGCAGGACACCGATCACTTCAAGGCCCTGCGCGAGTTCTGCGCCGATCCCGACGGCTTCGTGCAGGCGGTGCTGGCGGAGTGAGGGCGGGGTGTGGTGCATGGGAGTTGGCGAGGTCGACCAACTTGCTCCGCCGTCATTGCGAGCGAAGCGACGTGTCCGCCGAAGCCCATCGGGCGCAGGCGGAAGCAATCCAGGGCTGCGCAAAGACTCTGGATCGCTTCGTCGCTTTGCTCCTCGCGATGACGGAGAGACATGAGTCCGCGTTCCCGCGTGCGAATGGCGTCCGGGCTTTGCATCATATTCTGCCCTCCTCGAAGTGAGAGGGCGCAGGGAAGGCCGGGCATCCGCTGATGCCCGCGGCCCCCGTGCGGGAAAAATGCACGGGGCAGGAACCACAGGCTCAGCCGAGATGACCCGGCCTTCCCTGCGCGATGGTGTTACGGCTTATACGTGATCTCCTCGGTGCACCGGGCTTTCTGGCCACCGTCACCGGCGCGATGCGTGAGCATCACCACCAGCTTGACCTCAGCGTCGGGAGGTCAGGACCACACGATTTCGCCGTCCGCCGCCGGACCCGTCGTCTGCGCATTTGCGCCGGGCCCGTGACGTCCATCGCATCCCGCACTCAACGCCCGTGACGACCGCGAAGCGCCCCTCTCGTGAGTGCAGGACGCACCCAGAAGAACGCAAATTCAGAAAAAACGAAATAAGAATATTTTTCGCGACACGACTGGACAGGGGTGATGGCGCTGATCCTGCGTCGAAATATAGATTTTGCGCGCATGGCCGTTTTGGTGTCAAAACGGTCGCGTCACGCCTTCGCGGCGTGCGCGTCGGGCAAATCAGGTCGCGACGCGGGTGAGGGAGCAGGGTTTCAGATGTCGGAGCAGGCCAACCGTCACGACGAGCTCGACCAGGCGCTGCTCGCCCTCGACGACCGCGCCATGGTGCTGGAGGAGCTCGACGGCTTCATCGCCGGCCTGCTGGTCCTGCCGGAGCAGGTCCCGCCCGGCGAATGGTTCGCCGCGGCGTTCGGGTTCGGCAAAGGCCGCCACTCGGTGTTTGCGAGCATCGCCCATGCCAACGCGGTGCTCGACCTGGTGATGGCGTATCATGACGAGATCGCCCGGACGCTCACGCAAACGCCGGAGCTGTATCAGCCGCGCTATCCGGTCGATCCGATCGACGGCAGTGTGATCTGGGAGTTGTGGATCGACGGCTTTGCTGCGGCGGTGGACCTGCGTCAAGAGCGGTTCAAGGCCTACCGGAACGTCGACGGCGATGTGGGCGAGGCGGCCCTGAGCCTGATGGTGGCGATCGAGCTGGCGCGCGACGAGAATGCCGACCGCGTCGAGAATACCAGGCTCGACCGCGAAGCACCTGCTGACATCCGCCATGCGGTGCTGACCCTCAACCGTCATCGGCGGAGCGGGGCGCCCGTGCCCGGCGCGCCCGCCTTCATTGAGCAACCCAATCCGTTCGCCTCCTTCGGCAAGGTCGGCCGCAACGATCCCTGTCCGTGCGGTTCCGGCCAGAAATACAAGCGCTGCTGTGGCGCCAATTGACCCGCTTTCGAGCGCCACGACACGGTCTTTTTTGTTGCAACAATCGGGAGCGGTGCAAAGATGGGTCCGCCGCGCCAGATGCGCCGGCCAAACGAAAATGGTTGAGGAAACGAGATGAGGATGGTGTTCGGCAAGGCGCTGGCCGCGACGGCGGCGCTCGCGATCGCAACGACGGCTTTGAGCACGGCGGATGCGCATGGTCCCACCCGGCGCAAGGTGCAGGAGCACGTCGAGATCAACGCCGCACCCGCCAAGGTGTGGGCCGTGATCGGCAACTTCCAGGACATGAGCTGGCTCGGCGTCGTCGACAAGACCGCGGGCGACAAGGGCAACGAGATCGGCGCCACCCGCAAGCTGACCCTGAAGGGCGGCGCCACGGTCGACGAGGAGCTCTACAAATACGACGCCGAGAAGATGAGCTATTCGTACCGGATCACGGCGGTCGATGTGAAGGTGCTGCCGGTGACAAACTACTCGTCGACCATCGCGGTGACGCCGAGTGCGGATGGCAAAGGCAGCGTGGTCGAATGGACCGGCGCGTTCTACCGCGGCTTCCCCAACAACGATCCGCCGCCGGAGCTGAGCGACGAGGCCGCGGTCAATGCGGTGACCGGGCTCTACAAGGGCGGGCTCGAGGGACTGAAGAAGAAGGTAGAGAGCGGGAGCTGATTGGATGCGACCATGTCGCCAAGTCAGCGCTGCGCTCCCTCTCCCCGTTCTTACGGGGGGAGGGTTGGGGTGAGGGGCAGCCGAACGGGTGGTGTGGGTGGTGAGACCTGTGCCCCCTCACCCGGATTGCATCTGGCGATGCAATCCGACCTCTCAGCGCGAGCGAAGCTCGTCGCGGCCCCGCATTCGCCTTCGCTCTGCGAGCTACGGCGGACAAGAGCGGGGCGAGGTGGGTACAAGGCAAGCCGCTGTGCCACTCATCGTCTCTCAGATCCTATTCGAGCTTTTCTGCTCGCAGCCGTGCTCGTCTGCTGCGCCAGTGCCCACGCCGAAGAAGCCTTCGTCACCAATCAGCTCAGCGATGATCTGACCATCGTCGACCTCGCGACCTCGAAGCCGGTGGCGACTATCCCGATAGGCGGCAAGCCGGCCGGCGTTGCGGTGGCTGCCGACGGACGCTTCGCCTATGTGGCGAGTCCGGACGACAAGAGCATCAGCGTCGTCGACGCTGTCGCGCGAAAGGTTGTTGGACGGATCGAGGTCGGTGGCGGCCCGCTCGGCATTGCCGTGACGCCGGACGGTTCGACGGTCTACGTCGCAGACTGGTACAACGCCGCAATTCGCGAGATCGATGCGAAGACCCGGACCGTGACCGGCAGCATCGCGGTCGGCGCCTCGCCGTCGGGGCTTGCGGTGACACAGGACGGCAAGCTGCTGCTCTCCGCCGACCGCGACGACGACATGGTCTCGGTGATCGACACGGCGACGCGCCAGCGCCTTGCGACCATCAAGGTTGGCACGCGGCCGTTCGGTGTCACCATCGACGCCGAGGGCAAGCGCGCCTACACGGCAAATGTCGCCTCCAACGACGTCTCGGTGATCGACCTCGCCGAGCGTCGCGAGATCGGCCGGGTCAAGACCGGCTTGCGGCCCTATGCGGTGGCGCTGGCGCAGGGCAGGGGCTTCGTAACCGACCAGTATGACGGCACGGTCAGCGTGTTCGACCTGGCGAGCCTGCAGCCGCTCCAGCGCATCAATGTCGGCGACTATCCCGAGGGCATCGAGGCGACGGCCGACGGCCGGCGTGTCATCGTCGCCAATTGGGAGAGCAACATCCTGAGCGTCATCGACGTGGCCGCACTGAAGGTCACAGGGGAGATCAAGGTCGGCAACGGCCCGCGCGCGTTCGGCGCGTTCCTGCGGCGGTGAAGCAGGTCCGCCGATTGCGGGAATGGAGTTGCATCTGCAGCCTCCGTCATTGCGAGCGCAGCTCGCAATGACGCGGGGAGGTATCGAGGCTCGTCGTTATCCCTGCATGTCGCCGGCGCTGATGCAGGCTACGAATCTCGTCTGGCGGGCACCACCAACCGTTCCACGATCTCGTCCATCCGGGTGAACAGCATCTCCGGCTGGTGGTCGCGCAGCGCCTGCTCCGCGGCATAGCCCCATGTCACCGCACCGAAGGCGATGCCGGCGGCGCGCGCAGCCTCGATGTCGCGGGTCTCGTCGCCGATCGCGATGACCTGGGCCGGGTCGACGCGCAGCCGCTTCAGCACCCGGCGAAACTTCCGTGCCTTGCCGAACACCGAGGCCGAGCAATCGAAATCGGCGAACAGACCGGCGCGCGATCCGAGCTTCTGCCGCGCATTGGCCTCGCTGTCCGACGAGACCAATGCGAGCATGGTGCCGTTCGCGGCAAGGGTGTCGAGCATGATGTCGACGCCTGCAAACAGCGGGATGCTTGCTGCGTGCGCCGTCTTCAGCCGGCGCACGTGGCGCGCGATCAAGGGCAGCTTCCAGCGCGGCACCTGAAGGAAATCGAGGATCTCACGGGTCGAGGCATGGCGCAGCCCGTCGATGTCCTGCTCCTCGACCTGACGAAAGCGGTACCGCACGGCGACGGCATTCACGTGGGTGCGAAACCACGGGAAGCTGTCGGCGAGCGTGCCGTCGAGATCGAAGATGACGAGGGAATATGGCATCGCGCGGGGTGAGCGTGGCGAGGGGCTGATGATCGTCGAGGCGTGTCGTCCTGCGACAGCCCTGGGCCATAGCAATGGGAGGGGCGGCGCGCAATGAGATGCGACCCTTGCGTGTCGCAGCTCCATGGTGACGTTCGACGATCAGGGGTTGAACATGTTGTGATGTGCACCTGGAAATAACGCGGTCTATGATCCCGATGCGCCGGCGGATCAGGGTCTGCCTGCCCGATTTGATCGAATTTGTTTTTATCATTCAAGCCAGAGAGATTTCACATGGCCCTCAACAAGGTTGCTGCAGCGTATCTGTCCTACTTCGCCTATATCGACGACGCGCTCGATGTGGTTCAGCCGAGCGATTTCGTGACGATGCTGAAGTCCGTCCCGTCGGGCGCGGCGAACGGTCCGTGGTCGCTCGTCTGGGGCCCGGCGGTCAACAACGGCGTGCTCGCCTATGTCGCGCAAGGCAGCGACGGCAGCTACGCGCTGGCGTTCCGCGGCACCGATGTCGACGGCTCGGTCGGCGGTGCCTTCGAGAACGTGCTCGCCGACGTCGATGCAGTCTTCCAGGTGCCGTGGCTGTATCCGCAGCAGGCCGGCTCGCCGCTGCAGATCAGTGCCGGGATCAACGATGCGCTGGCGCTGGTCATCGCGCTCACCGATCCCGCGACGGACCTGTCGCTGCTCGACTATCTGCGCGGCCTTGCGGCCAAGCAGAATCTGCAACTGATGGTGACCGGGCACAGCCTGGGTGGCGCGCTCGCCGTGGTGGCGACGGCGTGGCTGCAGGATCAACTGCCGAAGCTGAACTCGTCGCTGAAGTTCACGCTGTGGCCGCACACCTTCGCGGCTCCGACCATGTGGAACGCGGGCTTCGCGACCACCTTCGCGAAGGCCTATACCTACTATGCGGCGGTCAACAGCAACGACATCGTGCCGATGGGATGGGCCAATCTGAAAGGGATTCTCGTCACCTATGCGCCGCCGGCGCCGGTCCTGAAGGACACCAACTACTACTCGATCTACAAGCCGCTTGAGATCCTCAGCGCAACGATCCCGACCTATACGTCGATCGGGCCGAGCAATCCGGACCTGTTCACGATCACGCCGATCGTGGAGACGAACGATTCCTGGACCGCAGAAGCCGGCTACATGCATTCCATGCAGTTGCAGTATTTTCCGCATGCGACCGGCACGAAGGCGCCGCCGCTGCCGGGTGTCACCAAGACCGGTGTGGCGCGGCCGCGGGCGGTCGCCGTCGCAGCCTGAGCGCCGCAGAGCAGCCTTTGCGGGGCTGGGTTCGCTCAGTCCTGCAAGGGGGGTCTTGATGCGGCGGCCGATCAACCTTTCGTCACGATTTTTGTGAGTGGGCGCTGCAGGAACGCCTGGCGCTGTGCGGTCGTTGACCCCGCACAGAAGCAAGGAGAGACACATGCAACGCACGCTCAAGATGGCCGCGCTGGCCGCCGCCACGCTGGTGCTCGGCACCGCCGCCGCATCCGCGCAGGGCTATGCCCGCTACGGCGACTCGATGGCCTGGGTGCCGCCGACACAGGGCAACGAGTCCGAGCCGCTGTATGACGCCGCGCCGGCGCCGGCCTACGCGCGCGGTCCGGTGACCTGGGGCACAACGACCTGGGGCCACGGCTACAACGGCACCAACCATCCGACCCCTGGCTCGACCCAGGGCGATGTCGGTCCGTCCGGCAACAACAACGGCACGCTGACCGGTGTCTACCGGCAGTGGTAGCCGCCATCTCGCGTTAGACGTTAGGCGATCAAACCCGCCGCTCGACAAGAGCGGCGGGTTTGTCGTGTCGGACGGGTTCGCTGCGCGTGTCGGCGATGTCACGAAGCCATTGGATCACGAGGTCGCGCGAAGGTGAGCGTCGCGTTGTGTCGCACGATTGTTGTGGGGACCGGCGGAACCTTGGATGGATCGATATCGTTTGTTCTCCGAGAATTAGGAACGAAGGAGCAAGTTCATGACGCGCACGTTTGGATTCGCCGCGCTGACCGCCGTCACGCTCGTGGCCGGCACCGCTGCGGCCTCGGCCGGCGAATACGGCCCGGGCGGCTACGGCTATGGTGGCCAGGTCACCAGCACCTACGCCTACCGCGATTCCTTCGCCTGGGCGCCGGGGCCGGTCTATGAGGAAGGCTACGTCGCGGTCGCGCCGGGCCCGTATGACGGCCCTGGCTGGGGCACCGGCTACAACGGCACCAACCATCCGACACCGAGCTCGACCCAGGGCGACGTCGGCCCGGGCGGCAACAACAACGGCACGCGCAGCGGATATTATCGCCAGTGGTAATCTGAGTTCGTTGTGGAAACATCGAGCCCGCCGCTCTGTAGAGAGTGGCGGGCTTTGCTGTGATGAACCGGTATCGACCACATGCGTCATTGCGAGGAGCGCGATGCAATCCAGAATCGCGTACGCGGCCCTGGATTGCTTCGCTTCGCTCGCAACGACGATCGATAAAAGGGAATTGAGGGCAACTACTCCGCCGCCTCGCTGGCTGCGCCGCGGCTGCGCTTCTTCGGCTTGGCTGACTTCTCCAGCACCGGCTTGAGGAACTGCCCGGTGTAGCTGCGCGGCGCCTTGACGATGTCCTCCGGCGGGCCCCAGGCGACGATCTCGCCGCCGCCGTCGCCGCCTTCGGGGCCGAGATCGATGACCCAGTCGGCGGTCTTGATAACCTCGAGATTGTGCTCGATCACCACCACCGAATTGCCCTGCGCGACCAGCTCGTGCAGCACCTCCAGCAGCTTCTTGACGTCGTGGAAGTGCAGGCCGGTGGTCGGCTCGTCCAGGATGTAGAGCGTGCGGCCGGTGGCGCGCTTGGACAGCTCCTTGGCGAGCTTGACGCGCTGGGCCTCGCCGCCGGACAGCGTGGTGGCCTGCTGGCCGACGTGGATGTAGTCGAGGCCGACGCGGCGCAGCGTCTCGAAGGTGTCGCGCACGCGCGGCACCGCCTTGAAGAATTCGGCGGCTTCCTCGACGGTCATGTCGAGCACGTCGGCGATCGACTTGCCCTTGAACAGCACGTCGAGCGTCTCGCGGTTGTAGCGCTTGCCCTTGCAGACGTCGCAGGTGACGTAGACGTCGGGCAAAAAGTGCATCTCGATCTTGATAACGCCGTCGCCCTGGCAGGCCTCGCAGCGGCCGCCCTTGACGTTGAAGGAGAAGCGGCCGGGCTCATAGCCGCGCGCCTTCGATTCCGGCAGGCCGGCGAACCATTCGCGGATCGGGGTGAATGCGCCGGTATAGGTCGCGGGGTTGGAGCGCGGGGTGCGGCCGATCGGCGACTGGTCGATGTCGATGATCTTGTCGATGTGCTCCAGGCCCTCGATGCGGTCGTGCGGCGCGGCGGCCTCGTTGGCGCCGTTGAGCTTGCGCGCGATCGCCTTGTAGAGTGTGTCGACCAGCAAGGTCGACTTGCCGCCGCCGGAGACGCCGGTGATCGCCGTGAACAGGCCGAGCGGGATCTCGGCCGAGACGTTCTTTAAGTTATTGCCGCGGGCGTTGACGACCTTGATGGTGCGGCGATGGTTCGGCGGCCGCCGCTCGGGCACCTCGACCTCGAGCTCGCCGGTGAGATATTTGCCGGTCAGCGACGCCGGATTGCGCATGATCTCGGCCGGCGTGCCCTCGGCGACGATGTTGCCGCCATGGGTGCCGGCGCCGGGGCCGATGTCGAGCACGTAGTCGGCGAGGCGAATGGCATCCTCGTCATGCTCGACCACGATCACGGTGTTGCCGAGGTCGCGCAGCCGCTTCAGCGTGTCGAGCAGGCGGGCGTTGTCGCGCTGGTGCAGGCCGATCGACGGCTCGTCGAGCACGTAGAGCACGCCGGTCAGCCCCGAGCCGATCTGCGACGCCAGGCGGATGCGCTGGCTCTCGCCGCCCGACAAGGTGCCGGAGGAGCGCGCCAGGGTCAGATAGTTCAAGCCGACGTCGAGCAGGAAGGTCAGGCGGTCGCGGATCTCCTTGAGGATGCGGGTGGCGATCTCGGTCTGCTGCGCGTTGAGCTGCTTCGGCACCTCGGCGAACCATTCGCCGGCAGCCCTGACGCTGAGCTCGGAGATCTCGCCGATGTGCTTGCCGGCGACCTTGACGCACAGCGCCTCGGGCTTCAGCCGGAAGCCGTTGCAGCCGGCGCAGGGCACGTCGTTGAAGTACTTGCCGAGCTCCTCGCGCGCCCATTCGCTCTCGGTCTCGCGGAAGCGGCGCTCGATATTGGTGATGACGCCCTCGAACGGCTTCTTGGTGTCGTAGGCGCGGACGCCGTCCTCATAGGTGAACTTGATCTCGTCGTCGCCGGAGCCGTGCAGCAGCGCGTTCTGCGTCTTCTTCGGCAGGTCCTTCCACTTGGTGTCGAGCGTGAACTTGTAGAACTTGCCGAGCGCTGTCAGCGTCTGCAGGTAATAGGGCGAGGACGACTTGGCCCAGGGCGCGATCGCGCCCTTGCGCAGGGTGACGTCCTTGTCGGGGATGACGAGATCAGCATCGACGTGCTGCTCGACACCGAGGCCGCCGCATTCCGGGCAGGCGCCGTAGGGATTGTTGAACGAGAACAGCCGCGGCTCGATCTCGGGAATGGTGAAACCGGAGACTGGGCAGGCGAACTTCTCCGAGAACAGGATGCGCTCGGGCCCGCTCTTGTCATGGATTTTTGCGGTCTTCTTGTCGGACTTCTTGTCGTCGGCTGCGGCCGGCGCGTCGGCATATTCGATCACCGCCAGCCCCTCCGCGAGCTTCAGCGCGGTCTCGAAGCTTTCCGCCAGGCGCTGGCCGATGTCGGGGCGCACCACGATGCGGTCGACGACGACGTCGATGTCGTGCGGGAACTTCTTGTCGAGCGTGGGCACCTCGGCGAGCTCGTGGAAGGTGCCGTCGATCTTGACGCGCTGAAAGCCCTTCTTGAGATATTCTGCCAGCTCCTTCTTGTACTCGCCCTTGCGTCCGCGCACGACCGGGGCCAGCAGATAGAGGCGGGTGCCCTCGGGCAGCGCCAGCACGCGGTCGACCATCTGCGACACGGTCTGGCTTTCGATCGGCAGGCCCGTGGCCGGGGAGTAGGGCACGCCGACGCGCGCCCAGAGCAGCCGCATGTAGTCGTGGATCTCGGTGACCGTGCCGACGGTGGAGCGCGGGTTCTTCGATGTCGTCTTCTGCTCGATCGAGATCGCCGGCGACAGGCCGTCGATCTGGTCGACATCAGGCTTCTGCATCATCTCCAGGAACTGGCGGGCATAGGCCGACAGCGATTCGACGTAGCGGCGCTGGCCCTCGGCATAGATCGTATCGAAGGCGAGCGAGGACTTGCCGGAACCGGACAGGCCGGTGAAGACCACGAGCCTGTCGCGCGGGATCTCGACGTCGATGTTCTTGAGGTTGTGCTCGCGGGCGCCGCGGATCGTGATCGCCCGCAGGCTCGACTGGTTGGCTTGCGCGCGCTGCTTGGCCTTGAGCACTTCATCCATGACGATCGTCCCACGGCGCAGAGTCGCGCCATCGTTGCAGGCGCGTTCGCCGGAAGCCGGCCATCGGACGCCAGAGGGAAAAGGTATCGTCGGAACGTAGGAAGAACGGGAATGGATTTCCAGTGCCGTCAGCGAATCATCAACAATGCGCTCAGGGAATGGCAGCGAATGGCAGGAGGCGGACCGGTTCCGTCGGCCGCGTCGAGAGCCCAAAGAGTCGAGAGCCCAAAAGAAAAGACCTCCGCTCTCGTCGAGCGGAGGCCTTGTGCGTTGGCCCGGAGGGCGACGTTCTTAGAAGTGGTAGTTCACGCCGACCTGGACGGAGTGCAGGTTCAGAGTGCCCGAAGCGATATTGTTGGCGAAGTAGTTCTCGCTGCCGAGGCTCTTGTAAAGGTATTCGCCCTTCAGCGACCACTGCGGCGCGAACATGTATTCGAGGCCAGCGCCAACCGTCCAGCCGCTGTGGAACTTCGTGTCCGAGACCGAAGTGCCAAGGAAGGTGTTGGTCAGCTTGTTCTCAGCCCAAGCGTAACCGCCGGTGGCGTACACCAGGGTCGGGCCGAAGGCATAACCAATGCGGCCACGAACGCTGCCGGTGTCCTGGATCTTGGTGTTGAACGTGCCCAGGAAGCCGGGGATCACGCCGTCGCCGCTCTTGATGCTGGCCCAGGCCGCATCAGCTTCGAGACCGAACACGATGGCGCCCTGCTGCCAGTTGTAGCCGATGGTGCCGCCGGCGAGGCCGCCATCCGGACCATTGTCTTCAACGGTGGCGTAGCCGCCCATGGCACCGATGTAGAAACCGGTCCAGGTCAGCACAGGCGCGGCAACCGGCGCCTTGGTGTAGGTCGGGCGCGCAGCGAGGTCTGCGGCGGCAGCGGGAGCGGCCAGGGCGGCCAAAGCCACGGTCGCGAGCAGGATCTTCTTCATTCCAGTCTCCAGTTTATTCCTAGCAGTCCGCATCGCACCGAAAGCTTTACGCACGAAACAGACTCACCCGTTCAAGTTGACGCGGTTCCTATAGCCCGGTTCCGTGCGGATTGCCGTCACCCCGAAGACACACTCGCGGCCAAACCGCGTTTTTACGGGCGGCTCCAGAAAGCCTAAGTTACTCAATTACTTGGTTCCGAGTGTTGCAGGGCGGCAAAGGCGGCTCCTGAGCAACAAAAAGGCCGGCTTACGCCGGCCTTTGGAACTTTCGATTGTCGAACGGATCGATCAGTATTTGGCGACAACCGGGCCGCCGAAGCGGTAGTTCAGGCGCGCCGTGAACAGGTCGACGTCCTGCTTGATGGTGTCGGTCTGGGTGAAGACCGCGCCACGGAACGGGACGTTCGTGTTGCCCATGAACAGGTGGTCATACTCGAAGCCGACCGACCAGCCCGGCGAGAAGGCGTATTCGACGCCAGCGCCGACGGACGCGCCCCACTTGTGCACGGTCGTGGTGGCCAGCACGGTGTTGATCACGCCGGAAAAGATCTCGTACTTGGTGTCGGTGACGGCCGCGCCGCCCTTGGCGTAGAGCAGGACATTGTCGAAGGAATAGCCGATCTGGCCGGTGAACAGGCCGAAGGCGCTGAGCTTGGTGCGGTTGCGATCGGGCGCGAACACCGGGCTGACGTTGTTGCCGGTGAGGTCGGCCCAGTTGCCCTGCGCCTCGAGGCCGAACACGACCGAGCCCATCTGCCAGCGATAGCCGAACTGACCGCCGATCGTGCCGCCGGTGGCGTTATGGCAGCCCTCGGCTGGGCCATTCACGAGCGTCCAGCAATTGCGGCTCGTGCCATAGCCGCCGTTGATGCCAAGGTAGAAGCCGCCCCAGTCGTTGATGGCGACCATCATCGGCGGCGCCTTCGTATAGGGACGTGCCGCCATGTCGGCCGCCGAAGCGGACGTGGCCGTTGCGATGCCGACGAGCGCCGTCGTGATCACAAACAACTTCTTCATCAAATTCTCCCCCGGGAGGTTGGAATGACAAGCGATGGGCAAGTCATACACAGGGCATCCCGGCGAGGCTGTAACGCGCCCGCCACAGAAACGAAAAAGCGTTATAAATCATATATTTAGCACAAAAACGCCGCGACGCTGCCGGGCTGTTGACACGAAAAAGGCCGGCGCGAGGGCCGGCCTTTCCGAATGCGTGCGAGCGGCGGCTTTTTTCAGTAGCGCGTGCCCATCGGCGCCCCGAATCGATAGTTCACCCGGACGGTCGCCATGTCGATGTCCTGCTTGATGGTATCGACGCGCGACAGCACGGTTGCGGTGGCCGGGAAGCTGATGTCGCGCGAGCCCATGAACAGGTGGTCGTACTCGACGGCGACCGACCAGTTCGGCGCGAAGCCGAACTCGACGCCCGTGCCGACGGTGCCGCCCCAGCGGGTCTCACTGGCCGAATCCAGCAGCGTGCCGACCGGGAAGGGCGCAGCCGCATTCGCCGTGCCAGTGTATTTGTTGTGGGTGACGGCGGCGCCGCCCTTCACGTACCAGAGCACGTTGCCCCAGGCGTAGCCGACCTGGCCGGTGAACAGGCCGATCGCATCGGTCTTGGTGTTGTTGGTGATGCCCGCAGCCAGCGCCGCCGTGCTCGCATTGGACGACTTCAGGTCGGTCCAGTTGCCCTGGGCCTCGACGCCGAACACCCAGCTCGCCGCCTGCCAGCGATAGCCGACCTGGCCGCCGATGAGGCCGCTCGAGGCGTTGTGGCAGCCTTCGGACTGGGTCGGCACGACCGGCACGCCGCCGACGCGATTGAGCGTCCAGCAATTGTGGCTCCAGTCGGCGCCGCCATTGACGCCGAGGTAGAATCCGGCCCAGTTCGGCAGCGGCGTGACATAGGCCGGCGGCGGCGCCTTGCTGTAAGGGCGCGTCGCGAAGTCGGCCGCTGAGGCCGGCGCCAGCCCCAGCGCCGCGGCGCTTGCGGTCAAGATCAAGGTCGTCTTCTGCATTCGTCTCTCCCCAGTCCCAATACACCACGCTCCGGATCCCTCCGATCCGGGCCCACGCGAAGGTGGCCTGTTGCTGATTGTAGGAGAGACTGCTTTCTAAACTCGTGATCGGGAGCAGGCGCGTGGCGGGATGTGCCGAACGTACTTAAGCGCTGGTAAAGATCGCGACCGGTCGTGCAGATCGCAGAGCTGTCCCGAGGCGCGAGTGAGCGCTTGGCGCGTCAGACCCTCGACTGCCAGTCCTCGAGGGTCAGCGCTTGGAAAAGTCAGTGCTTGGATACGACGGGGCCGCCCCAGCGATAGTTCACGCGGACCGTCGCCATGTCGACGTCCTGGCCGACCGCATCGGTCCGGCCCGCGGCTCCACCGGGTACGCCCGAGAAGCCCAGGGTGCGGTTGCCCATGAACAGGTGCTCGTATTCGGCTGCGACCGACCAGTTCTTGGCGAAGCCGACCTCGACGCCGGTGCCGACAGCCGCACCCCAGCGCGTGGCGCTGGACTGGTCGAGCACACCGCCAGTTGCCGTGGACAGGCCGTTGTACTTCTCACCCGCAACCGCGGCGCCGCCCTTCACGTACCAGAGCACGTTGTTCCAGGAATAGCCGATCTGGCCGGTGAGCAAGCCGATCCCATTGATCTTGGTCTGGTTGGTCACGGGCGGGACGAACTGGCTGGTGTTGCTGCCCTTGAGGTTGGCCCAGTTTCCCTGGCCTTCGACGCCGAACACCCAGCCGCCAGCCTGCCAGCGATAGCCGATCTGGCCGCCAGCCAGCGCGCCGGTCGCATCATGGCAGCCTTCCGCGTTGGTTGCGGCCACACCGGCGAAGCTGACCTTGTTGGTCCAGCAGGTGCGGGCCGATGCGCCACCGGCATTCAGGCCGATATAGAAGCCACTCCAATCATAGATCGTCGTGATCATCGCAGGCGCTTTGGTGAAGGTGCGCGCGGGCAAGTCGGCAGCGATGGCCGGCGCAATCCCCAGCGCCAGCGAAGTTGTCGCCCCCAGCAACAGCCTTCTCATCGCATTCCCCAAACCAAGTCCGACGCCCGCACGCACACTCTCACCAACGCCCACCCGCCGGACCTTGATAGCCCCTTCCGTCGTAAAAATCCGTCACCCAAATGACACAACGGCTCAGCAAGTACCGGTTCTGGCACACAAAAAAGGCCGGCGCGAAGCCGGCCTTTCGACACATTCGATTTGCGCGTGCAATCAGTAGCGCGACACGATCGGGCCGCTGAAGTGATAGGAGACGCCGGCCTTGACGGTGTGCACGGTGTCGCTCCACTCGGAGCGATTGGTCGGAACCGCGCTGTACTGAATCGAGCTCTTGCCGAAGTCGAGATAGTTGTATTCGACCTTGGCCGACCAGTTCGGCGCGAACATGTACTCGGCGCCGGCACCGATCGTCCAACCCCAGCGCCAGTTGTTCTGAGCGAAGCTATTCGCCGCGCCGCCATTGAGCGCTGCGTCGTAGCGGTGTTGGAGATCGCCGACGGCAGCGCCGCCGCTGACAAAGAACAGCGCCGGACCCGCAGCCCAGCCGAGGCGGCCCTTGATGTCGCCAAAGCCGCGCAGCCTGGTGAAGTAGGTATCGCCGAGACCGGCGTTGATGACGCCCGACCGGCCGTTGATGTCGGCCCAGTGATAGTCGCCCTCGAGACCGAACACGATGTTGTCGACCTGCCAGTTGTAGCCGACCACACCGCCGATGAAGCCGCCGCTGGTGTTATAGTTCTGAGTGCCGGCAAAGATCGCCGTATTGGGCGCTCCGAAGAAGGTCTCTTTGCTTCGGCCCCAGCCGCCGCCGCCCTGCAGACCGAGATAGAAACCGGCCCAGGTCGGAAGTGGCGCCGGCGCCACCACCGGGGCCTTCGTGTACGGGCGGGCGGCGAGATCGGCGGCTCCCGCCGGCGTCAGCGCCCCCAAAACCATTAAGCTGACAGCTCCGAGAAAAATTCTTTTCATCCCAAGTCTCCCGCGTTGGGCGTCTCCAATTGGTCCCCGGAGACGCACTTCTGTGAAGTTGGTGCGACCACGCTTGCGGCCCCAATCCGTCCGGAAATATACGCTATTCAACCCTGGATACCGTCTCCCAAAAGCCACAGCCGAGGAGGAAGTGCGGCGAGCTAACTTGATGAAAGTTAATCCCTTTTTCGTGAATAGGGAACTTTTTCCGGGTTCCATTTGCGAGCACTTGCGGTTCCGTCGAGTTCCGCGGAACTCGACGCACGGTTGTGGACATATGCGCACGAACAAAACTGGAACAATGGCCTTCCGCCTGCTATATGTGGATAAGCAATGGACAGGGCGGGTGGACCGCGCGGCAACCGTATAGGGTCCGCCGCGAGAGGAAGGGTTAGCCACCGGACGCCGTGAGGCCGGTGTGGACGGCCGGTCCGATGATCGAGAACCGCGGGAGAGTGGTGATGGCGGGTAGTGTGAACAAGGTGATTCTGGTCGGCAATCTCGGCAAGGACCCCGAGATCCGGCGTACGCAGGATGGGCGGCCGATCGCCAATCTGAGCATTGCGACGTCGGAAACGTGGCGCGACAAGGCGACCGGCGAGCGCAAGGAAAAGACCGAGTGGCACCGCGTGGTGATCTTCAACGAGGGTCTTTGCAAGGTCGCCGAGCAGTATCTGAAGAAGGGCGCCAAAGTTTACATCGAGGGCGCGCTGCAGACCCGCAAATGGACCGACCAGAGCGGTGTCGAGAAGTACTCGACCGAGGTCGTTCTGCAGGGCTTCAACTCGACCTTGACGATGCTCGATGGCCGGGGCGGCGGCGGTGGCGGCAGCTTCTCCGATGACATGGGTGGCGGCGATTTCGGCAGCAGCGGTCCGTCGATGGCGCCTCCGCGCCGCGCGGTCGCTTCGGCCGGTGGTGGCGGACGCAACAGCGACATGGACGACGACATTCCGTTCTGAGGCGCAGGGGCGGCCGCACGACGTTCAGGCCGCTGCCGTCTGACCACGGGGGTGTTGCATGAGCTTCGCACCGCTGCTCGCCGCTGAACCCGCCGTCCTGCTGCACGCCGTCGCCGCGATGACGGCGTTTGCGCTGGGACTCGTCCAGTTCGCGGCCCCGAAGGGGACCTTGCCGCATCGAACGATCGGCTGGGTCTGGGTCGCGCTCATGGCGGCCGTTGCAGCCAGCTCGTTCTGGATCCACACCATCCGGCTGGTCGGGCCATGGAGCCCGATCCACCTGCTGTCGCTCTACACGTTGGCCGTGCTGCCGCTTGCGGTGTGGGCTGCGCACCGCCATCGGGTGGCGGCCCATCGCCGGGCCATGATCACGCTGTTTTCCGGTGCCCTCGTGATTGCCGGAGTGTTCACGCTGCTGCCCGGACGGATCATGCACAAGGTGGTCTTCGGGCCCTAGCCAGAGACGGTTCCCGAGCAGGCCTCGCGGAGCCGCGTCATGTGGTTAAGTCCCTGGAAAGGCGAGCAGAAAAAGCGCGGCCCACCTCGGTTTGGGGGTGGCCTGCGGCGCGCTCCTGCGCTATATGATTCCAAGCGATTTTCGCGTGTCAAAACCGACCGGTATCCCCTTTGTCCGATAAAGAAGATGAGAAGCCCGGCGAGCCGGGTGGACCTTCCGACATTCGTCCCGTTTCCATCCTCGACGAGATGAAACGCTCCTACCTCGATTACGCGATGAGCGTGATCGTGTCGCGAGCGCTGCCCGATGCACGCGACGGCCTCAAGCCCGTGCACCGGCGCATCCTGTATTCGATGTACGAGCAGGGGCACACGCCCGACAAGAAATACGTCAAGTCCGCGCGCGTGGTCGGCGACGTCATCGGTAAATATCATCCGCATGGCGACCAGTCGATCTACGACGCCATGGTGCGCATGGCGCAGGACTTCTCGATGCGCGTGCCGCTGATCGACGGCCAGGGCAATTTCGGCTCCGTCGACGGCGATCCGCCGGCCGCCTATCGATACACCGAAGCCAAGCTCGCCAAGTCGGCGATCCCGCTGCTCGACGACATCGACAAGGACACCGTCGACTTCCAGCCGAACTACGACAATTCGGACAAGGAACCGTCGGTTCTTCCGGCCAAATATCCGAACCTGCTGGTCAATGGCGCCGGCGGCATCGCGGTCGGCATGGCCACCAACATCCCGCCGCACAATCTCGGCGAGGTGATCGATGCCTGCATCGCGCTGATCGACAATCCCGCGCTCACGATCGATGACCTCATCAACATCATTCCGGGGCCGGATTTCCCGACCGGCGGCATCATTCTTGGCCGCGCGGGCGCCCGCTCGGCCTACCACCTGGGCCGCGGCTCGATCATGATGCGCGGCAAGGTGACGATCGACACGATCCGCAAGGATCGCGAGGCGATCATCATCTCCGAGATCCCCTACCAGGTGAACAAGGCCACGATGGTCGAACGCATCGCCGAGCTGGTGCGCGAGAAGAAGATCGAAGGCGTCGCCGACCTGCGCGACGAAAGCGACCGCGACGGCTACCGCGTCGTCGTCGAGCTGAAGCGCGACGCCGTGCCGGACGTCGTGCTCAACCAGCTCTACAAGTTCACGCCGCTGCAGACGAGCTTCGCCGCCAACATGCTGGCGCTCGACGGCGGCCGTCCGCAGACGATGACGTTGAAGGACCTGCTGACGATCTTCGTCGCGTTCCGCGAGCGTGTCGTCACGCGCAGGACCAAGTTCCTGCTCAACAAGGCGCGCGACCGCGCTCATATCCTGGTCGGCCTTGCCGTGGCCGTGGCCAATATCGACGAGGTCATCAGGGTCATCAGGACCTCGCCAGATCCTGCGACGGCGCGCGAGGCGTTGATGTCGCGCGACTGGCCGGCGCGCGACGTCGAGGCCATCATCACGCTGATCGACGATCCGCGCCATCGCCTGGCCGAGGACGGCACCATCCGGTTGTCGTTCGAGCAGGCCAAGGCCATTCTCGACCTGCGTCTGCAGCGCCTGACCGCGCTCGGCCGCGAAGAGATTTCCGACGAGCTCGACAAGCTCAAGGTCGAGATCAACGACTATCTCGACATCCTGCGCTCGCGGGCGCGGGTTCAGGGCATCATCAAGGACGAGCTCGCCGCCGTGAAGGCGGAGTTCGGCACGCCGCGCCGCACCGTGATCGCCGAGCAGGAAGGCGAGGTCGAGGACGAGGACCTGATCCAGCGCGAGGACATGGTCGTGACCGTGTCGCATGCGGGCTACACCAAGCGCGTGCCGCTGTCGGCCTATCGGGCGCAGCGTCGCGGCGGCAAGGGCCGCTCGGGCATGCAGACCCGCGAGGAGGATTTCGTCAGCCGGCTGTTCGTGGCATCCACGCACACGCCGGTGCTGTTCTTCTCGTCGCGCGGCCAGGTCTACAAGGAGAAGGTCTGGCGGCTGCCGATCGCGGCGCCCAACGGGCGCGGCAAGGCGCTGATCAACATCCTGCCGCTGGAGCAGGGCGAGCGCATCACCACGATCATGCCGCTGCCGGAGGATGAATCCTCCTGGGCCAATCTCGACGTGATGTTCGCGACCACCGGCGGCAACGTCCGCCGCAACAAGCTGTCGGATTTCGTCGACGTGCGGCGCTCCGGCATCATCGCGATGAAGCTGGACGAGGGCGAGGAGATCGTCAACGTGCAGATCTGCACCGAGCGCGACGACGTTCTGCTGACTGCGGCCGGCGGCCAGTGCATTCGTTTCCCGGTCACCGATGTGCGCGTCTTCACCGGGCGAACCTCGATGGGCGTGCGCGGCATCGCGCTCGCCGGCGGTGACAAGGTGATCTCGCTGTCGATCCTGCGCCATGTCGAGACGACCTCGGATGAGCGTACGGCCTATTTGAAGATGCGCCGGGCGATGTCGGGCGATACTGCCACCGAGGAGCCGGTCGAGACCGAGGGCGAGGAGGCGGCCGCTGGCGCGATCCAGCTGTCGCAGGAACGCTATGTCGAGATGTCCGCGCAGGAGCAGGTGGTGCTGACCGTCTCGGTCAACGGCTACGGCAAGCGCACCTCGTCCTACGAGTATCGCACCACCGGCCGCGGCGGCAAAGGCATCGTCGCGATGTCCGTCAACAACCGCAACGGCAAGCTCGTCGCCTCATTCCCGGTCGAGGACGGCGATCAGATCATGCTGGTGACGGACAAGGGGCAGTTGATCCGTTGCCCGGTCGACGGCATCCGCATCGCGGGACGCTCGACCCAGGGCGTCATCGTGTTCGACACCGCCGATGATGAGCACGTCGTTTCGGTGGAGCATATCGGCGAGGAGACCGAGAACGGCACCGGTGGGAACGGGACTGAAGGTGCGAATGGCGAGTGAGTTGCGAATGGCGAATAGGGAGTAGCGAACAGAGGAGGAATCAAGTCTTCCCGCTATTCGCTATTCGCTATTCGCTATTCGCTATTCGCTATTCGCCCTTACTGTGTCCGCTCGACGGAGACCATCCTGGCCTCGCCGATCGTTCCCCTGGTGCCGGCGCTGCGCAGGCAGCCCGCTTCGAAGTTCGGCCAAGCCTGCTGCGAGCAGTCGCGGCCGATCGGGCGAATGTCCAGGCGGTCCGCCTTGGCGAGCGGACGCGGCACGCTGGCTTCAACCTGAGGAGCGAAGCCGGGCAGGACGGTGATGCCGGCAGCCACCAAGCCGGCAGCTGCGACTGCAGATAGCGCTTTGATCATGACGGTCCCCTGTCCGGGCCGTTCGGCCCGTTGTTCGTTAAGGATTTGATAATCAGCTCGGGTTTCGAGACGTCTTCGCGGGACGGGCGAATTGGTTTCTTCTCGGCCCGGCGTGTTTCATGTCCCAAGTTCCGATGAAACAATCGCGGTAGCCGACCACAGTTCCGGCCCCCCGGCGTCGCACCTCATTTCATTGCGGTGCAGTCTCGGCCACTCTTTGCCCATCACAGCCACGCCAGCGGGCCTGGCGGTGGCTTGCCGGCCTGTTCCCGGCGGTATAGGACGGGCGCATGCAACGCATTGCGCTCTATCCGGGCTCGTTCGATCCCGTCACCAACGGCCATCTCGATGTGGTCCGGCAGGCCGTTCATCTCTGCGATCGCCTGATCGTTGCGGTCGGCGTGCATCATGGCAAGAAGCCGCTGTTCTCGACCGAGGAGCGGCTGGCGATGGCGCATGAGATCTTCGGCCCCGTCGCAGCCGCTGCGGGCTGCGGCTTCGAGGCTTCGACCTACGACAATCTGACCGTCACGGCCGCGGAAAAAGCCGGCGCGATCATGATGATCCGGGGCCTGCGCGACGGCACCGATTTCGACTACGAGATGCAGTTGGCCGGCATGAACCAGACCATGGCACCGCAGGTCCAGACGGTGTTCGTTCCAGCCTCGGTGAGTGTCCGCCCGATCGCCGCCACGCTGGTTCGCCAGATCGCCGCCATGGGCGGCGAGATCTCGCATTTCGTGCCGCCGTCGGTGGCCGAAAGTCTCAAGGCCAAGTTCAACTGATCCTTCAGGCACCGGCCGCTTCCGGCGGTGCCTTCCTCTCCTCATCGTCTCATGCCATCGGAGTTGCCATGATCCGCGCTCTCGCTTTCGTCTTTGCTCTCGTGTTCGCATTGCCGGCGTTGGCCCAGTCGCTGCCTGCCGGGCTCGACAAGCAGAATGCCCTGGTCATCGACACCACCAAGGGCCGCATCATCATCAAGCTGCGCACCGATCTGGCGCCGCAGCATGCCGAGCGGCTGAAGACGCTGGCGCGCGAAGGCTTCTACAACAACGTGCCGTTCCACCGCGTCATGGACGGCTTCATGGCGCAGACCGGTGACGGCCAGAACTTCAATGGCACCGGCGGCTCGAAGTACCCGAACCTGAAGCAGGAGTTTTCGAGCACGCCGTTCAAGCGCGGCACCGTCGGCATGGCGCGCCGGGGCGATAGCGTCGATTCTGCCAACTCGCAGTTCTTCATCTGCTTCGGCGACGCCTCCTTCCTCAACGGCCAATACACCGTGATCGGCGAGGTCGTGCAGGGCATGGACGTCGTCGACAAGCTCAAGAAGGCGCCTCCGGGCTCGTCGGGCGGCGCCGTGACCGATCCCGACAAGATGGTCAAGGTGCAGGTCGCCTCGGACATCAAGTAGGTCCGAGAAAGCAGGGCACCTGGGTCTCGCGCCCGGTTCCCTCAGGCATTAAGGAACCTTTTGCCACGTCGCGGAGGCATGCCGATTCTGCCGCCCCGTCACATCGACAGGGCCGGTGGCTTCAGCTTTAAGCGCATTGGGTCTATTCTCGACCAGCATCGCGGGCCTCGTCGTGCTCGGATCGCCGTCAGGAGGGGTGACGGCCGCACATGGGAAGGCGCCGCGACATTTCAGACCCAGGATTTACTTTGTCCTGACCCCCGTCAATTCCACAAAAACCGAGAGACCAGCATGGCTGTGACCGAAAATACCTTGATCCTCGAAACCACCCAGGGCCCCGTCACCATCGAGATGCGTCCCGATCTCGCGCCCGGCCATGTCGCGCGCATCAAGGAGCTCGTCCGCGAGGGCTTCTACGACGGCATCGTCTTCCACCGCGTCATCGACGGCTTCATGGCGCAGACCGGCTGCCCGCAGGGCAGCGGCATGGGCGGCTCCGGCAAGAAGCTGAAGGCCGAGTTCAACGCCGAGCCGCATGTGCGCGGCACGACCTCGATGGCCCGTGCGGCCAATCCGGATTCAGGCGACAGCCAGTTCTTCATCTGCTTCGACGACGCCCGCTTCCTGGACAAGCAGTACACGGTCTGGGGCAAGGTCACCGAGGGCATGGAGAACGTCGACAAGATCAAGCGCGGCGAGCCGGTGCAGAACCCGGACAAGATCGTGAAGGCCTACATGGCCGCCGACGCGGCGTAGACTTTGCGATCCTCACGGTGAGGCGCGTGCGCAGCACGCGTCTCGCACCATGAGGCAGACAGTCGGGCCTTCATCCTTCGCGACGCGTGCTGTCGCACGCTCCCCGGAATGAAGGGCCGATGGTCGTCCCAGAACGACGATGCGCACCGACCTGTTCGATTTCCATCTTCCCCCCGAAAACATCGCGCTCCGCCCGGCGAGCCCGCGCGAGTCCGCGCGCATGCTGGTGGTGCAGGGCGACGGTGTCTTGCGCGACCGCACGGTCGCCGACCTGCCGGACTGGCTGGAGCCGGGTGATCAGCTCGTCGTCAACGACACCAAGGTGATCGCGGCGCAGCTGTCCGGTCGCCGCATCAGCCGCGAGACCGAAGCGAAGATCGAGGCGACCCTGATCAAGCGGCTCGACGGCTCGCGCTGGCAGGCGCTGGTGCGGCCCGCCAAGAAGCTCGCGCCAGGCGATACGATCCGGTTCGGCAACGAGGGCAAGGTCTGCCTGCTCGGCCATCTCGACGCCACCGTCGAGGCCAAGGGCGAGGAGGGCGAGCTGACGCTGTCCTTTGTGTTCCATGGGCCCGCGCTCGACCAAGCGATCGCCGATCTCGGCCGGCCGCCGCTGCCGCCCTACATCGCCGGCAAGCGGCCCGCAGACGAGCAGGACACGACAGATTATCAGACCATGTTCGCGGCCAAAGAGGGCGCGGTGGCTGCGCCGACGGCTGGGCTGCATTTCACGCCGACGCTGGAGCAGCGGCTGCGCGAGCGCGGCGTCGGGCTGCAGCGTGTCACCCTGCATGTCGGCGCCGGCACGTTCCTGCCCGTGAAGGTCGATGACACCGAAGGCCACCGCATGCATGCGGAGTGGGGCAGCCTCACGCCTGAGACGGCAGCGGCGCTGAACGAGGCGCGCGCCAAGGGCGGCCGCCTCGTTGCGGTCGGCACGACGTCGCTGCGGCTCGTGGAGAGCGCGGCGCAGCCCGACGGCACGATCGCGCCGTTCGAGGCGGAGACGTCGATCTTCATCACGCCCGGCTATCGCTTCCGCGCGGTCGATATCCTGATGACCAACTTCCATCTGCCACGCTCGACGCTCTTCATGCTGGTCTCGGCCTTCGCCGGCTTGGAGACGATGCACGCGGCCTATGCGCATGCGATCCGCAGCGGCTATCGCTTCTATTCGTATGGCGATGCGTGCCTGTTGTTTCGTCAGCCAGACGAGCGCATCGTCGAGCCGTAGGGTGGGCAAAAGGCCCACCCTGCAAGTTCGCTCTGAGAGCTACGCCATCGCGCGCTCCGGCAAGAGCTCCGCGATCTGCACCGCATTGAGCGCGGCGCCCTTGAGCAGCTGATCGGCGGCCACGAACATCGCGATCGAGTGGCCTGACGGATCGGACAGATCCTTCCTGATGCGCCCGACCAGCACGTCGTCCTGTCCCGACGCGTCGACAGGCATGGGGAAGTGGTTCTTGGCGCGGTCGTCGACGACGCGCACACCCGGCGCGGTGGCGAGGATGCGGCGGACTTCATCTTCCGTGATCGGCTTCTCGCATTCGAAGGTGATCGACTCGCAATGGGCGCGCAGCACCGGCACGCGCACGCAGGTGACGCCGATCGCAATGCCCTCGTCCTCGAAGATCTTGCGGGTCTCGTTGATGACCTTGGTCTCCTCGTCGTTGTAGCCGGTCTCGGGATCGATGGCGGTGTTGTGGCTGAACAGGTTGAAGGCGAACGGATGCGGCATCACCTTGGGCGCGTAGACCTGGCCGTTGAGGCTCGCGCGGGTCGACTGCACCAGCTCGTCCATCGCGGCCGCACCGGCGCCGCTGGCGGCCTGATAGGTCGAGATGATCACGCGCTTGATGCGGTTCTTCTGATGGATCGGCCACAGCGGCACCAGCGCCGTGATCGCCGCGCAGTTTGGATTGGCGATGATGCCCTTGTGGTCGCGGATGCGGCGGGCGTTGATCTCCGGGATGACCAGCGGCACGTTCGGGTCCATGCGGAAGGCCGAGGAATTGTCGACCACGACGGCGCCGGAACGCACGGCGATCGGCGCGAACTTCTTGGAAATGCCGCTGCCGGCCGAGAACAGCGCGATGTCGACGCCCTCGAAGGAGCGTTCGGTCAGCTCCTCGATCACGATGGTCTGGCCGCGGAAGGTCACGGTCTGGCCGGCCGAGCGGGCGCTCGCCAGCGCCTTGAGCTTGCCGACGCGGACGTTGCGGCGGTCCAGGGTGGCGATGAACTCGGCGCCGACGGCGCCGGTCACGCCGACGATGGCAATGGTGGGATCGTGGGGCACGTCTCAAGTCTCCGGTTGAAATTCGGGCAATAAAAAAGCCCCGGACCTTCATCAGGCGGGGCTTCGGTTCGAAGATGGTCGCAATCGAGTTCGACTACGCGCGCACGCCTCCCGAGGCCCTCATGGGCTTGGTGGTTTTCGTCGTGCGTTTGGTCAAGATCGACATGGCGCGGGACCATAGGGGCGGTCGGAACCGCCGTCAACGGCCAAAAGGGGCGAAAACGGCGCCATCGCGGTTGAATCGGGGGCCGTCCTGACGCAATAAGCCGGCCATGAGCTCTCCCGCTGGCGACCTTCCCAACCACTTCGAATTGCTCGCGACCTCCGGCGCGGCCCGCACGGGCCGGCTGACGACGCCGCATGGCGTGGTCCGCACGCCGGCCTTCATGCCTGTCGGCACCGCCGGCGCCATGAAGGGGATCCACTGGCGGGACGTGCGCGAGGCCGGTGCCGACATCGTGCTCGGCAACACCTATCATCTGATGCTGCGGCCCACGGCCGAGCGCATCGCCGCCCTCGGCGGCCTGCAGCGCTTCACCGGCTGGGGCGGTCCGATGCTGACGGATTCCGGCGGCTTCCAGGTGATGTCGCTATCGGGCTTACGCAAGGTCACGGAGCAGGCGGTGACGTTCCGCTCGCATATCGACGGCGCTAGAATCGAGCTGTCGCCGGAGCGCGCCATCGAGGTGCAGCGCCTGCTGAACTCCGACATCGCGATGCAGCTCGACGAATGCGTGCGGCTGCCGGCCGAGCGCGACGACATCGAGCGCGCGATGCGGCTGTCGCTGCGCTGGGCCGAACGCTGCCGCCGCGCCTTCGAGAGTGCGCCGGCAGGCTACATGCTGTTCGGCATCGTGCAGGGCGGCGACGTGCCCGCGCTACGCGTCGCCAGCGCGCAGGCGCTGGTCGACATCGGCTTCCACGGCTATGCGATCGGCGGCTTGGCCGTCGGCGAGCCGCAGGCGGTCATGCTCGAGATGATCGAGGCGACCGCTCCGGCACTGCCGGCCGGCCGCCCACGCTACCTGATGGGTGTCGGCACGCCTGACGATCTCCTGGAGTCGGTCAGGCGCGGCATCGACATGTTCGACTGCGTGCTGCCGACCCGCAACGGCCGCCACGGCGTCGCCTACACGCGCTTCGGGCCGGTGAACCTGCGCAACGCGCGTCACGCCGACGACCCGCGTCCGCTGGATGAAGAGAGCCCGTGGCCGGCGGCGCGCAGCTATGCCCGCGCCTATCTGCATCATCTCATCAAGGCCGGCGAGGCGCTCGGCGCGACGCTGCTGTCGGAAATCAACATTGCCTATTTCCAGCAATTGATGGCTGGGATGCGCGAGGCGATCGCACAGGGGCGCTTCACGGAATTCTACGAGCGCACCAAGGCGGATTGGGCCCGCGGCGACATCGCCCCGCGCGCCGGCTGACGGCCGCGTCAGGTGAAGGCCGTCAGCTTGTTGTGAGCCCGCCCCTATGCGCCGGCCCACATGAAATCGTGCTGGTGATGCATTGCCGACCTGCCCGGTGGCCGACCGTTGTGCGATCCGTAGCGACGGACGGCCGTGATATCGCGTCGCGGAACTCTCTCGCCCTGGCGCCGTTCAGTTGCAGACGAAACGGCTTTTCACGGAGTGCTTGGTGACGAAGCCATAGCCGCAGGTGTCGCAGGTCCAGAGATAGCTGATGGCATCGTCGGCCAAGTATGCCGACGCCTCCGCGGCAATCATGGAGTCGGCGCAGACCGGGCATGTCGGCAGATCGCAGCCGCGGGGATTCGGGCGGGCGGTTGCGGTCGACACGAGATCAGCGAGTGCTGACATATTGACCTCCTGTACGATCTCTTTGTGGGCGATCTCTGCTTGAACGACGTCAATTTCGAAAGGGTCGATTTCGAACGAGTCGCGTTCGAACGGGTCTATTTCCGACGAGTCCAACTTTTCGCGGATATCAAGTCCGTCACACAAAGAGTTTGTCTGGGTGGTCTGTTCTTATGTCTGTTCTACAACGGCGGTGTCGTTTGGCACGAACGCCCCGATTGTATCACTCCGAAGATGACATCTTGCTGATGTCCGCCCGGGTTGCCGTCGACCTGCATCATGAATTTTCGTCCGGCTGAAGTCAAACATACACCCGGTTTATTGACCTTGTCGCAACACAAATGCGTTGGTTTTTCGCAATTTAGCCACGACTTGTTGTGCGCCGCGATCGTCTTAAGATCGCGCAAACGTGCTTGCGCAGCGCAACAGGCTCGCTGAAGATGGTCAGAAGCGTTGTCGATGTCGCGCGGGGCGCGCAGAGGAGTGATTTCATGGAGTCGTCAGCACAGCGTCCCGGACGCGGGCGCGTATTTGATTCAATTGTCGACGCGTTCGGCAATACGCCGATTGTGCGGTTGCGAAAGCTGCCGGAGCAGCATGGCGTCAAGGCGACCATCCTCGCCAAGCTGGAATACTTCAATCCCGCCGCGAGCGTGAAGGATCGGATCGGCGTCGGCATGATCCTGGCGATGGAGCAGGCCGGCGTGATCAAGCCCGACACCGTGCTGATCGAGCCGACCTCGGGCAATACCGGCATCGCGCTGGCCTTCGTCGCGGCGGCGCGCGGCTACAAGCTGAAGCTGGTGATGCCGGAGTCGATGTCGGTGGAGCGGCGCAAGATGCTCGCCTTCCTCGGCGCCGAGATCGTGCTCACGCCGGCGTCGCAGGGCATGAAGGGCGCGATCGCCACTGCCGAGGAGCTGTTGCGGACGACGCCGAACTCGGTGATGCCGCAGCAGTTCAAGAACCTCGCCAATCCGGACATTCATCGTCGCACCACGGCCGAGGAGATCTGGAACGACACGGCCGGCAATATCGACGTCTTCGTCGCCGGCGTCGGCACCGGTGGCACCATCACCGGCGTCGGCCAGGTGCTGAAGTCGCGCAAGCCCGGCCTCAAGGTCGTCGCGGTCGAGCCGGAGGAGAGCCCGGTGCTGTCGGGCGGCCAGCACTCGCCGCACAAGATCCAGGGCATCGGTGCCGGCTTCGTGCCCGACATTCTCGACCGGTCCGTGATCGACGAGATCGTCAAGATCAACAGCACGACCGCGATCGAGACATCGCGTGCGCTGGCCCGCAACGAGGGCATTCCCGGCGGTATCTCCTCGGGCGCGGCGATTGCGGCCGCGATCGAGATCGGCAAGCGACCGGAAAGCGCGGGCAAGACAATCCTGGCGATCGTGCCGTCGTTCTCCGAGCGTTATCTGTCTACCGCGCTGTTCGAGGGGATCTGATCATGGCCGACCAGCCGCGGCGGCCCCGCACCCTCGCTGACGCCCGTACCGAGGCCGAGGCCGCGTTCAAGAAGGTGACCACCAAGCCGGTGGAGGCGCCGCCGAAGAAGGCGGCGGTCCCTGGCGTGCGCGAGCAGGTGACGTTGCGGATCGACCAGGACGTGCTCGAGCACTTCCAGTCTGAAGGGCCGGGCTGGCAGGACCGCATCAATGCGGCGCTGCGCAAGGCGGCAGGGCTCTGAGGGCGGCCGCATTATTCTAACGAAAGAGCCCGGAGCTCGTGCTCCGGGCTTTTGACGTGGGGGAGACGACGACGTTTACCGGCGCAGCGCGCTGCCGAGCACACCGCCCATCATGCCACCGATGAAGGCGGCGCCGGCGGCGTTTCCCGCGTTGTCCTGCGGCGGCGGATTGCGATAGACGGGCGCGCCCTGCGGCGGCGGGCCACCGGCAGCGACGTTGCCGGCCGGCTTGGCGCGTCGCGGCTTGGCCTCGTCACCGACTGCGGCGGTCGCCGGCGCCGGCTGCGGCTCGGCCAGCAGCGCCTTGTGCTGCAGCTTGGTCAGGAATCCGGTCGACGGATAGCCGCGGGCCGCCTGCCAGCGCTTCATGACGCCGCGGGTCTGGTCGTCGAACACGCCTGTCATCTTGGTGTCGAAGCCAAGGCCGGTCAGCCGCCGCTGCACGTCGCGGCGCTTGGTCTTGTCGAGGCCGATCTGATCCTCGCTGACCTGGCTGCCTTCCTCGGTGTAGGTGGCGGGATCGACGCCCTTGGCGACATTGCGCGTCGCGGTGTTGATGGCGCCGCTCTCGATCGCGGCGATGCGCGCCATCGCCAGCGACTTGAACTGCCCGTTCGGGTAGGTCGCGAGATAGGCGTTGAGCTCTTCCGGCTTGTTGGAATCTTTCACCGAGCGCCAGAATTCGAGCTCGGCCTCGCCCGCGGTCACGGTGGCCGTCGCGACGGCCGGCGTCGTCCCGGCCGTGGCGGCCGTTGCAGCAGGGGCAGCCGCCGGGTTGAGGTAGACCGCGCCGATCAGGTTGGTATGCCCCCAGGGCAACTGGCCCTTGCTGGTCTCCTCATTGACCTGGGCGCGCACCGCCGTCATGGCCTGCTGGATCTCGATGCCGGGCTGGGCGATGTGCGAGATCAGCGCGCGGGTGAACGGGCTGTTGGCGCCGGCCTCGCCGTCGAGGGCGGTCTGGCCCGGGCCGGTGGCGAACGCGATCAGCGTGCCCTCGCCGGACTTCATCTCGGCCAGACCGGTCTGCACCGACACGCTGCGGGTCGGCGAGTTCGACTTGATCTTGGCGGCGAACGGATTGTCGCGGCAGGCATCGAGGAACACCAGCTTGACCTTGGCGTCGCCCATCGTCTGGTCGAGGGTCACGTCGATGTTGATGGCCGAGCCCAGCTTGACGTCCATTTCCGACTTCAGGTCGGCGTCGACCGGCAGCAGGTAGTTGGTGCCGGCAATGGCGATGCCGTGCCCGGCGTAATAGAACACCGCAATATCGGCGCCCTGCGCCTTGCGACCGAAATCGAGCAGCTTCTCGGTCATCTTGTCGCGCGTGAGATTGGTGCCCTCGACGACGTCGAAGCCGACGTTGCGCAGGGTTGCCGCCATGGCCTTGGCATCGACCGGCGGGTTCGGCAATTGAGCCACGCTCTTATAGGCACCGTTTCCGACGACAAAGGCGACGCGGCGGTCGGCCTTGGCGGCTTCAGCGGTCAGCACCATGCAGAGCAGGGACAGAGCGACGGTGAGATAGCGCATCAGGAGATCCCCCAACGATCAAGCGAAGCGTTCACTGCAGCATTTGTCGCGGATCGGCGCGAAAAGTCTTGTTCCCGAGCAAAAAATCACGCTTCCGCCACAAACCAGTTCGCGGGTGTTGCGCCAGATCCACGACGGTCGCGTGTAGCGCGCCCGTTTCGTGATCCGAATCACGTCGCTCGAGGGGAGGCAGGGGCTCCCCGGCGCCTCAGGTCCCTGCCGAACCGCCGATCGGCACGGGCCGAGGTTGCGGCGGACGCAGGTTCAGCAGGTTTCCGGCGAGAATCAACCCAGCGCCGAGCACGGTCAATCCGTCGAGACGCTCCGCATAGACCAGCCAGCCGACGGTGGCGGTCAGCGGAACGCGGAGAAAATCCATGGGTACCACGATGGTGGCGTCGGCGTAGAGCAGCGCGCGCGCCATGCAGAAATGCGAGAAGGTCCCACAGAAGGCGACGAGGAGGATCCAGCCCCAGGTCGTGGCCGATGGCGGCGTCCAGAATACGAGCGAAGGGATGAGGCCGGCGATGGATTGCACCGCCAGCATCCAGAAGATGATCGACACGGTGGGCTCGGTGCGCGTCAGCAGCTTGACCAGAGCGATCGAGATGCCGAAGCCGACCGCGGCGGCCAGCGCGATGAGCTGTCCCGAATTGACCGCCCCGGTATCCGGGCGGACGATCACGACGACGCCGACGAGGCCGAGCCCGATCGCCGCCAGCTTGAACAGGGTGATGCGCTCGCCGAGGAAGGCTGCTGCCAGCAGCGCCGTCCAGATCGGCATCGTGAACTCGATCGCCACCACCTGGCCGATCGGGATCAAGGTGAGCGCGAAGAACCAGCCGAGCTGCGCGCCGTAATGGACGAGGTTGCGCGCCGCGTGCTGCTTGAGCCGCGAGGTGCGCAGCCTGGCAAAGCCGCCGCTCAGTGCGATGACCGGCGACAGCATCACCAGGCCGATCAGGCAGCGCAGCTCCATCAGCTCGAACACGTTGAGCTCGCGCATGGCTTCGCGTCCGGCCACCGCCATCACCAGCATCAGGCTGAGCCAGCCCGTCATCCACAGTGCGGCGATCAGTTTCGAAGCGGGACGATTCATGAGGTGGTGGGGACAGGGAGGAGGGCGGCGAAGGCGCGCTGTATCACCTCGCGTGCAGAGCAATGCAAATGAAATCAACGGTGCAGTGCATCAACGCCGCTACAGGCTTTGCTCGCGACGGACGCGTGTCATCGAGAAAAACGTGGAGTGTGGCTGTGTTTCGTCCTAAAGCGACCGCCGCGAAACAGCCCGTGAAACAGCCCAAGGCAGCCAGAGACAAGACATGACCGAACGCGCCGCTTCAGCCGACTTCGTGACCGCCTTTGCCACTGGCTGGCCGGAGCGGGAGCCTCATCTCATGGTGCTGTCGCTGACCACCCATAAAGGTGTGCAGGACTTTGCCATGACGCGGGAGCAGGCGCTGCTGGTCGCCAAGACCATCAAGCGCACCGCCGCGCAGCTGGCTCCGGCGCCGTCCGCAGGTGCGGTCCCCGGCGCCAAGCGCAGCGGCTGATCGGGATCATCGCGACATTGAAATGTTGGCTGCGCGGAACTGGCTGTCGGCCCGGATTGATACCGACTGCCTGTTGCCGCGGGTGGCGAGCGCGATGTTGGCATTGAAGCCGGCGGTGGTTGCGACCAGCTGGAAGTTGCCGCCGCCGCCGCGTCCCTGCAGCATGCCACTGATGCCGCGGCTGGACTCACTCCAGGTTCCCGAGATGGCGGAGCCCTCGGCGATCACCTCGGCCTGCAGAGCGAACTTGTAGGCATCGCTGGCGCAGGTCAGGACGAGCGTCATCCGCGGTCCCGAGACGCCATAACGGGCCCGGCACCGGATGCGCTCGGTTGAGCCGTCCTCGAGGGCAACCGTGCCGCTGCCGCCCCATGTTCCGGCCAAGGCGGTGAAGGGACCGGGATCGGCGTGCCCCGGCGAAGCGGTCACACCCGCCGTCAAAACGACGGCGGCGGCCGCGAGCCGCCGCACCATCTTCAGGAGCGCGTGCGCGCCGTTACAGGCGCGAAGCCTGCCAGCGGCCGCTGCAGGGGATACCTGCCGAGGCGCCGTTCCACTTGCCCGAGCCAGAATTGCCGTTGAGCTGCCCATTCGCATATGCGCCATTGATGGAGACCTTGACGAGGCCTTCGCGTCCAATCGAACCCGACACATTGGCGCCAGCCGCAGAAATCTTACCGTCTGCGACGATCAAGGTCGAGCTGGCTGTGGGCTCGCAGGTGCCACTGTTGGTCACGATCGTCACCTGCCACTGGCCGTCATAGGGCGACTGGGCGAATGCGGGGGCGGCCGAGCTACCCACCAGGATCGACGCGGCGAAAGCCATTCCAATGCGGTCGAGACGCATGAATCGTTGTCCCTCAATGTCGTTTGATCAGGACCTTATTTGGAAGAATTGTGACGAAAATTTGCCGCACCGCCGCAACGGAATTTTATCGAGCAATTTCAGATCATTAACGATTAATGCGGAACCCCGCCTTGAACCATTCGGGCGGCATTATGGACAAACTGCGCCTTCGCGCACCCCACGAGCGGATCAGCGTCGCAGCCTTGCAGTGGCAGGTGATGCTGCCGTCGCAGGGCACAGCGCGCCGGCTGGAGCGACGACGCAATTGTCGGGGCGATGCGATCGGATGCTCAGTGCGGGGTGAGGCTGGGCGCGTTGGTCGCGAACTGCTCGTCCTGCGGCTTGGCCGGAATCGTGCCGGTCACCTTGGCCGATTCGATGACATCGCCGAGCAGCTTGAGGCCGAGCGGCGCCAGCGCGCGCTCCCACAGCTCGCGGGCGGTCTCGCCCTTCTTGACGAAGCACCAATCCTGAGCGGCGATGGCGCCCGCATCCATGCGGTCCGCGAGGTGATAGATGGTGCCGCCGGCGATCGGATCGCCTTCATTGATGGTCCACTCCACCGCAGCAATGCCCCGGTGACGCGGCAGCAGCGACGGATGGTAGCCGATGCCGCCGAGCCGGGCGGCTGCGACCGCCTCGTGGGTGACGCGGGCGTGGCTGTGCGCCGTGACGATCAGGTCCGTGTCGGGGGCGATCTCGCCCGCCGGCACGACCTTCGGATTGGCCTGGACTACGACCTCGATCCCGGCCGCCCGCGCCGCTGCTGCGAGCCGGTCCTCGCCATCATGAACGACGACCCGCGCGATCTCGATTCCTCTCTCGCGCAGCATGTTCAGTGTGGCGACACCGAAATGGCGGGAGCCGACGAGAGTGATGCGCATGGTCAGGGATCTTCCACGGTTGGGGGCTGGATCCGGTCGGACTCTGACCGGATGAAACGGGTCAAACCAAGCCTTGGCCTCCAGGTCAAGCGCCTGCTGGGCCGTCGTCACAGTCTGGCTTCGTCCGGCCGGCCGAGGCGTTGGGGGACCCAAACGGGAACGGGAAAGCCGCTCCGAGCCAGAGTTGGGTAGGGCCCTTCGCGCCTATCGGCGCGCCGATCGCCATGGCCGCCATCAAGATGCAGGCCGAGCGGATGACATGCCCTCTCTGGTGCCGGCTGCAGCTTCAGATGGACCGGGAGTCAGGATAGGTACCGGCAGCTCGCCGAAAGGTTGTGTCAAGGCCGGTTGCTGCATCACGGCATATCGGTCGACACACCTCAACTAAAAGGGTCGAACTATCAGCCGAACTGATGAGGACAACCGAAGACGCTACTCCTGCCGGCTCAATGGACGCGATCTGGTCGGTCTGCGAACGCAATTCCCCTCGGCCAATGGCTGAAGAGGTCAATGCACTTGTGATTGTATTATCAGTTGGCCGTCTGCGTAGTAAAATTGACGCTTCTGCATATGACGAAGATAATTTCTTAAAGGCCCTGCAGCACAATGCTCAAGCCGCTCCGCCGCGCGGCCGGATAGCCGGGTGCCGCGCCTGTCACCGATCCCTGGGCAACAGCACCCGGTTATTTGCCGGCGGTCATGTGGCTTCCGGCGGCGGATGGTCGATGCCGAGCGCGGCGCACAGTGGTCCGAGATGTTTCTCGTAGCGGCGCCAGCTTCCGATCGAACGGCGGTAGATCGGCTCGCGCACCTGCATCAAGCTCGCCGTGCGCACCATGCGCTCGGTGCGATGGAAATCGAGGCAGGCATCCTCCCAGTCGAGCCCGCAATGGGCGAGCACGCGGCGCGACACGCCCTCGAGGTCGTCGACCAGATCCTCGTATTGAACGTCCATCAAGATGCCGGGCGGCAGCACCTGGTGCCAGTGGTCCATCACGCTCTCATAGCCCCGGTAGTAGTGGCCGAGCTCGGTCAGGTCGTAGGCGAAGGGCTGGGCTCCGGTGAACAGCAGCGAGTAGCAGGAGACGCAATTGTCGAGCGGGTCGCGCCGCGTGTTGATGATCCTGGCGCGCGGGAATGCTGCGTGGATCAGCCCGACGAACAGGAAGTTCAGCGGCATCTTGTCGACGATGCGCTCGGCCTCCGGCGCCAGCGTCCGAACGCGGGCTGTGTATTCCTGCCCGATCTTCGTCATCTCCTCGGGTGGCAGAAGCGTGATCAGATCGGGATACGCCGGCACGACCTTCTGGCGGTTGGCGCATTCGCCGACGAGCTCCTTGAAGGTCTCGAGCTCGCCCGCGCCGAAGACCTTGGAATGGCTGGCCAGCACCTGCTCCATCAGGGTGGTGCCGGAGCGCGGCATGCCGACGATGAAGATCGGGGCCCAGGAGTTGTCGCCGTGCCCGGTAACCGTGCGAAAGAACTCGGGGGTGAAGCGCGCCGCGACATTTTTCATCATGCCGAGCCGCTGCTCGGAGTCGTAGTCGAAGGTCTTGCGCTTGAGGGTGTTGGCCTTGTGCAGATGCGAGAAGGCCAGGTCGTAGTCCTTCAGGTCGGACAACGCCTTGCCCATCGCGAAATGGGCTGCGATCTGCTTCTCCTGATCGAGCCGGTCGACGCGTTCGAGGAGCTGCCGCAGACCAGGAAGCCGGCTGTCGTCCGGCTTGAACTTCGACATGTTCGCGAGATTGAGATGGATCGGCGCGTCGTCCGGCGCCAGCTCCAAGGCCTTCTGGAACGCCGCCGTCGCCTCCTCGAAGCGGCCGAGCGCCTGGTAGGCGACGCCGAGATTGTTGTAGGAGCCGAAGCGTTCCGGCTTGATCTTGATGGCCAGCAGGTTCTGCTCGATCGATTCCTCGAGCCGGTTGAGCTCGAGGAAGGCGTTGCCGAGATTGCCATAGGCGTCGGCATAGTCGGGCCGGCTCGCGATGGCCCGCTTGTAATGCTCGATGGCGCGCTCGCGATGGCCCTGGCGCAGCAGCACATTGGCGATGTTGTTGTGGGTCTCGGCGTGTTCAGGACTGAAGTCGAGAACCTTGAGATAGTGCTTCGCCGCCTCGATATCCTTGCCCGCCGTGTAGAGCAGGTTGCCGAGCGCAAAATGCGCATCGAGGTGCTGCGGCTTGTTGTCGATCGCCCGCCGGAGCAGGGCCATCGCCTCGTCGATCAGCCCCTGGTTCTGGCGCACCATGGCGAAGGCGTAGAGGATGCCGGGGTGGCTCGGCGCCAGCGCAAGTGCCGTCTCGTAGTGCTGGACGGCCGTCTCATAATGGCCGGCGGAGGCCTCGACGGCTCCAATGCTGCCATGGGCCTCGGCGGACTTGTCGTTCACCGCGACCGCGCGCCGGAAGAACTCCTTGGCCTCGTCGAGCCGGTTGGTGGTGGTGCAGACCATGCCGAGCCCGACCAGCGCGTCGAATTGGTTCGGCTGTCCGGCGAGGATCAGCTTGAAGATCGTCTCGGCATCCGTGAAGTCACCGCGGCCTTGCAGCTTCTTTGCCACGGCGGCGGCGCCTTCGGCCAGAGTCTGCAGCGATCCGGCCTGCTGCGAAGCGATTGAAAGCGATGCCGTCGTCGGCGTCACCACGGGCGGAGCGACGTTCACCGGCTGGGGCGGCTTGGCGCCCGCGATCGCCTCGGCGATCGTCGGCCGCAGGGCCTCGGTGCCCAGCGCATCGAGCAGCGGCTTCAGCCGGTCGCCATACATGCGCCAGCGGCCGACCGATCCGGTGAACAGCGGCTTGCGCACCTGCACCACGCTCGCGGTGTTCACCGGGCGCTCGTTCTCGTGGAAGGAAAGGCAGGCCTCATCCCAGTCCAGCCCGCAATGCGCGACGATCTTGCGGGCATTCGGCTCGAAATCGCGCACGACGTCCTCGTAGGACAGTTCGAGCATGACGCCCTGCGGCAGGACCGCACGCCAATGGCTCATCAGCGCCTCGTAGGCCCGGTAGTAGCGACCGAGCTCGGCGAGGTCATAGGCGAATGGCTGCGGCTCGGCAAACAGTTGCGTGTAGCAGGACAGGCAGGTGTCGATCGGATTGCGCCAGACGTGAATGATGCGCGCATTCGGCAGCGCGAGATGGATGAGCCCTGCGAACAGGAAGTTCGACGGCATCTTGTCGACGATGCGCTGGGTACTCGCCGGAAGCTCCGTGAAACGCTGGAGATAGGCGCGCGCGAGGGCGGTGACATCGGCATCGGACAGTTGGGCGAGCATCTCCGGATAGTCGCCGCGGGCGCGATCGGTGAAGAGCCCCGCGGCTGCCGCGAAGTAGTTGACCTCGCCGGCGCCATGCACGGCGGGATGGCTGGCCAGGATCTGCTCGATCAGGCTGGTGCCGGACCTGGGCATGCCGATGACGAACACCGGCGCGTGCGATGGATCGCCATGGCCTGCGCGCGCCTGTAGCATGTCCCTGGAGAACACCGCACGGATGCGCTCGATCTGGCGCAGCGTCTGGTTCTCGTCATAGTTGATGCGGCGGCGCTCGAGGGCATTGCCGGCGTTGAGGTGGACCAGCGACCGTTCGCCGTCCTTGATGTCGGCATAAGCCCGCCCGAGGGTGAAGTGCAGGGCGATGCGCGCATCCTCGGTGAGCGTCTCCGATCTCGCGGCCAGATCCTGCAAGGGCGCCCAGCGCGCGTCGTCGACCGCGAACGGCTTGACCACGCCGTAGTTGAGGTGCGTGCCGATACTGCGCGGGTTGACAGCCAGTGCGGATTCGTAGGCACGCGCCGCCTCGTCGAGCCGGCCCACGATCGTCAGGACGCCCGCAAGGTGGTTCATGGTCGTGGTGTCGCCGGGATCGTGCGCAAGAGCGGCCTGATATCCGGCGATGGCCTCGTCGTAGCGCTGCACGTTCCGCAGCGAGTCGGCGCGATTGCGGTGGGCAATGGCGTAGTCTGGTCGCAGCCGCAGTGCCTCGTCATAGTGGGACAGGGCCTCCTCGTGCCGGCCCGCCGACTGCAGCGCATTGGCGAAATTGTTGTGCGCTTCGGGGAAGTCCGGCCGCTCAGTGACGGCTCGCTCGTAGTGGAAAATCGCCCCCGGCCAGCTCTTCATGTCGAGGTGGATATTGCCGAGATTGTAGTGCGCCTCGGCGAGATGAGGGCTCAACGCGAGCGCCTGCTGCAAGGTGCGAATGGCGGCATCCAGTTCGCCCATCGCTTGATGACAGCCCCCGAGATTGAGCAGGACCGTCGGCATCCTGGGCTCGATGGCGAGCGCTCGGGTATAGTGAGCGATGGCTTCCGGATGCCGGCCGAGCTGCCGGCAGGCATCACCGAGACTGCTGGCTGCTGCCGCAAATTGCGGCCTCGCCGCAAGCGCTGCCTCATGATGCGACATCGCTCGCTCGGACTGGCCGAGCCGCTGCAGGGCGAGTCCGAGCGCCTGGTGGAGGTCCGGGTTCGTGCCATCGATGGCAAGCGCCAGTTCGAGGTGCCGGACGGCCGCTGCGGGATCCCCCAGGCCGTACAGCGCGCCGCCGAGCAGCAGGCGGGGCTCGATCGAGGATTCGTCGAGTGCGGCAGCGCGCGCGAAATGCGATGTCGCCTTGGCGAGGTCGCCCAAACCTGCGAACGCCTTTCCGACCGTCAAGTGCAGGTCTGCCGAGTCGCCCGCCGCGTCCGCGGCCCGGTCGAGCAGGGTTCGTGCCTCCTGCGCGTCGCCGAGTTGCAGGCGGACAGTCGCAAGGCTGCACAGGGTCCGGAAATGCCTTGGCTGAAGAGCAAGCACTTTCCGGTAGGCCTCCTCGGCAACCTGCAGAGCGCGACCGTCGAGCGTAGACGGGAGTGGCGCGCTGGAGTTGGTCGATGCGGACACGAGTCGGGGGCGGAAGGCGAGTGCTGGCTCGTTCATGATCACAACTGACTGATTGTTCGACGGAAGCAGTTGTCGTGGCGGAATGAAGCGAAACGGAGGCTTGGCGGGTGCCGATCCCGATTGATCGTCTAGAACCCTTCGAGCCGGTGCGGTCGGTGCGCTCCGCGATCTCGCTGCCCGGTCTCGCCAATGTCTTGCGCGCGATCGCCGGCTCTCGCCGGAATGCAGCGAAGCCGGCGCAGACCGAGGAGTCTGCACCGGCTTTGATCGGGCGTGTCGTTGGAGGCGTCAGCCCCACATGTGATGCATCGCGTGGTGGTGCGACATGTCCGGACCGCTCGAAGCTGCTGCGGCCGTTGCGGCTGTGGCCGCTGCCGCCGTGTGGTGGCTGCCATGATGGCTATGGTGGCCGCCGCAGTGGTGCGTCGTGGTGGTGTTGTTGTTGCCGCCGGTTGTTCCTCCGCCGGCCGTTCCACCGCCCGTCGTGCCGCCACCGGTCGTCCCGCCTCCCGTGGTGCCGCCGCCCGTAGTGCCTCCGCCGGTGGTGCCGCCTCCCGTCGTACCACCTCCGCCCATGCCGCCGCCGGGCGTGGTCGGGCTCGCCGGGGCGCCGCCCGTGCCGTTGGCGATGTTCGGATTGGCGCCCGCCGGCATGCCGGTGCCCTGGGCAATGCCATTGACCGCAGTCGCCGTCACGAAGCTCGTCGCGGATGTCACGTAGGCCGATCCGCCGATCGCGATGTTGTTGCCAGCAATGTCTCCGGCATTGCCGATGTAGTTCGCGGCCGCAGCCTTCAACATCGCCTGATCGGTCGCCAGGGCTGCACCCGTGTCGCCGTTCATGATGCCCATCAGCGCCTTGGTGGCCATGATGGTGTCAGACTGTAGAGCTCCGGCGGCGAGCTCGTCGTCGAACCGTCCCTTGAACACCGCCCCCTGCGCCGCATCGAACGCCGCGCCAAAGTTCTGGTAGTTCGTGATCTGGTCGATCAGGGCTTGCGACGCCGTACCTGTTCCATTGGCGACCGCAACCAACTTCGCGCCCAGCGTATTGCCCTCGGCGAGGAACGAGGCCCAGAAATTGGTCTGCGCCTGGTTGTCCTGGAACTTCGTGACGGTCCCGGTCAGGCCGCCGGCCATTTCGGAGAACCCGCCAATGTGACCGGGCGCCCCGGTGCCGCCCGCCGCCGCGTTGAGCGCCGCGTCGTTCTGAAACACGTCGATCATGTCGACGATGTTGTCGGCGGAGCCGCGCAGCGCCGTCGGACTGGCCATCGTCTCGGCGACGTCGTATTTGTTCAGCTGAAGGTTTGCTTGGCTGAGCAGCGTCATCAGATGAAGTGTCGTCGTTTGGGCAGCAACGGAGGTTTGACCTGCTTCAATCGCGGCGAGCTTCGCCGGGTCATTCAGGATCGCCTGAAGGCCCTGCGTCACGGCCGTGAAATCAGTCTGGATCTGGTTGATGTTGTTGGCGCTCATGCCGCCCAGCGAAAGGTCAGCGACGGCATTGAACACCGTTCCGATGGCGGTCAGGTCGCCCGCTGCCGCTGCAGCAAGATTGGTGGCGCTGTCGTTACCGGCGGGAAGGCTCTGGAACGCCACGTCCATGGCACCCGTGTTGGCCAGGAAGGGAACGTTATTGAGCGCGGCCGAAAGATGCGCGTCACCCTGGATCTGCGCCAGGATCTGCATCTGCACGTTGTGGATGGTCTGGTCGGCTTCGGCGAGCGTCGCCGGATTGGCCGTCAGCGGGGCGGCGTTGATCAGCGTCGTGAGCTCGTTCGAAACCTGGGTGAGCACCGCGGTGTCGGTCGCGTTGAGCGTGAAGGCCTGACCGCCGACCGTGACCTGGCCGGGATTGGCCAGCATCGCGTTGATGTCGTTCTGCACGGCATGCAGGTCGGTGGTGTAGCTGCCGAGGAACGGGTTGGAGTTGCCGCTGTTCTGCGGCGTCGAGAACAGCCCGATCGAGATGCGAGTAGCGTCGTTGAACACGACGCCGGCCTGCACGAGGTCGGTCGACAGGTTGAGCGCAGAGGCGCGAACCAGCAGATTGGACGTGCCATTCGCCAGCGCCGTCGGGTTGAAGGTATTGGCTGCCATTGATCATCTCCCCAAGTTTCAACCCGGCGTCTGCTGCTTGGCGTATCGGCAGCACGCGGGCGTTGATCGGGCTGCGACGTCTCGTTCACCCCTCGCGGAACGGGCGAAATGTCGCAGCCTCAGAGCACCTGGGAATTATTTGCTCCAATGGGGCCAAAAGAAGCGCCGCCGAGTCCTCAAATATGATGTTGTTCGGGCAAATGGCTCCTGTCGCAGCCGGGTCACGGCGGCGATCGGAAGCTTACTAACTCGTTGATTTCCGTCGTGGCATCCCCGCAACATCGTCGCTCAGCGGCGCTTCGACGCACGGTCCAGACAAGAAGTTGCCCCGATCTCGCGACCGGTCACCGATCTCTCCTTAGAAAAGTTCCAGCGTGACGAGCCTCCGCGATGCGGAACGGAACGTGCATCTTTGTTGATCTTCTGAGGCCTCCTTCTTCAACGCGTGTCGTCTCGCCCGGCTCATTGTCCTTCTCATTTCCCCCGGGAGCACTGCGCGAGTGGACCTCATCTGCTTGCTCCCAGGTATCCGTATTCGAGCCGCAGCAGCTGCTGCGGCTGCCTCGTCAACCCCACATGTGATGCATCGCGTGGAGATGCGACATGTCGGGCCCGGCAGCCGCGGCCTGGCTCGTATGCGCGCCCTGGCTGTGATCGTGATGATGGTGATGATCGCTGTGATGCGTGGCGTTGCTGCCGTTGTTGGCCGTGGTACCCGTCGACGTGCCGCCAGCCGCCGTTCCGCCGGTCGACGTGCCTCCGGTCGCCGCGGTGCCGCCGGCTGCGGCGCCGCCAGCGGCGGTGGTTCCTGCCGCTGCGGTGCCGCCGGTGCCGTTGGCCAGGTTCGGTGTCGCAGTGACGGGAATGGTGCCGTGCGCGGTGCCCTTGATGGAGGTTGCCGCCGAGACCGTCGTGGCCGTCCCGACATAGGTGCCGCCATTGACGGGAATGTTGTTGCCGGAGACGTCCATGGCGTCCGCCGCAAAGCCCTGGCCGGCAGCGGCGATCATCGCCTTGTCCGCCGCGAGTGCTGCGCCGGTGTCGCCGTTGAGGATGCCCTGCAGGCCCTTCACGGCACCGGCCGTGTCAGCTTCGAGCGTGCCGCTGAGCAGTTCGTTGTCGAACCGTCCCTGGAACACGGCGCCCTGGGCGGCGTCGAAATTGGCGCCGAACTGCTGGTAGTTCTGGATCTGCGTGATCAGGGCCGCACTCGCCTGCGCGCCGCCCGTCGAAATCTTCTGCAGGGTGGCGTTGATCGTGTTGGCCTCGGCCAGGAATGCGGCCCAGAAATTCGTCTGTGCCTGGTTGTCCTGGAACTTGGTGACCGTCCCTTTGAGCCCGCCCGGATCCTCGGCAAAGCCGCCCGCGTGGCCGGCGTTGCCGTTGCCACCTGCCGCCATGTTGAGGTTGGTGTCGCCCTGGATGATGTCGATGATGTCGAGCAGGTTGTCGGCAGTGCCGCGGAGAGCGGCCTGATTGCCGGTGGTCGCAGCCTGATCATACTTGCCCAGCTGCAGGTTGATCTGGCCGAGCGCAGTCTGCAGATGGATCGTCGTCAGCGCCGCGGCGTTGGCAGTCTCGCCAGCCTCGATCTGCGCGAGCTGGGTCTTGTTGTTGAGGATGGCCGTCAGTCCGTGCTGGACGGCGGTGAAGTCCGCGGTCACCTCGGCAAGGTTACCGGTGTTGATGCCGCCCGAGGCGACCTCGACGGCCTTGTTGAAGACCAGACCAACGTCCTTCAGGCTGTTGCCGGCGGTAGCGGCGGCAAGACTCGCCGGATCGTCCGCGCCCGCGGGCGACGTCTGGAAGGCAACGTCCTGGCCGCCAGTATTGGCGAGGAAGGGGACGTTGTTCAACGCGTTCGCCAGATGCGCGTCGTTGTGGATTTCGCCGAGGATTTCCTGCTGCAGCGCGTGGATCGTCTGGCTTGCCGCTGCCGATGTGCTGGCATTGGCGAACTGTCCCGCCGCCTGCAGCAGTGTGCCCAGTTGCCCCTCGACATTGGTCAGCACCGCCGTGTCGGTCGCGTTCAGGGCGAAGGTCTTGCCGCCGAGCGTGACCTGACCAGGGTTGGCCAGCATCGCCGCAATATCGGCCTGCACCGCCGTGATGTCGGCCTGGTAGCTGCTGAGGAAGGCCGGCGAGTTGCCGCTGTTGGCGAGACTGAAGAGACCGAGCGAGGCGCGCACCGCGTCGTTGAAGACGACGCCAGCCTGCACCAGGTCGGTCGAATGCTGGATCGCCGTGGCACGGGTCAAGAGGTTCGACGTGCCGTTGGCAAGCGCGGTCGGGCTGAAATTCACCGGCGTGGCGCCGCCAGCCGGCGGCGTCGACGATGAGCCGCCGGTGCCGTTGGCAATGTTCGGGGTTGCCGTCACCGGGATCGTGCCTTGGGCCAGGCCGTGCACCGACGTAGCCGTCGAGACCGTGGTCGCCGAGCCGACATAGGTCGCGCCGCCGATGGCGATGTTGTTGCCGGAGACGTCCATGGCGTCGGCCGCGAAGCCCTGGCCGGCAGCGGCGAGCGCCGCCTTGTCGGCCGCCAGCGCCGCGCCGGTGTCGCCGTTCAGAATGCCCTGCAAGCCTTTCACGGCGGCCGCCGAGTCGGCTTCCAGCGTGCCGCTGAGCAGCTCGTTGTCGAAGCGGCCACGGAAGACGTTGCCTTGGGCGGCGTCGAAATTGGCGCCGAACTGCTGGTAGTTCTGGATCTGCGTGATCAGGGCCGCACTCGCCTGCGCGCCGCCGGTCGAGATTTTCTGCAGCGTCGCGTTGATGGTGTTGGCCTCGGCCAGGAATGCGGCCCAGAAATTGGTCTGCGCCTGGTTGTCCTGGAACTTGGTGACCGTGCCGGTCAATCCGCCGGGATCCTCCGCGAAGCCGCCGGCATGGCCGGGCATTCCGTTGCCGCCGGCCGCCATGTTCAGATTGGCGTCGTTCTGGATGATGTCGATGCTGTCGAGCAGATTGTCCGCGGTGCCGCGCAACGCGGCCTGATTGCCGGTCGTCTCCGCCTTGGCATACTGGTTGAGCTCGAGGTTGACCTGTCCGAGCACCGTCTGCAGATGGATGGTCGTCAGCGCGGCTGCATTCGCCGTCTCGCCTTTCTCGATTTGCGCGAGCTGGGTCTTGTTGTTGAGAATGTTGGTGAGACCTTGCGAGATCGCGGTGAGGTCGGTGGTAACCTCCTGAAGGTTGCCGGTGTGGATGCCGCCGGAGGCGAGGTCGACGACCTTGTTGAAGACGAGGCCGACGTCCTTCAGCGTGTTGCCTGCGGTCGCAGCGGCCAAGGTCGCCGCATCATCGGCACCGGCCGGCGTATTCTGGAAGCCGACGTCCTGGCCGCCGGTGTTGGCGAGGAAGTTGACCTTGTTGAGCGCGCCGGACAGATGCGCGTCGCCGTTGATCTCCTGCAGGATCTCCTGTTGGACCGCGTGCAGCGTCTGATCCGCGGCCGTGATCGTGCCAGCATTCGTGATCTGCGGTGCGGCCGTGAGCAGCGTCGAGATCTGCGCCTGCACGTTGGTGAGAACGGCGGTGTCGGTCGCATTCAGCGTGAAGGTCTGGCCGCCCAGCGTCACCTGACCGGGATTGGCGAGCATCGCGGCGATGTCGTTCTGTACGGCGTGGAGGTCGGTCGTGTAGCTGCCGAGGAACGGGTTCGAGTTGCCGCTGCCGGCCTGTGAGAACAGGCCGAGCGAGGCGCGCACTGCATCGTTGAACACCACGCCGGCCTGGACGAGGTCGGTCGACATGTTGAGCGCTGAGGCGCGCACCAGCAGGTTCGACGTTCCGTTGGCCAGCGCCGTCGGGTTGAAGGTGTTGTTCGCCATAGGTCATCTCTCCCCAAGTTCATCCGACGCCCGGCAGGGCCCCGTACCGAAACTGGCCAGACGATGCGGAAGCGCATCGGCCCTGCGTCGGACGTGCTGCGCGCCGCGCCTCACGCCCGTGCGCTTCTGTGCCGCGCGCTTTTCTGACGCGCGTTACTTTGTCGCACCTCGCTATATGCTCGGAGCAATCGGGCCAAAAAAGGCGTGGGGGAGTCCGCAATTATGTTGTTCTCGAGACATCGCGGATCTGTGACGGATGCGCCGCGATCGCGTGCCAAGTGATTGATTTTTGGTGGCAAGCGGCAAACGCGAGGGGGCGCGATCGGGCGCGAGCTGCATGTTGTCGTCAAGATGCTGCCTGCATCTCGCCGGTGAGTGGCCGGTCTCCAGAAGTCAGCCGTAGGGTCTGTCAGACGTTGTCAAGGCTGCCCGGCGACACTTGCGCGCGGCTTTGCCGCAGGGCCATCGCTGGAAAAATGCCGCGATGGATCATCCGTCCGGGTGAGCTTTAAGGTGAAGGCGTCCCTGGGCGGGGCGGCCGGCCAACCGCGCCGAACGCAATTCAGGATGTCGGCGCGACCTGGCGCTGCGCCAGGAGCGCAGTCCTGATCTTCTGCAGCAGCGTCGTGTAGAGCTGATTCCAGGCCGGATCATTCTGCCCGTTCGCGTCCAGCCCTTGCTTGGTGAGGCCGAGGCTGATCCGGTAGACGGCGAGGGCGCCGTCGACGTTGCCGAGCGGAACGAAGGCATCACCCAGATTCTGGTAGGAGTTTGCAAGCGTCTGCTGCAGCAACGGATCGTTGGAGGCGCTGTTGGCGAGGTGGGTGATCAGCGCGGTGTTGGCGCGACGCTGATCGAAGGCTTCGGCATGCCGGCCCTGGGCGGCCAGCACGTCCGCCAGCAGAGCGTGACACCAGGCGAGATCGCGCTGGAAGCTGAGATTGCCGCGGTGTGCTGCGGTCAGCTTCTGAACGATGGCGAGGCTGGCGGAATAGGCGGCATGCGCGGCCTCGAGGTTTCGCTGAACGAACAGCACGGCGCCGATGCGGTTCAAGGCGACCGAGAGGTTGCGTTGAAACCCGGCGTCGTCCGGATTGGCTCCGGTCAGGTGTCTGACGATGGCGATGCTCTGCTTGTAGTTCTGCAAGGCCTCCATCAGATCGCTGGCGGTGGCCGCGCGATCGCCTTCCGCGATCCCGGCGGCGGCCTGATCCAGCAGTCTGCCGGCGGCGACCGTGACGCCGACCGCAAGGCCCCCGTGGGGAACGTCGCCGCGCGGCTGCGCCAGCAGTGCGGCGAGCGCGACCGGCTCGTCGCTCTCTACGGAGTCCTGCACAGACTCTGCCCTGGAGGTTCGATGCCGATCAAAGGGCGCAGGCGGCGTCTGCTGCTGAGAGGTGCGCGGTTTCGGACGCAATCCCTGTCCGAAGCCGGGAATTCGAAGCAACATGCCCTCGACCTGCGCGGCCGTGATCAGGCGCGTGCATTCGAACTGTCGAGGCGTGCCCTGCCATCGCGGGCACCACAGAAAGTCCTCATGGTCGAAGCGATGACGGACATCATTCCAGCAACTGTTGCAGGCGTGACGGTTGATGACCCGATAGGGGGTCGCGAACTCGTTGGTCGGATGAGTGAAGCCGCTGATCAGCACGACCGGAGTGCCGACAGCCCAGGCCAGCCATGACAGCCCCGAGGAAAGACCGATGAAGAATGCGGCGTGCTTGAGCCAGCGGGCGCGCTCGGGCAACGGCCGGTCACCGGTCTGATCCTCGGCTTCGGCAGGAATTTTCGTTTGGTAGGCGCCGTGGCTGCGCGCCGCGGTCTGATCGATGCAGATCACGCGATAGCCGGTCGCGCGCAGGAAATCGACGACGCTCTGCCAGCCCTCAGGATTGTTCCAGTGCTTGCACGCGGTCGTCGCCTGCACCGCGATGCAGACATAGGGCTCCTCGATGGGACGGCTGTCTTCGCTCAGTGCGACGCGCGGCGGCTGCTCGGCCGGATCGACGCCGAGGATATGAGCGGCCGTCCGATGCAGGCCGACCTGCCGGAAATCACAGGGCTGATGGACCAGCTCGGCATCGTCGAAGAACAGCGCGACCGAGTAGGTGGCGTAGTATCGCTCCGCCTGGATCGTCTCATGGCTGAGGAACGTGATGTCAGGGTAGGCGCCGCGGAACAGCGGGATCAGCGGCTCGCCCATAGCACAGCTCAGGCGGCACCGATGCAGGTCCTTGAACCTCACCGCATAGCCCATCCAGCCGATGATGTCGCCGATCGTGCCGACCGGGAACTGGATCAGGACGTCTCGGTCGGTGGCATCATAGTCGTGGCACAACAGCAGCTCGGGCCCTGACCAGACTTCGAGCCTGAACGGGACGAAATAGCGCTTGCTGCTGTTGACGTGCCCTGAACGCAGGTCGATGTCGAACAGGACGTTGGTGGTCTCGAGATCGCTCAGCCGGACGCGCCAGGGGTGTCCGGTGTCGGGGAGCATCACGCGGCAGCCGTCGTTGAAATCGAAGCGCAGCCCCTGGGGACCCTCCTGGGTCGGCACGGCCGCTGGCGGCGGCAGTCGCGGCTTGCGTGCGTGATCAGACGCCTCGGTGCGGGCGCCGGGCTGGGCGTCGGCGGGTAACGCACGTGTCGGCACCATCGCCGGGTCCGAGGTGCGGGGAAAATTTGCAGCGTTCATGTTGAGGTGCTGACGCGGTCTGCGTTCATTCGTGTGCGATGACGCCGACCGCGGCTGTTCGGGCCTTGTTACTCCACGAAGGCGCGGCGCCACTGATCGAGAACCGGCTTCATCAGATAGCTGAGCATCGTCCGGCTGCCGGTTTGAACATAGACTTCGGCCTGCATGCCGGGCATCAGGTTGACGTTGCCAAGCCGCTTGCGCTCCTCGTCGGACAGCGTGATCCTGACCGTGTAGAAGGTGGAGCCGGTTCGCGGGTCATTGGTGATATCAGGCGACACGAACGAGACCTGGCCGCTCAATTTCGGCGTGGTGCGCTGGTTGAAGGCGTTGAAGTGGACCATCGCATCCTGCCCGGTGTGAACGTGATCGATATCCTTGGGCTGGACGTGCCCTTCGACCTGCAGTTCGTCCGAATCGGGGACCAGCTCCATGACGGTCTCACCCGGCTTGATGACGCCGCCGATGGTGTGGATCGCGAGCTGGTGAATGGTGCCGGAGTTCGGCGCGCGCATCTCGATGCGATCGAGTTGGTCGCGCGCGGCGACGCCCTTCTCGACCAGATCGCCTTCCTTGGCCTGGGACTCGCTGAGGTCCTTGACCACCTCGCTGCGGAAATCCTGATCGATCTTGACGGTCTGGAGCTCGGCTTCGCTGATCTTGGACCTCGTCTCGGCCACGCTGGAGACCAACTGGCCGCGTTCGCCGTCGATTCGAGCGGCTTCCCGCTGCAGCGTCGTCAGTCGCGTTAGCGGAACGAGCCGTTTGTCATAGAGCTCCTGCACGCCGGCCAACTCGCCCTTGATCAACTCGATCTGCTTGTTCTTGGATTCGAGCTGAGACTCCATACCGCTGATCTCGTTGTTCAGTTGGACGATGCGGCCTTGCAGCAGCTCCTTCTGGCTCTTGCGGGTCGTGGCACGGGCCTTGAACAGCGCGTTCTCCGACGCGATGACGGTGCGGACATTTGGATCGTCCTGACGTGAGGTCAGCGTGGACGGATAGTCCGGCTGATCGAGACCGTCACGCTCGGCCGAGAGCCGCGCAATCTTGGCGCGCTGTTCGTTCAATTGCTTGGTGATCGCCTGGAGCTGGGCCTGGCTCTGCGTGGCGTCGAGCCGCACGAGCAGATCGCCCGCTGCGACGCGCTTGCCGTTGTCGACCTTGATTTCCGCGACAATGCCGCCGGTCGGATGCTGAATCGCCTTCACGTTGGATTGCACCACGAGATTGCCGGGGACCACGATCGCGCCGGCGAGCGGCACGAGGGTCAGCCAACCGCCGCCGAGAACGCCGGCGACAAGCAGCACCCGCATGCCGAGACGCAGCTCGTTCTCGAACATGCGGCTGACGCGCGGCACCAGCGATTCGTCCGAGCCGTCGTCGAGATCGGCCGCCGTTCCTTGCGTCGCAATGAAGGTCATGCCGGTGGTCAAGGCCGTGCCGGCGGTGCCGACCAGGCGGCCGACTCGGGTTTGCGGAACGACAGGCGCATGCGCCAGGCGGGCAGGGAGGTTCTGCTGTCCCATCGGCCGCGGCGCACCGACGCCGAAATTGCCGTCGCGTCGCGCATCCTGCAGGTCGAGCAGGGGTGCCGAATTGCCGCCCGCCATGCGTGCAGACGGATTGCGCTGGGGTGGCGACAGCTCCGGCTCGTAGCCACGCATCGGTGCGGGCTGCTGCCAGTCCATCTCGCGGATGCCTTCACCCCGGCGTGCCCGGGGCGCCTGGGCGCCGAGACCGAACAGCGACAGCGACGCACCGAGGGCGCGGCCCATGGTGCTGCCCTTCTTCTTCGAGCGCGGCTTTGGCCTGACTTGCGACGGCGGCGGACGCCGGCGCTTCTTGCCGCCGTCACGTGCGCCGCGGCGCTGCCGCGGGTCCTCGTCCGAGCCGTCGTCGAATGCGCCCTGCAGCCGCTGCAGTTCGAGAATCAATGCATCGCCCTGCGGACCGACGGCGCGGGTCTTCGGTCGCACATAGTCGTCGTCGTCGAAGGGCCTGAAGTCGTTGATGTGTTTCATTGATCAAGCGCTTTCTGCTGGGGCGGCGCGACGAAGCGAGCGGGCGTTCGGATTTGGCGCCGCTGCCGGAGCTGCAACCCTGGGCGGAGCAGGAGCATGCGCGACGGCAGGTCCCGCGGCCTTGTTGGCCCCGGCGACGCGGGCAAAGATCTCCTGGCAGGGCCCGAATGCGATCGCCTTGCCCTCGTACAGCACCAGCGCCACGTTGAGCGCATTCAGCGCGCTGGGACGGTGTGAGATCACGATCACGATGCTCTGATTCTGTTGCCGCATGATCTGAATGGCGCGGCTGAGCGCGTTCTCGCCGTCGGTGTCCAGATTGGCATTTGGCTCGTCGAGGACGATGAGAAACGGATCGCCATACACCGCGCGGGCCAGACCCACGCGCTGCCGCTGACCGGCCGACAGCGACATGCCGCCTTGGCCGATTCGCGTCGAATAGCCTTCCGGCAGCCGCAGGATGATGTCGTGCACGCCGGCGATCTGCGCCGCCTTCAGAATCGCATCCGAGCTCGCATTCTCGTCGAAGCGGCAGATGTTGTCGGCGATGCTGCCATCGAACAGGGCAACGTCCTGCGGCAGGTAGCCGATGTGGCGGCCGAGATCCTCGTTGCTCCATTGGTCGAGCGCTGCGCCGTCGAGGCGGACGGATCCATGCTGTGCAGGCCAGATGCCGACCAGCGCCTTCGAGAGCGAGGTCTTGCCGGAGGCACTCGCGCCGAGCAGTGCCAGACCCGTGCCTGCCTTGATCGAGAACGACACGTTTTGAACAATCGGCCGATCGGTGCCCGGCGCGGTGACCGTCAGCTCCTGTACGGTCAGCTCGCGGAACGGGCGGGGCAACGCGACCGGCGGAGCTTCCGGCCTGGCGGTAGCCTTGCAGATATCGCGCAGACGCGCGATGCCCTGTCGCGCGGCGACCAGCTGTTTCCAGCTGCCAAGTGCGATCTCGATCGGGGCGAGCGCGCGGCCCATCAGGATCGACGAGGCCATCATCACGCCGCCGGAGGCCTGCTCGGAGACGACGAGCGCCGCGCCGATGCCGAGCATGCCCGACTGCAGGATGAAGCGCAGCACTTTCGCGGCGGCCCCGAGATTGGCGTAGACATCGCTCGCGCGAATGTTGTCCTTCAGATAGCGCTCGTTGACGGCGTTCCAGCGTGCCGAGAAGCGATCCAGCATTCCGAGCGCGCGAATCACCTCGGCATTGCGCTGGGTGGCATCGGCGAGAACCTGCCGCGCGGCGCTCGTATCGCTGGCGGATTTGCTCGCCTGACGCGACAACCGGTCGGTCACCAGCGTCATCGAGATGATTCCGACCGTGCCGATGACGGCCGTGATGCCGATCAGCGGATGAAACAGAAACATGCCGATCAGGAAGATCGGTATCCATGGCATGTCGAGAAAGGCGGTCGGTCCCATGCTCGACATGAAGGCGCGGAGCTGGTCGAGATCGCGCAGTGGCTGCTGCATCAGCATCGGCTTGGTGCCGCGCAGGGGCAGGGTGGCCAGAGCGTGATGAATCGCGTCCTGCAAGCTCGCGTCGAACACGGTCGCTACCCGGCACAGCATGCGGGTGCGCAATGCGTCGAAATAGCCTTGAATCAGATAGACGACTAGAATCATCACCGACAGGCCGACGAGCGTGGCGAGATTTTTGCTCGGAACGACGCGATCATTGACCTGCATCATATAAACCGAGCCCGAGAGCATCAGGATGTTGATGACGCCGCTGAACACGCCGATGCCGGCCATGCGTTTGACAGCCTGGCGCAACCCGCGCGTCACCGGATCGTCGCTTCCCGAGAGAAGGTCGTTGAGGGCAGCCGCGGCTTTCGTTCTCGGGCGGTCTTGAGCCAGACTCATCCAGGCGCGTCTCCCAAAACACAGTGCTTCACTCCGCGCTATTGACAGTCGATACCGACGATTTTCCGGCAACAATTGGACAAGTGGGCAATTCCGTCGCAGCGTCGCGGGCAAACGACCGGCACGAGGCGCAATGCGCCGGGCCGGCTCTGAAAAGTTGTGGCGTCGCTCAGCGCGATCGGGTCTGCGCGAAATCTGTTCGCGATCGTCGATAGTTGCAGCGTGATAACAGCCGTCGGCATGCGACGCGCGTCACACATTCGTCCGTCTATCACCTTGGTTCCGTACTCATTGGTCGCGGTCCGGGCCGAATGACGCCACGAAGGCGAATAAATCTTCCTGCGGTGCAACGCACAGGCGTTGTCATCTCGATCATGCGGTATTCGATGATGGTGCTGAGAACGATCATGATGGCGGCGGCAACACGAGGGCGTGCGGCTCCGCGCACCAATCCAAGACGTGCAATCAGCTCAGCCGGCCATGGTGGCCGACGATGTGTTCTATCATCGAACGTGCGGCCGCTGTGGAACCAGTGACCCGTCCAGCATCGGGCGCACGAGATCAACATCAACTCGAGGGAGGACGAAGCAGATCAGTCCGCGGGTGATCCGAGCAACTCGTCACCGGCTCGGGCCGCGGCAGCTGATCGACCATAGGCGTGATCCAACCGATCACGTTCAGGCGTAGCGGGGCAACGATTGGGTGCAGAACGGCGCTGTGACGCCGAAGTCGGACGAAGTTGCTCACTTAGTAAAGCGTATCCGGGGGACGACAAAGTTGCTGGACGACATCACCATCGAGACGCGTGATGCGGGAATGGATTCGGGTCGAGGGGCGGCCTGCAGGGTTGAATACCTAATCATCCCGCGCCGGATCGATCCGCTGAGACGAAATACGGTCGCCGGGTCGGCGGTGAATCGCGCCGATCGCGTGCGCGCAGCTCTGGAGGCGCACGCATGAAGATCCGCAAGACCGACTATGGAACGATCATCCTGCACTGGACCCTGGTTGGGGCCACTGTGATCGCCTTCATGACAGGGCTTCGCATGGCGACCGAAGCGCCTGGACACGCGTGGATCGCCAACAATCTCGACTGGCTGCTGCCCCGGCACCGGACCTGGACCTGGCACATGCCGGCTGGGGTCGTGCTCGCGAGCGTGGCCCTCGCCTACATGATCTATATCTCGAAGTCAGGGCTCGGTCGCCGCGTCACCATCGACAAGATGCGCTTCAAGGGCTTGCTCGGCCGCCGGCCGGCGCGGCTGGGATCGATCAGTGTGATGCTGCACTGGGTGCTTTTCATCTCCATGGCGATCCTGATTGTCACCGGAGGCATGCTCTTCTTCGGCGTGGCCTCCGGCTACGTCACCATGATGATCCACTGGTACGCGACCTGGGTGATCCCGGCCTTCGTGGTGCTGCACGTCCTGGTTCACTTCAGCATCGGCGGAAAGATGCAGCTCTATCGCGTGTTCCGGCCGGCGCCGTTGCCGCCCCCGCCGCCGAAGCTCGATCCCGTCGAGCTCCTCACGATGCTGGTCGAGCAGTCGGAAAAGCTGGAGGAAGCGGAGGCGCCTCCGAAGAGGCCGGCGCCCGCTGCGCGGCCTGCAGCGCGTGAGCCGATGCCGGCGCCGCGGCGCATGGAGGAGCCGATGCGGGCGCGTTCCGAGCCGCGTGTGCCGCCAGGCCGCATGCGTCCGCCGCCGGCACCTGCCAAGGGCAATTCCCGCCGCCGCAATCCGAGCTTCCAATCCAACCCGTTCATGGTCGCGATCGCCGCAGCCATCGTGATCGGTTCGGCGATGTTCGCCGCCGACTACTACGCCGAGGACACCGTCACGGTGTACCGGATTGCCACGTCCGATGCGCCGACCCTCGACGGCGATTCGTCGGATCGTGTCTGGCGCAACATCCAGCCGCACATGGTCACGACCAACCAGGGCGACAATTTCGACGGTACTGGCGAATCGCGGGTGTGGATCAAGGCAGCGCATGACGGCACGTGGGTCTACTTCCTCGTCATCTGGGAGGATCCGACGCGGTCGTTGAAGCAGCTGCCGCTGATCAAGAAGGCGGATGGCTGGCATCTCCTGCAGAACGGATTCGACAAGGGCGACGAGAACGACTTCAACGAGGACAAGTTCTCGCTGTTGTTCACGACGCTGCCGATAACCTTGGCCGCGGACCGAACGTTTCACATGAGCTCGCAGCCGATGCCAGACAAGCCGCCGACCCTGTCGGGTCGCGGCATCCACTACACGCCGGCGCCGAATCTCTATGCCGACGCCTGGCTGTGGAAGGCGACGAGCGGCGGCCCGACTGGATGGATGGACGATGATCATTTCGGTCCGCCTGCGGAGCCGACACCGGATCAGGTCAAGGGACTCACGCCCTACAAGGGTGGGTTCGCATCGGATCCGGGCACCGCGAACTATTCGGACAATTTCGTGATCGACAGGGAGGCCGCAAGACTAGGGAATCGGGGTGTGAGACCGAAGCGTCTTCCGAAGGACGTCGCCGCGATGACCGCGGCGATGGGCGAGATCAATCTCGATCCGAACATCGGCGAGAGTGAAGGCGCACGCTGGTTCATGACGGAGGCCGAATCCGTGCCGTATTCGGCCGAGGCGGATGCGCAGACGCCGATCGGGACCGTCGTGCCCGGTGTTCTCGTCAGCGGCGAGTTCACCGGTGATCGCGCGGACATCCGTTGCGCAGCGCGTTGGGCCGCGGGCCATTGGACGCTCGAAATTGCCCGCAAAATGGACACGAAAAGCAAGTACGACGTTCCGATCAAGAATGGCGTGTTCATGCGTGTCGCAGCGTTCGACCATACCCAGATCAGACATACGAGGCAGATCCGGCCTATGCGACTTGAGGTGCAGTGATGGGTAAGATTTGCAAAATCCAGTACAACAGGGAAACGTTCTACGCGAATGTGGGCGATATCCTGCTCGACGGCGCCATCAACAGCGGCGTGGATCTGCCCCATGACTGCCGCAGCGGAATCTGCGGATCCTGCAAAGTGACGGTCGTCGACGGCAAGCTGTTCGGCGGCATGGAAGGCGACATGGCGCATGCGTGCCAGGCGCGTGTGGTGTCCGACCTGAAGATCATCACGGAGCCCGTGCCGGACACGGTGACGATGAATTGCGAGGTGGGTGATCTCGTCCGGCTCGCGCCCGATGTCGTCGGTGTCACCATCGAGATGCCGAAGCCGCTGCGATTCTTCCCCGGGCAATACGCCAAGGTCCAGTACCGCGGTTTTCCGACGCGTTGCTACAGCCCGACCTATCCGATGGTCGGCGCGCCTGACAGCCATCTGCTGTATCTGCACATCCGCATCCTGAAGGATGGCTTGGTGTCGTCGGCGCTTGGCCGCGACATCCAGGTCGGCCATCGCGTCAAGCTGACGGCGCCGCTGGGCACTGCGTTCTTCCGGCAGAAGCATCGCGGTCGAATCATCCTGGTCGCGAGCGGCACGGGCTTTGCCCCGATGTGGGCGATCGCGGTCGCCGCCATCACCGAAAATCCGAAGCGCGAGATCGTCTTCATCGTTGTGTCGCGCACCTTGCAGTCGTTCTACATGCATCAGGCGCTGTGCCGGCTCGCGCGCTTCCCGAACGTGAAGATCATCCCGATCGTGTCGGAGCCGCAGAACGTCTCGCCGGCGATTCGCAGCGGCCGGCCGACCGAACACATGCCGGAGCTCACACCGAACGACGTCGTCTACACCTGCGGCGCGCCGGCCATGACGGAGGCGGTTGCGAAGATGGCGCGCGGGGCCGGAGCGAAGTGTCACTGCGATCCGTTCGTATCATCGGCGCAGCCCTCCGAGTCGAGCGGCGGACTCATGAATCGGCTGGTCGGGTGGCTCGACAGCCAGCGCGGCCGGCCGGCCATGTTCCAGCCGGCGGAATGAGATCGTGGCGGCCGCGACGCGCGCGGCCGCAGTCCGGCGCTCAGCCGGCCACGAAAGCGAGCAGAGTGCCGCTCGCCGACGCGGGCGGAACGATCAGGCTCGCGCCACTGCGCACGGCTGCCGCGTCCAGAGCCTTTTCGGTGGCGGTCAGATCGTGTGAGGCCAGCACGAGGCCGGCGCCGCCCCGCTCCGGCAGGCCGGCAAGCGACACGCCCGGATAGCGCGCTGCGAGCTGGTCCCTGGTCAGGAACACGAAATCGGCGCGGTCACCGCCCGAGGTGACGGTCACGGCGCCGTCGGCTTCGTCTCGGCCGTCGCGATCGATCAGGCGCGACAGGTGAGCCGCGTCCTTGGCCGGGTCCGGCGTCACGATCAGCGCCTGCTTCAGTTGCTTGGCGGCGTTGGCATGGCGCATCAGTTCCGGGATCCAGACCGTCTCGCGCGTCTTGTGCTGGCAGGCGAAAATGCGCAGGCCGCCCGGGGCCTCCGCGACCGGCCATTGAAACACGCGGAATTTCGCGGCCGAGATGCTGCCGTCGGGCAGGGGCACCGGACGCTCGAAGTCGATGGGACCAATCGGCTCGAAGCCCTTCGCGCGAATTTCCTCGGCGCCGGCCGCGGAATCAATCGCCGTGAAGGCGATGCGCTCGATGCCTTCGCCGCGCTGGGCGAGGAAGTTGCGGGTCGGAACGTTATGGTCGGTCTCGGCGAGGATGCCGAGCAGCTCGATGTAGTCCGGATCGAGCATGATGGTGTAATTGCCGGATCCCATCTTGGCGCTGTGCGTGCCGCGCGGAGACAGCGTAAAACCCAACCGCTTCCAGGTATCCGCCGCCGCGTCGAGATCCTTCACCACGACGACCGCGTGATCGATACCGATGACATTCTTGAGGGCCACGCGTTTGTCTCCTTGCCGCGAACTTGGCATATTGGCGGCCGAACTATGCCCAATCGACCCATGCACCGCAACCGGCGCAGCCGGGCGCCGGGCGCAAGGCAAGATCGACCTCCGGGATGTTGGTCGATCAGCAAGGATGAGCTGTCCTCCATGAGCATGACCGCAGAAAACGTTCAATGGCCGCCGTCCTTGTGGGCCGCACAGACCCCGCCTGGCCCTGATCTGCCCGTGCTACAGGGCAGCTTGCAGGCCGATGTCGTGATCATCGGCGGCGGCTTCACCGGCTTGTCGACGGCGCTGCATCTGCGCGAGGCCGGCGTCGGTGTCGCGATCGTCGAGGCGATGGAGCCGGGCTGGGGCGCATCCGGCCGGAACAACGGTCAGGTCATTCCGACGCTGTCACGTCCCGATCCTGACGACCTCGTCGCGCGTCATGGCGCCGCGGGCGAGCGCTTCGTGGCGATGTTACGCGACAGCGCGTCCAGTCTGTTCGATACCGTGAGACGGTACAACATCGACGCCGAGCATGAGCAGGCCGGCTGGGTCCAGCCGGTGCATACGCCCGGCCGGATCAAGATCGCCGAGCGCAGGTTCAAGCAGTGGTCGAAGTTCGGCGCGCCGGTCGAGCTGCTGTCGCGCGATCAGGCGCGAGACATGCTCGGCTCGGACGCCTGGCATGGCGGCTTCTGGAACAAGACCGGCGGCCACATCAATCCGCTCGCGCTGGCGCGTGGCTTGGCGCGGACGGTGCTGAGCCTGGGCGGCCGGATCTACGCGCGCTCTCCGGTGATCGACTTCGCCCGGCGGGGGGATCGCTGGATCGTGCGCACGGCACGAGGGGAGCTGTCGGCGCGCGCGCTGGTGCTGGCGAGCAATGCCTATAGCGGCGAGTTCTCCAAGGCGCTCGCACCGGATATCGCACACGAAGTGATGCCCGTGCTGTCGTGGCAGATGGCGACGCAGCCGCTGTCGGACAATGTGCGGAAGACCGTCATCCCGGCGCGGCAGGCGATGTCCGACACCCATGGCGAGCTCTATTTCGCCCGGTACGATGCGCGCAACCGTCTGGTCACGGGCGGTGCCGTCATCGGTCCCGGCAACAAGGCCGAGCGGCTGAAGGCGCGGGTCGCCGAACGCCTGCAGCGCCTGTGGCCGCAGATCGGCGAGGTCAGGTTCGACTACGTCTGGAACGGCTATGTCGGCATGACCACGGACTACATGCCGCGGATTCATCGCCTCGGTCCTGATGCCTATGGCTGGACCGGCTGCAACGGCCGGGCGGTCGCGCTCACGATCCCCCTCGGTGCGGAGCTTGCGAAAGCGGTGCGCGGCGTGTCGGCGAACGAGCTGGCGCTGCCATTCACGGAGCCGGTCACCATTCCGGCGCACGCCCTGCTGCGTCCGTTTGCGCCGCTGATGCTGCTCTTGTACCGATACCGTGACGAGCGCGAGATCAGCTAAGAGGTGGGATGTTCGGTCCGGGCGAAGTCGCCGCCCGGAATGGCCTCGAGCAGAGCCTGCGTATAAGGATGCTGCGGGTTGCCGAACACGTCGTGCGTGGGTCCATGCTCGACGACGACGCCGTCCTTCATCACCGCGACCAGATCGCAGATCTGGGCTGCAACGCGCAAGTCATGCGTGATGAAGATGATCGACAGGTCGAGCCGCTCGCGCAGGCTGGTCAGCAGCTTCAACACCTGCGCCTGGACGGAGACGTCGAGCGCGGACACCGGTTCGTCCGCGACCAACACCTTGGGCCTCAGTGCCAGCGCGCGCGCCAGCCCGATGCGCTGACGCTGACCTCCGGAGAACTCATGCGGGAAGCGGTCGGCGGCGGACGGGTCGAGCCCCACCAGGCTGAACAGCTCGCGCGCCTCGGTCAGTGCCTGGTCTCGCGCGGTGCCGTGCACGATCGGTCCCTGCGCCACCAGCTCGACCGCCTTGCGCCGGGGATTCAGCGAGGCGAACGGGTCCTGAAACACCATCTGCATCTGCCGGGTCCGGCCTCTGACCTCGCTGCGCGAGAGGCGAGCCCAGTCCTCACCGTCGAGCAGGATCGTTCCTGCGTCGGGATCGATGAGGCGGATGATGCAGCGGGCGAGGGTGGATTTGCCGGAGCCCGACTCGCCGACGATGCCGAGAGTTGCGCCCTTTGGCAGTGCGAGCGAGACGCCCCTGACCGCATGGGTGACGCGCTCGCCGCGGCCGAGGAAGCCACCGGTGCGATAGGTCTTCGAGACGCCGGAGATGGTGAGGATCATCCGGTCCGACAGCTCGCGTGCCGGGGGCGCCGCCACGGGCGGCACCGCGGCGATCAACTGCCTGGTGTAGTCATGCTGCGGCCGTTGCAGGATATCCGCCGCCGCGCCCTGTTCGACGACGATCCCATGCTGCATCACGACGACGCGATCGGCGATCTCGGCGACGACACCGAAGTCGTGGGTGATGAACAGCACCGCGGTCTTGCGCCGCTGCTGCAGCTCGCGGATCAGCTTGAGGATCTGGGCCTGCGTCGTGACATCGAGCGCCGTGGTCGGCTCGTCGGCGATCAGCAGCTTCGGATCGAGCGCCAAGGCCATGGCGATCATCGCGCGCTGGCGTTGGCCGCCGGACAACTCGTGCGGATATGCCTTCGCCGCGCGCGGCGGATCGGGAATATGGACGTCGGACAACAGGGACAGCACGCGCGACCTGATCTCGGCCTTGGAGAGATCGGTATGGATGTCGAAGACCTCGCCGATCTGGTCGCCGATCGAGCGCAACGGATTGAGCGCGGTCATCGGCTCCTGGAACACCATCGCGATCTCGGCGCCGCGAATGCTGCGCATCTCGGCCGCCGTGGCGGTGCAGAGATCGCGCCCGGTAAACAGGATGCGTCCGCCATCCGTGCCTACACCGTCGGGCAGCAGCCGCATGATGGCATTGGCCATCATCGACTTGCCGGAGCCGGATTCGCCGACGATGCAGACGATCTCGTTTTCGGCGATCGCAAGCGAGACCTCGGAGATGGCATGCGTGCGGTCGGCGCCTTTCGGCAGACGAACGCTGAGGCGATCGACGGTCAGAACGGGCTGTGCTGGACTCATCGCTGCTTCAGCCGCGGGTTTAGTGCATCGTTGAGGCCCTGGCCGACCAGCGACACCGCAAGCACGGTGATGAGGATGGCAACGCCGGGGATCGCCGACACGTACCACTGCACGCGCAGCACATCGCGCCCGAGACCGATCAGGTTGCCCCAGGAGGCGACGTTGGCGTCGGACAGCCGCAGGAAGGCGAGTGCACTCTCCAGGAGGATCGCGACCGCCATCACGACGCCGGCATAGACGATCACCGGGGGCAGCGCGTTGGGCAGGATCTCGCCCAGCATCAGCTGGGTGTCGCGCATGCCGAGGGTGCGTCCGGCCTGGACGAATTCGCGGCCGCGCAGCGAGAGGAACTCAGCCCGCGTCAACCGCGCCGGCGCGGGCCACGACACGATGCCAACCGCGATCGTGACAGTCGTCAAGGTCGAGCCGAACACCGCCACCAGTACCAGCAGCAGCACGAAGTTCGGCAGCGTCTGGAAGGCCTCGGTGATGCGCATCAGGATGTTGTCGACCCATCCGCCGTAGTAGCCCGCGAGCCCGCCGACCATGACGCCGATCGCCACGGCAATCAGCGTCGCGACGCCGCCGATCAGGAGCGAGATGCGGGCGCCATGAAAGATCTGGGCGGCAATGTCGCGGCCGGAATTGTCGGTGCCGAGCAGGAAGCGCGGATTGGCGAACGGCCAGATCAGCGGACGCCCGGCGAGCGCGAGCGGATCGCGCGGATAGAGATAGCCGGCGCTGATCGCCATGCCCACCACCACGAGAAGCAGGATCAGGCCGAACACCGCGGAGGGACTGCGGAAATAGCGTTTCACGGCGTCCATGCTCAGTTCTCCGCCGTGATGCGCGGGTCGAGCCGCGCATAGAGCAGATCGGTGATGAAGTTGACCACGATCACCAGGAGCGCGGAGACGAATACGATGCCGAGCAGGGTGTTGAGATCGCGCTGGACCACCGATTCATAGGCAAGGCGTCCGAGGCCAGGCAGCGAGAACACGGTCTCGACGACGACGGAGCCGCCGAGCATCGTCCCCGCCTGCAGTCCGATCAGCGTGACCATCGGCAGGAGCGCGTTGCGCAGAACGTGGCGGGTAATGATGCGGGTCTCGTCGAGGCCCTTGGCACGTGCGGTGCGGACGAAATCGAGGTTCTGGACCTCGAGCATGGATGCGCGCATGATGCGTAGATAGATGGCCAGGAAGATCAGGCCGAGCGTCAAGGACGGCAACATCAGGTGGCGGGCGATGTCGAGCACGCGCCAGAGGCCGCTCGTGACCGCGCCGATATCCTCGAAGCCGCCGGCTGGCAGCCACTGCAGGTAGATCGAGAACACGACGATGGCCATCAGACCAAACCAGAACGACGGGGTCGCGTAGAAGATCAACCCCACGGTGGAGATCAGCGTGTCGGGCCACCGGTTGACGTCGCGCGCAGCGATCACCCCGAAGACAAGACCGAAGAAAAAGGCAAAGGACAGGGACGAAGTCATCAACAGCAGGGTCGGCGGCAGCCGCTCCAGGATCACGGTGGCGACGGGCTTGCCGTAGATCGCGGAGAATCCGAGATCGAGGCGCACCAGCCGCCACAGGTAATTGGCCAGCTGCATCGGGACCGACAGATCCAGCCCATAGAAGCGGCGCAGCTCGCGGGCAGTCGCAGCATCGCCGCCGCCCATCTGGGCCATCATCGCGTCGACCGTGTCGCCCGGCGCGAGTTGCAGCAGAAGAAAGACGCCGATCAGGATCAGGAACAGGGTGGGGATCGAGGCGGCGAGCCGCCGCCCCGCAAGGCTCAAGATGCGCATGGCCTTATCCTGACGGATTCCGGCTCAGGCGGAAAGCCACAGATCGTGCCAGCTCGACGATCCCCAGCGCGGCGTGTTCGAGTGGTTGCGCGCCTTGGCCGTGATCACGGTGACGAAGATCTGCTCGATCGGCATCCACACCGGCAGCTCGGTATTGGCCTCGCGCACGAAATCGGCATAGAGCGCCTTGCGCTTGGCCGGATCGACCTCGGTCGCCGCGTCATCGATGATCTTGTCGATCTTGGCGTTGTCCCACCCCCACTGGTTGGTCCACGGCGCGCCCTTGGGCTGCCCGGAGCGGTACCAGACCGTGGTCGAGACGGCCGGATCGTTGCGATACTGGTGCCAGCCGGTCGCGAGGTCGAAGGCGTGCTCGTCATAGACCTGCTTCAGGAAACCGCCGCCATCGTTGCGCACGATCTCGATCGCGATGCCGACCTCGCCCAGCGATTGCTGGAGGAAGGTCGACCACAGCGAGATGTCCTCGCCCCATGGCGCGGGCAGCAGCCGCAGCGAGAAGCGGCTGCCACCGGCGCCGGGCTTGTAGCCGGCTTCGTCCAAGAGCGCTGCCGCCTTGGCCTTGTCGTAGGGATATTGCGGCGTATTGGCGCCGGGGTAGAAATCGGTCGAGGTCGACGGGATCGGGCCGGTGCCCAGCTTGGCGAAATCGCCGAGGAAGTTCTCGATGAAGAAGGGAACGTTGATCGCATGCGCGATGGCACGGCGGACCCTGACATCCGCCAGCTCCTTGCGGCGGACGTTGAACTCGAGCGTGTTGGTGCGCGCGTTGCCCTCGTTGCCCTTCGTCGAGACGATGAAGCGCTTGTCCTTGCCGAGCCGCGCCATGTCGGAGATGGTCAGGCCAGAGAACGGGCTGTAGTGCAACTCGCCGGCCTCCATCTGCGCGGCTGCGGCGGCGCGGTCAGTGATCACCTTCCACACGATGCGATCGAGGTAGGGCGCGTTCGGCCGCCAATAATCGGTGTTGCGCTCGGCCATGATGTATTGCCCGCGCTCGTACTTCACGAACTTGAACGGACCGGTGCCGACGGGGGCGAGGTTGGCGGGGTTCTGCCGGATGTCGCCGCTCTCATAGATGTGCTTGGCCGAGACGTAGCCGAGATCCGGTAGCGCGCGCAGGAGCAGGTTGAGCGGCATCGGCCGCTCGTAGCGGAAGATCGCGGTCTGCGGATCCGGCGTGTCGACCGCTGTCAGGAACAGCTGCAAGGTCGATCCGTAGTTGAGGATCTTCTTCCACATGTTCATCGCGGTGAAGGCGACGTCCTCCGACGTGAACGGCTTGCCGTCATGCCAGGTGATGCCCTTGCGCAGCTTGAACGTGACGGTCTTGCCATCCGGCGTCGCCTCCCAGCTCTCGGCAAGCACGCCGACCGGCTGGCCGTTGGCATCGAGGTCGACGAGGTTCTCCTGGATCTTGCCTCCGATGATGTAGACGCCGGTCGATGCCTGGAGGCTCGGGTTGAGCTGGCGCTGCTCGGCGCCGTAGTGCACGTTGAATACGCCGCCTTTGCGCGGGGTCTCCTGGGCGAAGGCCCGGAATGGATTGACCACGTTCGCGGCGATGGCGGCGGAGGTCAGGAGGGCGGTCCGGCGGCTGATCTCGAAACGGCTCGAATTCATCAAGGTCTCCCGAAGGCCAAGCGGGGACGCTGGCCGATGGTGCAATCGCGGCGAAGATTACGCGGATCGCGGGTCCAAGTCATTTGCGAATTGCGATGCAGATCTGCGGCATTCTCGGCCGGTCCATGCAGCCGGCGGCACCGTGGCATACATTGCTCGTATACAAACGAATGGGAGAAGATCTTCGCCGACGGGGACTTGAATGAGGTGGGGATTGCCGGCTGCCACGAACCGACCGGAGGCAACTCTGACGCGGCGCCAATAGACTGCGCTATCTCAGGTCGACGTCATGGGGCCTTCGATCGGCAGCCGCAGCTCGAACGCAACACCGTTGTCGCCCGGCCGCAGCGAGATCTCGCCGCCATGGCTTGCCATGATGGCGCGCACGATCGACAGCCCCATGCCGGTACCGCCGCTGTCGCGCCGGGTCGTGAAGAAGGCATCGAAGATGCGGTCGCGGTTCTCCGGCGAGATCGGATCGCCGTCATTGCTGGCGATGACGATCAGCATCTCCTTGCTCTCCTCGGCCTCGAGGCGGATGCGCCGGGCGCCGTGCCGGACGGCGTTGTCGACGAGATGCGTGAGCACGATCAGCGCGGTCTCGTTCGGGAGCATGGTGCTGCGCTCGACCGGGCCGGACGTCTCGATGACGGTCGACGGGAAACGCGCTCGCAGCGTGCTGACGGCCTCGGCTATGCTACCGGCCTCGACCGTCGACACCGTCTCCGCCCGTGCCAGCTCGCGCAAGCGTTGGGCCAGCGCCGCGAGGCGGTCGGCGTCGCCAAGCATGTTGGTGAGGAATTTCTCCTGCTCGGCGCGTGTCAAGGTCTCGGAAGGACTGGCCAGAGAGTCGAGCAGCAGCTCGGCTGCGCCCTTGATCGAGGTCAACGGCGATTTGAGCTCGTGCGTCAGATGCGCGGAAAAGCTCCGGATGTAGTTGGAGCGTTGGGCCAGTTGCTCGGCCATGGCGAAGAAGTGCTCGGCGAGCTCGGCGAAGTCGCGGGTGCCGTAATGGGCGAGCGGGCGGAAGCCGGCGGGATCGTTGCGTCCGATCCTGCCGGCGCGATCGACCAGCTCGCGCATCGGCCGTGTGATCGTCCGTGCCACGATGAGGCCGACCAGCAGCGTCGTGAGGACAATGGCGGAGCCTGCGGCAACGAACTTGCCGCGCTCTTGATAAAGATGCTCGAAGATGTTGCGGGGCGTGCGCGAGGTATAGATGACCCCGGCGACGTGATCGTCGACGATCACGGGCATGGCCGAGAACACATGGACACCGACGCCGCGGCTGATCGAATAGATCGGTGGCGGCGTCTTGTCCGGAATGCGAATGCGGAGCGCGGCGCTGTAGCGTCCCTTCAGGGCGGCAGCCACCTCGTCGATATGGGCGAGTGACTTGCCCATTTCATCGCGGCCGGCGATCACGACGCCTTGCGGATCGAGCACACGGAATCCGGCCAAGGTGACCTTCTGCGTCTCCCTGACGATCGGAAGCAGCCGCGCGCCAATCGCGACATAGGCGGGATCCGCAGGATGGATCGCGTCGCGGGCGTCCGGGCGGCGGACGAACAGATCGTTGGCCAGCAGATCGAGCAGGGGACGGATGGGTGTCACCTCGTCTGCGGAATCGGGGCGTGCCTCGGGCGGGATTTCGGCGCCGAGCGGAAGGCCAGCGGCAAGGCGCGCGGACACCTCCTCGGCAAAGACCGCCGCGAGCACACGGCTCTGCGCGATCAGCTCTGCCTGTGTCTGACGGATCAGCTGGTTGTCGTAGATGCGAAAGAAGAACAGCCCGACCAGGGGCAGGGTGGCGACCAGCGCCAGCACGCCGAAGACGATCTGTCCCAGCGACGGCCGCCATTTCGCCTTGGGCTTGGGCGCGATCATGAGGCGCCGCAGCGGCCGAGCCGGAAGCCCACGCCATGGACGGTCTCGATCGCGTCCTCGCAATGCGCGGCTGCGAGCTTCGCTCTGATGTTGCGGATGTGGCTGTCGATCGTTCGGTCGGAGACCTGGATGTTGAGCTGATAGGCGGCGGTCATGATCTGCTCGCGACTGAAAACGACTGCAGGACGCGTCATCAGCGTACGCAGGATGCTGAACTCCAGCGCTGTGAGCGTCAGCGGCGTATCGCCGAAGCGCGCCAGATGCTGCTGCGGGTCGAGACGAAGCCTGCCGTGCGCCAGCTCCTCCGGTTCGAGCGAACGATCCGCAGCACCGGAGTTGACCCGGCGGAGAATGACGTTGACGCGGGCAACCAGCTCGCGCGGGCTGAACGGCTTGGTCACGTAGTCGTCGCCGCCGATCTCGAGCCCGAGAATGCGGTCGATCTCCTCGTCGCGTGCCGACAGGAACAGGATCGGCACCTGCGAGGTCCGGCGGATGCGCCGGCAGACTTCGAGCCCGTCGAACTCCGGCATGCCGACGTCGAGCACGATCAGGTCGGGCCGGTCCTCGGCGAACCTGACCAGCGCGGCCCGACCGTCGGCCGCCTCCGTCACCGCCATGCCGGCCTTGCTCACGGCGACACGCAGGACCTCGCGGATGTGCGCGTCATCGTCGACAATGAGGATTCGGGGGGACACGGCCAGGGCTCCGCGGCGAGGCATCAACTGGGATTCTGCGTTAGAGGATGTCTATCGAGATAGCGCTGCAAGCGCCAGCCGCGAAAACTCCAGGATCGCCACGACGCCATTTCGGCCACCTGCTGGTCCAGCAGCCGGTTGTGGATCCGGGGCAGACCGGCGTCCTGCGGCAACAGCAACATGGCGCGCCGCACGGCCGGCAGGGCTTGGGTACCCAGGCTGGAAAGATAGTCCCTATCGATGGCGGAGCCGCTGCGTCCTGCCTCACGGCTGTTGGTCACGTTGTAGTCGGCGATCAGCCCGGTGAAATTGACCAGCGCGCAGCCGTAGAGCGTCGCCGCGAGCGCAAGCAGGTTCATGCGCACGAGCCATGCATTGGGCTTCTCCAGAATGATCCGCGCCATGATCAGGATCAGTCCCACGGCGACCAGCGCCATCCATATCAGAGCCGCGATGCGCCACTGCGTCAGGAGATAGCTCTCGATATAGATGTGGACCCGCTGAATCGAGGATACGACCAGCATCACGTTCTGTCCGACCCAGAGATAGACGAGCGGGCGGATGAGCCGCGACCCCTCCTGTCCCGAGCGGACGGCGGCGATGACAAAGGCGGCCGCCAGAAGTGCCGTAGCGATCAGCGGGTAGGCGCCTCGGTGGGCGTAGGTCGCGTAAGTCATTCCGTTGGGAAGCGCCGCATGTCCCCACAGATAGACGCCATCCAGGGCGGTCTGGATCGCAAACAGCAGGTTGAACAGAATCAAGGAGCGGACGACGGTCTGCTGGTTGAGGAGGGGGCTGACGACCGACGGCGCCTGGTCGCCATCGAGATCGATCGGAGGACGTTGCGTCTTGCCTCGTTGGCGCCAGCGCAAGTTGATGAATGGCCAGATCAGGGACACCATCAGGAGCCAGAAGATGGGACGGCCTACGCTCAGGCTCGACGCAATGTGCTGAGGATGCAGTTCGTCGAGCCATTGCTCGATGACGGGATTGGCTGCCGCGAACAGGAGAATGAAGACGAGGCTGAGGGCGAGGGGGATGCTCCAGGTCAGCACGATGCGTGCAAAATCGTTGGCACGAAGCGTGGCCAAAGTATCGGGGATCAGTTGGAACGGTCCGATCAGAAGAAGTTGCCGTGCTGCGCTCAGCGGCACGAGAAGTCCTTCGGCGGCCGGATCGGTCGACAGGGCGACGGCCGATATCGTCCCGAGGACGACGATCAATACCGACAACGTCGTCAGGTCCTCGATCGCGGGCAACAGGCCTGCAACGAGGACGATATTCGCAAGAATCGCGCGCGGGCGGTGGATCCGGTCGTGATTGGCGAGGAGGCTGGCTGCGAAGAGCGCTGCCGCAAAGATCGGGAAGGAGAGGCCTAGCGTCTGGTCGTAAAGCAGGATGTCGGCGAGCCCGAGCAGGCCGATCGCGATGATGAACTTGTGCCACATGGACTCAGATGCCTCTGGGGAAGCCGTCAGCTCGGCGGAGCCTTTCATTGAAGTAGTCCTTGGTTGAATCACGACTCGGTCGGCAGCGCCCGCCGATGAAGCGAGCATGACCCCCGCGTGTGCAGCGGTGCCGGAGACGGTCTGCAGCATTTCAGGGTTTGTTTGCAGATTTCGTGCAGACGCGATTCCACATCTGGCGCAGGGGAAGCGTGATTGTTACGCAATGGTCGTCTCTCCTTGGGATGATCGGCTGCACACATGCTCGGACGTATCAGGACCGCGGTTCTCTGGCTTCTTGCTCTGCTCTTCATTTTCGTCACGCTGAACAGCAACGAGCCCTATCTGGTTCGGCTGCGGGGCAGTGGCCACGCAGCCCTGCTTCTCATAGGACTTGCCGCTCCGCTGCTGCTGATGCTGGGCGGTCGGTGGCGGCGGGGTGCCGCCGGACGCGCGCTCGTCGTCGCATGGTGCGTCCCGCTGGTCATGCTGACGTCGACGCAGTTCATGTTTGCTTGGCGCAAGTACGAGACGTTCCGCACGCCTCCGGACGTGGCGGATCTGCTCGGCCGGCATTTCATCGTCGGCTACACGGCCGTGGACGACGCCGCCGCGCTGGCGCGACAGGGATTGATCGCGGGCGTTTATGTGACACACCACAACGTACGTGGCCGGACCGAGCCTCAATTGCGCGCCGAGATCGCGCGGTTGCAGGCCGAGCGCCGGAGCGCCGGGCTGTCGCCCCTGCTGGTTGCGGCGGATCAGGAGGGAGGCACTGTCGCACACCTGTCTCCGACCCTGCCGAACATGCTCGGCCTCGCGACGCTGGCCGATCTGCCGGCCTCTCGCCGCGCGCAGGATGCGTTCGCGATGGGACGTACCCAAGGTGAGGCGCTCGCGGCTGCGGGCATCACCTTCAATCTGGCTCCTGTCGTCGACCTTCGCCCGAGCTGGACGCGCAACCGACTGGACTTCCACACCTTGATCGGCCGGCGCGCGATCTCCAACGATCCCACGGTGGTCGGCGACATCGCGCTTGGTTATGTCCGCGGCCTGGAAGCAAGCGGTGTTCGCGCGGCGGTGAAGCACTTCCCTGGCCTCGGGCGCGTCGCGGCGGACACGCATCACTTCTCGGCACAGCTCGACACGGCAGTCGATGTGTTGGAACAGTCGGATTGGCGGCCGTTCCGACAAGTGCTGCAGGGCTCGCACGCGGCAATGATGGTCGGTCACGTGATGGTCTATGCGATCGATCCAGAACGGCCTGCCTCACATTCCAAGGCCGTGCTCGATGGCCTCATTCGCGGCCGCTGGAACTATCAGGGCGTGATCGTGACGGATGATCTGGTCATGGGGGCGGTCTATGGCAATGATCTGTGCAAAGCCGTTGTGGAAGCGCTCAATGGCGGCGCCGATCTCTTGCTGGTGGCCTATGACGGGACCCAGTTCCATCGCGTGCTTGCTTGCGCCAAGGAAGCTCTGGCGGAAAGACGCATTGATCTCGATGCACTCCGGAGGAGCGATGAGCGGCTGAGGCGCTGGAGGCCTGAGGACAATCCGTCCGAGCCTTCGACCATCTCGACGGTTCGGGTGGAAGGCGTGCGTCGGAATGTCGTCGACTGACTCGCAGCAGGAGCCCACACTCAGCGCGGGCCGTTGCCCGTCCAGTTGCGCCAGGCGACGTTGGAGAGGCTACGCAGGTCGGTCGCCAGCGGGCGTCGCGTCTGCTTATCGTGCTGGGCAATGACCTGCTCGGACTCACGAATCTTGAGCTGGAGCTCAGCCACTTGCCGCTTGGTCAGTTCCAGCGCTTTCCCGTCGGCGCTCTCGCCGACGGTGAACCGGGCCGTCTCGATCTGCTTCAAGACCGCACGATTCTTTTTGAGCTGGGCGCGATGCCAGGCAACCTTGCTGTCACTGTCCGCAACCATGGTGCACTCCCGCGAAATGCCGCGAAGACTACACAACCAGGTCTTGATTCGCGACGGCTCCAGGCCGGCATCGGCAACATGGGAATACCATTTGTCGATCTGTTGTCCTGATTACTTGGGGCACGAACGCTCCAGTCCCCCGCGAGCGTCTCGATCTCATTAATCAGTTCGGATGCCCCAGCCTGTGGAGTGGCTTGCGTAAGTTCATGATTTGTTCTAGATTGCAGCGATGCTTGCCTATGGGTGCTCCATGCGCGATCTGTGTTGGGTCCGAGACGAGATCGATCGAATGCGTCTACAGGTCGGGCGGCAGCGTCGTGAAATCTTGCAACTGCGGCGAGCCGGAGTGGCGACAGCCGCGGCCGAGGCGCTGTTGCAGCGCATGCCGCAAACTCTCGAGCGGCTGCGGCAGCAGCGCGAGCAGCTCAAGGTGGAGCAGGCGAGCCTGCTGCCTCGCAAGCAGCGGGGCGCCCGGCACGCATGAGATGCTGGCGGCGTTGGGAGCATCGCGGAGCGATGCCAGTCATCTGGAGCCAGAGCGAAAAACGGACCCTCCGGACGCGAGGGCTCTGACCGGCCGATGTGCGTCAGCGGTTCGATGCTTGCGACAGGTCGTTGTTCGGCGCGCCCGAGCCGACTTCATCCTGATCCGTTGCACCCTGGCTGGGGCGTGCGGAGCCCTGCGACTTCCTGTTGGCTGCCGTCGTTGGCGCTGGTTCGGAGGTACGAGCCTCGGGCAAGACGATGTCCGGCGGCACGGTCATGAGCTCTTCCGCGGTAGCCTCGCACGATTTGATCTCGAAATTGTTGTCCAGGATCTTTTCGCCGTGCGTGCCGAGCGTGATGAGATCAGCCTGTTCCGCAGCCTCCCAGACCTCGCGCTCGGTACGAAACGGACGGGTCAGCTGTTCGTCATTCTCAAACAATGCGTAGGGCACGAGCGCCTCCAGATTGCGATCCATCGAGGCAGCGATGCCGCGCTGCTCAAAGCCGGCCGTCCATTCGAGGCAGGCACGTCCAGACAAACTGCTGCAGGTGCTGGCTGGTTCCACGCAGGAGAGAGCCGATCCGATCGACCAGTTGTGAGGATCCGTCCGGCCCGCCCGGCGGAACATGGACGCAAGCGCGAGGTTGCCCGCGGTGTCGAATTTCCAGGAGAATTCAATGGACATCAAGGGAAAGAGGATCGCGATCCTCGCAACCAACGGGTTCGAGCAATCCGAGCTCGAAGTGCCGCGCGATCGCCTCAAGCATGCGGGCGCGACCGTCGAGATCATCTCGCTCGCGCCGGGCGAGATCAAGGGCTGGGATGACAAGGATTGGGGACGGTCCGTCAAGGTCGACAAGACTTTGGACCAGGCTTCTGCTGCGGACTACGACGCCATCGTGCTGCCGGGCGGCCAGATCAATCCGGATCTGCTGCGTCTGGAGCCGAAGGCACTGCGATTCATCAAGGAGATCTTCGAAGCCAAGAAGATCGTTGCGGCGGTCTGTCATGCACCGTGGCTCCTGATCGAGACAGGAATTGCCAAGGGGCGCAAGATGACGTCCTACAAATCGATCAAGACGGACGTCGCCAATGCCGGTGCGCAGTGGCAGGACGCGGAGGTCGTGGTCGATGAGGGCGTGATCACGTCGCGCAATCCCAGCGATCTGGAAGCCTTCAGCGCCAAGATCATCGAAGAGGTCAAGGAAGGCCGCCATCTCAAACGCAATGCGGCCTGAATCCGCAACGATCGGGGCGCGGGGACGGGCCCAGCGTTCGAAGGTGTTCGGACGCTGGGCCGCAGTCCACACGGAGCGCCTCCAGCGCGATGGGGGAACGCCGCCAGAGACCCGGAAAAGACGCGCGGCGGGCCGGGTCGTTCCCAATTCCGCCCCCGATCGCACATTGGCCAGTGGTCGACGGCCTCGCAACGTTCAGTGAGACGTCGGAACTTCGCTGCTCATCCCGGGCTTGCTGCTCTTGAACGGGCCGCGGGAGATGTGTCGTGAGTGAGAAAGCAAAAATCGAGGACTACAAGGCTCCGGCCGGCGGTTGGGGATCGGTGCGCGCGGTCGCGAGCATCCTGACGCAGGAGGAGGTCACGCTGCTCGGCAGCGAGATCCTGCTCAAACAGAACAAGCCAAGCCGGCAAAGCCGCACCCGTTCGAATTCTGCGAGAATGGCGCCAAGGCAACCGCGTGGGAAATCACCGGCAAGACGGTCGGACCGGAGTTCTTTGCTCGGCACACGCTAGCTGAGTTACGGACATGGTCGGATCATCAGCTGGAAGAGCAAGGGCGTCTTGCTCATCCCCTGCGCTACGATGCTGCGGCGGATCGCTATGTCGCCGTGAGCTGGGAGGAGGCCTTTCGTGACGTCGGCGCGGAGTTGAACAATCTCGATCCGCATTCGGTCGTGATGTATACCTCGGGCCGGGCTTCGCTCGAGACCAGCTACATGTATCAGTTGTTCGGCCGCATGTACGGCACCAACAATTTTCCAGACAGCTCCAACATGTGCCACGAATCCACATCAGTGGCTCTGCCGGAGGTGATTGGCGTCCCCGTCGGTACGGTGCTCCTTGAGGAGTTCGACAAGGCGGATTGCTTCTTCTTCTTCGGCCAGAACACGACGACCAACTCGCCGCGCATGCTGCATCCGTTGCAGAAGGCGGCACAACGCGGCGTGCCCATCATCACGTTCAATCCGCTGCGGGAGCGTGGGCTGGAGCGCTTCACCAATCCACAAAATCCCATTCAAATGGTGCTGACCGGGGGAACGCGGATCAGCACGCAGTATCATCAGCTGCGCATTGGCGGCGATGGTGCGGCGCTACTCGGATTGTGCAAGGCCGTGATCGAGGCGGATGATGCCGCGGTCGCGACCAAGAGCGCGCGCGTGCTCGATGTCGCCTTCATCGAGCAGCACACGTCCGGCTTCGAAGCTTTCGCAACCTGCTGCCGGCAGGCGTCGTGGAGCGATATCGAACGCTCCTCCGGCCTCACGCGCAGCGCTATTCTGGAGGCCGCCAAGGTCTACGCAGGCTCACGCGCCGTCATAGCCAACTATGGGATGGGAATTACCCAGCATCGCCATGGCGTCGAGACCGCCAAGATGATCGTGAATCTGCTGCTATTGCGCGGCAACATCGGGAAGCCCGGGGCGGGTATCTCGCCTGTCCGCGGCCATTCCAACGTGCAGGGGCAGCGTACCGTGGGAATCTCGGAGAAGACCAAGCTCGTGCCGCTCGACAAGCTGGCCGAGCTTTATTCCTTCGAGCCGCCGCGCTGGGACGGTCTCAGCACGGTCGATGCCTGCCAGGGCATCATCAAGGGCGACGTGAAGGGCTTCGTCAGCCTCGGCGGCAATTTCCTGCGCGCCGTTCCGGAACGTTCGCTGATGGAGGCGGCATGGTCGAAGCTGCGGCTGTCGGTGCAGATCGCAACCAAGCTCAATCGCAGTCACCTCGTTCCGGGCGAGGTGACCTATCTGTTGCCGTGCCTCGGCCGCATCGAAATCGACCGGCAGGCGGGCGGAGAGCAGGCGGTCTCGATGGAGGACTCCACTACCTGCATTCACGGCTCGCGCGGCCAGCGCCAGCCAGTCGCCGAGACCCTGTTGTCCGAACCAGCCATTGTCGCCGGTCTCGCCAAGGCCACCCTGAAGCCAAATCCGCGAGTCGACTGGGATGCCTGGGTCGGCGACTACGCGCGCGTCAGAGATGCCATCGAGCGAACCTATCCCGACCAGTTCAACGACTTCAACAAGCGCCTGTTTCAGCCCGGCGGCTTTCCGCGGCCCATTGGCGCCCGCGAACGCAAATGGAAGACATCGACCGGCAAGGCGAACTTCACCGTGCCCAAGGCGGCACTCAATCCGCTGGAGGAAGGCAATGGCGTGTACCAGCTGATGACCTTGCGCGCCGACGGCCAGTTCAACACCACCATCTACAATGAGGACGACCGATTTCGCGGCGTCACGGGTGGCCGTCAGATCGTTTTCATGAACGCGAGCGACATGGCTGATCTGGGCATCAAGCAGGGCGAACTGGTTCGGCTTTCGACCGAGGCCGATGACGGCGTGGCGCGCTCGCTGGGCGGGCTTCAGGCGGTGGCGTTCGACATTCCGCGCTACAGCGTCGCGGCCTACTACCCCGAATGCAACGGATTGATTCCGCTATGGCACTACGCGGAGGGGAGCAAGGTGCCCGCCGCCAAGTCGATCCCGGTCCGGATCTCGCGCGACATGGCCGCCTGAGCCGTCCGGAGCGGTCAGCCCGCAGCCCGTTGTCGTGCGTCGCCCGGCGCCACCGTTGCGCAAGGGCTTGTGATCTCCGGCGGGGTCGCGCCGGGGCGGAGCGGGACGACCAGCCGGCACACCAATCCCTCGGGACGCCAGTCGAACGAGGCGCGCCCACCGAGCTGGCTTTCCACACTGGCCATCAGGCTGCGCGTGCCGAAGCCGCGCGAGGTCGGCGCGCGCACCAAGGGACCGCCGGTTTCAATCCAGATCAGATCCAGGCGCTCATTCTCGATGGTCCATTTGACTGAGAGATGCCCGGAGCGGACCGACAGCGCGCCGTATTTGGCCGAGTTTGTCACCAGCTCGTGCAGCGCCAGCGCCAGCGTCTGCGCGGTCGCCGGCTCGAGTTGCAGCTCGGCGCCGTCGAAGGCGACCTGGCCGCCGGTTGCATAGGGCGCGAGTTCTTCGGCCACCAGCCTGCTTATCTTCGCACCTTCCCAGCTTGATAGCGAGAGGATGGTGTGTACGCGGGCCAGCGCGCTGATGCGCCCCTCTACCGCGTCGACATAGGTCTTCACACTGTCGGCTTTTGTCAGGCGAACGATCGACTGGGCCAAGGTCAGCGCATTCTTGGCGCGATGATCGACCTCGCGGGTCAGCAGGTTCTGGCGTTCCTCGGCGCGTTTGCGCTCGGTGATGTCGATCGTGACCCCGCTGACGCGGATCACGCGACCGGTCCTGTCGGTTGTCGCTGCGGCTGTTCCGACGCACCAGCGTTCTTCGCCATCTGGCCGGTTGATCCGGAACTCAGCCTCATACGATGTCGTGCCTCGGCTGAATTCCGCGACCACTTGGCGGGCACGCTCGGCATCCTCCCGGTGCAGGAGCGCCATGATGTTCACGGTGTTCAGCTCGAAGCTCTGAGGCGAGACGCCGAAGATGCGGTACTGGCCCTCGTCCCACATCCAATCGCCATTGACACCGTCCCAGTCCCACGAGCCCATCCTGCCGGCCGCGATCGCCATGCTCCGACGCTGCTCGCTCTCGACGAGCTTTGCTGTCGATCGCTCAAGCTCGGCCGTGCGGGCCCGTACCCGGTCCTCCAGCTCAAGGTTGAGATGTTCCAGCTCGCGTGTCTTGCGATAGAGCTCGGCAAAAACCTTGATCTTGGCGCGCAGCACCTCCGGCACGACGGGAACCGGTACGTAGTCGACGGCGCCCATCTCATAGCCACGAAGGCGATCGAAGTCGCTCACCTGGATGGCGGAGATGAAGATGATCGCAATCTTCTGGAACCTCGGATGCTCACGGATCATTTGCGCCAGTTCGAAGCCGTCGAGCTCGGGCATGCAGACGTCGACGAGGATCACCGCGATCTCGTTCTTCAACAGAATTTCGAGCGCCTCGCGCCCGGAGGTGGCGACTACGAGTTTCTCGCCGAGTTCCTTCAGGATGACCTCGTAAGCCAGCAGCTTCGCCGGCTGATCGTCGACCAGGAGGATGTTGACCTTCGCATGTTCCATCATGATGAACCGTTCAGCGGTGCAGCCACATGCGGATCGCAAGGAGCAGCTGCTCGGTGTTGACGGGTTTTGCCAGATAATCGGAGGCGCCAGCTTCGAGACACTTTTCGCGGTCTCCCTTCATGGCTTTCGCGGTCAACGCGATGATGGGGAGCCGGACGAAGGCGGGATTTTGCCTAATGACGCCGATCGTCTGGTAACCATCCATCTGCGGCATCATGATGTCCATCAGGACGATCGAGATCGCGGGATTGCTCTGCACCAGGTCGATCGCTTCGCTTCCGGTGGTCGCCGTCAGCACTTTCATGCCGCGGCGTTCCAGCACGCTGGAGAGAGCAAAGATGTTGCGGGCGTCGTCGTCGACCAGCAGCACCGTCTTGCCGATCAGATCTTCGTCGGAACTGTTCAGCTTCTCCAGCATGCGCTGCTTCTCGAGCGGCAGTTCCGTAATCACACGGTGTAGGAACAACGACGTCTCGTCGAGCAGCCGCTCCGGTGACTCGACGCCCTTGACGACGATGCTGCGCGCCATCGTATGCAGTTCCGCATCCTCCTCGGCCGACAATTCCCGCCCGGTGAAGACGACCACCGGAACGCTCGACAAGAAATCGTCGGAGCGCAATTGATCGAGTACGTCGAACCCGCTCATGTCTGGCAGCCGCAGATCGAGAACCACGCAATCGCACGGCGCGCTGCGCAGCGTCTCGAGCGCCGAAGCTCCCGTATCCGCCGCGATGATCTCGATGTCGTCGTGATCCAACAGCTGGCGGATGCTGAGTTGCTCGGCCGCGTTGTCCTCGACGATCAGCAGCCGCTTGCGTCGCGGCTTGGCGTATTCCTTGATCTGCGACAGGGCCGCGCTGACGCCTTCCGTTGTCGTAGGCTTGCTGACAAAGGAGAACGCGCCACGCGCCAAAGCGTGCTGGCGGTCTTCGTCGAGCGTGATGATCTGCACCGGGATGTGCCGCGTCAGCGGATTGTGCTTGAGCTGGCTCAGAACGGTCCAGCCGAGCATGTCCGGCAGGAAGACGTCGAGAGAGATCGCGGCCGGTTGATACTGCTTGGCGAGGTCCAGCGCCTCGGCGCCGCGGCCGGCGATCAGGACCTTGAAGCCCTTGTCGCGCGCAAGGTCGATCAGGACGCGCGCGTAGTGCGGATCGTCCTCGACCACGAGCAGGATCGTATCGCCGGGTTCGAGATCGAGACGATCGTCCGGCGGGGGCTCGATCCCGCGCTCCGGCGCGGCCGCTTGCTGTAGGGCTGGGGGTTGAACATAGGGAGCGGGCGATGCTGGACTGACGCGCGGCGTCGTTGCGGGACCAGAATATTTGAGCGGCAGATAGAGCGTGAAGGTGCTGCCCTTGCCGGGTGCGCTCTTGAGATGGATCTCGCCGCCCAGGAGGTTGGCGAGCTCGCGGCTGATCGCGAGCCCGAGGCCGGTGCCACCATATTTGCGGCTCGTGCCGGCATCCGCCTGCTGGAACGCCTCGAAGATCAGCTTCTGCTTGTCTTGCGGAATGCCGATGCCGGTGTCCGAGACTTCGAACGCGATCACGGCCGGCGCAGTGTTGAGCACCGGATGTTCTGCGCTCCATCCGCCGAGCGCCGCAGATACCTTCAAGCGCACCCCTCCTTCGGCGGTGAACTTGAAGGCGTTCGAGAGCAGATTCTTCAACACCTGCTGCAGGCGCTTGGAATCCGTGACGATGCTACGCGCAAGGTTCGGGTCGACGTCGATGTTGAAGGCGAGCAGGCGATTTTCCGCCTCGTGGCGGAACGGACGTCCCACGGTTTCCAGGAGGTTGGTGGTGAGGATCTCCTCGGCATCGACCGTCACGGTGCCGGACTCGATCTTGGAGAGATCGAGGATGTCGCTGATCAGATTGAGCAGATCGGTGCCGGCGCCATGGATGGTGCGGGCGAACTCGACCTGCTTGAGGGTGAGATTGCCGTCCGGATTCTCGGTCAGCTGCTGGCCGAGGATCAGGATGCTGTTGAGCGGCGTGCGCAGCTCGTGCGACATGTTGGCGAGGAACTCGGACTTGTACTTGGATGTCAGCGCGAGCTCGGTCGCCTTTTCCTCGAGCGCGCGGCGGGCCTGCTCGATCTCCTGGTTCTTGCGCTCGACCTCGACGTTGCGCTCGGCGAGCTGTTGCGCCTTCTGCTCGAGCTGCTCGTTGGTCTGTTGCAGCTCGCGCTGCTGGGTCTGAAGCTCCGCGGCGAGCTGCTGCGACTGCTTCAACAGCCCTTCGGTCTGCATCGTGGCTTCGATCGAATTGAGCACGATGCCGATGGAGTCGGTGAGCTGCTCGAGGAACGTCATCTGCGACGTCGTGAACAAACTAAGCGACGCCAGCTCGATCACCGCCTTGACCTGGTTCTCGAACAACACCGGCAGCACCACGAGGTTCTTCGGGACGGCGCGGAGCAGGGCGGAGCCCACGGGGATGACGTCGGATGGAATCTCGGAGACGAGCCGCTGTCGCTTGTCGATCGCGCATTGTCCGATCAGCCCCTCGCCGAACTGGACGTGCGTCCGGTGAGGATAGATGCCGTCATCGGCGTATGAGGCAAGCAGGCGCAGCTGTGGCGTGGACTCGGTCTCGACTTGGTAGATCACACCGCGGTGGGCGTTCACCAGCGGCGTCAGCTCGGTCAGCAGCAGGCGGCCGACGGTGGTCAGGTCGCGCTGGCCCTGCAGCATGTTGGTGAACTTGGCCAGGTTGGTCTTGAGCCAGTCCTGCTCTGTGTTGAGGTCGGTGGTGAGCCTCAGATTGGTGATCATCGTATTGATGTTGTCTTTGAGCTCGGACACCTCGCCGCGGGCATCGACCTGGATGGAGCGGGTGAGATCGCCCTTGGTCACGGCCGTCGCGACCTCGGCGATGGCGCGCACCTGGGATGTCAGGTTGGCCGCAAGCAGGTTGACGTTGCCGGTCAGATCCTTCCATGTGCCAGCCGCGCCGGGCACGTTGGCCTGGCCGCCGAGCCGGCCCTCGACGCCGACCTCGCGGGCAACGCTCGTCACCTGGTCGGCGAAGGTCGCCAGCGTCTCCGTCATGTTGTTGATGGTTTCGGCGAGTGCTGCGACCTCGCCCTTCGATTTGACCGTGAGGTTCTGCTTGAGATCGCCATTGGCGACGGCGGTCACGACCTTGACGATGCCGCGGACCTGTTCGGTCAAATTCGCGGCCATGAAGTTCACGGTATCAGTGAGGTCCTTCCAGGTGCCGGCAACGCCCGGCACCTGCGCCTGTCCGCCGAGCTTGCCCTCGGTGCCGACCTCGCGTGCCACGCGCGTCACCTCGCCGGCGAAGGCGTTGAGCTGATCGACCATGGTGTTGATGGTGTTCTTCAGCTCGAGGATCTCGCCCTTCACGTCGACGGTGATCTTGCGCGACAGGTCGCCGCGCGCCACCGCCGTGGTCACCTCGGCGATGTTGCGGACCTGCGTGGTCAGGTTGGCGGCGAGCAGATTGACGTTGTCGGTCAGGTCCTTCCACGTGCCGCCGACGCCGGGCACAACGGCCTGGCCGCCCAACCGGCCCTCGGTGCCGACCTCGCGCGCGACGCGCGTCACTTCGGCCGCGAACGAGCGCAACTGCTCCACCATCGTGTTCAGGGTGTCCTTGAGCAGCAGGATCTCGCCGCGCACGTCGACGGTGATCTTTTTCGACAGGTCGCCGCCGGCGATCGCGGTCGCGACCTCGGCGATGTTGCGCACCTGGGCCGTCAGGTTCGAGGCCATGAAGTTGACGCTGTCGGTCAAATCCTTCCAGGTGCCCGCGACTTCCGGCACCTCGGCCTGGCCGCCCAACTTGCCTTCGGTGCCGACCTCGCGCGCCACGCGCGTCACTTCGGAGGCGAAGGCGTTGAGCTGATCGACCATGGTGTTGATGGTGTTCTTCAGCTCGAGGATCTCGCCCTTCACGTCGACGGTGATCTTGCGCGACAGGTCGCCGCGCGCCACCGCCGTGGTCACCTCGGCGATGTTGCGGACCTGAGCCGTCAGATTGCCGGCCATCGAGTTGACGCTGTCGGTCAGATCCTTCCAGGTGCCGGCGACGCCGGGCACGTTGGCCTGGCCGCCGAGCCGGCCCTCGGTGCCGACCTCGCGCGCGACGCGCGTCACCTCGCCCGCGAAGCGGTTGAGCTGATCGACCATCGTGTTCAGCGTCTCTTTGAGACTCAGGATCTCGCCGCGCACGTCGACGGTGATCTTGCGCGACAGGTCGCCTCCGGCGATGGCCGTTGCCACCTCGGCGATGTTGCGCACCTGCGCCGTCAAATTGCCGGCCATCGAGTTGACGCTGTCGGTGAGATCCTTCCAGGTGCCGGCGACGCCGGGCACCTCGGCCTGTCCGCCGAGCTTGCCGTCCGTGCCGACCTCGCGCGCGACGCGCGTCACTTCGCCGGCGAAGGCGTTGAGCTGGTCCACCATCGTGTTCAGCGTCTCCTTCAGCTGAAGGATCTCGCCGGAGACGTTGACCGTGATCTTCTTCGACAGGTCGCCCTTGGCGACGGCGGTGGCGACCTCCGCGATGTTGCGGACCTGGCCGGTCAGGTTGGAGGCCATCGAGTTGACGCTGTCGGTCAGGTCCTTCCAGGTGCCCGCGACTCCGCGCACCATGGCCTGGCCGCCGAGCTTGCCCTCGGTGCCGACCTCGCGCGCGACGCGGGTCACCTCGCCGGCGAACGCGTTGAGCTGGTCGACCATCGTGTTGATGGTGTCCTTCAGCTCCAGGATCTCGCCGCGCACGTCGACGGTGATCTTCTTCGACAGGTCGCCATTGGCGACGGCGGTCGTCACCTCGGCGATGTTGCGGACCTGCGCCGTCAGGTTCGACGCCATCGAGTTGACGCTCTCGGTGAGATCCTTCCAGGTGCCGGCGACGCCGAGCACGTTGGCCTGGCCGCCGAGCCGACCGTCGGTGCCCACCTCGCGCGCCACGCGCGTGACCTCGCCGGCGAACGCATTGAGCTGGTCGACCATTGTGTTCAGCGTTTCCTTCAGCTGAAGGATCTCGCCGGAGACGTTGACTGTGATCTTTTTCGACAGGTCGCCGCTGGCGATGGCCGTGGCGACGTCGGCGATGTTGCGGACCTGTGCCGTCAGGTTCGACGCCATGAAGTTCACGTTGTCGGTCAAATCCTTCCAGGTGCCGGCAACGCCGGGCACCTGCGCCTGGCCGCCGAGCTTGCCCTCGGTGCCGACCTCGCGCGCCACGCGCGTCACCTCGGAGGCGAAGGCGTTGAGCTGGTCGACCATCGTGTTGATGGTGTCCTTCAGCTCCAGGATCTCGCCGCGCACGTCGACCGTGATCTTGCGTGATAGGTCACCGCGGGCGACCGCAGTGGTGACGTTGGCGATATTGCGGACCTGAGCGGTGAGGTTGCCGCACATCGCGTTGACGGAGTCGGTGAGGTCCTTCCAGGTGCCGGCAACGCCGGGAACGATGGCCTGACCGCCGAGCTTGCCGTCGGTGCCGACCTCGCGCGCCACACGCGTCACCTCCGACGCGAACGACCTGAGCTGATCGACCATCGTGTTGATGGCTTCCTTCAGCTGCAGGATCTCGCCACGAACGTCGACCGTGATCTTCTTCGATAGGTCGCCATTGGCGACTGCGATCGTCACCTCCGCGATGTTGCGGACCTGGCCGGTGAGGTTGTTGGCCATGGAGTTGACGCTCTCGGTCAGGTCCTTCCAGACGCCCGTGACTTCGGGAACCTGGGCCTGGCCGCCGAGCTTGCCCTCGGTGCCGACCTCGCGCGCCACGCGGGTCACTTCGGACGTGAAGACGCTGAGCTGTTTGATCATCGTGTTGACGATGGTCGCCGACTGCAGGAACTCGCCGCCCAGAGGCCGGCCATCGACGTCCAGTTTCACGGTCTGCAGGAGGTCGCCTTGGGCCACGGCGGCAACCGCGCGCGTCACCTCACGGGTGGGCCATAGAAGATCGTCGATCAACGTGTTGATCGAGCTCTCCATATCCGCCCAGGAGCCGCTTGCGATGCCGAACCGCACGCGCTGGCGCGTCTTTCCCTCCCGTCCCACGACCTGGCCGACGCGCTCGAGCTGCTGCGCCATCCGCTCGTTGGCCGCAATGATCTCGTTGAACGTGTCGGCGATCTTGCCGTCGATGCCGAGATAGTCGCCGCCCATACGCACGGAGAAATCTCCGGAACGCATGGCCTGGAGAGCGCGGAGCAGGTCCTGGCTGGCATCGGCCGCCTCGGCTCCGTTGCCTTGGCGGCCAAACCCTTGGCGCTCGGGCATCGGACCGGCAGCAGAATCGAGATCGCTCATCAAGTTCCCCGTGGCAGACCGTCTACCAGCAAAAATCCGAGACTCGGATAGCCGGCGGCCATAGAAGCCGCCGCAACTACTCAAATCAAGCCAGGATGCCGATTTCCAAGGCTAATGGAACCGGCCTTTACTGGCGCGAGTGCTTCAACTCCAATCCAGGAAAAGGGTTCCCATCTATTCGTCGCTGACGAAGGAGGCGATTTCCATTGGAACGGGGAAAGGGGGCGCGTCTCATTCGAGTAAGAGGAGAACCCGCCTCAAGTTCGCTATTGCTGCCGTCTTGATGCCTCCGAAGGGGACTAGCAATGGAAACCACGGCAGAGACGGGGATGCCGGAAGCAATGGCGCCGAGATGCCGACGGATCCGAAGATCCCGAGACGCCTAAGAATGCAGGCCCTTCACGTTGGCAGTGTCGCGTCGCTTCTGAGCAGGACCCGCGCTGCAACGTGCGCCATGTTCCACCAGCGCAGAGCGAACATTAATATCGTGTAACAGAGTTGCGGCGGTCCGCCGTGGCTCCCAGCTGATTGAGATGAAACGATCGGATCTTTTCAGAGAGAACGCAGACAACTGTCTCCAGCTCGCGGAGCGCGCCGACGGAGAGCCGGCGTTCCGGCGCTATCGACGCATGGCCCAAGGTTGGAAAGCGCTCGCGCTCCAGCAGGATTGGCTCGATGGCGAAATCGCACCGCTCGGCGAGTACCGGACCGCGCTACGCGAGTAACCAATCTGGATGGAGGAGCGTCCCATGACCCCCCGCACCGTTCTCATTGCGCTGCTGACGGCCTTTAGCCTGGCCTCGGCCGTCGCCGCGTTCACGACGATTCGTCAGGTGCATACGGAAGCGTATTCGCTGCCGCAGCCCATCACCCACATCTGAACCAGCGGCAGCCGAACTTCTCCATCGTGGCCCCGCCGGAGACCTGAAGCGGCGTCCAGATCGGCCCGGGCGCGACGGCGTTCACGCGTATGGCCTTCGGTCCGAGCTGCTTGGCCAACGACTTCACATAGTTCATGGTCGCCGCCTTTGTTCGCGCATAGTCGTAGAGATCCGCAGAGCCATCATAGGCCTGCTCGGACGAGGTGCCGATGATGACCGATCCCGGCTTCAGATGGGGCAGGGCGGCCTTGATGATCCAGAACGGGGCATAGATATTGGTTTTCATCGTCGCGTCGAAATCTTCGGACGAGACATCCAGGGTCGACTGACGCGTCTGCTGCCGCGCGGGTGTTATTGACGACAATGTCGAGTCCGCCGAGTGCTTCGACGGCCCGTTGCACCAGCCGCCGGCAGAACGTCTCCTCTCGAGGGACGTGGTCAACAGCCTGAGATCGCCAACGTTTCGTTTGGATCGCTCAAAGCACCGTGTTGCGCCAGATGCGCGGTCGGCTCTGCGGCCTGTTGGCTCAAGGAGGGAACGAACAGGCGCGGCCCGCGTCGTTTCGATCGAATCGCAGCGGCGTCAGCGCTATCCAATCCGGCGCCCTTCGTGGATCACCAACCAAGGAGAGCCATCCGATGGCGCAGCAAGGCCAAGGCATCGTCAGGACAGGACGCGGTGAGGATCAGCCCGCCGACAAGGAGCGTGCGCAGCAGGTTCATAAGACCACATCTCCGGATGCTCCGTCCCGCGAGGCGACACGTCATCCCGAGCAGGACGGTAACCCGTCGGAGGCCGACTGAGAGCGCTTCAGGCTCTTGGGAACGGCCGGTGACGGCCGAACGTTATCGATCCACTCGCACCGGGAGGACCACATGACGTCGATGCTCGATGAACGCGAATATGGCAACCTGATTGGAAGCGACAAGGTCGAAGGCACGGCCGTTTATGGCGCCGACGACACCAAGATCGGCACCATCGAACGCGTGATGATCGACAAGCTGAGCGGGCGGGTCTCGTATGCCGTCCTGGGCTTCGGCGGTTTCCTCGGGCTTGGGAATGATCACTACCCGTTGCCCTGGCAATCCCTGAAGTACGACACGCGACTCGGCGGCTACGTTACCGGCGTGACCGAGAACCAACTGCGAGGAGCGCCGAAATATTCCGACGAGCGTGAGTGGGACTGGGGGGATGCCGGGGCGGGGCGCAAGGTCGACGACTATTACGGCGTCCAACTCGCGTAGGACCGCCGATCCCGTTCATTGCCCTGGCGAGGCTTGCTGACGAACGTGGCGCGTAGCGGCCATCGTCAGCGATCTCCGATGAATCTCAGGCGGCCGGCGGCTGAGCGCCGCTTTCGGCCGCCGATCCAGCCATCATGCTGCGGCGGCTCGACAGCCAGATCGGGATCTCGCGGTAGCAGGTGCCTTTTTCATTCATCTCCGCGACCGTCCACCGGCTCGGATGCCGTTCCTTGCCGACGAAGACCCAGTCGTCGGCGGCGGGCGGCGGCTCATTCGGCCTCGTCCTCAGCCATGCCGAACGAGCTCCTTTCGGCAAGCGATCCTGCTTCATCTGATAGAGATCATATACTGGTGAACGCATGACGCTACTCGTCCTCAAGCAACCGCAATCCTCAACACCCTCAGCGTGTCGCGTCGTCGCGGCGGAATTGTGGGAGCGGCGCGGCCAAGCTGTGCAAAAGCACGATCAAGCCTGCAATGGACGGCATCTGCCATATTCTTCGCGTGGCGCGTATCACTTCGAAAAGGCGACGCGCGGGGCCGTTCAACAACCCCGCGAGCCCGGACCGACGCCGATTGCGTCCGGCAATGAAGAGCCGCCAGCCTCGACCGGCAGACTGATCAAATCAGAAGAAGGCGTAGCTGAGATCGAGACCGTAGGTGGCGTGGAGAATGAAGCCAAACGCAGTGGCGCCGCAGAGCATCAGGATCGTGCGCAGCTTCTCGGAGTCGATACGAGTCTCTTCGAGATGGGTCGGGAGAGCCTTGATGAGTGTTGTCATTGTGGGACCTCTGTACGCGAAACGAAGACGGAGAGTGAGTTTTGAAAAGTATATCCGAGGTTGTTAGATCCCGTTTCTGGGGAGGTGGTTTTGTAGGGCCCCAGAAGAGTTCTAATTGTGAAAGAGGAACCCAGCATCGTGCAGTTTTTGGGGCAAAGTTGCGGAAAGTAAATGATCAGTAAATGAAATCTGAGGTTGATATTAGTTGCGTGCAGTATTGTTGCACGTTTTGGCTGTTGAAAGAAGTTGCCAGGTTGCGGAGACGCGGCGTCGCACGTTTTTAAGCCAAATTCCTTCAGGGAAGCGGTTTAGGCGCGCTCAGCCTGCGCGGGCCGGTGCCGATAAGCACTGTCCGAGGTACGACGCCAATGCGGTTGCAAAAGCAACTCGAAGTATAGAGGTAGCCCACCTCGACCTCGGCCGATTTGTGGCGAGGTGTTAACGGCTATGGCGATGTCGCCACTCGCTCGCCAGCTTCTTTGGCATGACTGGTATCATGTGAGTGGTGACGACGGAAGGCGGTCGCTGAAATCTCGCGGGTGGGTGTGCTCATCAAACAACAGCCGCACAATCATCGAGCGTGGATCCCGCGTGCGTCTCGCGTCGAGCCTAGTTGAGGCGTCAGCGTGGCAGGCGTTTCGTGGATGATGATCGCGGGAGTACGCGCGGCACGTCTGCCCGCGTGACGACAGCGCGTTGCTAGCCGGAGCAATCAAGGCGGAGGGCTGGTCAGTCACTGACACACAAGCGGTCCTCGTGTCGAAAGCTGCGTCGGGCGGGGGCGCGCTGGCGCAGTGAATGATCCGGCTTGCCGGCATGTTGGCCTTGACGGTGCTGCCATTCTCTCTGGCGCGTCGGGCTTTCAATCACCGCCTCAAAGTCAGCACCGGGATCGGGACCGAGTGCGAGTTCTCTTGATGCTCGCGGGATGACCCCCGCAGGCGAATGGCCTCCCGCTGGGTCTGCGATCCGTCGGCGTCCCCACGCGGCGGGGCCGTGAGATGGTGCGGCAATTCGGATACACCAACCAAGAACGGTATTTCCGTGTGTTTCGGTACGTTGCAATCCATTTGCGGACATGTCAGCAGGTAACTCGTTAGGGCGAATGGCCCGCCCAGGCTACCAGCATGACGCGCACAAAGTTTTTGAGTACCGGCCGGACATCGATTGGCTGCGCGCCGTAGCCGTGATTTCGGTCATTGGATTTCATTTCGAGTTGCCAGGTTTTGGCGGCGGGTTTGTCGGCGTCGATATCTTCTTCGTCATCTCCGGTTATGTGATCTCCCGGCTCATCTGGACCGGCATTCAATCCAATTCGTTTTCGTTCATCGCCTTCTACGAACGAAGGGCGCGGCGCCTGCTTCCGGCGCTCTACCTGATGATTGTCGTCACCGGGATAGTCGCGTGGTTCTTTGCGCCTCCTGGCGACTACCGAATGTTTTTCGGAAGCGCGGTCTCTACGCTTCTGTTTTCGTCGAACATCTTCTTCTGGTCGCAGACCGGCTATTTCGATCTTCCAACGATCGGGAAGGTTCTGATCCACACTTGGTCATTGTCGGTGGAGGAGCAGTTCTACTTCCTGTTTCCGGTCGTGACTTGGCTCTGGAGCAGGCTGTTTCCCGACCCAACGTCGAAGCTGTCGCTCGGACTGGTCGTCACCGGAACGGTCGCGCTGTGCGTGCTCGATGAGCTTTGGATCAAGCAATCGCCCTCTGCCGCCTTCTACATCGCCCCGCTGCGGGCCTGGGAGTTTTTGATCGGAAGCATCGCGTTCTTTCTGCATCGATGGTCACCGGTCAGAAGCGAGGCGCGTCTCATCCTTGCGACAGCCGGCATGGGCTCCATGCTGATTCCCGTGGTCATCTTCCGCGCGGAGACACGATTCCCCGGGTTGCATGCGCTGATTCCCTGTCTCGGTACTGCGTTCTATATTGTCGCCTTCAATCAGGAGCAGGGCAGGCCCCGGCTGCCGTTCCGCGAGACCGGAGCCTTCCTCGGCCGTCTGTCCTATTCGCTCTATCTTTGGCATTGGCCGGTGTTCGTCCTCGGCAGGGCCGCGCTGCCGCTCGATGTCGCGACCTCGGCGTTTGCTACCGCCGGGCTCCTGCTGTGCTCGCTGCTGCTGGCCTATCTCTCTTACGTCATCGTCGAGCGGCCGGCACGCGCGCGAACGGAGTGGGTTGGCGTGCGTGGCTCCCCGGTGATCGCGGGCATTGCCGTCGTCCTGATCGCGGTCGGAGTTCACGGCATCGCTCATGACGGCTACGCCGATCGCTTCCCGCAATCCCAGGCACGAATGCTCCGGTACGATTCCCGGACGATGGAGCCGTTCTATCGTGCGCACAGCTGCTTCTTGCAGCCCGATGAGCCGCCATCGGCCTACGACTTTGATGCGTGCCTGAAGCCGGCCGCAAACAAGCGCAACATTCTGCTCGCCGGCGACAGTCTCGCCGCACATTATGCCTGGGGATTGCGCAGCTACCTATCCTCCGATGCCTATCATCTTCTGCAGCTTACGTCAGCGGCCTGTCCCCCGTTCGTCGAGCTCAAGCTGAGCACCTCGCGAAACTGCAACGACGTCAATCAGCTGCTACGCGATCAGATCAGGGCCCACGGCTTTGACGGCGTCGTTCTTTCCGGCAATTGGCGCGCCTATCTCGAAACCTACGGCCAGCCTCCTGCACGGCGCGTCGATCGGTATTTGAACGCGCTGCTGGCGGCAGCTCAGGAAGCCGGCGTTCCAGTTCTGCTCCTCGGTCCTTCGATCGAGTTCCCCGCTCCCTTGGCTTCGACGTTGTTCAACCATGAGCAGACGCACGTCCCAATCGGCAATTCGCTCTTGCCGAGAGAGGGGGCGTTCAAGGCGGACGACCGTTTGAAGGAGATCGCCAGCGCGTATCCGCTCGTTCAATACGTTTCCATTCTCGACACGATTTGCAGCAAGAGGCGTTGCCCGCTGACGATCGACGCGGAAACGCCGATTGTTTGGGACACCATCCATTTCACCCCGGAAGGGTTGAGGTTTGTCCTTTCGCAACTCGCGCCGCAACTGGATGCGTTCTTGCGGAGACTTGAGCAGCCCGCCGAGACCGGAACGCACGAACTCATGGCGGGTGACGGCCCGACGGCAACCCGGAACGTCGCTCCATCCCAGGTTCAATGATGAGGAGCGATCGAGCACGGGACCTGCGGGAGCCATGAACCTTCGACTGGGGTCGCGCGTTCGCCTGCCGCTGATGGCGGACGCTGCCTTCGCTGAGCCGCGAAGGTGGTTCAACGTCATGTTTTCTCAAGCCGTTGGGGACGACAGACATGAATCCGATCATCAAGGCCATGGCTGTGCTTGCATGCGCCGCGTGCTGGAGCAACGCCGCGCCGGCCGAATCGGTGCGCTGGAACACCTATAGGATCCCGGAGACCGGCACGTCGGTCGACATTCCCGTCTCGATCTTCAGCGACACGGCGGGCCAACCCGGGGGCTATGGCCAGCGCTTCCAGACCGCGGACGGTCGCGCCAATCTGACCGTGCAGTCGATGCCCAATGACACCCGGGAGTCGCCGGCGCGATTCCTCGCCCAGAAGAACCCGCCGCCGAACATCCAGTACAAGCGGATCACCTCGCGCTTCTTCGCGGTGTCGAGCTACAAGGGCGACTACGTCTGGTATAATCGCTGCAACTTCGTTGGGGGCTATGTCCACTGCGTGCTGATCAACTACCCCCGGGCCTGGGAGCGCGATTGGGACGGCATCGTCACCCGCATCAGCCTGTCGCTGAATCGGAGCTGAGCGGGACGCCCATAGCGAAGCCTGGGACCGGCGGCTTTGATCCGCCTCAATGATACCGTCGGGCTCCGTCGCATAAACTTCGGCTTCATTTCAGTCGCCGCTTACAGACGAGCCCGCCCCTCATGGCCGCCGCGTCCTTCACCGTCCGGGCCGAAAGCGCCAGCGCGATCGCCACCATCAGGTGCTGCAGCGCGCAGGATGCGCTGCTCACGGCAAACGCCTATCTGCGTCTCGGCGCTGCCTGCGTCAGCATAGAGACGCCGGGTGGACAGAGGATGAGCCCAGACCGGCTCGATGCGCTGCTCAACGATTCCGGCGGGCGCATCGGCTTGTGAAGCCGGGCGTCATGCAGATCGGCAATCATCGCTGGCGTGATCGCGACGGCCTGCCCGGTGCCTCCCGGGAGCACATCCAGGTTCAGGGTGACGACGCTTCGATGCGGTCGTCGGGCAGCGCCGTCGGCCACGAGACATCCGCGATATAGGGGCCGTAGAGGACGTCCTGACGCCGCCGGTAAATGATCGTGAGGGCGACAGCGGCGATGAAACAGATTGCGGCAAACATGGCTAGTTCAAACATGGTCCAACTCCATCGCCCAAGACGTGGCGGATGAAGGGCGTCGGCGTCAAATGGAAGCCGCCATTAAGCTGAAGAGCAAAGCTTGATGCGCGTGGGTTTTCCGGACGAGCAGTCTGCAGGCAGACAGCCAAAGTGGGCCGGCGGCGCCCGCGCGGCTCAATCTCGGATCGAAATTCCGGCCACTCGGCCGCGACCTACTCCGCGACGGTCGACTGATCGGTATTGAGCTCTGGAAACATCGCCCGGCAGCTCAGGCAATAGGATTCGAAAATGAAGCTCAGCAACGCGGACATCGGTAGCCCCTACGGTCGATTTGATGTTCGGCAACATGCCGGGGGTCTGTTTCACGACGACTTCGTAGGTGCGGCGAAATGGTTTCGATCGGCTCCCGGAATGTTTCGTCCTGCGCGGGGGAGGGGCGAGTGATCAGCGACTGTGACGTCATCATCGACCAGCCCGGCTCATCCGCAGTTCAGGACGTGGGCGCGTGCAAGCTCCTGAAGATGAAGTTGTTGCAGTAGTCCTTTCGCTTCCAGAACCATTCGCCATCGGCGCGCTGGTGGATCTCCGGGTCGAAGGCGGACAACGGAAGCAATCTCCCGCGGCTCAGGAATTGGCCTCGATAGCCAAGACCCCGCAGGAGCAAGAACGTCTCCTTCACCCTGTCGAGCGTCGCCAGGCGGTGGTCGCACTCGACCACGATCAACGGCCGGCATCGGCGCAAGGTGCGCTCGGCGCCGCGCAGCACGTCGAGTTCGGCACCCTCGACGTCGATCTTGATCGCAGACACGTTTCCCGTATCGGGGAGATAGTCGTCCAACGACGTCGTCTGCACCTGGATCGTCTTCGAGGTCTCGGCGGGGCGGAGCAGCGAGGCCCCGGGCTGGTGCCCCTCGGGCACGAACAGGGTCTTCTTGCTGGAGCACGAATAGACGGCGCGTGGTTCGACCACGACGTTGTCGAGCGAGAACCGCTTGCAGAGCCGCGCCAATCTTTCGGCCAGGTCCGGCTGGGGCTCGAAGGCGACGACCCGCCCCGGCGCCGACCACCGCGCCAGCCAGTAGAGAAAACTGCCCTTGTTGGCGCCGATGTCGCAGACGACGTCGCCGCGCCGGATGTGACGCCGCAGCTCGGAAAGCTCCGTCTTGTGGTCGCGGAATCTGGACCGCAAAATTCTCACCAGAAACCGGGATGCCTCATGTTTCGCCAACCGAGCCCCCCAATGCCATGGCCACGCATCCGCCAAACGAAGGCAAGCTTGGGTGCGCACGCCCTGTCGTTCACGGCAATGTTTCGAAATGGACGAGCGGCGGGGCGCCACGATGGCGCTGGCGTGGCGACTGGCGATCCCAGCAGGACTCGAACCTGCAACCCGCGGAGTAGAAATCCGCTACTCTATCCAGTTGAGCTATGGGACCGTCGTCGCGACGTGAACGGCACGGGCGGACGTCGCGGGATGACCCCCCGAGGCGGAGCCCCGCCGGTACGGCCATCCCATAGCATGGGTCATATGAAAAATCTTCCGTTTCGCCAAGACCATCCGAACCGGATACGGGCCGGCGGCGACCAAGCGGAGGCGGAGGAGGGTCATCAAGGGCCGTTCGCGCGTCAGCGGCGCTGGTCAAACGGCTGCCGCGGCCTTTGCCGGTATGCCATGTCCTGTGAACATGTCCTGTGAATTGCCGTTGATGAACAGATTTTCCCGGCCGCGGCCGCCTGCCGATGGCAGCCAAGGCCACGGGTCGCTATCTTGGCCCCTACAACCCTTGCCACCAGTCCGTCACCATTTCGCGTCCATTCTCGCCACCAATCGGCCAAACACGGGCGTCGATCCGTGCACCGCCAGGACCTGTCTGGAAATCTTTCCAGAGAACTTTCAAAGAGCCGTCCAAGGAGCTGTCCCATGATCGGTCTGGTTCGCGCCGCCGCCCTCTGCGCCATCATGGCGCTCGGCCTCGTGTCCGCCCATGCCGCCGACAAGGCGTTCAAGCGCGACGATCTGGCTGACGCCGCCGTCAAGCTGGAGGCCCAGATAAAGAGCGAGGCGGGGGCGGTCAACAAGCCGCTGGCGACCTTGCGCACCGACGCCGATGCTGCGCTGCGCCGCAACGACCTGCGCACGGGTCTGCAAATCCTCGGACAGATCGCCACAGTGGCCCCGGATGATTCCGGTAATTGGCTGCGGCTGGCGCGCACCGTGCTCAACCAGATCAAGCCGATCAACTCGTCGGAGCAGACCTTCCTGCTGGAGCGCGCCTCGACGGCGGCCTACATCGCCTACCAGCGCGCCGGCAATGCCGGCGAGGAAGCGGACGCGCTCGCCGTGCTCGGCAAGACCATGGCCGAGCGGAAGCTGTGGCGGCCGGCGCTCGATACGCTCAGGATGTCGCTCGAGCTGCGCGAGGTCGCCGATATCAGGGGACAGTATGAGCGGATGCGCGACGAGCACGGCTTTAAGCTGCTCGACTACACCGTTGACTCGGACTCGGCGAGCCCGCGCGCCTGCTTCCAGTTCTCCGAGGATCTTGCCAAGCGCACCGACTTCTCGCCGTTCGTGGCACAGGCAGGTACCGACAAGCCGGCGCTGACCTCGGAGGACAAGCAGCTCTGCGTCGAGGGCCTCAAGCATGGCGAGCGCTACAACATCAACCTGCGCGCCGGGTTGCCGTCAGTCGTGAAGGAGAGCCTGCCGAAATCGGCCGAGTTCAACATCTATGTCCGCGACCGCAAGCCGTTCGTGCGCTTCACCGGCAAGGCCTATGTGCTGCCGCGCACCGGCCAGAAGGGCATTCCGCTGGTCAGCGTCAACACGCCCGCCGTCAACATCAACGTCTTCCGGATCGGCGACCGCAACCTGATCAACACGGTGATCGAGAGCGATTTCCAGCGGCCGCTGTCGAGCTACCAGCTCAGCGAGCTCGGCGACCAGCGCGGCATGAAGGTGTGGAGCGGCGAGCTCTCGACCGCGATGACCCTGAACCAGGACGTCACCACCGCCTTTCCGGTGGATCAGGCGCTCAGCGACATGCAGCCGGGCGTCTATGTGATGACGGCCGCGCCGAAGGGCCCGACCAGCGGCAATGACGAGGACAGCGGCGGCCAGCTCGCCACGCAATGGTTCATCGTGTCCGATCTCGGCGTCGCCGCGTTCTCCGGCAATGACGGGATCCACGTGTTCGTCAATTCGCTGGCTTCAACCGATCCGGTGGCGCGCGCCGAGGTGAGGCTGGTGGCGCGCAACAACGAGATCCTGGCGACCCGCAGGACCGATGAGGCCGGGCACGCGCTTTTCGAGACGGGGCTGGCGCGGGGCGAGGGCGGGCTGTCGCCGGCGATGCTGACGGTGGTCGGCGAGAAAGCCGACTACGCCTTCCTCAGCCTGAAGACGACCGCCTTCGATCTCTCCGACCGTGGCGTGTCCGGCCGCGAGGCGCCGGCCGGGCCGGACGCCTTCGTGTATTCCGAGCGCGGCGTCTACCGGTCCAGCGAGACCGTCTACCTCACGGCGCTGCTGCGCGACGGCAAGGGCAACGCCATGACCGGCACGCCGCTGACGCTGGTGGTCGAGCGCCCGGATGGAGTCGAGTTCCGCCGCGCCGTGCTGCCTGACCAGGGTGCCGGCGGGCGGTCGTTCAGTGTGGCGCTGAATTCGGCGGTGCCGACCGGCACCTACCGCGTGCGCGCCTTCACCGATCCCAAGGGGGCGTCCGTCGGCGAGACCACCTTCATGGTCGAGGACTACGTCCCCGAGCGGCTGGAATTCGACTTGTCGTCCAAGGACAAGCAGATCAAGGCTGAGACTCCTGTGGAGGTGAAGGTCGACGGCCATTTCCTCTACGGCGCGCCGGCCTCCGGCCTGCAGCTCGAGGGCGACCTCCTGGTCACCACCGCCTCCGAGCGGCCGGGCTTCCCGGGCTATCAGTTCGGCGTCGCCGACGAGGAGAGCGCCTCCAACGAGCGCACCCCGATCGAAGGCATGCCGGAAACGGATGAGAAGGGCGCGGCGACGTTCCCCGTGAGCCTGTCCAAGCCGCCGTCCTCCAGCCGGCCGCAGGAGGCGCAGATCTATGTGCGGCTGGCTGAGACCGGCGGCCGCGCCGTCGAGCGCAAGCTGGTGCTCCCGGTGGCGCCCAAGGCCGCGCAGATCGGCATCAAGCCGTCGTTTACCGGCAAAAGCGTTGGCGAGGGCGACAAGGCCGAGTTCGACGTCGTGTTCGTCTCGCCCGAGGGCAAGACGCTGGCGCGCAACGGCCTGCGCTATGAGCTGCTCAAGATCGAGTCGCGGTACCAGTGGTATCGGCAGAACGCCTATTGGAATTACGAGCCGGTCAAGTCGACGCGCCGCGTCGGCGATGGCGACGTCACGATCGCCGCCAACAAGCCGGCGCGGCTGAGCTTCCTGCCGGAGGCCGGGCGCTATCGCCTCGACGTCAAGTCGGCGGATGCCGACGGTCCGGTGACGTCGCTGCAGTTCGACGTCGGCTGGTACACCGACGGCAGCGCCGATACGCCGGATCTCTTGGAGACCTCGCTCGACAAGCCGCAATACCAGTCGGGCGACAGCATGGTCGTGACGGTCAATGCGCGCACCGCCGGCAAGCTGACGGTCAATGTGCTCGGCGACCGGCTGCTGACGACGCAGACCACCGAGGTCAAGGAGGGCACCAACCAGGTCAAGCTTGCAGTCGGCAAGGACTGGGGCACTGGCGCCTATGTCGTGACGACGCTGCGCCGTCCGCTCGATACGGCCGCGCAGCGCATGCCGGGCCGAGCGCTCGGCGTCGCCTGGTTCGGTATCGACAAGTCGGCGCGCACGCTCAATGTCGCGCTGACGCCCCCGGCGCTGGTGCGTCCGGGCTCGGCCTTGAAGATTCCGGTCAAGATCGGCGGGCTCAATCCCGGCGAGGACGCCAAGGTCGTGATCGCCGCAGTCGATGTCGGCATTCTCAACCTCACCAACTACAAGCCGCCGGCGCCGGACGACTATTATCTCGGCCAGCGCCAGCTCTCGGCCGAGATCCGCGATCTCTATGGCCAGTTGATCGACGGGATGCAGGGCACGCGCGGCCAGATCCGCTCTGGCGGTGACTCTGGCGGCGCCGAGCTGCAGGGCTCGCCACCGACGCAGAAGCCGCTGGCGCTGTATTCGGGCATCGTCACCGTCGGGCCCGACGGAACTGCCGAGGTCAGCTTCGACATTCCGGAGTTCGCCGGCACAGCGCGGGTGATGGCGGTGGCGTGGAGCGCCACCAAAGTTGGCCGCGCCAATGTCGACGTCACCGTGCGCGATCCCGTGGTGCTGACCGCGACCCTGCCGCGCTTCCTCCTGTCAGGCGATCGCGGCACGCTGTCGTTCGATGTCGACAATGTCGAAGGTGCGCCCGGCGACTATGTCGTCAGCGTGAAGGCGGGCGGTCCGGTCAAGGTGTCCGGCAATGCCAACGTCACGATGAAGCTCGCGGCCAAGCAGCGGGCGTCGGCGACCCTGTCGCTGGACGCCAGTGGCACCGGGCAGGCGCAGCTCGATGTCGACATCAAGGGCCCCAACGGGCTTTCGCTGGCGCGGCACTATCAGTTCGACGTGAAGCCGGCGACCCAGGTGCTGGCGCGTCGCTCGATCCGCACACTCGCGAAGGGTGAAAGCCTGACGCTGACATCGGACATGTTCTCCGATCTCGTGGCGGGCACCGGCACGGTGTCGCTGTCGGCGGGGTTGTCGACCGCGCTCGATGCGGCGACCATCCTGAAGGCGCTCGACCGCTACCCCTATGGCTGCTCGGAGCAGATCACGAGCCGCGCGATGCCGCTGCTCTATGTCAACGAGCTCGCGGCCGGCGCGCATCTGGCGATGGACACCGAGGTCGACCAGCGCATCCGCGACTCGATCGACCGGCTGCTGGCGCGGCAGGGATCCAATGGCTCGTTCGGCCTGTGGTCGTCGGGCGGCGACGATCCCTGGCTCGATGCTTATGTCACGGACTTCCTGACCCGCGCCCGCGAGAAGGGCTTTGCGGTGCCGGACGTGCTGCTCAAGAGCGCGCTCGACCGCGTCAGGAACTCGGTGGTGAATGCCGAGGAGCCGGAGAAGACGGGCGGCCGCGATCTCGCTTATGGCCTCTACGTGCTGGCGCGCAATGGCGCGGCGCCGATCGGCGACCTGCGGTATCTCGCCGACACCAAGCTCGGCAATCTCGCCACCCCGATCGCCAAGGCGCAGCTTGCCGCGGCGTTGGCGCTGGTCGGCGACCGCGCCCGTGCGGAGCGGGTCTATGCCGCCGCGGCCGACAGCCTCGCGCCGAAGCCGGTCTTGGTGTTCGGCCGCACCGATTACGGCTCCGACCTGCGCGATGCAGCGGCGTTGGTGTCGTTGGCGGGCGAGGGCAATGCGCCGCGGGCGACGTTGACGCAGGCCGTCGCCCGTGTCGAAGCCGCGCGCGGGCTGACGCCGTACACCTCGACGCAGGAGAATGCGTGGATGGTGCTGGCGGCGCGCGCGCTGGCCAAGGAGACGCTGACGCTCGACATCAACGGCCAGGCCGTAAAGCAGGCGATGTACCGCAGCTACAAGGCGGCGGAGCTCTCAGGCCAGCCGCTGAAGATCACCAACACCGGTGATGCGCCGGTGCAGGCAGTGGTCTCGGTCTCCGGCTCGCCGCTGACGCCGGAGCCGGCCGCGTCGAACGGTTTCAAGATCGAGCGCGGCTACTACACGCTCGACGGCAAGCCGGCCGATATCAGAACCGCGAAGCAGAACGACCGTTTCGCTGTCGTGCTGAAGGTCACCGAGGCCAAGCCGGAGTACGGCCACATCATGGTGTCGGACTATCTGCCGGCGGGGCTTGAGATCGACAATCCGCACCTGGTGTCGTCGGGTGACAGCGGCACCTTGGACTGGATCGAGGACGGCCAGGAACCGGTCAACACCGAGTTCCGCGACGACCGCTTCACCGCCGCGCTCGACCGCGCCGCGGATTCCAAGTCGGTGTTCACGGTCGCCTACGTCGTGCGCGCGGTGTCGCCCGGCAAATACGTGCTGCCGCAGGCCTATGTTGAGGACATGTACAATCCCTCGCGCTATGGTCGGACGGGCACGGGCTCGGTGGAGGTCCGCGCGGCCAAATGAGCGAGGGTGGGACGAGCGATCGTGAGCTGGGTGGCAAGACGGACCTCCACACTCCGCCATGCCCGGTCGCTCCGCGCGCTCCGAACGACGTGGATGGCCGGGACAAGCCCGGCCATGACGGCAGGAGAGGGTGGAGCGTCAAACGGCTGTTCGCCATTGCGCTCGCATTGGTCGCGTCGGTCGCCGTTGCCATCACCGCCTGGACCATCTCCCTCGGCCCGCTGCCGCTGCAGGAAGCTAAGGCGGTCTCGACCACCGTGGTCGATCGCCACGGCAAGCTGCTGCGTGCCTATGCGATGGCGGACGGGCGGTGGCGGCTGCCGGTCAGCGCCAAAAAAGACGTCGATCCGACCTATCTGAAGCTGCTGCTGGCCTATGAGGACCAGCGCTTCTTCGACCATCACGGCGTCGATCCGCGCGCGCTGGTGCGGGCGGCCATCCAGCTCGGCTCGCACGGCCACATCGTCTCCGGCGGCTCGACCATCACGATGCAGCTGGCGCGGCTGCTCGAGCCGCGGCGGCAGCGCTCGCTGCATGCCAAGCTCCGGCAGATCGTGCGCGCGCTCGAGCTCGAGCGAGAGCTGAGCAAGGACGAGATCCTCGATCTCTACCTGACGCTGGCGCCCTATGGCGGCAATCTTGAAGGCATTCGCGCCGCCTCGATTGCATATTTCGGCAAGGAGCCGAAGCGGCTGTCACTGGCGGAAGCGGCCCTCTTGGTGGCGCTGCCGCAGTCACCGGAGACGCGGCGGCTCGACCGGCATCCCGAGGCCGCTCGACGCGGCCGCGACCGCGTGCTCGACCGCATGGTGTCGGAGAACGTGATCTCCGCCGAGGACGCGGCGCAGGCAAAGGCGCAAGCCGTTCCGGCCTTCCGCAAGCCGATGCCGATCCTGGCGCCGCATGCCGCCGACCAGGCCTCGGCGGCCGTCAAGGATCAGCCGATCATCCGCCTGACGCTCGATGCGTCGCTGCAGAAAGTGCTGGAGCCGCTGGCGCGCGATCGCGCCATCGCATTGGGACCGAACGTCTCGGTCGGCATCATCGTGGTCGACAATGACAGCGGCGACGTGCTCGCCCATGTCGGATCGGCCGACTACTTCGACGAGAAGCGGGCAGGGCAGGTCGACATGACCCGCGCGGTGCGCTCGCCGGGCTCGACCCTGAAGCCGTTCATCTATGGACTCGCCTTCGAGGACGGCTTCGTGCACCCGGAGAGCCTGATCGAGGATCGCCCGGTGCGCTTCGGCTCCTACGCGCCGGAGAATTTCGACATGACGTTCCAGGGCACGGTGCCGGTGCGCAAGGCGCTGCAGCTGTCGCTGAACGTGCCGGCGATCGTGCTGCTCGATCGCGTCGGGGCGAGCCGGCTGTCATCGCGGCTGAAGCAGGCCGGCGGCAATCTGGTGCTGCCGAAGGACGAGGCGCCCGGCCTTGCGATGGGGCTCGGCGGCGTCGGCGTGACCCTGCAGGACCTCGCCCAGCTCTATGCAGGCTTTCCGCGCCTCGGCACCACCAGGCCGCTGCGCGAGATCATGACGGCTGAGGGGACTGACGGCGCGCGCGAGCCGATGCGGCTGATGGATTCGGCGGCCGCCTGGCAGGTCGGCAACGTGCTGCTGGGGACGCCGCCGCCGGAAAACGCAGCCCGCAACCGGATCGCCTTCAAGACCGGTACCAGCTACGGCTATCGCGACGCTTGGTCGGTCGGCTTCGACGGCCGCGTCACGATCGGCGTCTGGGTCGGCCGGCCCGATGGCGCGCCGGTGCCCGGCCTGATCGGCCGCGTCGCCGCGGCGCCGATCCTGTTCGACGCTTTTGCCCGCAGCGGCAAGCTGCCAGCAACATTGCCGAAGCCGCCCAAGGGGGCGCTGGTCGCCAGCAATTCAAAGTTGCCGCTGCCGCTGCGCCGGTTCCGGCCGATCGGCGAATTGCTGCGGACCGGCGCCGAACAGGCGCCGCACATCCAGTTCCCGCTGAACGGCTCGCGCATCGATGTCGACCGATCCGCGGGACGCGAGGCATCGGTGATGCCGGTGAAAGTGTCGGGCGGCGTGCTGCCGCTGACCATGCTGGTCAATGGACTGGCCGTCGGCGAGATCGACAGCCGCCGCCAGCGCCTGATCGATCCGCCCGGGCCGGGCTTTGCCCGCCTCACCGTGATCGACGCCACGGGCGCTGCGGACACAGTTGTGGTCAGAATCCAGTGAGGGTTCGCTAAGCGGTTGTCGGCATGGCGGTTTCAGCGTATTCGGAACCCCATGGTCGAGACCTATGCCCGCCCCCGTTTTGGAGAGCCGCGCGAGCCGAAGAACCTGGTCAATCCAGGCAATCGGCTGGTGCGGATGATCGATGCCGTCACCGTGAGCCACACCAGGGCGGCGGCGTTCCTGCTCGTCTGCGGGCTGCTGTTGTTCCTGCCGGGCTTCTTCACGATCCCGCCGATCGATCGCGACGAGGCGCGCTTCGCCCAGGCGACCAAGCAGATGGTCGAGAGCGGCGATTACGTCGACATCCGCTTCCAGGACGACGTGCGCTACAAGAAGCCGGTCGGCATCTATTGGTTGCAATCGGCCGCGGTCGAGACGGCGTCGGCGATCGGTCTGCCGCGTGCGCAGCTGCGCATCTGGGTCTACCGCATTCCCTCGCTGATCGGCGCGATCGGCGCGGTGCTGCTGACCTATTGGACCGCGCTCTCCTTCGTGACACGGCGCGGCGCCGTGTTCGCCGCCTTGCTGATGTGCTGCTCGGTGCTGCTCGGCGTGGAAGCCCGGCTCGCCAAGACCGACGCGATGCTGCTGTTCACGGTGGTGGCTGCCATGGGTGCGCTGGCGCGCGTCTATCTGTCGTGGCAGCGCGGCGAGGATCCGGTGCATCCGCCCTGGGGACCGCCCGCGATCTTCTGGACGGCGCTCGCCGGCGGCATCCTGATCAAGGGCCCGCTGATCCTGATGTTCGCGGGACTGACGATCGTGACCCTGGCGATCATGGATCGCGGCGCCGGCTGGCTATCGCGTCTGCGCCCTCTGTGGGGACTGATGTGGATGCTGGTGCTGGTGCTGCCCTGGTTCGTGCTGATCTTCCTGCGCGCCGGCGACACCTTCTTCGCCGACTCCGTCGGCGGCGACATGCTGAGCAAGATCGGCGCCCAGGAGTCGCATGGCGCGCCGCCGGGCCTCTATCTGCTGCTGTTGTTCATCACCTTCTGGCCCGGCGCGCCGCTGGCCGCGATGGCGGCGCCTGCGGTGTGGCGCGCGCGGCGCGAGCCGGGGGCGCAGTTCTTGCTGGCCTGGCTGCTGCCGTCCTGGATCGTGTTCGAGGCGGTGCTGACCAAGCTGCCGCATTATGTGCTGCCGCTGTATCCGGCGATCGCGATCCTCACGGTGGGCGCGCTGGAGCGGCGGGTGCTGGCGCGCAACTGGCTGCGGCGCGGCGCGGCCTGGTGGTTTGCGATTCCCGCCATCACCTCGGTGGTGGCCGTGATCGGCGCCATCATCGTCACGCACCAGCCGGTGTTCCTGGCCTGGCCGTTCGTCGCGGCGTCGCTGATCTTCGGCCTGTTCGCCTGGTGGCTCTATGACGACGGCCGTGCCGAGCGCTCGCTCTTGAATGCCGGCGTGGCGGCGATGTTCCTGGCGTTCGTGGTATACGGCGCCGTGCTGCCGGCGCTGACGCCGCTGTTTCCCAGCGCGGAGATTGCGCGCGCGCTCCGCAACGTGGTCTGCGTCGGGCCGAAGGCGGCGGCGGCAGGCTTCCACGAGCCGAGCCTCGTCTTCATGACAGGGTCGTCGACGCAACTCGCCGACGGCTCCGGCGCCGCCGACTTCCTCAGCCAGGGCACCTGCCGCTTTGCTTTGGTCGAGCAGCGCACCGAGCGCGCCTTCGTGCAACGGGCCGAAGCGATCGGGCTGCGCTACAACGTCGCCAAGCGCATCGACGGCTACAACATCTCGCAGGGCCGTCCGGTCTCGATCGCGATCTATCGCTCGGAGGGCACCGAATAGATGTCGGCGCCCGACAGCCCCGCGCGATCGTCAGGCTATTTCGCCCAGCTCGCGCTGGTCGGCAAATTCTCGCTCGGCCGGCTGGTCCGCCAGCCGCAAACGGCGCCGGAGGCCGCGAGCCGGCAACGCCTGGGGCGCGAGCTTCTCCTGCTCGGCGCCATCGGCCTGAGTGCGATCCTGATGCTGATGTTCGCGTTCGATGCTTACGAGATCGGGCTGATGCCGACACGCGGAACATCGAGCCTTTGGCCGGTGCGGATCATCACCGAGTTCGGTCAGGATGAATACGTGCTGGGACTGTTGGCCGTGAGCGTCGTCGCGACGATCCTGATTGCGCCGCTGTGGCCGGAAGCCAGCCGCAGCCGTCTGCTGAATTTCGCGACCCACGTTCAATACGCCTTCTTCGCGGTGCTGAGCGCGGTACTTGCTGCCCAAGTGCTGAAATACATCATCGGCCGCGGCCGCCCCTTCGTCGGCGGCAAGGCGAATGCCTTCAATTTCGACCCGTTCAACGGCACGCCGGCCTATTTCAGCATGCCGTCCGCACATGCGGTGACGGCCTTCGCGCTGGCCTTTGCAATGTCCGCCATCTGGCCGCGGTTGCGCGTTCCCATGTTCATCTATGCCGTCGTGATCGCCTTGAGTCGGCTGGTGCTGCTGGCGCATCATCCGAGCGACGTGGTCGCCGGCGCCGTGGTGGGATTGGCCTGCGCCATGCTCGTCCGCTACTGGTTCGCAGCTCGTCGGCTCGGCTTTCGTCTCGGCAAGGACGGCCAAATCGTACCGCGCTAAAGGGGTTGATAGCGGGCCCCAAGCCCCATAAGAAGCCTCCGCCGGAGCGCCCCGGGGCAGGAACCGGCCCGATCACGCCCTTACGAGTCTCAACTCTTGTCGACCGAATCCCCCGTTGCCGTCTCCATCGTCGTTCCCGTGCGCAACGAGGCCGGCAACATCACGCCGCTGATCAGCGAGATCGCGACCGCGCTCGATGGTCTGTGGCCGTACGAGATCATCTACGTCAATGACGGCTCGACCGACGAGACCGCGCAGCGGCTCGCCGAGGAAATGGCACGGCGGCCGAACCTGCGCGTCCTGCGGCATGAGACGTCTTCCGGCCAATCGGCGGCTGTCAGGAGCGGCATCCGCGCCGCCCACGGCGCTGTCGTCGCGACGCTCGACGGGGACGGGCAGAACAACCCTGCTTTTCTGCCCGAGCTCATCGCCGCGCTCGAAAAGGGCGGTGCGCATGTCGGCCTCGTCGCCGGGCAGCGGGTCGGCCGCAAGGATACTGGCTTTAAGAAACTGCAGTCACGGCTCGCCAACAAGATCCGCAATGCGGTGCTGCACGATGGAACGCGTGACACCGGCTGCGGCCTCAAGGCGGTTCGCCGCGACGTGTTCCTGATGATGCCGTATTTCGATGGTCTGCACCGCTTCCTGCCGGCGCTGGTGCGGCGCGAGGGCTATGACATCGCCTATGTCGACGTGATCGACCGGCCTCGGCACTCCGGTGTCTCGAACTACGGGTTCTTCGACCGGCTCTGGATCGGGATCATGGATCTCGCCGGCGTGTGGTGGCTGATCCGCCGCAAGAAGCCGACGCCGGTTGCGATCGAGGTGAAGTAATGCTGATTCAATTCGGGCAGGCGTTCAGCAACTATCTCTACGACATCTTCATCGCCAAGTTCGATTTCTGGCTGGTGTTCGGCCTCGCCGCACAACTGGCCTTCGCTGCGCGCTTCCTGGTGCAGTGGATCGCCAGCGAGCGCGCGGGCAAGAGCGTCGTGCCGCTCGCATTCTGGTTCTTCTCGATCGGGGGAGGGCTGATGACGCTGATCTATGGTCTCGTGAAGCGCGAGCCGGTCATCATCTTCGGCCAGCTGTTGTCGAACATCATCTACGTCCGCAACGTGATGTTGATCTTCAAGAACCGCCAGCGGGAATCGCAGACGCTGAGCAATTGATCGGGCCGTAGGGGTCTCACCACCGCCGACATTCCGGGTTCAATCGCCACGCGCAGCCGCGTCGCGGCTGCACATTGACGCTTGCCCAGGAATGACGGTGGCCGTGAAACCGGAAGAGTAGTTTCACTGATAGGACGCGCAAGACTCAGCGCGGCAATGGCTGGGCCGACGATGCGGGCAGGGCGGCGGCCTCTGCGCTCTCGACTGCTTCGCTGCGGCGGGTCGCGACCTCGCCGGCCGCGTCGAGCACGGGATAGGCGACCGAGCAGATGTGCGAGTGGATACGCCTGAGATCGCGCAGCACGTCGAGATGCAGCGAGGTGGTTTCCAGCGTCTCCGAGCGGCCCTCGCGCAGACGTTCGAGGTGCCGCTCGGTCGCGCCGAGTTCGGCGTTGCGGAGCTCGGCTTTCTGATCGAGCAGTTGGTGGGCTTGCTGCGCATCGCCGGACATGAAGATGCCGAACGCGATGCGGAGCGCCTCCATGATCTGGCGGTGAAAGGCCTGCAGCTCGTCGGCGCCCTCAGCGGAGAACTGGAACCTGCGTTTGATCTTCTTGGTCGCGAGCTCGCTCAGGTTCTTGTCGATGATGTCGCCGATATGCTCGAGGTTGATCGCGAAGGAGATGATCTCCATCGCGCGCTTGCCCTCGCGCTCGTCCAGGCTGCCGCGCGTCAGCTTGGTGATGTAGAGCTTGATGGCCTCGTCGAGCCGGTCGACGACGTTGTCCGCGCGTGACACCTGATCCACGAGGCCACGGTCGTTGGTCATCATCGCGGTCATGACGTTGCGCAACATGGTCTCGACCAGATCGCCCATGCGCAGCGCCTCGCGCGCCGCGTCCGCAAGCGCAAGCGACGGGGTTTCCAGCGCGGTCTCGTCGAGATAGCGCGGCTTCGCCGGATCGACCTCGGCCGGGCGGTCCGGAAGCAGTCGCGTGAGCAACTTCTCCATGCCGCCCAGCAGGCCGATGAAGACCACGGCCGTGCCGAGATTGAACGCCATGTGGAACTGCGCTGTCAGCTTCGACAGATCCGGTTGCCACGATTGCAGCAAATTGCCGAGCGGATGCAGGAAGGGTGTGATCAGCGCGACGCCGATGATGCGGTTGAGGAGATTGCCGACGGGCAGGCGATAGCTCGCGGGATTGTCGCGGTGCGCGCCCTCGAACACCGGGTTGACGGCGCTGCCGAGATTGGCCCCGAGCACGAGCGCCAGCGCCGCATCGGCCGTAACGAAATGCGCATAGGCCAGCGACATCACCAGCAGCACGCTGGCGACGCTGGAGTGCACGACCCAGGTGACGAGCGCACCGAAGATGATGCACAGCGTGACATCGGCCGTGATCGCCTGCATGAACACGCGCATCGCCGGCGCTTCTTCGGCGGGTGCCAACGTATCGATCAGAATATGCAGCGACAGCAGCATCAGGCCGAGGCCGATTGCTACCCGGCCGAGATCCTTGATGCGCGATCGCGGCCCACTGCGGAACGCCACCAGGCCGAGCACGAACAGGATGGGGGCGACTGCCGCCACGTTGAACGAGAGCACCTGAACGATCAGCGTGGTGCCGATATTGGCGCCGAGCATGATCGCGAGCGCCGGGATCAGGCCGACCAGGCCTTCCGCTGCGAAGGAGGTCGTGATCAGCGCGGTCGCCGTGCTGCTCTGGAGCAGAGCGGTCAGATCGAGGCCGGCAGCGAGGGCGCTGAAGCGGTTGCGCAGCGCCCGCGACAGCAGCAGCCGGAGGTCCGGGCCGAAGGCGCGGAGAATGCCGCTGTGGACCATGTGAAGGCCCCACAGCAGCAACGCCACGCCGCCCATCAGATCGAGCAGAACCATGATTTCCGTTCGTTCGAGCTTTCCTTGCCGCGCAGGCTACCCCCAATCGGCGGGACATCAACGCCAATTTGTCGGCCCCGGCTGCCCGATCGCGCGGCGCTCCGCTGGCTGCGGGCGTGCTTAAGCCGCGTTGAACGCCGCAAAGCCCCGGTCGAGATCCTCCTTGAGATCCTCCACGTTCTCCAGGCCGATATGCAGACGCAGCGTGGGCCCCCCCGGCGCCCAGGTGGTGGCCGTGCGGTAGCTCGCGCAGTCGAACGGAATCGCAAGGCTCTCGAAGCCGCCCCAGGAATAGCCCATTCCGAACAGCGTCAGCGTGTCGAGCATCGCATCAACCGCGGCTTGCGGCTTTGGTTGCAGCACGATGCTGAACAGGCCGGAGGCGCCGGTGAAGTCGCGCTTCCAGATCGCGTGTCCCGGATGACTCTCCAGGGCGGGATGCAGCACCTCGATCACCTCGGGACGCGCGGCGAGCCAGCGGGCCATTTCCAGCCCCGAGCGATGGTGCTGCGCCAGGCGCACGCCCAGCGTCCGCACCCCGCGCAGGGCGAGGAACACGTCGTCCGGGCCGGCGCAGACGCCGAGCAGGCGAATGCCCTCGGCGATCAGCGGCCATGCCTTCGCATTGGCCGAAATCGTGCCGAACATGATGTCGGAGTGGCCGCCGATATATTTGGTGGCCGCCTGCATGCTGATGTCGACGCCCTGGTCGAGGGAGCGGTGGTAGAGCGGCGTCGCCCAGGTGTTGTCGTCGATGACCAGTGCGCCGTGCGCATGTGCGACCGCCGCAATGGCGGGGATGTCCGGCATTTCGAACGACTGCGAGCCGGGCGCCTCGACAACCACCGCGCGTGTATTTGGTTTGAGCAGTTGCTCAATTCCTGGGCCGATCAATGGGTCGAAATAGGTCGTCTCGACGCCGTAGCGCGCCAGCATGCCGTTGCAGAAATTGCGGGTCGGACGATAGATGCTGTCGCACACCAGCACGTGGTCGCCGGCCTTGAGCACCGACAGCAGCGTGGTCGAGATTGCCCCAAGGCCGGATGGTGCGATGCCGACGCCGGCGCATTGCGGTCCCTCCAGCGCCATCAGGACCTGCTGCAGGGCCTTCGTCGTCGGCGTGCCGTGGCGGCCATACTGGAATTCGCCGCGGTGTGCGTGCAGGTCCTCGGCGGTTGGATACAGAACCGTCGAACCATGAACGACGGGGGGATTCACGAATCCGTGCTGCGCCTTCGTATCCCGCCCCGCCGTGATCAGCCGTGTTTCGACGTTTTGTCGCACCGCCGCAGCGGGGTCATTCGATGATGCCATTCGCGTGTCTTTTCTCTCTTAACCTGCCGGGATAGCTCGAAATCGGGCAGCACTGCGGTCGTTAATAACAGAATGCAGAACAGGCCCGTCAACCCCTTGACCCGGACCGCCAGTCGTTCTGTGATGCCGGCGCAATTCGATCGCTGCACGTTGAGGGGCTTGCCGCGATTTCCGCTTCATCTCGCCTGCACGGCTTCGTCGTGCATGGTGTACGCCATATTCTTGGTATGGCGTTTGCAACGCGGATTCAGGTCGGGCCCCCCTGCGCGCTGAGACTTCATCGCTCCCCAAGGACGACCGCGAAAGGCTGTATTTATGAAACGCGTCACTCTGGCTCTCACTCTTGCTCTCGCCCCGGTGCTGGCGAGCGTCGGCGCCCAGGCCGAAACGCTCAAGACCGTCAAGGATCGTGGCATGCTCGCCTGCGGCGTCAGCCAGGGCCTCCCTGGCTTCTCGTCGCCTGACGACAAGGGCAACTGGACCGGGATCGACGTCGACGTCTGCCGCGCCATCGCCGCCGCGATCTTCAACGATCCGACCAAGGTGAAGTTCGTTCCGCTGTCCGCCAAGGACCGCTTTACCGCACTGCAGTCGGGCGAAGTGGACGTGCTGTCGCGCAACACCACCTGGACCCTGTCGCGGGACACCTCGCTGGGCGCCAATTTCGCCGGCGTGACCTATTATGACGGCCAGGGCTTCATGGTGAAGAAGGCCCTCAAGGTGAATTCTGCGCTCGAGCTCAACAGCGCCTCGGTCTGCGTGCAGACCGGCACGACCACCGAGCAGAACCTCGCCGACTACTTCAAGGCCAACAAGATGAAGTACGAGGTAATTGCGTTCGCGGGCGCCGACGAGACTGTGAAGGCCTATGAATCCGGCCGCTGCGACGTGTTTACCACCGACGTCTCGGGCCTCTACGCCGAGAGGCTGAAGCTGTCCAATCCGGCCGATCACGTCGTGCTGCCTGAAGTGATCTCGAAGGAGCCGCTGGGCCCGATGGTGCGTCACGGTGACGATCAGTGGTTCGACATCGTCAAGTGGACGCTGTTCGGGCTGGTCACCGCCGAGGAGCTCGGCGTGACGCAGGCGAACGTCGACGAGATGGCCAAGTCGGACAAGCCCGAGTTCAAGCGCGCCTTCGGCACCGATGGCAATCTCGGCGAGCAGCTCGGCCTCACCAAGGACTGGTTCTCGCGCATCGTGAAAGCGGTCGGGAATTACGGCGAGATGTATGACCGCAACGTCGGCGCAGGGTCCAAGCTGCAGATTGCGCGCGGTCTGAACCAGCTCTGGAACAAGGGCGGTCTGCAGTACGCGCCGCCGATCCGCTGATCGCGCACGAGATCGGGGCTGCGGCGAATGAGCATCGAAGCGAGGCTACCGCCTCCGCAATATGGGCTTCGGCTGAAGCGCATGCTCGGAGGAAAGGCAGGATGGAACGGCATCATCCTGCAGATCCTGTTCGTCGCAGTCCTGGTGTGGGTTGGCTACGAGATCGTGGCCAACGCACGCAGCAACCTCGCAGCCCAACGTATCACGTCGGGATTCGGCTTTCTCAACAACACGGCCGGCTTCGACGTTAACCAGACCCTGATCAGCTACTCCGGCTCCGACAGCTACAGCCGCGTGCTGATCGTCGGCGTGCTGAACACCCTGCTGGTCTCGGTCATCGGCATCGTGCTGGCGACCATCCTGGGCTTCCTGGTCGCTCTAGGCCGGCTATCACCGAATGTGCTGCTGTCGCGTGTCTCCGGCGCCTATGTCGAGCTGATCCGCAACCTGCCGCTCCTGTTCCAGATCCTGTTCTGGTATCTTGCGGTGTTGGCGGCTCTGCCCGGACCGCGACAGAGCATCTCTCTTTTCTCGACGTTCTTTCTCAACAATCGTGGCTTCATCGTTCCGCGACCGATCGAGGAGCCCGGCCTGATGCCGTTCCTGATCGCGCTCGGTGCCGCGATCGTCGGCTCGGCCGGTCTGCACTATTACGCGCGGCGTGAGCTGTTCGTACGCGGCCATGCGATGCGGATCTGGCCCTACGTGCTGGGGCTGCTGATCGGCCTGCCGCTGATTGCAACGCTCGTGTTCGGCGTGCCGATTTCGTTCGAGGTGCCGGCGCTCAAGGGATTCAACTTCGCCGGCGGTTCGCGCATCATTCCCGAGCTCGTCGCGCTGACCCTGGCGCTGACCATGTACACGGCGTCTTTCATCGCCGAGGTGGTGCGTGCCGGCATCCTCTCCGTCCACAAGGGGCAGATGGAAGCGGGGCTCTCGCTCGGACTGAGCCGCGGCACCGTGCTGCGCCTGATCGTCGTGCCGCAGGCGCTCCGCGTGATCCTGCCGCCGCTGACGAACCAGTATTTGAACCTGACCAAGAACTCCTCGCTCGCGGTCGCCATCGGTTATCCCGATCTCGTGTCGGTGTTCGCGGGCACGACGATGAGCCAGACGGGTCAGGCCATCGAGATCATCGGAATCACGATGGGCGTCTATCTGGCGCTGTCGCTGATCACCAGCGCGATGATGAGCTTCTACAGCTGGCGGCTTGGGAAGAGACTTGGCGCATGACCGACATCACGGCCTCAACCTTCATCCGTCAGGACATGGCCGGAGAACGTCCGGCGCCCATCAAGACGACGGGGTTCGTCGGCTTCGTCCGCACGAGGCTGTTGAACTCGCCGACCAATATCCTGCTCACCCTGGTGAGCGCGCTGTTGATCTGGTTCACCGTAATCCCGGCGGTCAAGTTCCTGCTGGTCGACGCGGTGTGGGTCGGCAAGGACCGCGAAGCTTGTCTGGCGCAGAACGCGGGCCATCCGGTCGGCGCCTGTTGGCCCTACATTTCGGCGAAGTTCGGCCAGTTCATGTACGGCTTCTATCCGGAGGCCGACCGCTGGCGGGTCAATCTGACCTACGGGCTCGCGGTGGTGCTGTTGGCGCCGCTGCTGATCCCGCGCCTGCCGGCCAAAGGATTGAACGCGGGCCTGTTCTTCTTTGCGCTTCCGGTGGTCGCATTCTTCCTGCTCTATGGCGGTGGGCTGGAGGGCTTCGGCGTGAGCTGGACCTCAGGCGCGCTCCAGCTGTTCGTCGAGAGCATCGATACGGCCGGTAACGCGCTGGTTCGCGCCGGCGACAATTTGCCGGTGGTCGGCATGCTGCTGTGGCTGCTCGGCAAGCTGGTCGTGCTGATCGGTACGCTTGCATCGCTCGTGATCTGGCCGCTGGTCTGGATCCGCAATGAGCTGCAGCAATCTCACCAGCCCGTGTGGAATGATCTCGTGCTCTCCGCGATCATTGTCACCGCGCTGGTGTTCATCGTCGGCGGCGGAAGCAGGGCGCTGCGCAGCGTGATCGCCACGGCCGCGACCTTCGCCGGCATCGCCATCGTCATTGCGATCATGGGCCTCGATCGCGGCGGCCTTCCCATCGTCGATACAAGGCTGTGGGGCGGAATGCTGGTGACGCTGGTCGTCTCGGTGATCGGCATCGTCGCGTCGATGCCGATCGGCATTGCGCTTGCGCTCGGCCGCCGTTCGACCATTCCACTGATCCGCATCTTTTCGATCGCCTTCATCGAACTGGTGCGCGGCGTGCCGCTGATCACGGTGCTGTTCTTCGCCACCTACATGCTGCCGCTGTTCCTGCCCGGCAATGTCAGGGTCGACGGCCTGGTTCGGGCGCTGATCGGCGTCGCGCTGTTCTCGGGCGCCTACATGGCCGAGGTCATCCGTGGCGGCCTGCAGGCCATACCGCGTGGTCAGGCGGAGGCATCGAGCGCGCTCGGGCTGTCCTGGTGGAAGACGACCAGCTTCATCGTGCTGCCGCAGGCGCTGCGCCACGTCATCCCCGGCATCGTCAACAGCTTCATCTCGCTGTTCAAGGACACCTCGCTGGTGTCGATTGTGGCGCTGTTCGACCTGCTCGGCAGCCTCAAGGCCTCGTTTGCCGATCCGGTGTGGGCGACGCCGACCACGGCCTTCACCGGCTTTGCCTTCACCGGCCTGATCTACTTCGCCTTCTGCTTCGGCATGTCACGCTACTCCATGCTGGTCGAGCGCCGCGTCAATGCGCACCGGCGCCATTGAGCCAGAGATCATCGAGAGACCCATGACTGCAAATTCGATCGTCAGCATTTCCGCCCTCAACAAATGGTACGGCGAATTCCACGTCCTGCGCGACATCAACCTCTCCGTCGGGAAGGGTGAGCGCATCGTGATCTGCGGGCCCTCGGGCTCGGGCAAGTCGACCCTGATCCGCTGCATCAACGCGCTCGAGGAATTCCAGGAGGGCGAGATCAACGTCGACGGCATCGATCTTGGTCCGAACCTCAAGCGGGTGGACGAGGTTCGCCGCGAGGTCGGCATGGTGTTCCAGAGCTTCAACCTGTTTCCGCACCTGACCGTGCTGGAGAACTGTACCCTGGCGCCGATCTGGGTGCGCAACATTCCGCAGAAGGAAGCCGAGGCGACTGCGATGAAGTTCCTGGAGCGGGTCAAGATCCCGCATCAGGCGCAGAAATACCCGGGCCAGATGTCGGGCGGTCAGCAGCAGCGCGTCGCCATCGCGCGCGCGCTGGCGATGAACCCGAAGGTCATGCTATTCGACGAGCCGACATCGGCGCTCGATCCGGAGATGGTGAAGGAGGTGCTCGACACCATGGTCGATCTCGCCAAGGAGGGCATGACCATGCTGGTCGTGACCCACGAGATGGGCTTCGCGCGCGAGGTCGCCAACCGCGTCGTGTTCATGGACGCCGGCCAGATCATCGAATCGAACACGCCGCAGGAATTCTTCGCCAACCCGCAGCATGCGCGCAGCAAGCTGTTCCTGAGCCAGATTTTGCGGCATTGATGAGGAAGCGAATAGGGACTTGCGAATAGCGAATAGGGCGAGAAGTTCTACTCGCTACTCGCTACTCGCCCTCAAACGAAAGGCGGCTTGATGCCGCTGCGCCGCTCCAGCCAAGCCGGCACCGGCAGGTTCTTCGAACGCATGAATTCCGGATTGTACAGCTTCGACTGATAGCGCGTGCCCGAGTCGCACAGGATGGTCACGATGGTGTGGCCGCGGCCGAGCTTCCGCGCGAGTTGCACCGCGCCGGCTACGTTGACGCCGGTCGAGCCGCCCAGGCATAAGCCTTCATGCTGTACGAGGTCGTAGATCGTGTTGACGGCGTCCTCGTCGGACACCAGGAACGCGTCGTCGACCTTGGCGGTCTCGATCACGGGCGTCACACGACCGATGCCGATGCCTTCGGTGATGGAATCGCCGGGCGTCGATTTGACGACGCCGTTCTTGAACCATTCGTACATCGCGAAGCCGTGCGGATCGGCGCAGGCGGTGACGATATTCTTGTTTCTGTCCTTCAAATAGCGGCTCGCGCCGGCGATGGTGCCGCCGGTGCCGACCGCGCAGATGAAGCCGTCGACCTCGCCGCCGGTCTGCTCCCAGATCTCGGGTCCCGTGGACTCATAATGCGCCTTGGCGTTGTCGAGGTTGTTCCACTGATCGGCGAACAGCACGCCGTTCGGCTCGGTCTTGCGCAGTTCGTCGGCGAGCCTGCGCCCGACATGCTGATAGTTGTTGGGATTGCTGAACGGCAACGCCGGCACCTCGACCAGCTCCGCGCCGCACAGCCGCAGCATGTCCTTCTTTTCCTGGCTCTGCGTCTCCGGGATCACGATCAACGTGCGATAACCGCGCGCGCTGGCGACCACGGCCAGACCGATGCCGGTGTTGCCGGCAGTGGCCTCGACCACGAGGCCGCCCGGCTTGAGATCGCCGCGCCTCTCGGCCTCCAGGATCATCCACTTGCCGGCACGGTCCTTGACCGACTGGCCCGGGTTCATGAACTCGGCCTTGCCGAGAATGGTGCAGCCCGTCGCCTCCGAGGCGCGATTGAGCTTGATCAGGGGCGTGTTGCCGATCGCCGCGACGACGTCGTTGTGAATGGTCATTTTGCAGATACCGTAGGAGTTTCCTCGAGCACACTTAAGAGGACCCTAGCCTGATATCCAGGGCAGCGTAAGCCGGCCGGATCAGCCCCCTGATTTCGCAAAGACGACCTGGCGAACATCGATGTTCCCAGAGAGGAAACCTGCTTCGCAGTAGGATAGATAATATTCCCAGAGCCGCCTGAAGCGCTCATCGAATCCTGCGGGCGTGAGGTCCGGCCAAGCCTCCCGGAAGTTCTTTCGCCAGATCGCGAGCGTCCTGGCATAATCTTCCCCGAAGATGCGCTCGCGGATGACGGGTATGCCAAAGCGGTCGCCGAGCGACTTCAGGATCTGCGGCGTCGGCAACATGCCTCCCGGGAAGACGTAGCGTTGGATGAAGTCGACCTCGCGGCGGTAGTGCTGGAACAGGCTGTCCTGGATGGTAATTGCCTGGACACCGGCCAGTCCGCCCGGCAGCAGACGGTCTCGCAGTTGCGAGAAATATTTCGGCCAGAACTGTTCGCCGACCGCCTCGATCATCTCGATCGAGGCGATGCGATCGTAGCGGTCACGCTCGTCGCGGTAATCCTGCAGGCGGATTTCGACTTTCTCGGCGAGCCCGGCCTCGTGGATGCGGCGCTGCGCGAAGTCGCGCTGCTGTTGGCTGATCGTCAGCCCAACGACCTGGGCGCCGAACGTCTTGGCGGCATATTCGGCAAAGCCGCCCCAGCCGCAGCCGATCTCGAGCAGCTTCTGCCCGGGCTTGAGATCGATCGCCTCGGCCAGCCGCTTGTACTTGTTGGTCTGCGCGGCGGTGAGGTCGGTGGTGTCCTCCTCGAACAGGGCCGAGGAGTAGGTCATGCTCGGATCGAGCCACGCCGAGTAGAACGAATTCCCGATGTCATAATGGGCGTAGATGTTGCGCTTTGCCTGACGCTTGGTGTTGCGGTTGAACCAGTGCCGGACCAGCTGGGCAAACCGGATCAGCGGCTTGTCTTCCAGCATCGACTGCAGCAGGTGCTGGTTGACGCAGAACAGATAGAGAAACTGCGTCAGGTCCGGCGTGTCCCAGTCGCCGTTCAGATAGGCCTCGGCGATGCCGATGTCGCCACCATTGAGAAGGCGCGATGCGAAGCCGTAATTGGCCAGGATCATTGCGGCGGCCGGCCCGGGCTCAACGCCGCCGAGCCGGATCACCCGTCCGTCCGGCAGGGTCACGTCGAGCGTGCCTTTCCGCAAGCGCGAGCCGAAGCCGAGGGCAAGGCGGGGCAGGCGGGGAAGATCGGCAAGCACCTTGTCGATGGTGTCAGGGGTGACTGGGATGACGTTCGGCATGGCAGGTCCATTCACGCAAACGGCTCGAGCACACGTCCCCCGTCGGCTGGCCGGTGTGGCACCTGTGCGGGCAGGGAATCACGGACGCAGAGCGCGCCGGCCGTTTCCGGTCAGCGTCGTGAAATATAAGCGTGGCTGCCGTTCCCCGCCAAGCCGGTATTGGTTCCAGGGCTTGCGCTGATTTCGCCGCGCGGGACGAGGCGGACGCCTTTGGCCCACAGCCGCAGCGCCTCCCAATGGATCGCGGCAAAGATTTTGACAGTCACCAGCGGGAGCGAGATGAAGGCGGCGAGCAGGGAGCCAGAGGTTAGCGTGCGACGGCGGCCGGAGAAGGTTGCGGCAAGCAGGGGGCCGTCGGCCCCAGTTTCGAGAATCCGCAGCTTGACATTGTCGCCCGGCGGCATGACCCGGAAATGGTAACGCATCGCCATGTCGATGAAGGGCGAGACGTAGAAGGTCTTGTCCTGCGCCTGGCGCAGCCCTGCTGCCGACAGCTCATCCGGCCTGACCGGCAGCACATAGGGCTTGATCTCACCGAAGGTGTTGCGGACCTCGTAGATCATCAGCGCCAGGGTGCCGTCGCTGCGATAGCAGAAATAGACCGACAGCGGATTGAACACGTAGCCGAGCAGCCGCGGATAGCACAGCAGCAGCACGCGCCCGCCGCTGAGATCGATCCCCTGATCCGCCGCACAGGTCTGCGCATAGGCCAGTAGCGACGAGCCGTCGCCCGGACCGTGGTCGGCCTCGTGGAAGCTGTAGAGCGCGCGCCGATTGACCCCGAACAGCGAAGCCTGCCGGTCCGCCTGGTCGAGCCGACCGAGATCGATCAGCAGGCTCATCACGCGATAGCGGAAGCGATGCGTGGTCGGGCGCATGCGGGCATGCATGACCTGTCCGACATAGAGCGCGGCCGCTTCCGTTCTGTCATCTGGTCCCGAGTGATCCATGTCCATATCGCGCCTATTCCGCAGCCTCGGCGAGCTCGGTGGGAAGCCCGCGCCACGGCACGTTCGCGCCGAGCGCCTCTGCCACGGCGAGACCCGAGCGCAGCCCGTCCTCATGAAAGCCATAGCCGGTCCAGGCGCCACAGAACCAAGTATGGCGCTGCCCCTGAATCGCTGCCAGACGCTTCTGCGCCGCAAAGGCGGCAGCCGTGTATTGCGGGTGCTCACAGATATACTTGCCAAAGGTTAGCTCCGGAGCCGGAGCGAAGGGTGGGTTGAGGCTGACGAACAGCGGCTTGGCGTTGTCGATGTCCTGGAGGTTGTTCATCCAATAGGTGACGGCGACGTCGTTCATGGGAACGCCCTCACGCTGCCAGCGCAGGAAATTCCACGAAGCCCAGGCGCGGCGACGCTTCGGCATCAGCCTGCTGTCACGGTGCAGATAGATCGTGTTGGGCGAATATTTGATCGCCCCGAGGATGCTGCGCTCCCGCTCGTCCGCATCGGTGAGCATCGACAACGCCTGGTCGCTGTGTGCGGCGATCACGACATGATCGTAGGTGTCGCGACGGCCGCTGCCGTCCTGAACGACGACGCCGTGGGCAGTGCGTTCGATGCTGGTCACGGCGCTGCCGAGCCGGATATGCTTGCGGAAGCTCGACGTCAGCTTCTCCACATAGCGGCGGCTGCCGCCCTTGACGGTGCGCCAGATCGGACGGTCATATTGCAGCAACCTGTGATTGCTGAAGAACGCGACGAAGTTCTCGGCCGGAAAGTCCAGCATCTCGGACGCCGGGGCTGACCAGATCGCGGCACCCATCGGCGCCAGATAGTCGGTGAGCAGTCGCGGGGCGAAATGGTTGCGCCGGAAATAATCCCGGAGCGTAAGGCCATGCAGGCGCCCGGCCTTGAAGTCGGCTGTACTCTGCTCGTTGAAGGTCAGGATGTCCCTGAGCATCCAGAGATAGGATGTCGACAGCAGATTGCTCGGCTGCGCGAACAGCCCCTTGGCGGTGTCGAGCCAGGTGTTGCCGCCCCCCTTCCATTCGAAGCGGCCGGCATCCGCGGTGACGGCAAAGCTCATGCTGCTGTCGACCGTCTCGACCCCCAGATGGTCGAACAAGGCGGTGAGCTCAGGATAGTTCAGCTCGTTGTAGACGATGAAGCCGATGTCGACAGAGACCGGAGCGCCGTCATAGTCGATCGTCACGGTGTGGCTGTGGCCGCCCGGACGGAGATCTCGCTCGTAGACGGTGATCGGATAACGCTTCGCCAGGGACCAGGCCGCGGCGTTACCCGCAATACCCGTTCCGACCACCGCAACTCGCATGAATGCCCCCCTGAAGTTCACGTGCAAGTTACGGAGTCGCCGCCAAAGGGTTTCACGGGCGCGCTCCCCGCGTCACACCCCGCCCAAAACGGCATGCGACAGATGAAATCTTGGTAAGGCGGCAGCCGGTGGCCGGTGGCCCTGCCTGCACGAAACTCCGCTGATTTGCGGGAGATTCGTCGATTCGGTGGACTTTATCGGCACCATCGCTGCTGGGGGGACGGGGGGCTGCAGGGCTGTCCGGCGCCGTGGGCTGCGGCTAGAATGATTCCCAAGACTACAGGGAAGCATCACGCCAGTGTCCATCGTGCCGATCGCCGTCGACGAGCCTTGCCGCGCGTCCGCTGACCCGCGGATCGTCGCCGGGATGCGGGAGCGCCGTGTGCCGGCTGCCCTGCGGCGATTTGTCCACTGGCTGGCGGCGATCGGATTGGCGGCGAACTCGGCCGGCTGCCTGCTGACGCAGGATATTCCCGATCCGGCCCTCGACATGCCCCAGCGCTACAAGGCGGCGTCCGGTTCCGATATGGCGGCGCCACCGCCGCTGGATTGGTGGCGCGGCTTCGGATCACGCGAGCTGACCCAGCTGATGGAGGAGGCGCAGAGCGTCAACCTTGATATTGCCGCTGCTGTGGCAAGGTTCCGGCAGGCCGATGCGCTGGCGCGGCAGGCCGGCGCGGCGCTGCTGCCGAGCCTGTCCGCCACCGGCCAGGAGACCTATTCGCGCACGTCCGGGTCGAGCTCCAGCGGGCTCACCAATGGCGGCCGCGAGGTCGTCAATTACCAGGCGTCGCTCTCTGCGAGCTACCAGCTCGACTTCTTCGGCCAGAATCGCGACGCGCTGCAGGCGGCCGAGGAAACCGCGGTGGCCAACCGCTTCGACCGCGACGTCACGCAGTTGACGACGCTCGCCACCGTCGCCAATGCCTATTTCCAGGTGCTGGCCGCGCAGGATCGGATTCGGACCGCCGAGCGCAACATCGCCAGCGCCACGCGTGTGCTCGATGCCATCCGCGAGCGGCAGAAGGCGGGCACCGGCAATGATCTCGACGTCGCGCAGCAGGAGAGCGTGCTCGCCAACCAGAAGGCGGCGGTGCCGCCGCTCCGCCAGACGCTCGATCAGAACGTCAACGCGCTGGCCGTGCTGGTCGCGCGATCGCCCGAGGGCATTCGCATTGCCGGCGGCTCGCTCGACCGGATCAGGACGCCGCGGGTCACGCCCGGGCTGCCGTCCGAACTCTTGACGCAACGGCCGGACATCCGCCGGCAGGAAGCGCAGCTGGCGTCGGCCACCGCCAATGTCGGCAGCGCGCGGGCGCAGTTCTTTCCCAGCATCCAGCTGACCGGCAATGGCGGCTACCAGAGCGCAGCACTGGTGTCGCTGTTTCAGCCGCATGCGGCGTTCTTCAGCCTCGCCGGCAGCCTGACCCAGCCGATCTTCGATGGTGGCAGAATCCTGGGCAATTTCGAGAACGCCAAGGCGCGACAGGACGAGCTGTTGCAAACCTACCGCAAGACGGTCATCCAGTCTTTCACCGACGTCAACAATGCGCTGTTCTCGATCAAGCAGACCACGATCAAGTTGCAATTGCAGCGAGAAGTCGTTGCCGCCTCCCGCCGCGCCTTCCAGCTCTCCGAGCAGCAACTGCGCGCGGGAACTGCCGACATCGTGACAGTCTTGAATACGCAATTGACGCTGTTCCAGGCCGAGGACGCGCTATGGCAGGCGCAGCTGGCGCGCCTGCAGGCGTTCGTGAGCCTCTATCAGGCGCTCGGCGGCGGCTGGGAGCCGCGCATGGAGAAGTCGGCCGATGCTCTTTAAACCGGACGAGAAGGGAGCAGCGGCAGTGAAGCGCGCGCGGTCCAGCGTGGCACGGCGGCTGGTGTCGATCACGATCACGCTGCTGATCCTGGGCGGCCTCGGCTATATCGGCTGGTCGGCGATGCAGCAGAAGCAGCAGGCCAACAACCGCTTCGCGCGGCCCGACCTCCCCGTTCCTGTCCTGGCCGCCTCGCCTGTCATCAAGGACGTGCCGGTCTATCTCGACGGCGTCGGCGCGGTGCGCGCGCTCAACACCGTCACGGTGCGCTCCCAGGTCGACGGCAAGCTGATCGCCGTCAATTTCGTCGAGGGGCAGGACGTCAAGAAGGGCGACGTGCTCGCCGAGATCGATCCGGCGATCTACCAGGCGCAGTACGACCAGGCCGTCGCCAAGAAGGCACAGGACGAGGCGCAGCTTGCCAACCAGAAGCTCGACCTCGCCCGCTACGAGCAGCTGGCCGCCAGCAATGCCGGCTCCAAGCAGCAGGCCGACACGCAGCGCGCGGTGGTGGCGCAGCAGCAGGCGCTGATCAAGGCGGATCAGGCCGCGATCGATAATGCGGCGACGACCTTGAGCTACACCAAGATCGTGGCTCCGCTCTCCGGCCGCGCCGGCCTGCGCCAGGTCGACCAGGGCAACATCGTTCATGCGTCCGACGCGACCGGTCTCGTCGTCATCACGCAGCTTCAGCCGATTGCGGTGCAGTTCAGCCTGCCGCAGCAGCAGATCATGCGCGTCAATGCGGCCGCTGCCAAGGGGCCGCTCGCTGTCGACGTGTTCGGCAATGACGGCGTCACCGTCATCGACACCGGCACGTTGCGGGGTATCGACAACCAGGTCGATCAGACGACGGGCACGCTGAAGCTGAAAGCAGAATTCCTCAACGGCAAATTCCAGCTCTGGCCCGGACAGTTCGTCAATGTCCGCCTCAAGGTCGAGACCTTGTCGCAGGCGATCACGGTGCCGACCTCGGCCGTGCAGCGCGGGCCGGCAGGCACGTTCAGCTACGTGATCGGCGAGGGCGACATCGCCTCGGCGCATCCGGTGACGGTCGTGCAGCAGAACGAGAGCGAGGCCGTGATCGCCAGCGGCTTGAGCCCGTCGGACCGCGTGGTGACGACCGGCTTTGCCAATCTGGCCGACGGCGTCAAAGTCGTGGTCGGACGCGCCGAGCAGACGCCGCAGGCCGATCTGGCGCCGCGCAAGCGCAGCCGCAATCCGCAAGGAAAAGAGCAGGCGAAGGAGGGCGGAGCGCCACCCGAAGGCGCGCCGAAGGACGGCGAGCGGCGCCGCAGGCCTGAGGCTGGGGGTCAGACCGACGCCGGCGGTGCAGCGCCCCAGGGAGGGAGTGAGGCAGGTCGCGGCGCGAAGGCACAGCCATGACGCAACCGCAAGAGTGACGAGCAGTCGCGATGAGCGTCTCCGAACCCTTCATCCGCCGTCCCATCGCGACCTCGCTGCTCGGCGTCGCCCTGCTGATCGGCGGCCTGCTCGGCTATCTCGCGCTGCCGGTCTCGGCGCTGCCGCAGGTCGACTTCCCGACTGTCCAGGTGACGACGCAACTGCCGGGCGCCAGCCCTGATGTGATCGCCTCGCTGATCACGGCCCCACTGGAGCGCCAGCTCGGCCAGATCCCGTCCTTGTCCGCGATGAACTCGACAAGCTCGTTCGGCGTCAGCCAGATCTCGCTGCAGTTCGATCTCGGCCGCGACATCGACGGCGCAACCCAGGACGTCCAGGCGGCAATCAATGCCGCCGCCGGCGTCTTGCCAAAGTCGCTGCCCTATCCGCCGACCTACGCCAAGGTCAATCCGGCCGACGCGCCGGTCATGACGCTCGCGCTGACCTCGGACACGATCTCTTTGCGCGCGATGAGCGACATGGCCGACACGATCCTGGCGCAGCGGCTGAGCCAGGTCTCCGGCGTCGGCCGCGTCTCGGTGCTCGGTGGACTGAAGCCCGCGGTGCGCGTGCAGGCCGACCTGGCGCGGCTCGCGGCCTATGGCATCTCGATAGAGGACCTGCGCGCCGCCATCGCAGGCGCCAACGTCTCCGGACCCAAGGGATCGCTGGACGGGGCGCAGCAGGCCTATCTGATCACGGCCAACGACCAGATCGGGACCGCAGACGCTTACAAGCCGATCATCATCGCCTACCGCAACGGCTCGCCGGTCACGATCGGCGATGTCGCAACGATTCTCGATGGTCTGGAGAACGATCGGACCGGCGGCTGGTACCAGGGTGTCCCTGCGGTCATCCTCGACATCCAGCGCCAGCCGGGTGCCAACGTCATCGAGGTCGTCAAGCAGATCCGTGCCGAGATCCCGAAGCTGCAGCGCATGATTCCGGCCGGGGTGAAGCTCGCTATCGTCAGCGATCGTACCGTGACCATCCACGCCTCGGTGCACGACGTGCAGTTCACGCTGCTGCTCAGCGTGGTGCTGGTGACGCTGGTCGTGCTGCTGTTCCTGCGCTCGTTGCGGGCCACGATCATCGCCGGCGTCGCGCTGCCGCTGTCGCTGATCACGAGCTTCGGCGTGATGTACTTCGCCGGCTTCAGCCTCGACAATCTCTCGCTGATGGCACTCACGATCGGCACCGGCTTCGTCGTCGACGACGCCATCGTGATGATCGAGAACATCGTGCGCCACATGGAGAATGGCGAGAGCGCGATGAACGCCTCGCTGCGAGGCGCGCGCGAGATCGGCTTCACTGTCATCTCGCTGACGGTATCGCTGATCGCAGTGTTCATTCCACTCTTGTTCATGTCCGGTCTGGTCGGCCGCATGTTTCGGGAATTTGCGCTGACGCTGACGATTGCAGTGGTGACATCGGCGGTGGTGTCGTTGACCTTGACGCCGATGATGTGCTCGCGGCTGTTGAAGCACGCCAGCGAGGAGTGGGTGCTGCCGGGGCTGAACGCCGTCAGCCGCTTCATCGACCGTACCGTGGCCGTCTATCATCGCAGCCTGCTGTGGGTGCTGGATCGCCAGACCGAGACGCTGGTCGTGACCTTCGCGACCTTGGCGGCGACCTTGGCTCTCTACGTCGTCGCGCCCAAGGGCTTTCTGCCGCTGCAGGATACCGGCTCGATCACTGCGGTGACCGAGGCCGGCCCCGACGTGTCGTTCGCCGAAATGACGAAACGCCAGGCGGACGTCGCCGCCGCGATCCAGGCTGACCCCGACGTCGTCGGCGTCGTCTCGGTGATCGGCGCCGGATCGGTCAACCCGACCACCAATGTCGGCCGTCTCGTCATGACCTTGAAGCCACTCGGCGAGCGGCAGGACGGCGTCGCCGAGGTGATCGACCGGCTGAAGCAGAAAATCTCGGGCGTGCCCGGCATGACCGTGTACTTCCAGCCCGTCCAGGATGTGCAGATCTCGACCCAAGCGAGCCGCTCGCAATATCAGTACACGCTGACCGGCGCCGATGCCACCGAGGTGTCGAAATGGGCGAGGCAGCTTGTCGGAGAAATGCGCCGCGACCCTCTATTCCGCGACGCCTCCTCCGAAGCCCAGGAGGGCGGCCTGCGCGCGGAGCTGACCATTGACCGCCAGCGCGCCGGCCAGCTCGGCGTCAGTCTGCAGGGCGTCACCGACACGCTCAACGACGCCTTCGCGCAGCGGCAGATCTCGACGATCTATGGTCAGGCCAATCAGTACCGCGTCGTGCTGGAGGCGCTGCCGATGTATCAGCGCGACCCGTCGGTCCTGTCGAAGCTCTATCTGCCTGGCGCCGGCGGCCAGGTGCCGCTCTCGGCGGTGGCGAGCCTGAAGCGCACCACCGCGCCGCTCGCCATCTCGCACCAGGCGCAGTTTCCGGCGGTGTCGCTGAGCTTCAATCTCGCGCCCGGCGCGGCGCTGAGCGAGGCGGTCGAGGCGCTCCATGCGACCGAGAACCGCATCGGCATGCCCGGCAGCATCATCGGTGTCTATTCGGGCGATGCCGCCGAGTTCGCCAAGTCGCTGGCCGGCCAGCCCTGGTTGCTGCTGGCGGCCGTGGTCACGATCTACATCGTGCTCGGCGTGCTCTATGAGAGCTACATCCATCCGATCACCATCCTGTCGACGCTGCCCTCGGCGGGTGTCGGCGCCATTCTGGCGCTGATGCTGTTCGGCCAGGACCTGTCGGTGATCGGTCTGATCGGCATCATTCTGCTGATGGGCATCGTCAAGAAGAACGCGATCATGATGATCGACTTCGCGCTCGAAGCGGAGCGTCACGAAAACCGCACACCCTACGACGCGATCGTGCAGGCGTGTCTCCTGCGGTTTCGCCCGATCATGATGACGACCCTGGCCGCGCTGTTCGGCGCGCTGCCGCTGGCGATCGAGAGCGGCACCGGCTCGGAGCTGCGCTTTCCGCTCGGCATCTCCATCATTGGCGGCCTGCTGCTCAGCCAATTGCTGACGCTGTACACGACGCCGGTCATCTATCTCGCGCTCGACCGCATCAATCGTCGCTTCGAGCGCGCGCTGCCGCCGGCGCCGAACCTGCCGTCGCCGCCGATCGCAGGTGCGACCGAAGGCATCCAGTGATGGCCTCGATCTCCGAGCCGTTCATTCGCCGGCCGGTCGGCACCACGCTGCTCTCGATCGGCTTGTTCCTGGTCGGGATCGTCGCCTATATCTTCCTTCCCGTCGCGCCCGTGCCGAACGTCGATTTCCCCGCGATCTTCGTCAGCGCGTCGCGCCCGGGTGCGGACCCGTCCGTCATGGCGGGGACGGTCGCGGCGCCGTTGGAGCGGCGGCTCGGCGAAATCGCAGGTGTCGACCAGATCACATCGACGAGCTCGCTCGGCACCACCAACATCCAGATCCAGTTCTCGATCGGCCGCGACATCGACAAGGCCGCGCGTGACGTCCAGGCGGCCATCAACGCCTCGCTGTCGGACCTTCCGAGCGACCTGCCGGCGCTGCCGCGCTTCCGCAAGGCGAACACGGCCGCGGCTCCCGTATTCGTTCTGGCCCTGACCTCGAAGACGATGACGCCGAGCGCGATGTACGACGTCGCCGACACCGTTCTGGCGCAGCGTCTGTTCCAGGTGCCCGGCGTCGGCAATGTCACGGTCAGCGGCGCCGATCAACCCGCCGTGCGCATCGCGCTCAATCCGGTCTCGCTCGCCAATGCCGGGATTTCGACCGACGATGTCCGGACGGCGATCATCAATGCCAATCCGATCGGGCCGGTCGGCATCTTCGAGGGCGCGCGGCAGAGCGAGACCATTGCCATCAACAGGCAGATGCGCAGCGCGGCCGAATTCCGCGACATCCTGATCAAGAGCAGCAATGGCAGCTTCGTGCGGCTGTCGGATGTCGCCGACGTCGAGGATTCCGTACGCAACGTGCGTTCGATCGCCTGGTTCAACAAGCAGCCGGCGGTGCTGATCCAGATCGCGAAACAGGGCGACGCCAACGTGATCGAGACCGTCGACCGTGTGAAGGCGCTGATCCCGGAGCTCAAGCAATGGCTGCCGGCCGGCATCGAGATCTCCACTCTGGTCGACCGCACCGGGACCATTCGCGCCTCGGTAGAGGACATGCAGTGGACCTTGCTCGCGACCGCCGTGCTGGTGATGGTCGTCGTGTTCCTGTTCCTGCGCCGCCTGGTGCCGACGGTGGCGGCCGGCGTCTCGGTTCCGCTGGCGCTGGCCGGCACCTGCGCGGCGATGTGGCTCGCAGGCTTCTCGATCGACAATCTCTCGCTGATGGCGCTCGCGATCTCCGTCGGCTTCGTCGTCGACGACGCCATCGTCATGATCGAGAACATGTACCGCAATCTCGAGCATGGCCTGTCGCCGATGCGCGCCGCGCTCGATGGCGCCCGCCAGATCGGCTTTACCGTGTTGTCGATCAGCCTTTCTTTGATTGCAGCCTTCGTGCCCTTGATCTTCATGGACGGCGTCGTCGGCCGTCTCCTGCGTGAGTTCTCGCTGACGCTGACCTTCGCAATCGTCGTGTCGACATTGGTGTCGCTGACGGTGACGCCGATGATCTGCGCGCATTACATCAAGGAGACGCTGTCCGATCGTGCCACCTGGTTCGACCGTATCGTCGAAGGCGCGCTGTCCGGCATGGTCCGCTTCTATGCCTGGACGCTGCGCGGCGTGCTGGTTTATCCGTTCCTCACCTTGATCGTGTTCTTCGCCACCATCGCGCTCACGGTGACGCTCTACATCAAGGTGCCCAAGGGCTATTTCCCGACCGACGATTCCGGCTTCGTCATCGGTGCGACGCGCGCCTCGGCCGACATTTCGTTCCAGTCCATGCTGGGTCTGCAGCAGCGGCTCGCCGACATCGTGATGGCCGATCCCGCCGTGGCCGGGATCGGCTCGACGATCGGGGGCGGCGGCGGGCCGGGCGGCGCGACGTCCAACCGCGGCACCATGTTCATCAACCTCAAGCCTCCGGCGGAGCGCGAGGGCGTCTCGACTGAGCTCGTGATCAACCGCCTCAGGCGGAGCCTCGCGATGGTCCCCGGCATTCGGCTCTTCATGTTCGCCGCGCAGGACGTGCGCACCGGCGGTCGTCAGAGCGATTCCGACTACCAGTACGCGTTGAGCAGCCCCGATCTCGACCTTCTGCAGAAATGGGCGCCGATCGTCGCCAAGCGCCTGGAGACGGTCGACGGCATCACCGACATTTCCAGCGACCGCGATCCCGGTGGCCTGCAGCTCGCGCTGCGGATCGACCGACAGAAGGCGGCGAGCCTCGGCGTCCGCGTCCAGGACATCGACAACGCGCTCAACAACGCCTTCGCGCAACGCCAGATCTCGATCGTCTACAGCCAGCGCAACCAGTACATGGTCGTGCTGGAGATCGACCCGAAATTCCAGACCGATCCCTCCAATCTCGACCGCATCTATGTGGCCGGGGCAGGGGACGCGCAGGTGCCGCTGTCGGCACTGGTCAAGGCCGAGCGCGGCCTGTCACCGCTGGCGGTGTATCACTCACAATCGTTCCCTTCGACCACCGTGTCGTTCAACCTGCTGCCGGACGTGCCCTTGCAGACCGCGACGGCCGACATTCAGCGCGCCGTCGATGAGCTGCACATGCCGGAGGGCATCCGCGGCAGCTTCGACGGCAATGCCGGAGACTTCAACAAGAGCAGCGGCCGCCAGCCGCTCTTGATCCTGTTCGCCCTGGCCGCGATGTATATCGTGCTGGGCGTGCTCTATGAGAGCCTGGCGCATCCGCTGACCATCATCTCGACGCTACCGTCGGCGGGGCTCGGCGCGCTGCTCGCGCTGCAGATCACCAATACGCCGCTGACCGTGATCGCCTTCGTCGGCATCATCCTGCTGATCGGCATCGTCAAGAAGAACGGCATCATGCTGGTCGACTTCGCGCTCGAGGCCGAGCGCCAGCGCGGCATGTCCTCGGCCGACGCGATCTTCGAGGCCTGCCGGGTGCGCTTCCGTCCGATCCTGATGACGACGCTCGCCGCGCTGTTCGCCGGTCTGCCGCTGGTGATCGCGACCGGTCCCGGCACCGAGCTGCGCCGTCCCCTCGGCATCACCATCATTGGCGGCCTCCTGGTGTCGCAGATCCTCACCCTCTACACCACGCCGGTGATCTACCTGCTGATCGACCGGCTGCGCCGCCGGCCTGCGCCGGAGCCGCTTGCCGCGCCCGCCGAATGAGCCGTTGTGGCGCTGTCCGCGGGCGCGTATAGCCGCCGCATGCCAGAACCACACGACCATCCGCCGCTCGCCACCGAGGCGCCGCCCGATTGCCCGCGTTGCCAGAAGCCGCTGCCGCTGTGCATCTGCGACAGCGTCACACTGCTGGAAAGCCGGCTGGGGCTCCTGATCCTGCAGCACCCGCAGGAGCAGGATCGCGCCCTCGGCACCGCGCGGCTCGCCGCGCAGCATTTCAAGAACGCGGTGGTCAAGGTCGGGCTATCCTGGCCGAGCCTCGCCAAGGCACTGGGACGGCCGGTCGCCGATCCCGCGCGCTGGGCCATTCTCTATCTCGGCTCGGCGAAGGCGGCCGAGCTCGATCCCGAGAGCGAGGTGGTCGCGGTGACCCGCAAGGGTGAGGTGGCCGACAACCAGCGCGCCATCCTCAAGTCGATCGAGGGCGTGATCCTGCTCGACGGCACCTGGAGCCAGGCCAAGGCGCTGTGGTGGCGCAATCCGTGGATGCTGAAGTGCCAGCGCGTGATCCTCGGGCCGCGGCAGCCGTCGCGCTACGGTCGGCTGCGCCGCGAACCGCGCCGCGACGGGCTGTCGACCATCGAGGCGGCCGGGATGCTGATGGCCGCGCTGGAACGGCGGCCTGAGATCGCCACGGCCCTCGACGCGAGCTTCGAGCGCATGCTTGCGCGGTATCGGGAGGTGGAGAAAGAGCATCCGGAGCTCACGCCCCGCCCAAAGGTCCGCAAGCCGGATTGGCGCAGCCGCAAACGGCGGGTTTAGGAACCGAGGGTACGCTTCTTGCATTGCAGCATGGAACGAGGATGAGAGCCATGCAGGAAGCAGAAAAGTCCAATGTGGTGCAGTTCCGGGATTACGCGCCCCGGCTGGCCGGCAGATCTGGCTCGGATCGGGGCGGTGTCTCGGCCGGTGAACGGAGGGCAATTCTGACCTGGCCGCGCGCGCAGGTCAGCTATCCCGGCGGCATCGACGATCTGCCCTTCTAGCGCCGGTTCGCGGCCCAATGGGTAGTCCAACCGCTTGATTTTGATTGAGTGGAGGCCACGACCAGAATTGAACTGGTGTAAACGGTTTTGCAGACCGCTGCGTAACCACTCCGCCACGTGGCCCCATAGAGGCGGATCGATACAGGACATCAATGGGATAGGCAACCGTCCTATTTCGTTCTGTGCACCGCTTCTGAAACTGCTAGACCGCGTGAATTCAGAAACTCGTGAGCCTGAGCTGCTGCCGGTTTGATGGACACCGAGATTGGGTGTTTCATGAAGCCGGAGGTGGGTGATGAAGAGACGGAAGTTCAGTCGCGAGTTCAAGGTCGAGGCGGTCAAGCTGGTCAGGGAGCGCGGGGTATCGGTGG
>NZ_JAUEXY010000008.1:0-326104 GCF_032489375.1 Bradyrhizobium sp. SZCCHNR1098
GCGAAAACCATGGTGTTACCTTTGAAACATTGTCCGCCGAAGTCTTCTCGTCCGATCCCAGAACCAAAAGCCGAAGCTCTCAATCCCGAGACCCGCAAGGACTCCGCCGTCCACGTTTCTCTTTCTTCATCTTCACTTGTCAAACAGCCCGCACTTGTTAGTTCGCTTGAACTAATTAGTGCAACTTCTCTGGTCTCTTTCGCCGTCGAAGTCCCCGTTGCCGGGGCGCTTCACATAGCTGATTTTGAGAGACCGTCAAGAGCTTTTCTGAAGAAAAACTCAGGAGCCAGTCGGAAGAAAAAACACCAAAGAAAGCAACGTCGGTCCCGAAAGTCGGGGGCCTCAGTCATCAGTGATGTCCGGCTGGCGTGGTGGTGAGATAGTGCGGCGCCGCATCCCGCGCAAGAACTTTTTGCGACGGCTGTGCAGAAATGTGGATAGCGCTGTCGCCCCCCACGCTCGGACCCGTCACACGCCGTTTCCGTTCCATTTTGAAACGGTTGGCGCGCGCAGCGTCAGGAATTGCTCGTGTGCGGTTGCACCAGCGCACGATACGAGTGCGGCATCCGCATGCGGGACGAGATCTTTCCGCCGGACGACGTTGGTCGGATGGAAGCTGTCGAGATTGCTGGTGTCGATGTCGACGGTCTCGATCCCCTCCCCCGCCTGCGACGATCGCCTCACGGCGCGGAAACGCTGATGTATCCGGACCGAACACGCCGCTGAGCCCGGGATCGAAATTCGCGGCGTCGCACACATTCGCGAATGCGAAGTAGGCGTTGTTCTCACCACCGCGAACACGGAGGTGAGGCCAGTGCTGCAGATCGGCACCGGCCGGGATGCGTCTTGCGATAGGTTGAGAGGGTGCCGTCGGGAATTGGCCCGGCCTCGGCCGGATCGGTCAGCCCTGTTGCCGCAAGTTCCGGAAACACCACTGGCAGCGCCGCGCCCCCCTCGTCCGACGCCGGCGCGAGACGGCGTCAACGCGATCGCGGCGGAGTGCTGCGTGCTGGAGCCGTCAGGAAGCGATCGAGCTCGACGATCGCTTCGGCCTCGCGGGCGCGCCGCAGCTGCCTGGCCTGCTCGATGCCCGGCGGCAGACGTTTCGCCCTGTCTCGCGCCTCGCGCGCCATCTCTAGCAACCGCTCACCCAACGACATCGTCTGCTTGACACGCCGACGCCGTTTCTTCCGACCTTCTACTTCCATGCGGGTTTGCATCCAGTTTCATTGATGCGCACCGACAACTCTAGATCAGGAGATGCCGGGCGCATCAACATAAGTGAATCGGCCGCGACCACCGTAGTCCGGGCGGCAGAGCAGCAGCGGCCGGCCGCGCCGGGAGCATCGAGGCTAGCCGCAGCGCCGGCCCGCTCTCGTATCATTTGATATGCGATGCGCAGGTCTTCCGGCAGGCCTCTGCAAAGGCCGCTCGAGAAGTTCGAACGCTCGATCCGATGCCCCACGCAACGCCATGCGACGCGTAATCAAGCCGTTTCGATCGTTTGAGCGTTCCAAATCCGAGACCAACGCCGCCGCTCAGGATTGCGTGAACTTGATGGTCGACACCGGCCAGCGCCCGTCATGACCGCGAAGGGTGATGCGCAACCCATGCAGCTCATCAAGATACACCTGCTCCACGGTTCCGGCCTTGCCGTCGCTCAAGGCCACGCATTTGCCGATCAGCTCGGTCTGGACGTGCTCGAACTCGCACAGAATGGTGAAGGCTCGCGTCTTGGCAACCATGAGGGACCGGTGTGTGGGCTGATGGGAGCCGCAACGCTGCGGAGACAGGTCGGCTGGCAGATAGATCGGCTCATCCCCCTCCCGGGTCAACCGCTCATCAAGTGATCGTGCACACCGTGCAGACGGCATGCACGACCTGTTCAGCGGCACTCGAAGTTCGCTGCATCCTCGAGGCTGCCGCTGCCCTTGGAGGTCAGCACCTTCGGGAACGCGCAGAGATCGCGCGTGCGCCCGGGCCGTGGCACATCGGCCGCACGCCGCGCGGTGGCGCGGATCGCCTCAGGCGCCGCGGCCGTGCCCTCCACCCATTGGTCCAGCGCGATCAGCAAGTGGAACTGATTGGTGGCGGGTCCGCCGCCGCAATGGTTCATGCCGGGAAACAGGAACAGCCACGCGAACCGGCAAGCGGCACGCGATAGGCCGGCGCGCCCGCGATGACGCCGTCGAACAACTCGGGGAAGCGCTGCCCCAGAAGCGGTCACGCCCGCGGGTGCCGGCGGCGTCAGTTGCACGCCGCCCGCGGCGACGAACTCGGCCGTGACGACGCGCCCGCTGTCGGCGAGGCCTTGCGCTAGCGCGGCGCAACTCGCCTTCAAGTCCTGCGCATGGACGGAGGCCACAGCCGACGATGTCAGTACCAGCGCGGCCAGCGTCGTGATCCGGATCGCCGCCAATCTCGTCCTCCCCACATGCGGGCCACGGCCCGTCCTGCGCCGTCATTGATCCGCGGCGCGCAGCGGCCGTGCGCATCCACGCGATTGAAAACCATAGGCGAAGCGTGCCATCTGGTCGGCTCAAGACAGCGTCGAGGACATCATGGCTGCGGACATCCGGTTGAATGCGTTTGCGATGAACTGCGTCGGGCACCAGTCGCCCGGCCTGTGGCGGCATCCGCGCGACCGCTCCTCCGACTACAACCGCCTGCCCTATTGGCTCGACCTCGCCAAGACCTTGGAGCGCGGCCGCTTCGATGGACTGTTTCTCGCCGACGTACTCGGCGTCTACGACGTCTATGGCGGCACCCCCGACGCGGCGCTCCGCCACGCCATCCAGGTGCCCGTCAATGATCCGATGATGCTGATCTCGGCAATGGCCGCCGTGACCGAGCATCTCGGCTTCGGCGTCACCTGCACGCTGTCCTATGAGCCGCCCTACCCGTTCGCGCGGCGGATGTCGACGCTCGATCATCTCACCGAGGGCCGCATCGGCTGGAACATCGTCACCGGCTATCTCGACAGCGCCGCACGCGGCATGGGCAGGGAGCGCCAGACCGCGCATGACGACCGCTACGACGTCGCCGACGAGTACATGGAGGTCGTCTACAAGCTGTGGGAAGGCAGCTGGGAGGACGACGCCGTCAAGCGCGACCGGACCAGCGGCGTGTTCACCGATCCCACGAAGGTTCACCGCGTCAGCCATCGCGGCGAGAACTACCAGCTCGACGCCATCCATCTCTGCGAGCCGTCGCCGCAGCGGACGCCGGTGCTTTATCAAGCCGGCACCTCGCCGCGCGGCCGCGTGTTCGCCGGCCGCCATGCCGAATGCGTGTTCATGTCCGGCCCGTCGGCCAAGATCATCGCGCCGCGCGTCGCCGCGATCCGCCAGGCCGCCGCCGACGCGGGTCGCGCCGGCAGCGACATCGTCATCTTCAGCATCGCCACCGTCGTGCTCGGCGAGACCGACGCGGCGGCCGAGGCGAAGTTCGCCGACTATCGCCGCTACATCGACCACGAGGCGTCGCTGACCCTGATGTCGGGCTGGACCGGCGTCGACTTCTCGACCTACGACCTCGACCAGCAGGTCCGCCACGTGCTCAACGATGCCGGCCGCAGCGCCATGGACAACGTCACGCGCGCCGATCCGGACCGGGTGTGGACCGTGCGCGAGGTTGCCGAGCATGTCGGCATCGGCGGCATCGGCCCGGTGTTCGTCGGCGGGCCTGCGAAGGTCGCCGATCTCGTCGAGAGTTGGATCGAGCAGACGGGCGTCGACGGCCTCAACCTCGCCTTTGCGCTGTCGCCGGAGAGTTTTGCCGATGTCACCGACATGCTGGTGCCGGAGCTGACCAGACGCGGCCGCTACAAGAAGGCGTATCAGCCAGGAACGTTGCGCGAAAAGCTGTTCGGCCGTGCCCGGCTCGCGGCGCCGCATCCGGCGGCAAGCTACCGGCCATAGCACAGCGCACTTGGCTGCTCACGCGGACAGCCGCTGCAGCAGCTGCGAAACCGCTGCCGCGATCGGCTTGATGATCGGCACGGCGAATTGCGGCTGCAGCTGATCGGCCGCCTGCGCCAGCGGTCCACCGCCGATGATCACGGCTTCTGCACCGTCCTCGGCAATACAAGCGCGCGTGACGTCAGCCAGGGCGGCAGCAAGCCGCGCCGGATCGACGGCGAGCGCGGCCGGGTCGCCTTGCGTCAGACGCGTCCCGGTGAACTGCGCCGACAGGTCCAGCCTGTCTGCAAGGCCCGCGATGCTCGCAACCAGCGCAGGCGTCACCGTGGCAACGCCGAAGCGCCGCCCGCCCTCTGCGGCCTCGCGCATCGACGCCTCGCCGATCCCGACCACCGGCAGCGGGCAGAGCCTGCGCAGCTCCGCGGCGCCGGGATCGCCGAACGCCGCGACGATGATGCCATCGCAAGCATCGCGATGCCCGCAGCCGATGTCGACCACTTCCGCAGCCGATGCCGCCAACGCCTCGGCATCGACGATCATGGCCGGCGCCCGCATCGCGGTCGCGCCGACCACCTCCGCCCGGCCGGCACAGCAGGCGGCCGCAATCGACACCATCATCGCGGTGGTCGCGGCCGAGCTGTTGGGATTGATCAGGAGGATGCGAGGCATGCGAACGGTTGCTCAGATGACGAAGCTCTCCTCGTGAACAATCGCCGGCCAAACGTCAACTCCAGGCACATTCGCCGATGAGGGTGGCGGACATCGCCGTTCGTCGCCGGCCGCTCACCCGATCCGCATCGACAATTCGACTTCGTCGCCGAACGGCATCGACAGATAGCCGTTGGCCGGCGAACGGACGTAGGCGAGGTAGTCGGGGCTGTGGTCGGCATTGTCAGCGACGATGAACGCGCCGGCGCTGAGCCGGCTCTCGAGCAGCGCCAGGATATCGCCATACAGCGGCTTGGCGCCGTCCAGCAGAACCAGGTCGATCGCGTCCGGGAGATCACCGCTCAGCGTCTGCAGGGCGTCGCCCTGGCGGATCTCGACCAGATCGGCCAGGCCGCCCTCCGCGAGGTTGGCACGGGCACGGGCGACCTTGGACGGCTCGAACTCCGTGGTGATCAGCCGGCCGCCGCCATTGTCACGCAGCGCCGCGGCGAGGAACAGCGTCGAGATGCCGAACGAGGTGCCGAATTCGACGATCGATCGCGCACCGACGCCGCGCGCCAGCATGTAGAGCAGCATGCCGGTGTCGCGCGACACGGGCAACGGAAAGTCCTTGAGCTGCGTGTAGAGCTCGACATGGCCGGACCTGCTGCGCATCAGTTGCGCGCCCCGTTCGACCAAGCCGGCGAAGATCGGACTCGTCTCCGGCCGCAGCAACATGGCCTCGGCAAGCAGGCGATCCAGCAGCGGCGCCACCGGCTGAGCGGTCAGGGTGATCATTGATATTCTCCGTGTTCTCGATGCGTGTCGTTTGCGTCGAAGTCAGAATACGAATAATCATTCGCATTCGCTAATCGCATTTCGGAACGCTCCATGGCCCCGGCTCGAAAAGCCCCGATTTCCCCGCGAAAACTGCCCCAACAGGCACGCTCGGCCGACCTCGTCGCGGCCATACTTCAGGCGGCTGTTCAGGTCTTGACCAAGGAAGGCGCGCAACGTTTCACCACGGCCCGTGTCGCCGAGAAGGCCGGCGTCAGCGTCGGCTCGCTCTATCAGTACTTCCCGAACAAGGCGGCGATCCTGTTCAGGCTGCAGAGCGACGAGTGGCAGCAGACGACGGAACTGCTGCACGGCATTCTGGAGGACACGCGCCGTCCGCCTTTGACGCGATTGCGCGCGCTCGTTCACGCGTTCCTGCAATCGGAGTGCGACGAAGCCGCGGTGCGCGGCGCGCTCGACGACGCCGCCCCGCTCTATCGCGACGCGCCCGAGGCGCGCCGGGCCAAGACAAGCGGCCGCCGCGCCATGCTCGCCTTCATGCGCGAGGTGCTGCCTGGTGCTGGAGAGGCCGAGCACGCGCGGGCAGCAGACCTGATCAAGACGACGCTCAGCCAGGTCGGCAAGCACTTCTCGGAGACGCCGCGCAGCCGGGCCGAGATATCGGCCTATGCCGATGCGATGGCGGACATGTTCTGTGCGTACCTCTCCACCGCGAACAAGCCTCACAGACGCAAGGCCGGGTAGTCCCGCAGCCGGCGCGTCCCCGCCTCTTGTTTGCGCAAGGACGGCGGACGGGATTGCACTTGTTTGTTCGCACGTCGAGGTTTGCGAGTACGGCGAAGCTGAAAATCCACTTGGGTGGGAAGTTTCCTGCCTCGGGATCGCGCAGCCATCCTACAAGGAACTGTTTCCGCATCACGTGAAAGCGTACGAAGGTCGGCTCAAAGAGTGACATTCGTCCGCTTCTGCCCATCCCGGGCCTTTCGGTCGAAGCTTGCGACGTCGGTTCTCGGGGTTCAACCGGAAGTAGGCCGTCGGACGGCGGCTTTGACCCAAAGCGAACGATCACGCTGCACCGGCAGAGTGCGTGGAGCGGCGTCACATTTGGGTGGATCAGAGGGGCTAACCTCTGACGCCGGGACCGCCGTTGCGCTGGGGCTTGGGCGCACAGTTGTTGTTCTCGGAGGTAGGTTCGCACTTCAAGACGTGGTCCTTGACGAAACCTCGGATCGTGCCGCCCGCCCGCCTCAGGATGCCCGGGTCGGACGGGGTGTAGGTCTGGTCGCATTTCGACATTACCGAGGCGACCTTCGTCATCTCGTTGCTCGCGCCGATCTGCACCGACTCCTTGCCGCAGCTGCCGGAATTGATCTGCTTGAGCAGTTCGATTCGCTTTCTCCCGAGGGCGAGAATGGGCCCGCACTGCTCACGCTCGCTGGCCCTCTGCCACAGACCCTTCAGCCTGTCGTCGTGAGCCTGCAGCGAGGCGATGTTTCCCGCCTTGCAGGCCCGATCGGGGGCGTCGGCCACCGTATCGGAGGCGCGCGAACGGGCGCTCGCCGGCGCCGGCCCGATCCGAGTCGCGGTGGCCGTGCCGGTCGACATCGACTTGCCGTCGGGCGCCAGCGTGTAGTTCCAGGTGCCGAGGCTGTTGGTGTAGGTGAGGACGTTGCCAGAGCAGGTCCAGGTGCCCTGCACGCAGGCGGGATGTTCGCTGCACAGCGCGCGGCCGTCGGCCTTCACCGAACCGCGGTTGCCACTGCCGGAATGCCGCCACTCGCCGACGAACTTAGAGGCACAGCTGGCGGGCGGCGCGGCTAACGCCGGGGTGGCGAGGGTAGCGAAAATCAGGGAAGCCGCAATCAACAATCTCATCAATATGTCTCCTTGGAATGCGGCAGCAATCCTACAGACCGGCGTCGGCGCGGCAAGGCCGACCGCCTGCCTTTTCCCCGACATGAGTCGAGGCACCCCCGCGATAGCTGCGGGGTTCTCCAACCATGCAGGCGTCGTCGGTGTGGGCGGCGGCTTCACCAACGTGCTGCGCAATGTAAACACGGCGCATGGCGACAAAGATTGTCACCATTCAGCTGATCGAGTGGACGTCCTGAGGAATGTGCTTGGCGACGACGAGTTGCCGCCTCCATTTCCATGTCCGCCCGTGGCCCGGGCTCGGACTACCCGGTCTACGCTTCGGATGTCCACAATGGGCTGAATGCGAACGCCGCTGACTCGGTCGCGGAGGTTTGCTTTAGTCACGGGCTGTCCTCCCGAATGCGCTTGCTCCGCGGCTCCTGCCCCCAATGGCTGCCGATTTGTCGCACCGCGCAAGTCGGAGGCCTCAGGCCAAATCCGCTCATGAGCTCCCGCGCTTCATTTCGGCCGGCAGATGCAAGGCCGTTCGATCGGACAACCCGCCCAAACCTCTGCGGAGAGTTACTAAGACGTAGATGGCCGGGACGAGGTCCGGCCATGACGTGGAGGCAGAGGGGCTCAAGCTGATTGTCATATGCCAAAGCTCCAGGTCTTGCGTGACGAGCCTATTGCTTCTCCTCGCGCTTGCGCGACGGAACGAAATTCGCCCGCGTTCTCAAGCTGATTTGCCCTGTCCAGTCCTCCTGCGAAAAACATTCTTGTTTCTTTTTTTCGGAATTTGTGGTTGTATCACCCTATCCCGCCCGATCGAGAGGGGCGCTTCGCGAACGTCACGAAACGTTGGTGCGGGATGCGATGGCCGGTTCTCGTCGCAGCGTGCGTCAAGCGCGCGGACGAACGATGGGAGCCGGACGGCGAAATCGCGTGGTCCTGATACTCCGATGCTAGTATCAAGTCTGCGACGAGGCTCGGCTTCGCGCAGGCGACGGTGGCCAGAAAGCTCGGCGCGCCGGGGAGAACGCGTATAAGCCGTAAGCCCGTTGCGCAGGGAAGGCCGGATGTCCGGCTGATCCTGTGGTAACCGCCGCGTGCTTCCTTTTTTGCACGCGGGCCATGGGTGTCAGTCGACGCCCGGCCTTCCCTGTGCCCTCTCTCGATGGAGGGACGAACGGCAGACACATCTCGGACGCCCTGCGCGTCGCGAGGATGCGAGCGGCTGTCTCGTCAGATCTCGCGCGCCAAGAAAACAAAACCCCTCGCGGCACGGGCACATGAGAAACTTTCATCTCCATATGAACAGATCTGCAAAATTGCGCAGGGCTCACGATCCTGCGAATGATCCTGGACAATTGCATGCAACCGCCTGTTTGGGAGATTGCCGAATGACACCGTCCTTCAGCGGCCTGCGCCGCGCTCGGCCCTTGCATCTCGCCCGTCGCGGCGTCCTGATGATGGCCGCGGCCCTGCTCGGTGCGCTCGCCACGTCGCAAGCCGACGCAGCCGAGACGCTGCGCATCGGCTATCAGAGATCCTCGACCCTGATCGCCCTCCTCAAAACCAATGGCGAGTTGGAGAAGGCGCTGACGCCGCTCGGCATCAAGGTGTCGTGGCACGAATTCTCCAGCGGCCTGCCACTGCTGGAAGCGATCAACATCGGCAGCATCGATGTCGGCGCCGATGTCGCCGATACCGTCCCGGTGTTCGCGCAGGCCGCGGGCGCGAGGCTCGCTTATGTCGCCGAGGAGGCCGCCTCGCCGTCGGCGCAGGCGATCCTCGTGGCAACGGCTTCGCCGACCAAGACGCTCGCTGAGCTGAAAGGCAGGAAGATCGCGGTGACCAAGGGCGCCGGCAGCCACTATCTGCTGCTCGCCGCGCTCGCCAAAGCGGGTCTCACCTTCAAGGACATCACCCCCGCCTATCTGCCGCCCGCCGACGGCAGGACCGCTTTCGTCAGCAACAATGTCGATGCCTGGGTCGCGTGGGATCCGTTCCTGACCAGCACCATCCGCCAGTCAGGGGCGCGCGTGCTCGCGGACGGCAGCGACGGGCTTGCCAGCTACAAGCGCTACTATCTCGCATCCGCCGACTACGCCGCCGGGCATGGCGACGCCCTCAACGTCATCTACGGCAAGCTCGTCGAAACCGGCAAATGGGTGAAGGCCAATCCGGGCGCCGCGGCGAGCCAGCTCGCAGCGCTCTGGGGCATCGATGCCGCCACCGTCGAGGAGGCCAACAGCCACCGCTCCTACCAGGTCGGCGCGGTCACCGCGGCCGGCCTGTCGGAGCAGCAGAAGATCGCGGATGCTTTCCTGGCGGAGCGCGTGCTGCCGGCGAAGGTGGACACATCTGCGTTGGCGATCTGGACTCCCAAAGCGCCGTGAGCCACACAGGAGCCGAGATTGTGCCCGGCAGCGAAGCGCGGCACGAGGCCCGACGACGAGCCTGAACGAAGGAGACCACCCGTGACTGCCCATCTTCCCCCGCCGACCGACCGCATCACCGAGCATCCGGCGCATCGCATCTTCGTCGATCGCTGGTCGCCGCGCGGCTTCAGCGACGAGGCGCTTCCTGAGACGCAGCTCCTGACCTTCATCGAGGCGGCCCGCTGGGCGCCCTCCTCCTACAATTCGCAGCCCTGGCGCTTCCTCTACGCGCTGCGCGGCTCGGCCGAGTTCGACACCTTCCTGGCGCCGCTGGTCGAGTTCAACCGCGGCTGGGCGCAGCATGCCGCGGCGATCGTCTACGTGCTGTCGAAGAAGACCTTCATCCCGGCCGGCAAGACCGAGCCGGCACCAACGCGCACGCATTCCTTCGATGCCGGCGCGGCCTGGGCCAATTTCGCCAACCAGGCGGCGGTGTCCGGCTGGATCACCCACGGCATGAGCGGCTTCGACGTCGCCGCCGCACAGACAGCGCTCGGGGTGCCCGACGGTTTCGCCGTGGAGATCGCGATCGCGGTCGGCCGCAAGGGCGACGGCGCCAACCTGCCCGCCATGCTCAAGGAGCGCGAGAAGCCGAGCGCACGCCTGTCCATCGCCGAGATCGCCTCGGCCGGCCTGTTCCCGCAGCGCTTCGGCGGCTGATCGATGTCTCAGGGGCGGCGCACCGCGCCGCTCCTGACTGACGGCGAAATCTGTGGCAGAAGATGCGATCTGCTTGAGGAGAGTTGATCCGCATGCCGCCGCCGAAACCGCCCGCCTTCGAAACCCTGAGCCTGCACGCGGGCCAGCACCCGGATCCCGCGACCGGCGCCCGCGCGGTGCCGATCTATCAGACCACGTCCTATGTGTTCGACGACACCGAGCACGCCGCGGCGCTGTTCAATCTCGAACGTGCCGGCCACATCTATACCCGCATCTCCAACCCGACCACGGCCGTGCTCGAAGAGCGGCTCGCCGCGCTCGAAGGCGGCGTCGGTGCCGTCTGCACCGCGAGCGGCCAGGCGGCGCTGCATCTGGCCATCGCCACGCTCCTGAATGCGGGCGATCACATCGTCGCCTCCTCCTCGCTCTATGGCGGCACCATCAACCTGCTCGCGCACACGCTGCCGCGCTTCGGCATCACCACGAGCTTCGTCAAGCCCAGGGATCACGACGGTTTCCGCGCCGCGATCAAGCCGAACACGCGGCTCCTGATCGGCGAGACATTGGGCAATCCCGGTCTGGAGGTGCTGGACATCCCCAAGGTCTCGGCGATCGCGCATGCAGCCGGCGTGCCGCTCCTGATCGATAACACCTTCGCGACGCCCTATCTGAGCCAGCCGATTTCCCAAGGCGCCGACATCGTGATGCACTCTGCGACCAAGTGGCTCGGCGGCCATGGCATCGCGATCGGCGGCGCGATCATCGATGGCGGCCGGTTCGACTGGCGCGCGTCCGGCAAATTCCCGCAGCTCACCGAGCCCTATGCCGGCTATCATGGCATCGTCTTCGACGAGCAGTTCGGCGCGGCCGCCTTCATCATGCGCGCGCGGACCGAAGGCCTGCGCGATTTCGGCGCCTGCCTGTCGCCTACCAACGCGTTCCATCTGCTGCAGGGCGTCGAGACGCTGCATCTGCGCATGGAGCGGCACGTCGCCAACACCCGCGCCGTGCTGGAGGCGCTGACGGCCAACAAGGCCGTCGACTGGGTGCTGCATCCTTCGCTCGAGGCCCATCCGGACCATGCGCTCGCCAAGGAGCTGTTGCCGCGCGGCGCCGGCTCAATTATCTCGTTCGGCATCAAGGGCGGACGTCCGGCGGGGCGCAAGTTCATCGAGAGCCTGAAGCTGATCAGCCATCTCGCCAATGTCGGCGATGCCAAGACGCTGGTGATCCACCCCGCCTCGACCACGCATCAGCAGATGGACGCAGCCCAGCTCGACGCGGCCGGAATCGGCGAGGAGCTGATCCGGCTCTCGGTCGGCATCGAGGCGGCCGGCGACATCATCGACGATCTCGGACAGGCGCTGCGCGCCTCGCAGAAGGTGTGAGCCATGCAGCTGTCAATCGGAGATCATGAGGTCTTCGCCGCCACGGGCGGCCGCGATTTCGATTCGCCCCTGCCGGCCGTCGTCTTCATCCATGGCGCCGGCTTCGATCATTCGGTCTGGGCACTGCACAGCCGCTGGTTCGCCCATCATGGCTTTGCCGTGCTGGCGCCCGATCTGCCGGGCCATGGCCGCTCGGCGGGCCCGGCGCTGCCGACCATCGCTGCGATGGCCGATTGGATCATCGCGCTGTTGCAGGCGTTGAACGCGAAACCCGCTCACCTGATCGGCCATTCGATGGGCTCGCTGATCGCGCTGGATGCCGCGGCACGCCATCCCGATCGCGTGTCGGCGCTCAGCCTGATCGGCACCGCGGCGACGATGACGGTAGGGCCTGACCTCCTGAAGGCCGCCGAATCCAACGATCACGCCGCCATCGACATGGTCTCGATCTGGGGCCTCGGTTTTGCCGCCGAGCTCGGCGGCAGCCGCGCACCGGGCTTGTGGATGCATGGCGGCGCGCAGGCGACCTTGGAGCGCTGCGCGCCGGGCGTGCTGTTCAACGATCTCTCGGCCTGCAACGAGTACCAGGATGCGCTGGCATCGGCGGCCAGGATCAAGGTGCCGACGCGGCTGATCCTCGGCGAAAAGGACATGATGACGCCGCTGAAGGCCGGCAAGGCGCTGGCGGCTGCGATTGCGCAATCGCGCACGACCGTCCTGCCCGGCGCGGGACATACGATGATGACAGAATGTCCCGATGCGCTGCTCGATGCGCTGATCGATTAGCTTGCGGTCACGGTTCCGCTCTTGGATGCGACCTCGTGCCGCCGACATGCTCCTTCGCGGCGCGGAACGGAGGGCGACGGCGAGCCGTTGCCCTCCGGCACAAAGAACAGAAAGGAGCACGCAGATGGATCTGCGCAAGCTTTTGACGGTCGCCACCATCGGAACGATGGCGCTCGCGGCCGCATCGCCGCTCGCCGCAGCGCCGTTGCTGCCGAACCACCCGGCGCCGACCCCAGCCACGCAGAACGCGACCGAGCCGCAGCAGGTGCAATATCGCCACTGGCGCGGCGGTTACGGTCATCGCCACGGCTATTACGGCCATCGCTCTTACGGGCATCGCCACGGCTATGGTGCGGGTGCCGCCGCCCTCGGCGGCCTCGCGGCCGGCGCGATCATCGGGGGCGCCATCGCCGACAGCCGCGCCGAGGCCGCCAACGCCCAGGCCTATTGCGCCCAGCGGGGCCGGTCCTACGACCCGGGCTCCGGCACCTATCTCGGCAATGACGGCCTGCGCCATTCCTGCCCGTAACGACACCAAGGTCGATGCCCCCCCCCGGCATCGACCGCCGCCTGGACCAATGGCGCGTGACAAAACGTCCGCTGCGACAAATGCAACGAAGTTCGTCTCGTCCGGTTGAGCATAGCGCTGAATCAACGGGAGACATCAGGATGGTCACCTTCAAAGCCGCCGCGACGCTCGCCATCGCCGGCGCACTTTCTGTATCCACGCTGCACTCGGTCTCGGCTGCGCCGCTGACGTCGCTGTCAGCAACCGCCAAACCGAGCGCCGAAAGCTCGAATGCCGTGCAGGTCCGCTACGGCGGCTGGCATGGCGGCTGGGGCGGCGGTGCCGCGATCGGCGCGGGGCTGTTGGCGGGTGCCCTGATCGGATCGGCGATCGCCGCACCCTCCTACTATGGCGGCTACGCGCCCTATCCCTACTACGGCGGGTATCGCTACGCCGCCTATCCCTACGGCTATGGCGGCTACTACCCGGCCTACCGGCCCTATTACGGCGGCTATTATGGCTACAGCTACGTGCCGCGCCCGATCTATCGCAGCTACGGCTATTCCTATGGCCCGCGGCCGTGGCGGCACAGCTACGGCTATTACCGCGGTCCGGGTTGGGGCCATCATGGCTGGCACGGCGGCCGTCATTTCGGACACCGCTACGGTCATGGCGTGATCCGCGCCCATCATCGCTGGTGATGTGATTTCGCTGGTGCGTGGGGCTCGCCCGACGCACCGGCACGGCGATGCGCAACCTCCGCCGCGGCGGATGACGTACTCCTCATGATCGCGCCAGACGAACACGACAAATGTCGCCAACGCCTCATTGCGCCGGGCGCGATTACCCACCAGATCTGCTCGAGAGCCATGACCGTGGCGACGAAGGCGCAGACGACTCCAGTGCGGAATTCCTTGGCGGCTCGACGTCCTGATCATCCTCTTCTCGCAGATGGAGCTGCTGGACTTTCGCGTTTTCCTTGATCCGCCCATACTCACCCCACCGATCCCGCGCAGCGCCGCTGTCGAACGTCGCAAGCTAGGCAATTGAGAGGTCCGCCGACGAGATGCCCGCCAGCGAGCCGCATGGTTTGAATCGGCAGTCCGGCTCTGCTGGGCTCGCACGATGTCCCGAAACTCAGCGCAGGTAACTGGCCAGGTTCAGGCTCTGGATCTTGGAGATGGCGGTATAACTCGCCGTGAGCTGGGCTTGATAAGTCGAGAGCTGGGCGGTGACCGCAGCGACGTCCACGCTGGTCAGGTCGGTCGCCAGACTCTCGGCATAGCTCTTGTAGTCGGTCTGCTGAGACTTCACGCTCTCGATCCGGGACGCTGCATCGGAGACCTTGGCCTGCACCGTGGCGACATCGTCCACTGCTTGATCGGCAAGCGTCAGCGCGGAGGTGATGTCGGTTCCGGACAGGGTCGAGCTATTCGCAACGAACTTCAGAACACGCATGACCTCCTCGAAAGCAGGGTTGTCGGCGGTCACGCCATACGTCACGGACTGGCCGTCGGAGACACGGACCGAGGCAAGCTCGCTGTCGCCCTGATAATAGCTGGTATCCGTCGTGGCCAGCGATCCCGAGCCGGACGCGAAGGTCGAGGTATCGACAGCCGGAGTCGAGGTGCGCCCCCCGCCGAACAGATATTGCCCATCATACTGGGTGTTCAGAATGCCCGCCATCTGCTGCAGCAACTGCTGCGCGGTACTGATCGCCGACGTGGTTCCCGTGCTGCTGCCGGAGCTCGCGGCGCTCAGGGCCGTGCGCAGCTGACTGACGATGTCGGACACCTGTCCCACCGCGGAATACATGACTTGCAGCTTGCTGTCGGCCAGGGTCGCAGCATCGATATAGGATTGCGCCCGCGTGACCGAGACCTGAAGATTGACGACGTGCTGGGTGTCGGCGCCGTAGCCGGCGAGATACTCCGATTTCAGCCCCGAGGCTTCCTGCACCTGGAGATTGGCCATGGTCGCCTGCGTCCGCAGCGCGCTCGTGATCATCTGGTCGGAGTTCGAGAATGTCGCAATCCGCATCGTCATGATCTGCGCTCCGGACTAGGTCGATTGCACGGCAGTGAGCAACGAAGAGAACATGCTGTTGATCACGGAGATCAGCTGCGAGGCGGCAGCGTATTTGTTCTGCAGCGAGCTCAGCCGCGCGGTCTCCTCGTCGAGATTGACGCCCGATTGCGAGGACAGCGAGCTGGCATAGCTCGACTGGGCCGTCGACTTCGCGGTGTAGGCAGTGGAGGCCTGCGAAGCCTTGCTGGCGACATTGGCGACGATCGCCGCGGCATAGTCGGCAAACGAGCCGGTCGTTGCGCTCAGACCTCCCGCCGACGCAAAGCTGGTCGAGCCGGTGAACTTGTCGATGAGCGCATTGATAACCGTCGCCGAGCCGGCCGTCAGCACCTGGCTGCCGGTCGTCAAGGTCGCAGAACCGTCGAGCGTGCCGGTCGGCAGACCAGAAGCGCCGCTCAAGATGCTGCTGTTGACGGCAAAATTGGCGGCGCTCGTGCCGGTGACGAGATCATTCATGCCGAAATAGTTGGAGAAGCCGCTGCCGCCGACCGCACTGGTCATATCGTTGATCGCGATGCCGTTCGACGACGACGTGGCGCTGATCGACAGGTGTCCGCTGGAGTCGATCGAGGCAGAGACCCCGGAGATGCCGTTGAGTGCCGTGACCAGATCGCCCACCGTCGCGTAGGACGACAGATCGAGATCCTGGTACGAAACGAGATTGCCGCTCTGGTCAGCCACGGCGATGCGGACCGTTCCGGACGCCGACAGGGCGGTCGTGCTGCTGACGCTCGCCGACCCGGTCAGAGTGGCCGGAGGTGGCACGGCCGACGCGCCATTGCTGATCTCATTCAGCGCCGATTTCAGCTGCGAAGCCAACTGATCGAGCTGGGTCTGCGCGGCCGGCAAGGTTTCGTCCCGCAACGTGACCAGCGAGCCGATCTTGCCCGACGTGATCTGGGACGTGACGTCGACGCCGTCGACCATGATGCCGCTGAAGCCGCCGGACGCATAGCTCGAAGCCGCCGAGACATTCGCCGAGGCCGTGTAGCTCAGCGCGTGCGCCGAGCTGTCGACGAGGGCTCGCCCCGACGAGGTATAGACCTGAAGATCGCCATTCGACGCCGTGTAGTAGCTGACGTTCATGTAGGACGAGAGGTCCTGCAGCGCGGCATTGCGTTCATCCTCGAGATCCGCGGTCGATTGGCCGGACGCTGCCATTCTGCGGATCTCGACATTGAGATCGGCGATCTGCTGCAGGTCGTCGTTGACGCTCTGAACCGACGACGCGATGTCCTTGTCGGCGTTGGCGCGCAACGTCTGCACGCCACCAGAGGTGCTGCGCAGCTGGCTGGCGAAATCGTCCAGAGCGCTGACGACGGCCGATTGCAGCGAAACACTGCTGGGCGAGCTCGCCAACGACGACAAGGCGGACTCCAGTGATGCAAGAGAGTTTGCCAGCGACGTTCCCGTCGTCGAGGTGCCGGATGTGGACGCGCTGCCGAACAGCTGCTGCAGTTGCGTCAGGTAGTCGTTGGTGGTGTCGGCCGCGCCGAGCTCGGAATTGGATCCGATCAGGGATTTCAGCAGCAGCTTGTCGACATTGCTCGAAATGCCGGTAATCGAAACACCGGTCCCAACTCCCCCGGTCACATTCGTGACCTGGTTGGCCGTCTTCTGCGTATACCCCTTCGTGTCGGCGTTCGAGATGTTCGACGACGCCACGCTGATCTGCAGCTCCGTGGCCGAGATGCCGCTGAACGCGACCAGCCGTGCTATGTCGAGCGACATCACTCTACTCCCGCTGCTGGGCGGCCATCATGCCCTGACATTGGTTCCACAGGACGTCGCACGCGCGGTGCGTCGCCCGCCTGCGCCATAGGGCGCCGCATTCGCGATCTGCTCGCGGATCGCCTGCATGACTGCCTCGATGCGACGATTGCTGGCTTCGATCGCAGCCCGCAGCCGAACGAGGTTCTCGTCCATCGCGCCACGCAGGTTAAAGATATGCTCCATGAGCTGTTCGCGCAGGACGCGGTCGCGGACGTCGAGACTCGCCGTTCGCCTGGCGCATTCGGCAACCCGCTGCTCAAACAGCCCGGCGAGCCGATTCTTGTCGTCAAGCTGCTTGGAGCGCGAGGCCGGGAGCCCTTTGGCAAGCTCCGCATTCTCCTCCGACACCACCGCGATGATCTCGTCAATCAGCGCGATCAAGGTCCGCACTTCATCTTCGCTGGCCGGCCGCTGATCGGCCTGAACTGCGTGTTTCATCCTGTCGCTCCCATCCTACTGTTCACGCTGCGGTCGGCGGCTGATCTGCGCGACACGGGCGTAGGTATTCAGCGCCGTCACCCTCACGGTGGCGACCTTGAGCTCTTCGTCGAGCAGCGCGCATTCACGCAGAAGCTTTCGTCGGACCGTTTCGATATCGTCAATCAAGGTCAACAGTTGCGCGCGGTCGTCCTTGCCGACGGTCGCGGCGCGCAGTCTCAGCCGCCGCAGCTTCTTCAGCAGAGCCTCGCCCTCGCCGAGCCGCTCCCTCTTCAGGTCGGCCATGATCTACCTCATCGACGAGATCAGGGTGTCGTACATCTTGTTGACCGCCGAGATCACCTGCGATGCCGCCGAATAGGCCTGCTGAGCCGAGATCATATTGCTGAACTGGCCCGTGGTGTCGGTCGTACTCGACTCCAGCTCACTGCCGTAGATGGTTCCTGCACCATTCTCGCCGGACGCCTGCAGGGTCGCATTGCCCGACGTCGCCGTCGACGTGTACATGCCGCTGCTATGCGCCACGAGGCCATTGGGATCGGCGAAGGTCGCCACCGCGATCTTGTAGATCGGAACCGTCTGGCCGTTGGAATACGTCGCCTCGACGAGGCCGTTCTTGCCGACCGAAATGCTGCTCAGCGTACCGAAAGAGATGCCATCGGAATTGGCACTGAAATTGGAGACGCTCGGCGTCGTGCTGCCGGATGACAGCTGGGTCAGACCATCGGTGCCGCCGCCCGTCGTGCCGAAGCTGAGCGCGATCGAGCTGGCCGCCGCGCCGTTATTCCAGGTGATGCCGAGATTGGTCGAAGAGACCGTGCTCAGCGAGCCATCTGAGTTGAAATCGATTGTATAGGTGCCGCTCGTCACGGTGCCGTCCGACGCCGTGGCCGGCGCGAAATCGGCGGTCCATTCGTTCGCCGTCGCCCCCTTGGTCCAGGTGACGTTGAGCGTGTGCGATTGCCCCAGCGAATCGTACACCGTCATCGAGCTGCTGAAGGTATCGCCGCTCGCGGCATCGGCCGGCAGGTTGGCGGCGAGCGACGTCTTGGTGGTCGCTCCACCATTCGTCAGCGCAACCTTGGTGTTGATCGATTCGAGCCCATTGCCGACCACGTTGCCGCTCGCATCGGTGCGCCAGCCTTCGAGATAATAGCCGTTGTTCTCGAGGTAGCCGGCATTGTCGGTGGTGAACGCGCCGTTGCGGGTGTAGAAGGTCTCGCCTCCGGCCGAAGTCGAGTTGGTCGCGACGAAGAAACCCGAGCCCTGGATTGCGACATCGGTCGCGTTGGTGGTGGCGGCCAGCAGCCCCTGCTGCGTGATATTGGCACGGCCGGAGACCGAGACGCCACCCGAGGAATAGGCTTTCGAGCTGCTCGATGCCGTCACCAGCTGCTCGAACAGGCCGGACGTGGTCTTGTATCCGGTCGTATCGGCGTTGGAGATATTGTCGCTGATCATGGCGAGCGATGAACTCTGCGCGTTGAGCGCCGAGATCGCCGATGACAGGGCTCCAGAAAGACTCATGATTGTACTCCGGGTAATGCCGTCAGGAGGTGACGCCGATAATGTTGCTGGCGCTGACCGGAACGCCGCCGACGGTGAGCGACGGCGTGCTGGTCGAGGTGTCGATGCCGGTTACGGTCCCGGTGATCGTCGTGTAGTTGAGAACCGAGGTGCCCGCGGAGTCCGTCGCCGTCACGGAGATCGTGTACTGGCCGCCGTCGCTGAGCTGATTGCCGCTGGAATCGGTGCCGTCCCAGGTGATCGAATTGGCGCCCTTGTTGCCGGTCCCTGTGCCGGTCCAGACCGTGCTTCCGGAGGAATCCTTGATCGATATCGAAACGTTCGATGCCGCCGACGAGAGGGAATAGCCGAACGTCGCCGAGCCATTCGAGAGAACGGCAGTGTCACTCTTGGCCTCGACGGTGTGACCGATGTAGTTCACTGAATTAAGCGTCACCAGGCTCGAGAACGAGCCAGCCAGCGAGGTCATGCTGCTGTTGAGCGACTGCTGCGAGGTGTAGTTGGCGTAGGACGTCATCTGGTTGATGAAGTCGGTCACGCTGGTCGCGTTGAGCGGATCCTGGTTCTGCAGTTCGCTCACCAGGAGCTGAAGAAATTCGGTCGAACTGAGTGTCGTACGCGATGCGTCGCTGGATGATGAGGTCGATGAGGTGGTCGCGGTCGACGAACTCGCGGCGGAAACAGTCATGACGGAACTCCGGCTCGCGCCGCGAACGGCGGCGGGACACAGCACGACCACACGGTCGCGAAGGCGTTTGCTGATCAAACGGCCGGAGCACCGAATCCAGGCGCACAATTAGTCGGTCGAATTAGTTGATCCGACGGCAGAATTTGCCGGCGCGCGGTTGCGCAGGGGCGGCAAAAATCGCCTGGTGCGGGGCCCCGCTCTGCATCGGCAGCGCGGCCTCGCGGCGCACTCGGCCGGTGGGCAGGACGAGACCAGCAGAGAGTATGGACGGCGCGACCAGGTCAGATCGGCTGCACCCGTCGCGTCATCTCCCGCGCCACGGCTCGCGTCGTCGCACTCGGGCGCCCCCGATTCATGCGCAAGCGAGCTCGACAAATTGAGGGTGATGGTGTTGCGGTTCCGGCGCCCACGGCCCAACCGGCCGAAGCGCAGTCGCCCAAGCTCGGCCCTGGCGGAGCTCAGCCGGGCTGGTGGGCGTCAGCCGGGGCGGTTGACGCTTCCTCTTGGGTCAGGCGGTTGGCCGCAGCAAGGATACGCGACGTCAAGCCCGCGGGTGCACGAACCGGCGGCGACGACAGCGCCTCACGAACAAGACGTGCCTCGGACAGCAATCGATCGGCCTCGGGAGAGGATGCAAGCAGATCAGCAGCCGATTGACGCTGCTCGGCTGGCCAGCGCGAGATGTCCTCACCCAGCCTACCGATCAGATCCTCGAATTCCCTGACGTCCATCGTCCGCCCAATCCAGCGCTTCCGGCTTGGTCATAAAGCATTCAGCCCGCGAACGAAATTGATATCGGCAATTGTGACGATCGACCGCAACCGGACGCGGGAAACTCCGTATTTTTCGGGAGCCGTCTGCACGCGACGCCGCACTGGATACCGAAACGGGAGACAATGCAGCCCGTTTCTGATCGGTTTCCCAAGATTTCCGCAGTGCGGCAGGTGCCTGATTCGGACAGAGCTACCGACGGTTGGCCGAATCACCGGCTGCTCGCTTTCCCCGGGCTGCCGCATCGACAGCCTCCCACGCCTCCCGCAGCTCCAGCAAACTTTGAGTGATCCGCTGGAAATTCTCGCGCATGTGAGGTCGACCGTAGGCCCGCAGCGCGGCCACGATCAGGGCGTTGTAGGTTCCGAACAGCTGGTCGGCGACCGGCCCGCCGCGCGTTGGATCAAGGTGAAGGCTCAATCCGCGCAGGATGGCGGTCGCCCGGGTCACATGGATGTGCCCCTCCTCGAAGCGGCGGGCCTCCTGCGCCTGCAGCGACTTCTGCAAGCTCAGCATCGTTCCGTTGAGCAGCATGATGACGGCCCGGAGCGGCGGAACGGCCACCGCAGCACCGCGATAGGCCTGACTTGCGAATTGCGCCATCGAATTTTGGGTCATCAGTTACTCGAACTCGCGTTGAGAAGGGCTTTCAGATAGGTAAGCGTGTTGTTGGCGCTCTCGATGGCGGCCTGATATTTGGCGTATTGCGCCGTGAGCTGAGTCTGGAACGTGGCGGCCGAGCTCTTGATGTCATCGACCTTGGCCTGCATCGTCTCGTCCTGCGAGGTCAGATTGTCGATCAGCGTCTGCAGCGATCCCGTGCTGGACGATGCGGTCTTGGCGATCTGGTAGATCTGGGTTGCAAGCCCCTGTGTGGAGGTCACGGTGACCGATTGCGACGTCGAGCCGGTGTAGGTGAAGGCCATCCCGGCATAGATCGTCCCGGAATTGCCCACGATCGTGTTGCCGCTGACCGTGAACAGCGAGCTGTCGCCGCCGACCGACGCGGTCGTGAGCGTCCCCGACGAGTCCACAGTCAGATCCAGGGTGAACGACTGCGGCGACGATCCGGTATTGACTACGCTGAGCTGGCTCGACGAGGTCTTGGTCTGCGCCGACAACAACGTCGTCACGCCGCTCAGATTGGTGCTGAGGATCGTCGACAGGGTGCCAGTATCGAGCTCGAGTTCGTTCTTCTCGTTGAACGACAGGCCCAGGTCCGCCATCGTCAGCCCGCCGACCGAGGTTCCGAGCACTGCCTGGAGCGAATTCATGATGTCGCGCATGGTGCCGTCGCCGAACAGGACGGAGCTCGAGGACGCCGTCCCGTCCGAATTGGTGGTCTGCTGCGCGATCACGGCATCGCGGAATGCGTTGTAGTCGGTGACGAATGTCTGCAATGCCGACGAGATCTGGCTCGTGTCCGTCCCGATGGTGACGGTCAGCGTCGTTCCGGACGGAGTCGCCTGCAGCAGATCGAAGGTGACGCCGCTGAGAACGTCGGTGATGTCGTTGGTGTTGCGCGTCAGGCTGATCCCATCGAGCGTGAATTCCGCCTCCTGCGCCGTCTGCAGCACGGTCGTGAAGGCACCCGAGCTGTCGGTCACGCCAAGCTTGTTGAGCACGTCGTCGCCGGACGAGCTGGCATAGGTGATGTCAGCGGAATCCTGGGTTCCCGTCAGCACCAGCTGATACGACCCGCTCGATACCTGGACGATCGACGCCTCGACATTGGTCGTAGAGGTCTGGGCATTGATCGCGTCGACGACATCCTGCAGCGACATGCCGCTGGTGATGGTGATGTCGGCCGTGCTGCCGCCGGATAGGCCGAGCGAGAACGTGCCGGAATAGCCGAGTGCCGCGGTCTGGCTCGACTGCGCCGTGCCCGTCACCTTGTGTGCGGTGGCGATCTGGCCGATCGTCAGCGTGTGGCTGCCGGTCGCAGCACCGTTGCTCACCGACATCGACAGAGCCGATGAGGCGCTGACGTCGCCGGTCGCGCTGATGGTGGCGGCCCGCGTGGCGAAGGCGTTCGTCGCAAGCGAGTTCACCATCGACGTCGCCAGTGACGACAATCCCGAAGACAGCGTCTTCAGCGCAGTCTGCAGCGTCTGGTAGGCCGTGATCTTGGCCTCATTGGCCGTGATCTTGGTCGAGATCTGGGTCGCTTGGGTGAGCTTGGCATTGACCGCGGATTCGATCAGCGCAGTCCAGTCGATCGTGCTCGTCGTGCTCGTTCCCGACGTCGTGAGCGAGCTGCTCGAACTCGTCGATGATGAGGAAGAAGACGACGTCGTGCTGCTCGTGCTCGAGGTTGCGCTGCTCACCGTCATCTATCGTCGTCCTCCAAGGAAAAAGCCGGACCGGCGAGGCGCCGGCCCGGCAGATCACAACTCAGCCCAGCAGCTTCAGGAGGTACTGCGGGATCTGGTTGGCGGCGGCTTCCGCCGACACCGCGGCCTGGGTCTTCACCTGCGCCGACGACAGTTTCGCCTGCTCCGACGCGATGTCGACGTCCTTGATCGCGGAGTTGGCCGATTGCAGGTTCTGCGTCTGCGTGGAGATCGAGTCCGCCGAGAAGTTGAAACGCGATTCCTGCGCGCCGATGTCGGCGCGGGCCTTCGACACGGTGTCGATCGCGGTGTCGAGAGCGGTCAAGGCTGCGGTCGCGCCGGTCTGGGTGCTGACGTCGAGCGACGAGACGCCGAGCGTGCTCGCGGTGAGATCCGACAGCGTGATGTTGATGGTGTCGGACGCGGACGAGCCGACCAGGACCGAGACGCCCGACGAGAAGGTGCTGGTGCCGTCGAGCAGGCTCTGGCCGCTATAGCGCGTTCCGGTCGCGATCGACGAAATTTCGCTGATCAGCTGCGAGAATTCCGACTGGATGTAGGTGCGGCTGGTTCCGACCGTGGTGCCCGATGCGGACTCTGAGGCCAGCGACTTCATGCGCGCCAGGATGTCGCTGATGTTGGACGCGCCGCCATCCGCTGTCTGCAGGATCGACGTCGCCTGCGCCGCGTTGGTCGCAGCCTGCTGCAGCGTGGTGATGTCCGACGAGATGCGCGTCGAAATGGCGAGACCGGCCGCGTCGTCCGAGGCTGACGTGATGCGCGAACCGCTCGACAGCTTGGCGAGCGAGCTCGTCTCCTGGTTGGAGTTGATGTTCAGGTAACGGACGGCGGAGTTGGCGGCGATGTTGGTGGAAATTGCGGGCACGGTGAGGACTCCTGAGTGATCGGCAAAGCACGCCGCATCGTGGAAGGACTGACGGTGCGGATCGGCCCCGTCTGACCGATCAAACGGAAGCGCCTGCGGGATTCAGGCGGGAATTCTCCTGCGCCGAGAATTTTATGGTTAGCAATCCGTGAAGGCGCCGCGAATGTCGCGCTCGTGACGCCGCAGCATGTCGCGCAGTTGCTGGCGTCCCCGCTTCAACAGGGACTCCACGGCGGCCACTGTCGTGTCCATCACCTCGGCGATCTCGCCGTTGCTCATGTTCTCGTGATACGACAGGATCACGGCGATCCGTTGCTGCTCCGGAAGCCGCTGCATCGCTCCCTCCAGGAGGACGCTGAGCTCCGCACGCTCGATGACGCTCACTGCATCCGGCTTGCCGTCCGCAACCTCGGGTACCACGTCGACATTCTCGGTCCGCGGCTTGCGGCGGATGTCGATGCAGCGGTTGCTGACGACGCGATAGAGCCAGGTCGAGAATTTGGCGCGACCGTGCTGCCACCGCCCCCGGTGAGTCCAGACCTTCAACATCGTGTCCTGCACGACGTCCTCGGCGTCGGCGGCATTGCCGACGATGCGCAACGCAATCGCATAGGCGCGATCGATGTGGCGCTCGACGAGAAGACGAAATGCGAGCTCCTCTCCGGTGGCGAGCCGGTCGAGCAGGTCCTTGTCCTCGTCGAAGACCGCGGTCTCGCCTGGCGGCGCGGAGTCGGGAACCGTGCTGGCCGACTCGCTCGACGACAGCGCCGCGACGTCCGGGGACCCCGGCTCTTTCGAAGATATGCCATCGGCCGGGGCCCAGACGTCCAGCGCGTAGCTCATTTCCGAATCTCCAACCCGCAATGCCGAATGCGGCATTCGCAGACGGCTTCCGATCGTTGAACGTGGCGACCGAAAGAAGCAGGCGAAGATTTTTTGTGACTTTTCAGGTAGTTAGATGGAATGTTTTGCCCAGGGACAGGCAAATTCTGCCGCACGCGGATCGAGCGCCCGACGATCGTTGAGAAAGAGAGGCCGATGTTCGGCATGGCGGGGGATTCATTCCAGAAGACGAATTCAGCAGAAAACGCGAGCTGCAACGCTTACTAACAGCATCCGTGGATGCATACCGCGCACACAAAGTCCGCGGTTGAGCAAGGTTCGGAATTATTGCGAAACGATCATCTCGCCCGGCAATTTTTTCCGAATCACCTCGACGAAATTATCGCATTTTTCGACTCTGTCAGTTGCCGCGGACGCGATTTTTGAATCGCGTGACGACTTTTGCGACATTGCGCGCCTGATCCATCGCGTTCGTACGTTATAGTTGCTGATAGCACGATAGATGAAGCGATCGACGCGCTGCGTCGCACGCCGCCGACGCGCGCGCGTAGATGGCTAACATGTCTATAGCGTCAACGAATGTTGCTGAATGTTTCGATCTGCATCGAGGCTCCAGAGCGTCACCGCACGCGATATATCCGGTGTGAAACTCGTGATCCGCACTGCGACTTCGTTTACGAGACCAATCGTCCGCTTCGGCCTTGATAAGGCGCACTAGATCGAAGTGATTGCGAATACTTCTGCTCGCGCAGCCACGGTGTTTGTCATCTGTTGCGGCCTCGAGCAGCGCGCCCGGCAATATTGCGAAACGAAGTTCGCGTTTTCCGTGTCGAAAGCCCGGTCTTACTCGCATTATCGCAAGACACCGACGCAAGCGCATGCGCGATCGACGCGCCTGATTGGCCGACGTGGTCCGTTCTATTGTGCGGGAGGGCCCGGCATGACGCGACAAGATCTGAAGACCAACGACCACGACCCGGTGCAAAGCCTGCGCGCTCACGGCGTCAGGCTCGGTCAGCGGCAAGGTGATCGTCTGCAATGGCTGTCGCGAACATTCGGGCCGGTGGTTCACTGCGATGACCTTCCACCGCCTGGCCGTGGCCGTACTATCGTCCTGATCGACCCGCCAACGGGCGCCGGGGCGGAGCTGCTGTACGGCGCGCTGACCTCGCATGACGCCGTGGTGATCCCCTTCGGCGAAAACCCCGCGTTCGATTTCCTGAAATCCAAGTTGACCGAGTTCGGCACCGTCGGCACCTCAGCCGACGGCCCGCACGAATTATGGTGGGGCGGCCGCGACTGGCCTGCGCCGGACGCAGCACCGGCAACTGCGATGCGTGTCGTGTCCTGCCATTCAACGACGGTCGGCGACTTGCACGTCTATCATCTCAGACGCTCGTTGCAACGGCTCGGGCTCCCATTCGACGTCGAGGCGATCGATCGCCGCCCCGGCGAACGCCTGAGCGCTGCGGACAAGGCCGACTTCATCGCGCGGATGTGGCAGCGGAATCGCGAACCGCTGTTGTACGTCGAGGCCGACGTGATGTTCCAAGCACCTCCGGACCTTCCTCATCTGGCAGGCTGCGACTTTGCCGTCCATAAGTGGAACGGCTGGGAGATGTCGCCGCGCACCCTCTATTTCGGCCGGTCCAAGGCGGCCGGGACAATGCTGACAACCTGGCGTGAGATCGCCTCTTCATATCCCGATATCTGGGACGGCTATCAGATCGATCAGGCCTGGAGTGCGGTGAGCTCCCAGATCGCGCTCGACACGGTCTGGCTTCCCCGCAGCTACCATGCCGTCGCAGGGGAAGCCGGAGTCCGCAACGCGACGATCGTCCACAATCTGAAGCCGACAAAGGCTGATCTTGGTCCCGACCCGGACTTTGCCGAGGTGGCGCGGTCGCCCCGGCGGGCCGGGCGCGTCGGCGCGTTGGAGTCGCTGCTCGTGGTGCGCTCGAAAGTAAAATCCGACAGAGGTGTCACGGTCATCCTGCGCGACGTCGGAAGCAGCAGCGCACGCGCCGCCGCTGACAGCATCGAGAAGCTGACCAGCGCCTTCGTCGCTGATTGCGGCGGCTTTGGCCGCCTCGAGCTCTCACTGTGCTCGTGGCAGCCGGAGGTTCGCATCGCGCGGGAGGCCGCTTTGCTGGCCGACAACATGGTGCTCGAGATCATCCCCGGTCAGGAGCTGCCGGCCAATTTGTTCGCCGCGACGGCCACCTCCGGAGCTGCGCACCGGCCCGCCACCTTCAACGCCCATCGCCGCTGACGCCAACCAGGACAAATCATGTTCGACGCCATCATTCTTCTCACCGGCAGCCGCGACCAACAACTTGCGCTGTCGGAGCTGCTACGGGCGCACAACCCTGCCCTCGCATTCCGTTTCGCGGTCAGCCTGCAGGACATCGAAGCCATCGAACGCGATGTGCTCGGCAGATCCCGCCTGCTTGCCTTCACGACCGGCGTCATCGTGCCTGCCGACATCCTTCAGGCGCTCGGCCACGGCGCCTACAATTTTCATCCGGCCCCGCCGGATTATCCGGGCTGGGCGCCGGCTCATTTCGCGATGTACGACGGTGCGACACGCTTCGGCGCAACGGCCCATGTGATGGAGACCCGTGTCGACTGCGGCCCGATCGTCGGTGTCGAGACGTTCGACATCCCGCGCGGCGTGGATGTCCGTGGTTTGGAGCAGATGACGTTCGTGCGGCTCGCCTATTTGTTCTGGCGCATGTCGCGCGACCTCGCCTGCCATGCCGGCCCGCTGCCGGCGCTCGGCGTCGGTTGGAGCGGGGCGAAGAGCACCAGACAGATGTACGCCGCCATGTGCGACATGTCCGCCGACATCGATCCGGCCGAAATGGCGCGCCGCATCCGCGCCTTTCACGACGACTTCCGCGGCATTCCACTGACCATCAACCTGCACGGCACACGGTTTCAGCTCATGAGCGCCGCGGGCGCTGTTGGCGAGCCAAGGACGGTTGACGCACCGGCGTTGGCGCTCGCATCGTGACCTAGCGCTTGAGCGGCTTGATCACTGTCTGGTCGAGCCGCGTTTCCCAGCCGTGACGTTCCAGTTCGGGATCGTCATGTTCCTCCTGCGGCCAGCCGACGCAGAGATACGCAATCAGGCTCCAGTCGGACGGCAACGCGAGTTCGCGACAGACAGCCGCCGGGTCCAGGATCGACACCCAGCCCACGCCGAGACCTTCGGCGCGCGCCGCCAGCCAGAACGTCTGGATCGCCGCCACCACCGAGTAGCGGAGCGTTTCCGGCATCGTGGCGCGGCCGAGCCGATGACCGGTGGCAGCGCCCTCGTCGGCGCAGACGGCGAGATGGACCGGCGCCTGCGTCAACCCTTCCAGTTTGAGGCTTGCATAAAGCGCGCGGCGCTCACCATCATAGCCGGCGAGCGCGGCCTGGTTCGCGTGCTGGAAGTTCTCCATGACCGTCGCGCGGCGTTCAGGGCTCTCGACGAGCACGAACCGCCAGGGCTGGCAGAAGCCGACAGATGGCGCATGGGACGCGAGCGCGAGCAACTGTTCGATCAGCTCTGGGGAGACCGGATCGGCGCGGAAACGGCGGACGTCGCGACGCCAGCGCACCAGCTCGGCAAAGCGCTGCCGGAATGTCGCGTCGAACTGCGGAGGGCTTCGGCCTGGCTCGCTCATGCGCCCTCCCCGCTCAGGACGTGCAGGAACGATCCGGTCACCGACCCGCGCCGGGCGCCGCGCTCGGCGACGACGCCGCCCGACGCATCGCGGCACGCGATCAGCGGATCGTCTGCCTCGCTCAGGATGGTTGCATAGTGGAATTCGTGACCGTGAACGACGGCGCCCCTTCGGCCGAGGCTGCAATCGGCCAATAGGGTCGCTTGACGGTAGCCGAGATGCAAGCGGCGTCGTGCGAACGAGGTTTCCAGCGACAGCAGCCCCGCCATCGCATGCCGGACACCGTGGGCATCTTCGAGTCCCGCCCCCAGTGTCATGTAGCCACCGCACTCGCCGTGGATCGGCACGCCGCGCAAGGCCATCGCGCGCAGCGCATCGAGGAACGACCGCGCCGAGGCCAACCGTCCCGCATGCAATTCGGGATAGCCGCCTGGCAGCCAGACCGCGTCGGCTGCGGGATCTGGAGCCTCGTCGTTCAACGGCGAAAACGGGATGGCCTCCGCGCCCTGAGCGCGCCAGTGCCGCAGGAGATGCGGATAACTGAACGAGAAGGCCGCATCTGCGGCAAGCGCAATGCGCTGTCCGGGCGGTTTGATGCCAGGGCCAGATGTCTGCGCAGCGAGATCGGTAGAGCGGATCGGATTCGCGAGACCCAGCAGCGCCTCGAGATCGACGGCTCCGGAGACGCTTGCCGCGAGACGCTCGAGATGGGCTTCGAGGGCCGTGATCTCCTGGGCCTGGACCAGTCCGAGATGACGTTCGGGAAATGTCAATTGCGCGTCCCGCGCCAGCGCGCCGAGCAGCCTGATTCCGATGGTCGCGAACGCCGGCTCGATGAGCGCCCTATGCCGCTCGCTCGCGACCCGATTGAGGATCACGCCGGCCACGTGAACATCGTCGCGAAAACGCGCGCAGCCGAGCGCGACGGCAGCGGCCGTCTCGGTCTGCCCACTCACATCGAGAACGAGCACCACCGGCCAGCCGGTCAGGGCTGCGAGACCCGCGGCCGAGCCGCTGCCCGCGCGTCCGGGATGCGACGCGCCATCGAACAGGCCCATGACGCCCTCGACGATGGCGATATCGGCGTCGGCGGCAACGTCGCGGACAAGCCCCAGCAGTTGCGGCGCCGACATCGCCCAGCTGTCGAGATTGTAGCTCGTCCGTCCTGCCGCAACCGTGTGAAAGGCGAGATCGATATAGTCGGGGCCACATTTGAAGGGTTGCACGCGCGTGCCGCGCCGGCTGAGGGCACGCAGCAGTCCGAGCGTCACCGTCGTCTTGCCGGCGCCCGAACGCGGCGCGGCGATGATGATCCCGCTGGGCGCCACCCTGGTCATGGCCGCAACGCCGCCGAGGCATGGCAAAACGTGCTATGCGAACGGACATGATGGAAACCGCGGATCCGCCGAACCGACCGCTGAAGCGTGGCTGGACGACCGGCAGCTGCGCCACGGCCGCGGCGCGCGCCGCCTACGAGCTGCTGATCACGGGCAACTGTCCTGCCATGGTCGAGATCGCCCTGCCCGGCGGACGTCGTGTCGGCTTTGCGGTCGCGATGCACGAGGCCGACGGCGCGAAGGCAACCGCCGGCGTCATCAAGGACGCCGGCGACGATCCTGACGTCACGCACGGTGCGCTGGTCAAAGCGACTCTGCGGCGCGGTGCAGACAACTCCGGCATGACGTTCCGCGCAGGTCCGGGCGTCGGCACCGTGACGCGCCCGGGGTTGCCGCTGCCGCCGGGAGAACCTGCGATCAATCCGGTGCCGCGGGAGATGATCGCGGCGGCGATCGGCGAAGCCGCCGCAGCGCTCGGCGCGACGGGCGACGTCATCATCGAGATCTCCATTCCTGGCGGCGAGGAGCTTGCCAAGAAGACGCTGAACCCGCGCCTCGGCATCGTCGGCGGCCTGTCGATCCTCGGCACCACGGGAATCGTCGTGCCGTTCAGTTGCGCCGCCTGGATCCACTCCATTTATCGTGGCATCGACGTCGCGCGCGCCGCCGGCCTGCCGCACATCGCCGGCGCGACGGGAAGCACGTCGGAGAAGGCCGTGCAGCAGCTCCACAGCCTGCCGGAGACGGCGCTGATCGACATGGGCGATTTCGCCGGCGGCATGCTGAAATATCTGCGCCGGCATCCGGTGGCCCGCATCACCGTGGCCGGCGGCTTCGCCAAGATGACCAAGCTCGGCCAGGGCCTGCTCGACCTGCATTCGCGCGCCGGCGAAGTCGATCTCGGCTGGCTCGCGAACACGTTGCATGACGCCGGCGCGCCGGACGCGTTGGTCACGACCGCGCGCACCGCCAACACCGCGCTGCAGGTGCTTCAGGAGGCCGAGCGGCTCGGATTTCCGGCCGGCGAGGTCGTCGCGCACGCCGCCTGGCAGACGGCGCGGCGTGCGCTGAGCGACAACGACATTGCGCTCGATGTCGCCGTGTTCGACCGCGATGGCCGGCTCGTCGGACAGAGTTACGGGCCGGCTCATTCGCCCCTCCCGCGGAAGCGTCGCTGATAATCGGCATCATACAGCGCGCTATTGCGAAAATCCTCAGCTGCGAGCGCGCGGCCCACCAGGATCAGCGCGGTCCGCTCCACGGCGGAAGTCGTGATCTGCCCGACGATCGTCGCCAGCGTGCCGGTCAGGATCAACTGATCCGGCCAGCTCGCGCGATAGACGATCGCCACCGGACAGTCGTCGCCGTAGTGCGGCCGCAGCTCCTCGACGACTTTATCGAGAACGTGGATCGAGAGATGGATGGCGAGCGTGGCGCGCGACTGCGCGAACAGCGAGAGCTGTTCCGTCTCGGGCATGGCCGAAGCGCGGCCGGAGGTACGCGTGAGCACCACCGATTGTGCGAGTCCCGGCAAGGTCAGCTCGCGACCGAGCGCGGCCGCCGCCGCCGCGAACGACGGCACGCCGGGTGTGATCGTGTAGGGTATCCTCAACGCGTCGAGGCGCCGCAGCTGTTCGCCGAGCGCGCTCCAGATCGAGAGATCGCCGGAATGCAGCCGCGCCACATCTTCGCCCGCGAGCGTGGCACGCTCGATCTCGGCCACGATCTCGTCGAGCGACATCGGTGCGGTATCGACGATACGCGCACCGGGCGGACAATGATCGAGCAGCGCCTGAGGAACCAGCGAGCCCGCATAGAGACACACCGGGCAGCGCGCGATCAGGTCGCGACCACGCAAGGTGATCAGGTCGGCGGCACCGGGACCGGCGCCGATGAAGTGCACCGTCATGGCGCAGGCTCCGCATCGGTGACAGCCTCGCCCTCCGCCAGCGCGCAGGTCGCCGCGGCGTTTGCGACGCGCGCGAGGATCAGCCGGGCATTCGCGCCGGCGGCAGCCAGCGCGGCCGTCTCGGCCACCGAAGGTACACCCTTCAAGCGCCTCACGCGATCGCTTCGCGTGATCGCGCGGTCGGCGACAGCCGTCATCGCTGCAGAGGCAATTCCGAGCAGCGGACGGCCAAGCCGCTGCGCGGCGCAGATCACGCCAGGCTCGCTGACCTTGTCGGCCGCAGTGGCGAGCACCGCCACGTCCGCGGGTGCGAGGCGCGCAAGCGAGAGCGCATGTGCAATCACCGCCTCGATGTCTGCGACGCTGGCGGCACGGCGGCAGCCAATCCCGAGCGCGATCATGGCTTCGTCACCCGCCACTGCGTGATCGGCATGGCCTGCCGCCAGCCATGCATGCGACCGACCGGTTCGATCCGCGAAACGGCGATGCGGATCAGTTCACCGCCATGCTTGCCGAACAACTCGATCAGCCGCGCCTCGCCTTCGAGCGACACCACGTTGGCGACGAGGCGGCCGCCGGGTTTCAGCCGCGACCAGACGGCTTCGAACACCCCCGCTTCCGAAATGCCGCCGCCGATGAAGACCGCATCCGGCGTCTCGAGATCCGCCAGCACCGCCGGCGCGCGCCCCATCACCAGCTTCAGCTCGGGAGCGCCGAGCGCCAGCGCGTTGCGCATCGCCCGGTCGGCCCGGTCCTGCCGCGCCTCGATGCCGATCACGCGCAACGAGCCATGACGCAGCAGCCACTCGATTGCCACCGAACCCGAGCCCAGCCCGACGTCCCACAGCAGTTCGCCTGGACGTGGCGCCAGGGCCGACAACGTCACGGCGCGGACCTCGCGCTTGGTCAACTGGCCGTCATGCTCGAATAGGTCATCGGCAAGACCGGCGGTCAGCGGGATCACGGGCGCATCAACCTCTGCGTCAACCTCGATCGCGATCGTGGTCAACGGATGGATATCGGAAAGATCGAACGCGTCAGCCAGCGCGCTTCGCACCCGTTCGTGCGCGCCGCCGATCGCTTCCAGCACCGTCAGGCGCGAGCGTCCCATGCGGCGTGAGGTCAGCAGCGCGGCGAGCCTTGGGGCGGTGGATCCATCCCAGGCCAGCGCCAGAATGCGCGCCCCCGGCGCAAGATGGCGGATGATCCCTTCGAGCGCGCGGCCGTGCAACGTCACCTGCGCCACGTCCTGCAGCGGCCAGCCGAGCCGCGCCGCCGCGAGGCTGAAGGCCGAGGGCTGCGGGACGCACAGCATCTCGGCGGACGCGAAACGCTGCATGAGCTGCTTGCCGACGCCGTAGTTGAAAGGATCGCCGCTTGCGAGAACCACGACGGGCTCTCCCCGTCGCGCCGCGATCTGATCGAACGCAAGCTTCAGCGGGCTGGGCCAGGCCAGCCGTTCGCCCGCAATCAGCGGCGCTGCAAGCTCGAGATGACGGGTGCCGCCGACCACGAGGGCCGCCTGCGCAATGAGACGTCGCGCAGGCGTCGAGAGGCCGTCAACGCCGTCCTCGCCAATCCCGACGATGGACAGCCAGCGCTGCGCGTTGCAAGTTGCGGCCGAGTTCACCATGGACCCTGCCCCGCATGCGCATCCTCATTCTCGGCGGGACGACCGAGGCTTCGGAGCTGGCGAAGCTGCTCGCCGGCGACGACCGGTTCGCAGCGACGCTCTCGCTCGCCGGCCGCACCGCTTCGCCCAAACCGCAGCCGCTGCCGACGCGCATCGGCGGCTTCGGCGGCATCGCCGGACTGGAAGCCTGGCTGCGGGATCATGCGATCGACGCCGTCATCGATGCCACGCATCCCTACGCCGACCAGATCTCGCGCCATGCCGTCGCAGCCTGCCATGCGCTGTCGGTGCCGCTGGCGTCGATCCGGCGCGCGGCCTGGCAACGTCAGGCCGGCGACCGCTGGATCGAGGTCGACAGTGCCGACGACGCGGCTTCGGCGCTCGGAGCCGATCCGGCGCGTGTGTTCCTCAGCCTTGGTCGCCTGGAGCTCGCAGCCTTCGGGGCAGCCCCGCAGCATCACTATGTCGCCCGAACCATCGATCCGCCTGGTGACGTCCTGCTGCCCTCCGACATTCGCTTCGTCCATGATCGGGGGCCGTTCGACGAGCCGACAGAGGAAGCCTTTCTGATCCAGGAGCGCATCGCCTTCGTGGTGTCGAAAAACTCCGGCGGAGCCGCGACCTACCCGAAGATCGCAGCCGCGCGACGGCTCGCGATTCCGGTGGTGATGATCACCCGCCCCGTGAAGCCGCATGGCGTCGCGCTGGACGGCGCGCGGGCCGCGTTGCTGTGGCTGGAGGCGCAGCTCGCTCATGCGCCGCCCTCGACTTCACGACGCAGCGTATAGACGAAGGGCGGCTGGCGCCCGCGCGCGATCAGGCGCGTGGCCGTCGATCCGATCAGCACGAGCGTGCGCATGTCCGCCCTGTCGGGATCCACCTCGCCCAGCGTGGTGATGATCTGTCTGACATCACCACTGCCCGCGGCCCGCACCAGGATGACGATAGTCGAAGCCGGCTTGATCTGCCGCAGCAGCGCGAACGCCTCGCCCAGCTGATGCGGGCGCGCCTTGGACAGCGGATTATACAGCGCGATGACGAAATCAGCTGCAGCGGCCGCCTCCAGGCGGCGGCGGATGGTCGTCCAGCTCTTGAGATTGTCAGACAGCGAGATCGCACAGAAGTCGCCACCGAGCGGCGCCCCGACCTCGGCCGCGGCTGCCAGCATGGCCGTGACACCAGGCTCGACACGGATGTCGAGGTCGCGCCAGGCCGCCGGTCCCGCCTCGACCGCTTCGAACACCGCTGCGGCCATCGCGAAGACGCCGGGATCACCGCCCGACACCACCGCGACCTGCTTGCCGTCGCTTGCGAGCCCGAGTGCGTGGCGGGCGCGGTCGAGCTCGACGCGATTGTCGCTGGCGTGCCGGATCTGGCCCGGACTCGTCGTGGTCACTCTGTCGAGATACGGTCCATAACCGATCAGATCGGTCGCGCGAGCGATGGCGGCCGAGGCGGCCGGCGTGATCAGTTCGGCTCGCCCCGGGCCGACGCCGACGATGGTCAGCGTGCCCGTCATAGCCGTCGCCCCTGTCCGGGGATCAGGATCATCGAGAAATAGGGGCCGCGCTCCAGCTCCACCTCGGCCAGGGGCGCGACACGCTGCGCCTCCATCGTGCCGCGCTCGACATAGAGCGCGCGATCGAGCAAGCCGGCGCTGATGATCGCGCGCTTCACCTTGGTGAGGTTGCGCCCGACCTTCATGATGACGGCGGCCTCACAACGCGTCAGCCGGTCATGCAGGACGTCCTCGCCCAGCGTGCCCGGCAGCACGGAGAGGACGTCGTCGCCCCAGGTGATTGGAACATTGGCCTTGGTCCAGCAGCCGGACATGCCGGTTACGCCCGGGACGACCTCGACCGGATGATCGCGCTCGAGCCGCCGCCACATATGCATGAACGAGCCGTAGAAGAACGGGTCGCCTTCGGATAGCAGACCGACCGATCGCCCCGCCGCCAGATGCGCGGTGATGCTGTCCGACGCACGTCGGTAGAAGTCGGCGATCTGGGACTGATAGAACAGGTCGGCAACGGGCAATTCCTCCGTGACCGGATATTCGAGCCGCAGCTCGTGCCGGCCCGATTCCATCAACGGCGCCACGATCCGTCGCGCGTTGCCTTCCATGCCGCGCTTGGCAAAGAACGCCACCACGTCGACGGACCGAACCAGACCAGCGGCGCGCAAGGTCAGATAGCGAACGTCGCCCGGACCGACGCCGATGCCGTACAGCGTACCCGGATCGGCCGAGCCCGCGATGGTGTCGAGCAGGCTCATTCGACGTCGCTCGCGATCGCATTCACCGCCGCGACCGCCATGGCGCTGCCGCCCTTGCGACCCCTCACGATCAGATAGGGCACACGGCCGTCCACCGCGAGCGCCTCCTTGGATTCCCGGGCTCCGACGAACCCAACGGCCGTTCCGATCACCGCAGCCGGTCGCGGCGCGCCCTGATCGAGCATGTCGAGCAGATGAAACAGCGACGTCGGCGCGTTGCCGATCGCCACCAGCGCGCCGCCGAGATGCGGCCGCCACAGCTCCAGCGCTGCCGCGGACCGCGTCGTGCCGAGCTGCTCCGCAAGCGCCGGCACGGCGGGAGCATCGAGCGTGCAGATGATCTCGTTCCTCGCCGGCAGCCGCGCCCGCGTGATCCCCTGCGCCACCATCTTGGCGTCGCACAGGATTGGCGCGCCACGATCGAGCGCCGCCCGCGCTTCGGCGGCGAAGTGTTCGGACATGGCGATGTCGGAGGTGATCTCGACCATGCCGCAGGCATGGATGATGCGCACGGCGATCTTCTCTTCCAGTCCGTGGAAGCGCGACAGATCGGCCTCGGCGCGGATGGTCGCGAACGAACGGCGATAGATCTCCGCCCCGTCCTTGATGTAGTCGCGCAGCTCAGACATCGGCCTTTTCTTTCGTTTCGAACAGCCCGTCGACGTCGGTCTCAGTGGGATCGAGCATGCCGCAGGATTCGCTCTTCACCGTGCCGTTGCGGACGATGTGATAACCTTCGCCCTCGCCGACCAGCACGACGTCCGCGGCTGCCGAGCGTGCGCAGCCCTTGGCGCAGCCGGAGACGTGCAGCGTGCCGTTGAATCCGGTCCGGGCCATCGCATCCGCGAGCACGCGGGCATGCTGTCGCGTCGCCAGTCCGGTCGATGGACAGCAGCCGGCGCCCGAGCAGGCGTCGATGCGCATCAATGGATCGGCATCGTCGACGACCAGGCCGAGCCGGGCGGCATCCGCCACCAGTTGCTCCGCGGTCACGGCGCCCGCGGCGACATACAGCGCACGCCATGGTGACAGGCGGACCTCGGCAACATCGTGTGCCGCGAGCATGGCCGCAAGCCGCGCCAGCGTGCCGCTATCGATGCGGCCGAATGGCACGCCGAGACCGACGGCGCAGGTTTGATCCGTCAGGGCAATGATGCCGCAACGTCGCTGCGAAATGGTTGCTGACGCCGTCGCGACGGCGTTTGAAACATCGAGGCCCAGTTCAGCGCGGATGGCAGCGCTCGCTTGCGGCTGCAACGTCGCGGAACGTCGCGTCGGGCTGTGTTGCAGCACCAGCCGCGCGAGGTGAACGGCCGTCGACGCCGCGTCGGTCACGGCTGCCGTTCCCAGCCACACATAGTCGTTCGAACCGGCAATGCCGACGGCGATCCGCCTTGCCTCGGTGCCACCACAGGCGACGAGACGAATATCCGCGGCGAGCCCGGTCAGCGGCAGCCTGCCGCCGCCATCCAGCGCAAAGCCGAACTTGGGCGGCAGCGCATGGAGCGCCTGATCCGAGGCCAGCAGCGTCTCCAGCTCGGCAGCGACGGGACGCATGTCGACCCATTCGGCCGGGTCGAGTCCCGCCAGCGGATTGACGACGATGTTGCGGATGGCCTCGAGCTCGGCGCTGTCATCGAGCAGGCCGAGCGATGCCATCAGCTCCCACAGCGGCGCGAGCGTCTCGGACGATACGCCACGTATTTGCAGATTGGCGCGGCGCGTGAGGTCGATCTGGCCGTTGCCGTAGCGCCGAGCGGCCTCGGCAAGCTCGCGCAGCGCCGACACCGGCAACGCGCCGCCATGCGGCCGGACACGAACGATGAGGCCGTCGCCGCTCGGCATCGGCCGCCGCGCGCCCGGGCACCAGCCCTTGATCTCGACCGAGGCGGTCATGACGCGCTCTCCGCTTGCGTCAGGCGCGTGCGCGCATGCGCAAGCTCATCGGCGACGGCATTTCGGCGTGGCACCCACAGCTGCCGTCGCAGCGCGTCTTCGAATCGCGCCACGATCGCGGCGACGGCCGCGGGATTGCGTGCGGTCATGCCGTCCAGCACGGCCTCGTCACGCAGCAGCGCCCCATGCGCCAGATCGAACAGGTGCTCGGCAACGGTGTCGGAGGTGGCCGCAAAGGCGTAGAGCGCGTCGACGCCCTGCGCGATCTCGGCGACGCCGCGATAGCCATGCGCAAGCATTCCCGCAATCCAGCGCGGATTGGTGAGACGGCCGCGCACCACGCGGGCAATCTCCTCGCTGAAGCTCCGCGCCGCCGGCGCCTCCGGACGGCTGGTGTCGAGATGCAGCAGCGTCGGCGACGCGCCGAGCGACGCTGCAGCGGCTGCGAAGCCTCCGGCAAAGTCGGCGGCCTCCTCGCCATCGAGCAGGTCGCGCTCACGATCGTCCTGCGGATGCACGAGGGCGTCGGCACTGCGGACGCGGGCGCGGAACGTGTCGGAAGCAGACGCGCCGTCATGCGTCCCGCCAAAGCTATAAGCGGCGCTCTCGAGATACGCCTCGCCGAGCTGCCACCGGCTCGTCCAGTCCATTCCGAGCGCAAGGTCGGCGGCAACGGCACCGTAGCTGCCAGGCGCCCCGCCGAACACGCGCGCGAGGCTCTCGCCGCGCCGCCGTGCCGCGGCCAGCGGATTGTCGGCATCGTCCTCGTCGAGAGACGCCACTTTCTGCACGGCGAGATCGAACAGCGCGATCTGCGCTTCGAACAGGTCGCGAAACAGCCCCGAGATCCGCAGCGTCGCATCGATGCGCGGGCGGTCGAGCATCGCCAACGGCAGTACGTCGACGCCGGTGACACGATTGGAGTTCAGGTCCCAGCGCGGCCGCACGCCCAGATAAGCCAAGGCCTGGGCCAGATCGTCACCGCCCGTGCGCAGCGATGCGGACGCCCAGAGATCGAGCATGAGCGCGCGCGGGTAGTCACCATGATCCTGCAAATAGCGCCGGATCACCTCGTCAGCCGCGCGTACGCCGACCACAGCGGCGGTCCGGGTCGGGATCGCACGCGGGTCGATCGCGGTGAGATTGCGCCCCGTGGGCAACACGTCGAGCCGGCCGCGGCTCGGCGCGCCGGCGGGACCGGCAGCGACGCGGCGACCGTCGAGTGCCGCGAGCAACGCGCTACCTTCGGCTGCAGCGCTCGCGGCGATCCGTGCGGCGATGTCGGCGCGATCGACCGTCGCGGCCGCCGGCCCCATGGCCGCCGTGATCGCGTCCGCAAGCAGGCCGGTCGCCGCCGTGTCGGGCGCTTCCCCGAACACATGCAGGCGGTCGCGCACCGCGAGCTCCTTGATGTCGCAGAGCTGCGCATCGAGCTGTGCGATCGCCTCGCGTCCGGTCATTGCGCGGTCGAGCCCGCAATCGGCGGCCAGGCCGCTCTGCCAGGCCCGCGCGACAATCTCGTCCTCAAGGAGTCCGAGCCGGCGTTTGTCGAGGCCATCCGCCTCGGCATATTCCTCGACCAGCCCCTCCAACTCCAGCAACGGTCCGTGCAGACCGGCCTGCGACAGCGGCGGCGTCAGATGCCCGAGCGTCAGTGCCGACAACCGCCGCTTGGCCTGCATCGCTTCGCCGGGATTGTTGACGATGAAGGGATAGATCACCGGCAGCGGACCCAGCACGGCCTCCGGCCAGCACGCATTTGACAGCGCCAGCGCCTTGCCCGGCAGCCATTCCAGTGTGCCATGCGCACCGAGATGAATCAGCGCATCGATCCGCTCGGCCTCACGCAGATGCGCATAGAGCGCGACATAGGCGTGCCGCGGAGGCACGCTCGTGTCATGGTAGCCAGACTTGCGATCGGCGCGATTGCCACGATCCGGCTGTAGCAGGATCGATAGTTGTCCGGCGTGCAGCACCGAAAAACGAAAGGCGCCATCTCGAACCGCCGGGTCGGCTTCCGCCTCTCCCCAATTGTCATGCAAGGCACGCTGCAGATCGTCCGGCAACAGCGCCAGAGCACACCGATAGGCCGCGAGCGGCACGACGAGCTCATCTGCCTCGTCCCGCAGCAGCGCGTCGACATCTTCGGCGGTCGGCGCTGCGCGGCCGATATCGTACCCCGCCTCCGCCAACAGCCGCGCAATGGCGGCTGCGCTTTCGCTGGTGTCGAGACCGACAGCGTAGCCGCGGCGCCCGCCGCGCGCCGGATAGTCGGAGAGCAGCAGCGCCACGCGCCGCTCGCTTGCCGGCAGCGCCCGCAGCCGCGCCCATCGCGCCGCGAGCCGGGCGACGTAAGCGATGCGGTCGTGTCGGGGCACATAGCGCATCGTGCCGAACTGCAGACGCTCATCCGCGGGCGCTTCGCCCTTGAACGCAATCGGGCGCGCCAACAGTCGGCCGTCGAGCTCCGGCAGAACGACATTCATGGCCAGATCCGTCGGCGACAGTCCGCGCGCCGACGAGGCCCAGGCCTCTTCGGTGCTCTGCGCCTGGATGATCTGCAAGACCGGCGCGTCCGCGAGGTCGAGCACCGTGGTGCCGTCGTCGCGCAGCGCCGAGAACGCGGTGGCGTTCAAAATGATCGCAGGACGCCGGCGCTGGACGAGTCGCGCCAGTGCATCCCCGATATTGGGATCCTTCAGGCTGGTCACCGCGACCGCGACTGCCGCCAGCCCTTCACCTTCGAGCGCCCGCATCAGGTCCGCGATCCCTGCCGTATCCGCGGCGAGCAGGCCCGCACGGTAGAACACGATCAACGCGGTGGGCCGCGCATCATCGTGGCCGCAGAGATCATCGATGCCGACGGCTCCGCGATCGGGCATGAAGCCGACGATCGAACCGATCGCGACCGGCTCCGCAAAATGCGCGTCGCGCCCGAGCAGCGTCGCGAGATAGCGCAGGGCCTCGCGCGCATTGCCGACGCCGCCCTCGTGCAGATAGCCGTAGAGACGCGAGGTCGCGTCCTGCGGCAGGGTCGAGAGCGCATCGAGCCTCTCGTCGGCGCGATCATCACCCGGCAGTGCCGCGAACAGGATGTGGCGGCTGCGGCAGACCGATGCGATGCGCTCCAGCCCGTAGCGCCAATAGTCGAGCCCGCCGAGACAGCGCACGACGACGGCGCGCGCGCCCAGCACGACGCGGTCGACATAGAGATCGACCGACATCGGATGCTTCAGCCGTTTCAGGCTCGCGAGGCGCAGGCTCGGCAGCTCATCCGACGACGCGGTCCAGGCCTCGGCCAATGCCGACAAGTCGCTATCCGAGAACGACAGCACGACGATTTCGGCCGGCGACTGCGCAAGATCCACGGCCTGTTCGAGGTCGTCGAGATCCGCGCCCGTTGTCGCCAGCAGGTGCATCGGTCCCGCCTATCCTGTGATCAGGCTCTGGATGGCGGCGGCATCGAGGCCGCGCTCGCCGATGATCACCAGCCGCCCCTGCCGCGATTCGCCGGATCGCCACGGGCGCTCGAACTGATGCTGGATGCGGTTGCCGACGGCCTGCACCAGGAGGCGCAGCGGCTTGCCGGCGACTTCCACGAACCCCTTCACGCGCAATACGTCATGCGCGTCGACGGCGGCCGCGATGCGGTCGACGAGCGCATCGGGCGAAGCCTGCGCCGGAACGTCGAGCACGAAACTCTCGAAATCGTCGTGGTCGTGCTCGGCCTCGTTGTCGTGATGTGACGGTCGGGCCGCGAGATCGTCCTCCGCTGCGGCACCGAGCCCGAGCAGAATTGAAGCCGACAGCCTGCCGTGCTCCGTCGCGATCACCTTGACGGCACGCTGCACCTTCGCCGTGATCTCGGCCGCGACATCCTTGCGCTGCTCCTCGCTCATCAGGTCGCTCTTGTTCATCACAACGAGATCGGCGCACAGCAGCTGGTCCTCGTAGACCTCCTCCAGCGGGTTGTCGTGATCGAGTGAAGCATCACTGGCGCGCTGCGCGGCGAGCGCTTCGGGATCGTCGGCGAAGCGTCCCGCGACCACCGCCGGGCCGTCGACGACCGCCACCACACCGTCGACGGTGACGCGCGTCGCGATCTCCGGCCAGTTGAAGGCCTGCACCAGCGGCTTCGGCAGCGCGAGCCCCGAGGTCTCGATCACGATATGCTCGGGCGGCTCCTTCTGATCCAGCAGGCTCCTGAGCGCGGGCACGAAATCATCGGCAACGGTGCAGCACAGACAGCCGTTCGACAGCTCGACGATGCGATCCTCCGGACAGTCCGGCACGCCGCAGCCTTTCAGGATGTCGCCGTCGATGCCGACATCGCCGAACTCGTTGACGATGATGGCGAGCCGGCGACCGTTCGCGGTCTCGATCAGGTTGCGCACCAGCGTGGTCTTGCCGGCGCCGAGGAAACCGGTGACGATGGTGCAAGGCGTCTTGGCGAACGACTTCGTCATGGCGATACGATCTCTCGTTTCAGCGTGGTGCTGACAGCGCGGGAACGCGCGCAACGGTGTTCTTGCGGATGTATTCGGGACGCTCGCGCCAGGCCGGCAGGCCGGCGTCATGGCGCTGATGCAGCTGCGCGAATGTCAGCACATCCTGAACATGCAGATCCGGATCGAGCGCGCCGAGCACGTAGGTCCATTTGCCCGGCGCCGTCACTGCAACCGTGCACGCACGATTGCAGTTGGACAGGCACTCGACGCCGACCACGGCGACACCGGCGCGCTGCGCGGTCGGCAACGTCTCGATCGCGGCGAGCAGACGGGCTCCGGCCCGCGGCTGATCAGGCGGCGTAGGTTCCGTCGCCTGCGAACGGCAGGTGACGCAGACGAACAGCGTCGTCTCACCAATCTCCGATGCGGTCATCAATCAGCCGATCACGCCGGCCGCCGTCGCCGCGGCGACCCCACCCACCAGCACGATGGCAGCGCCCGCGAGCCGCAGCGCCAGCGGTGCGGCCGCTTTGGCCTTCGCCGACAGCAGCCTGGTGCCGAGGAACGCGCCGGCGGCGATGATGGTCTGGATCACGAGCAGACCGACGAGATAGGCCCCGAGCGGGGTGTTCTCGGCCCCAACGATCGATTCACCCAGCGCATAGCCGTGGACGAGGCCGGTCACGGCGAACAGGCCGGCGACGGGCAGCACGCCGAAACGGCCACGCATCGCCACCACCAGCCCAACCACGGCGGTGGTCAGGCCGACCAGCAGCTCGGCAGCCGGGATGTTGGCCTTGGCCACGTGAAGACCGACGCCCGCGATCATCGCGGTGGTGAAGGCGAGCACCGGCGCGAAGCCGCGGCCCAGAAATGCTGCGACGATGCCCGCACCGACGATGGCGGCCAGATGGTCGATTCCGATCACAGGATGGCCGAGGCCGGACAGCAGGCCCTGCGCAAACGTCTGCGGCAGTTTGCCATCCATCATGTGATGCGCGAAGGCGGGATCGGCGGCGAGCAGCACCAGGCTCGCGGCTGCAAAGGTCGTGATACGGGTCAACTTCATGGCCGTCTCCGTCGCTTGCCGGCTCCCCCAGAGGACCGGACGATGCGCTGCATCCGACGGCATCCCGCCCATCCTGGCGGGATCAGAACCAGCATCGCGACTCCCCGCGCGACGGGTCGGCCAACAGCAATGTCGACGGCAGGTCTCCTGGCTCTCGGGTCACCGCATGAAGCCACCTTCCCGGTTTCCCAGTGGTGTCTTGGCCTCACACTCGCCGATTACAGTTGCGGGGGCAGCCACGGCCTTGGGTCAAGAACCCGCACCGTGTTCCCTAAATCTCTCCTTTCGGAGAACCGTCATCTGTTAGATACGGGTCGCGCCAAAGCCCGTCAATCGGAATCGTCCCCCATGGTCCCCGCCCGCCCGCATCCCGCCCTGCCGCGCCTCACCCTGGTGCTCGGCGGCGCGCGTTCCGGCAAGAGCCGTCATGCCGAGGCGCTCGTAACCGCCCTTCCCGCACCTTGGACCTATGTTGCGACCGCGCAGGCGTTCGACGATGAGATGAAGGACCGAATCGCGCAGCACAAAGCGCGCCGCACCGAGGGATGGCAGACGTTGGAGACCACGCATGATCTTGCAGGCCTGGTCCGTGCACGGGCAAATTCGAGCGCGCCGATGCTGATCGATTGCCTGACGCTGTGGCTCAGCAATGTGATGCTCGCCGACATGAACGTTCCGGCACGATGCGCCGAGCTGATCGAGGCGTTCAGGGACGCGCCTGGCCCCGTCGTTGCCGTGTCCAATGAGGTCGGACTGGGTATCGTGCCGGACAACGCGCTCGCGCGCGCCTTTCGCGATGCCCAGGGGCGACTGAACCAGGACGTCGCGGCCGTGGCGGATCGCGTGATCCTGATGGCGGCCGGCCTGCCGCTGACATTGAAGTAACGGGAAGGACATGCCGATGACCGAAAGCGCCGACGATTCACGCCACAAGGCGAAGATGGAGAACCGCAAGGCGGTGCAGGATGCCGAGGTCGCCTCCAAGACCGTCGAGAAGGGCCTGCTGATCGTTCACACCGGCAAGGGCAAGGGCAAATCGACGGCGGCCTGGGGCCTGATGCTGCGCGCACTCGGCCGCGGTTTTCGCATCGGCGTCGTGCAGTTCGGCAAGGGCGCGTGGGAAACCGGCGAGCGCAAGGCGATCGAGAAGTTCGGCGATCAGGTCTCCTGGCACACGCTCGGCGAGGGCTTCACCTGGGAAACGCAGGATCGCGCGCGCGACGTCGCCGCGGCCGAGCGCGCCTGGGCAAAGGCAAAGGAGCTGATGGCGGATCCGTCGATCCGGCTGCTCGTCCTCGATGAGCTCAACATCGCGCTGCGCTACGATCACCTTGATATCGCAGACGTCGTCGCCACGCTCGCAGGGCGCCGTCCCGATCTGCACGTCGTCGTCACCGGGCGCAACGCCAAGCCGGAGCTGATCGAGGCCGCCGATCTCGTCACCGAGATGAACCTCGTGAAGCATCATTTCGCGGCCGGCGTGAAGGCGCAGGAAGGCATCGAGTACTAGGCCCATGAGCGCGCGCGCCATCATGTTCCAGGGCACCGGCTCCGACGTCGGCAAATCGCTGATCGTCGCGGGGCTCGCGCGCGCGCTGACATTGCGCGGCCTCAAGGTGGCGCCGTTCAAGCCGCAGAACATGTCGAACAACGCCGCCGTCACCGCTGATGGCGGCGAGATCGGCCGTGCCCAGGCGCTGCAGGCGCGCGCGGCGCGGCGGCCGACGACCGTGCACATGAACCCGGTGCTGCTGAAGCCGCAGAGTGAGATCGGGTCGCAGGTCGTGGTGCAGGGCCGCGTGGTCGGCAACGCCAAGGCGTCCGCCTATCAGGCGATGAAGCCGCAACTGATGGCGGCCGTGCTGGACAGCTTCCATCACCTCGCAGCGGATGCCGACATCGTGCTGGTCGAAGGCGCGGGCTCCGCCTCCGAGATCAACCTGCGCGCGGGCGACATCGCCAACATGGGTTTTGCGCAAGCCACGCAGATTCCGGTGGTGCTGATCGGCGATATCGATCGGGGCGGCGTGATTGCGAGCCTGGTCGGCACCAGGACTGTGATCCCGCCGGACGATGCCGCGCGCGTGGCAGGTTTCCTCGTCAACAAGTTTCGCGGCGATCCGGCCTTGTTTGCGTCAGGCATGAACGAGATCGAGAAGCGGACGGGGTGGACATCGCTCGGGCTCATTCCGCATTTTTCGGATGCGCGCCGCCTGCCAGCGGAGGACGCGCTTGGCCTGGCTGAACGCGGATCATCGGGAGGACAGCGGCCGAAGGTCGTCATCCTCGCCTACCCGCGCATCTCCAATTTCGACGAGTTCGATCCGTTGCGGCTGGAAGATGGAATCGATCTGCAGTTTTTGCGGCCTGGCACGCCGATCCCCGGCGACGCATCGATGGTGATCCTGCCGGGCTCGAAGGCCACGATTGCCGATCTCGCCGCCTTGCGTGAAGTCGGCTGGGACATCGATCTTATCGCGCATCTGCGCCGCAGCGGCCGCGTGCTCGGCATCTGCGGCGGCTATCAGATGCTGGGGCGTGTGATCAGCGATCCCGATGGGCACGAGGGCACGCCCGAGTCCGTCGCGGGACTTGGCCTGCTCGACGTCGAAACGACATTGACCGATGACAAGGCGTTGCGCGAGGTCCAGGGCACGCTGACGCACGATAAGCTCTCGTTCCGCGGCTACGAGATGCACATCGGCCACACGGAGGGACGGGCGACACAGCGCCCCTTCCTGACCTTCTCCGATGGCCGGCGCGATGGCGCCATCGCGCCTGATGGCCTGGTAGCCGGCTGCTACGTGCATGGCCTGTTCGCCGACGACGGCCTGCGCAGCCATTGGCTGCGCGGCCTCGACGCGACGACCAGCGGCCTCTCCTATGAGATCGATGTGGACACGACGTTGGATGCACTCGCGGAGCATCTCGAGCGCTACGTTGACGTGGACCGTATCCTCGCATTGGCAAGCAAGCCCGCGCCGGCCGTCGTTGCTACAGGATCCTGACCAGGACGAGTCCTGCGACGACCAGGACCTGAACCAGACAGGCCAGCCGATACAGCCGCAAGGCGCTCCGGATGTCGGACGCGTCGAGATCGGCGTGCCCATCGCCCATCCAGGCATCGGTGACGAGATGACCGTGATAGACGCGCGGCCCCGCCAGGCGCAGTCCGAGCGCACCAGCCATCGCCGCTTCCGGCCAGCCGGCATTGGGCGAACGATGCTTCGACGCATCACGTGCAACGGCTCGCACCGCGGCCGAAGCCGAGGCGCTCGGGATGCAGGCCGCAGCGGCTGCGATCCACAGCGCGGACAGGCGCGAGGCCGGCAAGTTGACGAGATCGTCGAGCCGCGCCGCCGCCCAGCCGAACGCGCGGTGCCGGTCCGAGAGATGACCGATCATGCTGTCCGCGGTGTTGAGAGCCTTGTAGATCAGGATACCAGGAAGACCACCGACGACGAGCCAGAACACGGGTGCGACGACGCCATCGGAGAAGTTTTCTGCCAGGCTCTCGATCGCGGCCCGCGCAACGCCGGCTTCATCCAGCCGATCGGGATCGCGGCCGACGATCATCGAGACGGCTCTGCGGCCGCCCTCGAGCCCCTCCTGCTCCAGTCCTTCCGCGACCGCCGCAACATGCGTGTCGAGACTGCGCTGGGCCAGCAGGCTGCTTGCCGCCACACCAAGGACGATCGTTGCGACCGGCTCGCCCACGACCGCCTGCATCACCCACGCTGCGGCGAGGCCGATGGTCATCATGCCGGCCACGAGCAGACAGACGAGCCCGACGCCGCGGGCTCGTCGCGCGGCAAAGCCGTCTCCTGCCCCGTTCCAGCGGCGGTCCGCCCATGCTATCAGCGCACCCATCCACATCACGGGATGGCCGATCCGCCGCACCAGGACCTGGGGATAACCGACCGCCGCCTCGACGAGCAGCGCCGTGAGCGCGAGAGAGACGAACATCGATCTCCGCTGAAGGACAGACATGGACGACAGAGCGACTAGCACGCGCGCTGACCAGCCGGAAGCGATCCTTCACGGCGGCGATCTCGCTGCGATCAGCCGTCGCTACCCGGATGCGCCGCGGCCGTGGATCGATCTGTCGACCGGCATCAATCCCATAGCCTACCCGGTGCCGACCATCCCGCCCGCAAGTTGGGCGCGCTTGCCGGCCCAAGCCGAAGACGACGCGCTGCGCGCAGCGGCTGCTGCGCGCTATGGCGTGGCGGGGCCCGAAATGATCGTTGCCGCGCCCGGCACGCAGGCGCTGTTGCAGATCCTGCCGCGGCTGCGCCCGCGCTCGAGGGTTGCCGTGCTCGCCCCGACCTACGAGGAGCATGCGCTGTGCTGGCGCCGCTGTGGGCATCGCGTCGGTCTGGTCGATGATATCGATGCGCTCGCCGATGCCGATGTTGCCGTCGTCGTGAATCCCAACAATCCCACCGGCCGCCTGCTGCCCCGCGATGTGCTGGTCGGATTGGCCGCGACCTTGCGCCGGCGCGACGGCCTGCTGATCGTCGACGAAGCATTCATCGATCTTTGTCCCGCCGACGCCAGCCTCGCAGCCGACCTGCCGCCGGCGACGATCGTGCTGCGCTCGTTCGGCAAGACCTACGGCCTTGCCGGCGTCCGCCTCGGTTTCGCGATCGGCTCCGCTGACGTCGTCCGCCGACTCCGCGACGAGCTCGGGCCTTGGGCCGTATCCGGACCTGCGCTCGCGATCGGAACGACGGCCTTGGCCGACGCTGCTTGGCTGGAGCAGACACGCGCGCGGCTGGCGAACGACTGTCAGCGCATCGACGATCTTCTGAGCAAGGCCGGCTGCGCGGTCATCGGCGGCACGCCGCTGTTCAGGCTGATCACATCGCCGAACGCGCCTGACATCGCCGAGCGGCTCGCCCGGCACGGCATCCACGTCCGGCGCTTTCCGGCTCAGCCGAGCTGGCTGCGCTTCGGCCTGCCGGGCAATGCGTCCGAGTGGCACCGGCTGGCGCCGGCGCTCGGCGATGCCTTCTAACCGAGCACGCAGGCGGCAAGCAGCAGCGTTTCCGTGACCTCGATGCTGGCGCCATGGCAATCGCCGGTGATGCCGCCGAGCCGCCATTGCCAGTAGAACGCGACCGCCGGAACGAGACCAATCGCAACCAGCGTCGGTACCGCGCCGGCGAGCGCACCGATCGCGAGTCCGCCGCCCCAGGCGACGATGACGTTCCAGCCGACGCTGTTGGAGATGCTCGCCCCCAGCCCCGGCTTCAGCGAAAGCAGCGTCTTGTTGCACACCAGCGTTCCCCAGCGCGCCCAGGCCGGGATCAGCACGAGCGCCCAGGCCGTCGGCCCCGTCGCCAGCTCGGCGATCAGCACCAGCTTCGCGGCGATCTGCAGGGATATCGCGACGACAGCGAAGCTGCCGGCGTGGGGATCGCCAAGCACGGCGATGAAGCGCTCCGGCTTGCCATGCGAGGCGCCGAACGCATCGGCGACGTCGCCGAGCCCATCGAGATGCAGCGCGCCGGTGATCCCGATCCAGGCGACCAGCACGGTCAGCGCGACGATCCACGGATCGGCATCATGAAAAAGGCGGGCGACCAGCGCCAGACAGGCGCCAATCACCAGTCCGGCTGCCGGAAACCAGACCGACGCCCGCGCCAGATCGTCCGGTCGTAACTCAGCGACCCGCGGTGTCGGCAGCCGTGTCAGGAATTGCAATGCGATCCAGAATTCACGAAGCATCATGGCTGGATGATCTCGACGATTTCGCCCCAAGGTACACCATCATCGCCCTGCCCGGCTTCGAGCGTGATCCGCGTACCAGGGCGAATGCGTAAGCTCCACAGCTGGTGCAGCGGCCAGCCGAGCAGATGCGAGAGCGCTGCGCGTATGGCGCCGCCATGGGTCACCACGAGAACCGGCGCAGGCTCGGGCCGGACAAGGATATGATGTGTTGCGCGCGCCACTCGCGCCTGCAAATCGGACCAGCTCTCACCGCCCGGCGCCCGGACCTCAGCATCGGCATGGAAGGTGTCGAGCAAGGCTTCGCCTCCGGGCTCCGCGGCGATGTCGCGATGCGTCCGCCCGTCCCAGCGTCCGAAATCGAGCTCGCTCCAATCCGCATCGATGTCCAGCGCACAGTTGGTCTGCCGGGCATAATCCTCCGCTGCCGCACGTGCGCGCGCCAACGGCGAGCTGACGACGCTGTGCCAGATCAGGCTCCGCGTCTGCCGCCGGAATTGATCCCAGCCGAGGTCGCTGAGCGGCGGGTCGGTACGGCCGTCGAGATAGCCGTCCCGTCCTGTCGTCCCGTGCCGCAGCAGATCGATCCGCATCAGGACTTGGCTCCCGAGACGGCGGCCTCCGCAAAGGTGGCCATGCCCCCGTGGAGCGCGCAGGCCAACCGAATGATCGGCAGCGCAGTGGCGGCGCCCGAGGCCTCGCCAAGCCGCAGATCGAGGTCGATCAGCGGACGGGCACCGAGCGCGTCGAGCACGATGGCGTGGCCGCGCTCGGCCGAGCGATGCGAGAACAGCAGCCACGGACGGCAGGAGGGATTGAGGCGGACGGCGGCCAGCGCCGCGACAGAGACGATGAAGCCGTCGACCAGCACCGGCCAGCGCCGCTGCGCGGCGGCGACGATCGCGCCGGCCATCGCAATGATCTCGAAACCGCCGACGGCGGCCAGGACGTCCGCGACGGCCGCTCCCGTCGTGAGCCCGTGTCGCCCCAACGCATCGGCAATCACCGCAGCCTTCCTGGCCCGTCCGTCGGCGTCGAGCCCGGTGCCGCTGCCGACGATGTCCGCGGGCGCGCATGACAGCAGCGCGGCGGCAATCGCTGCCGCCGATGTCGTGTTGCCGATCCCCATCTCGCCGAAGATCACGAGTTGCGGCGCGTGATCGGCCTGCCGCACCACCGCGCGCCGTCCGGCTTCGGCCGCAAACGCGACCTCCTCCAGCGTCAGCGCCGCCTCGGTGCTGAAGTCGCGCGTGCCGCGCCGCGGCTTGTCGACGATCACGCCGGGCACCGGCTCGCTCGCCAGCGTGCCGACGTCGACCACCTCCAGCGGACAGCCGAGGTTGCGCGCCAGCACCGAGATCGCTGCGCCACCGGCCGCGAAGTTGTGCAGCATCTGCACCGTCACTTCCGGCGGATACGCCGACACGCCCCGCGCCGCGATGCCATGGTCCCCCGCGAACAGCACCACCGGGACCCGATCGGCCCCCGGCCGCTCCAACGCCTGCAGCGCCGCCAGCTCGACCGCCACCTGCTCCAATCGCCCAAGGGCGCCAATCGGCTTGGTCAACTGGGCCTGGCGTTCCAGCGCCGCCTGCCGATGGAGCTCGGACGGCGCCACACAATCAAGGCTGATCCATTCGGGAAGCACCACGGATCCTTTCAGCATCACTCGGGTTCGGGACGATTGCCACTGCGAGGCGACCGAGACAAGCTCCGTGAGGCGCCCTATTGTCATCGAAGCGTCATCGAACGTGACGACAGGTGGCTGCCCACCCAGCCCGAAAGACTCTCATGGAATACTTCCGCCGCTTCACCTTCCTGTTCGCCGCGCCCGTGTTCGAGACCGACGACCTTGCGGGGCTCCGCTTCAACCAGATCATCGAGGAGATCCAGCGCTCGGGCTTCGAGGTGGTGCGCGCCCGCAAGCTGGAGGACGCCGAGATCGCCGTGCAGACGGATGCCGCGATCGGCTGCATGGTCGTCGATTGGGGCAAGAAGGGCCTGGAAGGCAAGACGGCGTCGCTGATCAACCTGATGCGCCGTCGCGGACTGGACTTCCCGATCATCCTCCTGATCCGCCGCAAGCGGTTCGAGGATCTGCCGGTCGAGGTGCTCGACTTCATCGACGGCTACGTGTTCCTGTCGGAGGAGACTCCAGCCTTCATCGCCAAGAACCTGGTCAGCCGGCTGAAGCAATATGCCGAGACACTGAAGACGCCATTCTTCGGCGCGCTGGTCGACTACGCCGAGGAAGGCAACCAGCTCTGGACCTGCCCCGGGCACAATGGCGGCGTGTTCTATAGCCGCAGCCCGATCGGCCGGGTCTTCGTCGAGCATCTCGGCGAGGCCGTGTTCCGCGACGATCTCGACAATTCCGTGCTCGATCTCGGCGATCTCCTGACCCATGAGGGGCCGGCGCTGCGCGCGCAGAAGGAAGCCGCGCAGATCTTCGGCGCCGAGAAGACCTATTTCGTCCTCAACGGTACCTCGACCTCCAACAAGGTCGTGCTGGGGGCCCTGGTCACCGACGGCGACCTCGTGCTGTTCGATCGCAACAACCACAAGGCCGCTCATCACGGCGCGCTGCTGATTTCGGGCGGCGTCCCGATCTACATCCCAACGGTTCGCAACCCCTGGGGCCTGATCGGCCCGATGCGCTGGGATCTGCTGGACGAAGAGCATCTGCGACAGCAGATCCGCGACAACCCGCTGGTCAAGGACCCCGACGCCTGGCGCAAGGAGCGGCCGTTCCGCGTCGCGGTGGTCGAGGAGTGCACCTATGACGGCACGATCCACAGCGCCGAGATGATCCTGAAGCGGATCGGGCATCTCTGCGACTACATCATGTTCGACGAGGCCTGGGCGGGCTTCATGAAATTCCACCCGCTCTACGCCGGCCGCTTCGCCATGGGCCTCGGCGAGCTCGGACCCGACGCCCCCGGCATCATCGCCACGCAATCGACCCACAAGCAGCTCGCGAGCTTCTCCCAGGCCTCGCAGATCCACGTCAAGGACCGCCACATCAAGGGCCAGCGGCGGCGGGTCGAGCATCGCCGCTTCAACGAAAGCTTCATGCAGCACGCCTCGACCTCGCCGTTCTATCCGCTGTTCGCCTCGCTGGACGTCGGCGCGCAGATGATGAAGGGCCGCTCCGGCGAGGTGCTGTGGGACGACACGATCCGGCTCGGAATCGAATTGCGCAAGAAGATCAGGGCGATGCGCCGGGAATTCGAGGAGAAGGAGAAGGATCCGGCGCGGCGCTGGTTCTTCGAGCCGTTCGTGCCGGACCGGGTGTCGATCCCCGATGCGGCCAATCCCGGGGCTAGCCATGACGTGGCCTGGGAGGCGATCTCGACCGACCAGCTCGCGACCGATACCGCGCTGTGGCAGCTCACGCCGGGCGCGGCATGGCACGGCTTTCCGGATCTCGCCCCCGGCTTCGCGATGACCGATCCGAACAAGCTGACCCTGCTGACCCCGGGCTTCGATCGCGCCACCGGCGGCTATGCCGATCACGGCATCCCGGCTCCGATCGTCGCGCAATATCTGCGCGAGAACCGCATCGTGGCGGAGAAGAACGATCTCAACTCGCTGCTGTTCCTGCTGACGCCGGGGGTCGAGGCGAGCAAGGCGGGAACCCTGATCAGTGGCCTGGTCGCCTTCAAGCGGCTCCACGATGACAACGTGCTTCTGGAGGACGCCATTCCGGAGTTCACCCGCAAGCGCTTTGCGCGTTACGGCAAGCTGCGGCTGCGCGACCTCTGCGCCGAGATGCACCGCTTCTACCGCGACGCCGAGGTGAGCGCGCTGCAGGCGAAACAGTTCCAGCCGCAGCACATGCCGGAGATCGCGATGTCGCCACGCGAGGCGGCGCGTGCGCTGATGCGCAACGAGGTCGACTACCTGCCGATCGATCGCATCTCCGACCGCATTGCGACGACCCCCTTCGTGGTCTATCCGCCGGGCATCGCCACCATCGTTCCGGGCGAGCGGCTATCCGACCGCGCCAAGCCGATGATCGATTACCTCAAGATGTTCGAGCGGGCGTTCAACACCTATCCCGGCTTCGACGTCGAGATCCAGGGGCTGTACAAGGAGATCGACGAAGCTGGCCGGATCCGGCTCCATACCTATGTCTGCGCAGAGTAATTCGAACCATGGACAGCGCGATCACGGCTCGCGACACCGAGCCGCCGGTCCTCGTCAGGCCGTCACGCGACGAGGATGTCGAGGCCATGCTCTCGATCTACCGGCGGCATGTCCGCCGCGGAGTCGAGGACAGCGCCGCCGGTTCCGGGGCGCCCGAGCCGGACGACCTCAAGCAGCGGCGCAAGAATCTGCGAAATCATCGGTTGCCGCATCTGGTCGCGACATTCCGCGGCGAAGTCGTGGGCTATGCCTATGTCGTCCTGTTCAGGAAGCGGCCGGCCTATCGGTTCGCGGTCAAGCATTCGATCTATGTCCACCATGAGCATCTCGGCCGTGGTGTCGGCGGGCTGCTGATGCAGGCGCTGATCGATGCTTCCGCCGCGGCCGGATATCGCCAGATGATCGGCTATATCGACGCCGACAACGTCGCCTCGCTCGGCATTCATGAGCGCTTCGGGTTCGTCAGGGTGGGGCTGCTGCCGGGAGTAGCCTACCGTTACGGCCGCTGGTGCGACACGGTGATGGTGCAGCGCTCGCTTGGCCCCGGGGCCAGCGATGCACCGGCTGGGCTGGGCCGCTGAGCCGCACGTCAGGACGGAAAGTCGGCCGCCTTCACCTCAATGCGGTCGGCATGCAGCGACCAGTCGCGCACCTCCTGCTGTTTACAGAACCTGGACTTTGCGATTTCTGCGGCTTCGCCTTCGCTGTCGGCCTCAACCTCCAACGTGCTCTGGCATATCTCGCACTGGCGGCCATTCTCGCCCAGCACGTCCTTCATGAAATGGATGACATAGCGCGACATGCAACCTCCTGCCTCTCACGCAGTGCTCGAAGGTGATGTTACCGCGCTTCTCCTCCCGCTGTTCACCGATATCAAGCGGCCGATGCAAATATTTGACGCAGCGGTGGAACCGGCGCTCAGGCGCCCACCGAAGGCAGGCTCGCGGCGGCGATCGCGACGAACTCCGAGACGGCGCGACGGACGCGGCCGTGGGTCGACTTCAGGATGGCGTTCAACCGGCGCATCAGACCAATTTCCCTTCCGCGCCGAGCGAAAAACGTGGCCTAAGCTCATGGCGCCCCTGGAAAAATGATCAGCCACCACTGGGCTGTCGAGACGGCTCCGAAAATAGCAATGTCCGCTTCGCCGAAGCCGCCCTGGAGAGAAGATTTTTTGCTGCGTCGCAGCTTGCGACGCACGAAATCTTCTCCCCGCAATCTCTTCTCTCCTGGCTACGAGGGCGTCACTCCGAACGCCTCGCGGAAACGAGCGCTGTAGCGCGGCCAGGCCTCGGGATTGATCAGGCGCGGCGGCCGGCCGCCGTCGAGCGCGGCGAGCAGTTGCTCGGCCGCGATCCGGCCCATGTTCTGCCGCGCCTCCCGCGTCACGCCGGCGGTGTGCGGGCTCGCCAGCACGTTGTCGAGCTGCAGCAGCGGATGGTCCGGCGGCGGCGGTTCCTTGGCCCAGACGTCGAGCCCGGCGCCGGTGATGCGCTTTTCGCTGAGCGCGGCGAACAGCGCCTCCTCGTCATGGATGAAGCCGCGGGCGGTGGTGACGAAATAGGCGCTAGGCTGCATCAGCGCGAACTCGCGGGCACCGATCATGCCGCGGCTTTCCTTCGTCAGCGGGCAGTTGATCGAGACGAAATCCGAGCTCCGCATCAGGTCATGGAGTTCCACCTTCTCCGCGCCGCGTGCGGCGATCTCCTCGGACGAGAGATACGGATCATAGGCCAGCACCGTCATGCCGAGGATGCCGCGGCACAGCTCGGCAACCCGGCGGCCGACATTGCCAAGCCCGACGATGCCGATCGTCCGCCCCTGCACCTCGTTGCCGATCAGATCGTTGCGGTTGACGTCGCGCTCCCGGCGCAGCCGGCGGTCGGACTGGATGATGCGCTTCGACAGGGTCAGCATCATGCCGAGCGTGTGCTCCGCCACCGAATGGGCGTTGCCGCCGGACTGATTCACGACGAGGACGCCGGCTTCGGTGCAGGCGTCGACGTCGACCGGGTCGTATCCGGCCCCGTTGCTGGACACGACGAGGAGGTTTGGGGCGCGGCGCAGCAGGTCTGCATCGACGTGGAAGCGCGGCGCGAGCTCGTCGCGGGCCGCCCCGATCTGGTAGGCGTGAGCCGCCGCGAGGATCGGCGCCGTCTCGGCCTCGGAGCTCTCGTTCTCCAGCCGGTCGAGCCGGACGTCGGGGCGCGCGGCGAGCAGCTCGCTGAAGATCGGGTGGGCCAGGTATTTGACGTAGAAGACGCGCTTGGAATTCGCGGCCATGAACAGCCGACCTCCTGGTTTCTTGGTTCTTGATTTCGGACTTGAAAGGCGGATGCCTGACCGGCCGGGCCGGCATGTTGACAATCGTTCCGGTGCCGTCAAGCTCAGCGCCAAGCCCCGTGCGCCGGGCCCCCATCAGGAACGACCGGAGGAACAGCAATGGCCGCCGATGCCGATGCGGCGCGATCAGCAACCGCTGTGCCGAATTGGCACGAGATCGTGCTGCAGACGTTCAAGCACAACGCCGTCGACCTCATCCCCTACGTTCCCGACCGGGTGCTGACGCCGCTGATCCAGAACCTGCACGACGATCCGTTCTTCACGACCTTTGCGACGGCGCGCGAGGAGGAAGCGGTCGGCATTCTCACTGGGGCCTGGATGGGCGGCCGGCGCGGCGCGCTGTTGATGCAGACATCGGGCTTCGCGACCTTGCCCAACGTGCTGGCCTCGCTGATCGTGCCCTGCCAGATCCCGCTGATCATGATCGTGTCCGAGCGCGGCACGCTGGGCGAGTTCAATGTCGGCCAGTCGCTGGTGTGCCGAACCATGCGGCCGGTGCTCGATGCGCTGGCCATGGAGCACCACACCATGACGCGGCTCGACGAGCTCGAATTCGTCGTCGACCGCTCGATCAAGCAGGCGGTGGCGACCCAGGCGCCGGTGGCGCTCATCCTCTCGCCTTTGCTCACCGGCGGAAAGGTGTTCGCATGAGCGCCCCTCACAGCAACACCAAGATCATGAACCGCTACGACCTCACCTGCCGGCTGGTCGCGCGGCTGACGCACGAGGAAGCGGTGATCGGCGGCATCGGCAACACCAATTTCGATCTGTGGGCGGCGGGCCCGCGGCCGCAGAATTTCTACATGCTCGGCAGCATGGGGCTGGCCTGCCCGATCGCGCTCGGCGTCGCGCTGGCGCAGCCGCAACGCCCTGTGTTTGCGCTCGAAGGCGACGGCTCGCTGCTGATGCAACTGGGCTGCCTGACCACGATTGCCACGCTGGCGCCGAAGAATTTGGCCATCATCGTCATGGACAATGGCGTCTACCAGATCACCGGAAACCAGCCGACCTCGGCCCGGCAGGCCGACATTGTCGCCATTGCCGCCGGCTGCGGCATTGGCGCCAGCCATTGGGCCGCAGACGAGGAAGATTTCGAACGCTTGATCGCTCTTGCGCTCGAGGCGCCCGGCCCGGTGCTGATCGCGGCGAAGATCGACGATAGGCCCGGTGTGGGCGCCACCAGGCGCGATCCGGCACAGATCCGCGAGCGCTTCATGCAGGGTCTGGGAGTCCGGCAGCCGATCTGAGGCGCCGGACGAAAGCTGTTCGCGGTACGATGAGAAGGCCATGTTCCGGCTTCCGAGCCACGTTAACTAAACCGGTGCCTCAAGCGACCGTGACCCCGGTTCGTGGCCCGGAACGTGCTAAGCAGCGTCCATGATGATCGTCATTCGCCTCTCGGCCTGGCTGCTCGCCGCAGCCGTTGCCTTCGCAACGCTGGGCCCGCCCAACTATAGGCCACATTCGCACCTGGGACAGGACGGCGAACACGCCCTCGCCTTCATCCTGATCGGCCTTGCCTTCGGCCTCGCCTATCGCAGTCATCGGCTGCTGACCACCGGGATTGCGGTGATCCTGATCGGTGCACTCGAACTCTCGCAGTTCCTGGCGCCGGGACGTCACGCGCGGCTGGAAGACTTCATCGTCGACGCCGCGGCCGCCTGCCTCGGATTCGGCCTGTCCGCGGCCATCGACTGGCTCATCCGACAGATCCGCACGCAGACCGCATGACGAGAGGCCCCGCCGCTGATGCGACGAGGCCCCTGTCCGTCAGAACGTCAGATCACTCGATGATCTTGATGACGCGGCGCGTGCGCGGATCGACGATCACGCGGCGATCGTTCACGACGGCGTAGCGATACTCGGTGTAGCGCGGCACCGGGCGCAGCTCGACGGTGGCGGGCAGCGGCTCGCCGACCACGACGCGCTCATGGACGACCACCGACGGCGCGCGCTCGGCCTCGATCGAGTTGATCACCGCGTTCGGAATTTCCAGGCCCGCACCGACGGCGGCGCCGACCGTGCCACCCACCATGGCGCCGACCGGACCGGCAACGGCGCCGCCGGCCGCAGCGCCATTGGCGGCACCTTCGACGGTCGTGGACTGTGCGAACGCAGCGGTCGACGCCAGCAGCGAGGTGGCGATCAGCGAAACGGCAAGACGGGTTCTCATCATTGTCTCTCCTCCAGTGCTTTCGAGATGCCGATCAACACCAAGGGATCGCCTGCAGTTCCGGTTCCAAATGGCCGAAACTTCATCATGCCACCGGAACCAAACCTCGAACCCTTCACCATCGTCGGAGATGATGGAGAGATTGCTCAGTCGCTATCCACGTTTCAAACAACTGCGCGCAGGTTCGCACTCTCGCGGCTGATCACGCCCGAGTCCTGCGATCGACCGCCCTTCGATGAATCGAGAGGGCGCAGGGAATGCCGGGTGAAGGCCTCACCCATGGCCCGCCTGCGAAAAGAATGCAGGCGGCAGGTACCACAGGTTCAGCCGATCAACCGGCATTCCCTGCGCGGCGGTCTTAACGCTTCCTTCGAGCTCTCCTCGGGGACCGGCTGATTGACCCCGTCGCCCGCGCGAGGGCAGTGCCCTCGTCGCGCGCTTGACCTCGGCACCGGGAGGCCAGGACCACACGACTTCGCGTCCGTGATGCATCGTTCGTCCACATGCGCCAAGCGCACGCTGCGACACAACACGGCCACCGCATCCCTGCCTCACGTGTCGTGACGATCGCGCGCAACGCCCCTCTCGGCGAGACAGGATGGGTGCATCATGCATGATTTCTGTAAAAAAGAAACATCTATTCTCACTTCCTCAACGGCGATCGATGACATCTGATTGAGCAAGTTAGCGATTTTCGAATCGATTCAAGGACACACCTTCGGCGATCCGACCGCGAAATGGGACGGCGCATGCCAAGTCCCATCAGTGATTTGCCCGACGAGCACGAAAGAAGGCCGCGGCACGAGCTCAACTCTGACGTTTCCAAAGACGTTGAAATCAATGACGACAGCAGACACAGCTACTGCTGCTTTGTCTTACGCACATCGTTCCTGATTTTTGTCACGATGGCAGACACTTTATCATGAAACTCCTTCTCCAAAGCCTTCATCTCCACTGGAGCAAAGGACTTTCCATGACTTGAATATGTATCGAAGACAACTTGTCTGTTTCTGCTGCATCCTACGAGTGCCCCTTGCTCAATCGTGTCGATAGGATCTTCGGACGTTTGAGCCAACCGCCGAGCAGTACCCTCGAGACAGAAGGAATAGGCGCGCACAGCTTGCTCTTCGAACGCCTTATCTGGATCCGTCTTCAAGAGCTGCTCCGTCCGGTGCTGCAGTTCGACGATCCAGGGGATCTCCTTGAAGAATGATCCTACGGCCTCGTCAACGTAGGACCGCTCATCTGCGCGGTGCGCGCTATCCAATGCGCTCTGCCGACAGGCCGAAAACAGGTCATTAACAATGTCAGTTCTTGCACTGTCCTCCGCGCGGTTCAGTCTGTCTGGACCATTTGCGATGACGAAGCGGCGCAAAGCCGCGGGCAGTTCGTGCTTCACGCAGTCGTGGAAATATTGCAGCTCGTCAGCGGCCGTCGCCCGGTGCGGGTGGAGAAGCCCGAGACCCATGACCAAGATGCGTAGAATCATAAGGCACGGCTGAGATGATCGGCTGGGCTTCATTCCAACTCCTCTATCAAGCTCCAATCATATTGACCGCAGATTGATAAGCCATGAAATGATCGCTTCGAAAGACGCGCGATGGTCATGTCTGCTTGCGGCCCGAGGCGGCGGACCTTCCGACTGGACGCAAGAAACGTCTGTTCTCTGAGAGCACCGTTGCGGGGGCTTCATCCACAGCTTGCTGGTCCATGGCGCACCGGACATTTGCACATCGAAGAGGTCGACCCCAAGTTCCCTGTACCCGATCCAGCCGGCGGAACATTCCGGGTTGACACCGGTTCGCCCAAGTTCCAGTGCGCTTGGAGCCGCCACGCGTTTTCTCAGAGGGTCCGCTGATGTCATCGTCCGATGTGGTCAGGAGTGCTCACGATCGCCGTCAGCGAAGGCTGCTGATCGTGCTGGCTCTGGGATTTGTCGCCTTTGGCGCCGCCGCGGCTGGCCTGTTCTACGTCTTGCAGCCCGAGACTCTCCGGATCGCCGTCGGACCGGCGGGGAGCGACGACCACAAGGTGGTCCAGGCGATGGCCGACGCCTTCGGTGAGGAAAGCAGGACCGTCCGGCTCTCCCCGATCACGACCGGCGGAGCGGCTGAATCCCTGGCCCTGCTGGCCGCCGACAAAACCGATCTGGCGGTCGGCCGCGGCGACCTCGGCATGCCGCCCGATGCGCAAACACTGGCGGTCCTGCGCAAGAACTATGTCGTGCTGTGGTCGCCCTCCGGGCGACGCGGCAACGAGCCCAAGCAGAAGGCCAGCGGCAAGATCGCAGATATCGCCCATCTGGCAGGTCACAAGGTCGGCATCATCGGGCGGACCGGAGCAAACGTCGCAGTGCTCCAGACCATTCTGGAGGGCTCCGGCGTGCAGCCCGATAAGGTTGCCACGGCTCAATTCGGGACAGACGAGATCGAGAAGCTTGCGCAAGACCCCACCCTCGATGCGTATCTCGCCGTCGGTCCGCTCGACAGCAAGATCACGGTGGACGCGATCACCGCGACCTCCCGGGCACGCGGAGCACCCACGTTTCTTCCGATCGAAGCATCGGAGGCCATTGCCCTGAAGCATCCGCGCTACGAGGCCGAGGAAATTCCAGCCAGCGTCTTCAACGCGAAACCGGCCTGGCCGGAGGACAAGGTCGACACGATCAGCGTCAATCACCTGATCCTCGCCAGGAAGGGGCTTTCCGAAGCCAAGGCGGCGGCCTTCTACCGGCAGCTTTTCGCGGTCCGCGACACGATCACGCAAGGCCTCGCCGGCGCTTCGCACATCATGAAGCCCGATACCGAGAAGGAAACCGAGCCTTCCGTACATCGAGGCGCCGCGGCGGTGATCAACGGCACGGAGCGAACCTTTCTGGACAAGTACAGCGACTATTTCTGGTTCGCCTTGCTCGTACTTTCCGGCATCGGTTCGGCCGCCGAATGGCTGCGCCGCTATCTGAACCGGGATGAACTGGAGGACGACACCAGCGGCCGCAACCGCATTCTTGCGGTGGTTTCGGAGGTGCGCAATGCCGGCTCGGAACACGATCTGCTGAGCTGGCAACGAGAGGTCGACGGGATCATCGCCGAGACACTCAAGGGCTATGACGATGGAGCCATCGAACCAGAGGACTTGGCGGCATTCGGCTTGGTCCTCGAACTCTTCAACCATGCCGTCGCCGAAAGGCGAGCGACGCTGCCGAGCGGCGCCCCCGATCAATCATGGACGCCAAGTCCAACCCTCGCCTCTCGGCGATAGGCTCGGCTCATGAGGAGGAGATTTCGTGCGTCGACACCAGTTCGAACGCACCTTGCCACCGGACTTTTTCGATGTTCTGGACGGAGGGCGCCGCGTGGCGAGCGCGTCGCAGCATCCGCAAACAGCCATCGGGCGCGACGGATCGACGGCAGTGCGATGCCGCCGCGCCGTTCAGTCGATGATGCCCGGCCCTTCGGTCATTGCGCGCGCAACGCCCTCCTTCATCTGCCTCACCACATCCGGCGCGTGCCCCTGCCAATGAACGACCTCGGCAATGACGCGCAGCGGCGCGCGGGATCGATGAGACCGCGTCGGATTCCCCGGGAACTTCTTGTCCGTCAGGTTCGGGTCGTCAACGAACGGACCTGTGGGCTCGACGACGTAGATCCGTCCCCGTCCGTCACCGGCAGCCAACTCGGCGCCCCAGATCGCCGCATCCAGCGTCGCCGTGAAGTAGACCCAGGACATCGGCTCCGCCTCGGTGAAGTTGGACGGATACCCGACAGCGATCAGGTCGCCCGGCCGCAGATCGGCGCGCGTGCCGTGGAAGAAGGATTGCGCAAACACGGTCGCAACAGATGGCATCGGTGACCTCGGATGGGTTTCCAGCACTCGTCATCTGCCGCGGAGCGACGGTCGAATGCAAATGATCGTTTCGTCTGTTGAAGACATTGTCGGCGACCTACTCGCCTCTCTCGTTCCGCAACCTAGCTGGTCCACCAGCGCCGCGTGGCCTGGCACGTCTCCAGCGCCCGCTGGTAGCCGGCGCGGACTCGCAGCCGGGTCATGTATGCTTGCTCCGCATCACCGAACACCACACCGACGTTCTTCCGCGCCATCTCGAGCGCGTAGCCCACCGAAATGTCCGCCGCGGTGAACGCATCGCCGGCCATGTATGGCCCGCGCTCCAGCCGTCGCGTCACCAGGCTCAATCGGGTCGTGAACACGTCCATCGCCTGCCGCGCGCTCCAGTTGTTGCGCTCGCTTTCAGGCGCAAGGTGCCGGGCTCCCGAAACGAAATAAAGCGAGGCTGCGAGGCCCGCCTCACCGAGGTGGAGAAACTGCTGATAGGCAGGAAAAGCAACATCATGTGCCGCGGGCGCCAGCGCTGTCGGCCCATACCGCCCCAAGATGTATTCCATGATCGCAACGGACTCGACCATCGTGACGTCGCCATCGCGGATCGCCGGAATGAATCCGGCGGGATTGATCGTCAGGAACTCGGCGTCGTTCTCGACCCCGGCCAGGAGATCCACGTCCCGAAGCCGGTACGGCAGCCCCATCTCTTCGAGCAACCAGACGACACGGAAGCCTCTGCCCTCTCCGAACACAGTGATCATCGCTCGCAACCTCCTCCGTTGTCCGCTCCCAGGACGGCCCTCCGTTCGTCAGCCCGACATGCGGCCGGAGATTTTCTCAGCGGCTCCTCGAACTCCGGCTTGGCGCAGCACATCATGATCAGACTCGAAGATGAAAAGACGCACTAAAGATGTCGGCGGCTAGCCCATCCCAAACCGTCCAAACAGGTGGGAGCACAGCCCGCTTTCAGGTCTGAAGCAGAAGCAGGCGACCAAGGCCCTCAATGGCTGCATTTGACCCATTGCGATCATCGCGGACTGCGGGCAAGGAAGGTTGCAGTGAACGAGGCGATGCTCGGACGCCTATCCGCGCGCGGTAGGGGAAATGAGATGGCGCAAGAAATTATTGCGGCAGCGGGCAATACGGAAGTCCCAGCGTATCTCACGCTTGTTGAACTCGGATATTCGGTCGACCGCCTCGATAAGGGCGGTGAAGAGCACTGGATCGCGAAGAAAGGGACGCTTGAGCTTGTTGCCGATGGCCCGCTAGAACTTCTCGGCCTCTGTCTCTTGAGAAGCGAACGTGGAGCACGCTGGCAGGCAGCCGATAGCGAGATCGACGGGTTCTTGAAACGATTTTACCCGTTGGATAGATGACCGGGATCGCCATCATGTCGTTTAGCGATGTCCGGTTATGTGAAGGGTTTCGGATGCCGGCCGCATGATTGACGGCGCGGCATATTCGGGCGGCCGGCGTCCGAAACCCTCCAAGGGAGGAAACCGCGCATGTTGAGCGGGGTGGCGCGGCAAGCGCTATGGGGATTTGAGCAATCTAAAAGCAGACTTGATCATCTATTCCTTGTCGGCACATCGCCCTCGACCATCATTTCGTCAGCCATCTCTCGAAGTACAAATTGATCGGGTTGGAAACGTAAGCGCCATACGCTGGGCACGGAACGAACCCCTTCGCCCGATAGAGCCTCTGGGCATCGGGAAGAAATTCCGTGGTTTCCAGCCGCAGAACCGGCAGCTTGGCGGTCAGGGCCGCTTCCACGACGCGCGTCAAGAGCCTGCTGCCTATTCCAGTTGCACGAACCTCGGTGACGACATACATGCGCTTCACCTCCCCGGTACCATCAGCGAACACCTGCAGCCCCGCACAGCCAACGGCTTGTCCGGCAATCCGCGCGATAAACATTTGCGTGTCGTCGTGCGCTAGCCGATCAATTGGAGAGCCGTGATTCCTTTCCACCCCGCAGACCTTGTTTAAGAAATCGTCCAGCGCGGTTACGAGGTTAATCAGGTCCTGGGACCTTGCATCGGCCGGCTCAATTTCGATTCTATCGACAGTCATTCTCGTCCCCTTCTTCGAAGAGAGGAGCGCATGACGCCGTGGTGGCTTGTCCCGTTTAGTTGCCGGACCGGCCACATCTTCTTCCGAAGGAAGAAAGCCACCTTGCTCGGGGAGCAGGTTGGCGCTGGGCGTCGGCCCAACTCTTGATGTTGGAGTTGACGATAGCTGGCACGATCGAGCTTGGCAAGCACGCCCCAGTTTGAGGAACAACGCGCGGCCGCTCCTGGCCCAACGCGGACCTTTTCAGCCGACGCTGGCGACGTACGGGACGGGCGCTTCGCGCAACTGCGCCATACCGGCAATTTTTGGTTGTGAATTATCTTCGCGTGTGATGGAATCCGCTTATGAACGCGAGAATTCCTTCGCTGGCCGGTGTGTTCGTACTGCTACTGGCTTCGGCGTCTTTCTCATATGCGCAAACGGAAAGTGTCGGCGCTCAGGCAAGCGCTCGCGAAGCGTGGAAAAAGAAGATTGTAATACTATTAGTGAGCAAGAGAACGTTTCCGCCAGGGGCGGCCGGTCAAAGTGGCACGGCCAAGGTCAAGTTTGTCATTGATCGGCAGGGGAAACTGATTTCCAGAGAACTGGTGGAAAGCGCCGGCTCCGAGTTACTCGATACGGCGGCCCTAAGTATGATTGAGCGAGCGGAACCATTTCCGGAGCCGCCCGCAGAGATGAGCGACGATAGCTTCACCTTTACGGTACCCATCAACTTTGCCAACAGGAAGCAGTTGCCTTGGGCAGGCGGACAATGGCCTGCTGAGTGGGTCGACGAGCAGAAGAAGATTGACACAAAAATTCACGGCATCTGTCGTGGCTGCTAAGGCGTGAGTGAAACTCACGCGCAACAACATTGAAGCTGCGCCATCCTGTAGCGCTCGATGCAATCCATAAGCCTCGCGTGAAGAGACAGGAGCGGCGGCATCTTCCTCGGCAGCAAACCCGGGCTGAATGGCACGTAGTAAACTCAGCTCGCGGGAACGATCGCGCGATCGGTCAGCCAGCCCAGCCCGTCCACCGTCGTCGTCTGCGGCTTGTACTCACAACCGATCCAGCCGCGATAGCCGATCGCATCCAGATGCCGGAACAGGAACGCATAGTTGATCTCGCCGGTGCCGGGCTCGTGGCGGCCCGGATTGTCGGCGAGCTGGATGTGCGCGATGCGGGCGAGATGCTTCTGCATGGTGCGGGCGAGATCGCCCTCCATGATCTGCATGTGGTAAATGTCGTACTGGAGGAACAGATTGTCGGACTCGACCTCCGAGATCAGCTGAAGCGCTTGTGCCGTGCGGTTGAGGACAAAGCCGGGAATGTCGAGCGTGTTGATCGGCTCGATCAAGAGCTTGATCCCCTGCGCTTTCAGCGCGGTTGCGGCAAAGCGCAGGTTGCGGACCAGCACCTGGTTGAGCTCGCGCGGGTCGGCATCATCAGGCGCTATCCCGACGAGGCAGTTGACCTGGCGGCAGTCGAGCGCCCGCGCGTATTCGATGGCGCGACGAACGCCGTCGCGGAATTCGTCGACGCGATCCGGCAGGATCGCGATGCCGCGCTCGCCCGCGGCCCAGTTGCCGGCGGGCAGATTGTGCAGCACCTGCGTCAGCCCGTGACGCGTCAGCTGCTCGCTCAGCTCCGCCTTGTCGAAGTCGTACGGGAAGAGATACTCGACACCGCTGAAGCCGGCCGCCTTGGCAGCCGCGAAGCGCTCGATGAACGGGAGCTCGTTGAAGAGCATGGTGAGATTGGCAGCAAAGCGCGGCATGTCATGGTCCTCGAATTGGTCCTCGAATGAGAGCGGTTGCTGCGATCAGGCCGGCAGCAAGGTGCGCGGCGGCTCGGCCGGGGTGTCGTCCACCGGCAGGTCGAGCACCTCCTCGAACTCCACGACGTTGTCGATCTCGGTACCCATCGCGATGTTGGTGACGCGTTCGAGCACGAACTCGACCACGACAGGCACCTGGTATTCCGCCATCCATTCGCGCGCGGTCGCGAACGCAGCCTGCGCCTGGCGAGGGTCGGTGACGCGGATCGCCTTGCAGCCGAGGCCCTGCGCGACCGCGACGTGGTCGACGCCATAGCCGCCGACCTCCGGCGCATTGATGTTCTCGAACGACAGCTGGACCTGATAGTCCATCGAGAAGCCGCGCTGCGCCTGCCGTATGAGGCCGAGATAGGCGTTGTTCACGACGACATGGATGTAAGGCAGGTTGAACTGGGCGCCGACCGCGAGCTCCTCGATCAGGAACTGGAAATCATAGTCGCCCGAGAGCGCGACGATCTCACGCTTCGGATCCGCGACGCGCACGCCGAGCGCGGCCGGCAAGGTCCAGCCGAGCGGCCCCGCCTGCCCCGCATTGATCCAGTTGCGCGGGCGGTGGACGCTGAGGAACTGGGCGCCGCCGATCTGCGACAGGCCGATGACGCTGATGTAGCAGGTGTCGCGACCGAACGCCTTGTTCATCTCGTGATAGACGCGTTGCGGCTTGATCGGCACCTGGTCGAAATCGCTGCGCCGGAGCATGGTCCGCTTGCGGTCCTGGCACGCCGCGGGCCAGGCCTGCCGCTCGCGCAGTTTGCCCGCCTTGCGCCATTCGCGCGCGACGCTGAGGAACATCTCCAGCGCCGCCTTTGCATCCGAGACGATGCCGAGCTCGGGATTGAACACGCGGCCGATCTGGGTCGGCTCGATGTCGACATGCACGAAGGTGCGCCCTTTCGTGTAGGTCTCGATCGATCCGGTGTGGCGGTTGGCCCAGCGGTTGCCGATGCCGAGGACGAAATCGGACTCGAGGAAGTTGGCATTGCCGTAGCGATGGCTGGTCTGCAGGCCGACCATGCCGGCCATCAGCAAATGATCGTCGGGAATGGCGCCCCAACCCATCAGGGTCGGCACGACAGGCACGTTGACGGTCTCGGCGAAGGCGACCAGCAGGTCGCTGGCATCGGCATTGATGACGCCGCCGCCGGCGACGATCAGCGGGCGCTCGGCGGCGTTGAGCATCTCAAGCGCCTTCTCGATCTGCTTGCGGGTTGCGGCGGGCTTGTAGACCGGCAGCGGCGCATAGGTCTCGTCGTCGAACTCGATCTCGGCGAGCTGCACGTCGAGCGGCAGGTCGATCAGCACCGGTCCCGGGCGGCCCGAGCGCATGATGTGGAAGGCCTGGCTGAACACGCGCGGTACCAGCCCCGGCTCGCGCACCGTCACTGCCCATTTGGTGACGGGCTTGGCGATCTGCTCGATGTCGACGGCCTGGAAATCCTCCTTGTAGAGCCGCGCGCGTGGCGCCTGGCCGGTGATGCAGAGGATCGGAATCGAATCCGCGATGGCCGCGTAGAGCCCGGTGATCATGTCGGTGCCGGCGGGGCCTGAGGTTCCAATGCACACGCCGATATTGCCGGCCTTGGCGCGGGTGTAGCCCTCGGCCATGTGCGAGGCGCCCTCGACGTGGCGGGCGAGAATGTGGCGGATCGAGCCGCGCCGCTGCAGCGCGGAATAGAGCGGGTTGATTGCAGCTCCGGGAACGCCGAAGGCGCAGGTGACGCCTTCCTTCTCCAAGATACGCACCGCAGCATCGATCGCCCGCATCTTCGCCATCTCGCGCCTCCCTCTGGTTGATGCGCGAGCTTCGCTGCTGGCAGCTACGATCTCAATTCACTCGTCGATTTTTCCCACGATGCGGCACGCTCGGCAAAACACCGGCGGCCTCAGTTAGTTAGGACAGAAGTCAGCTGACATGTCCTAACAGGATGAGGCCTCGCGCACGCTATTCGAACAGCGGCGCAAGCTCCATCTGCGGCACCAGCACGAGGCCCTTGTCGGTGATACGAATTTCCGGAATGACCGATAGCGGAATCAAATTGAAGCCCATGTAGGGAATGGTGCAGCCGGCCTCGGCCCACTCGGTCTTGAGCAGCTTCACCTCCTCGGCGACCTCGGTGACACGCTTGTCCGACAACAGGCCGGCGATCGGCAACGGAACCATCGCCCGCACCTTGCCGTCGGCCACGACGCAGACGCCGCCCTGCTGCGCGCCGATCGCGGCGACGGCGGCCTGCATGTCGGCCTCGTTGGTGCCGGCGACGATGATGTTGTGGCTGTCATGGCCGACGCTGGAGGCGACGGCGCCGCGCTTGAGGCCAAAATCCTTGAGGAGGCCATGCGCGACATTGCCGGCCGATTTGCCGTGGCGCTCGATCACGGCGACGAAGCAGAGACCATAGCGCGCAAACAGCGTCTCCCAATCGTTGGCCGGCTCGATCGCGACCTTGTCGTGGATCAGCGTGATGCCGGGCAGCGCCGTCTTGATCGCATTCACGGTGCACGCCTTGGTCGGCAGCTCCGGCGTCAGCGTCATCTTTGCTGGCAGCTTCACCGTGGCATAGGCGGCCTTCGGATACTGATAGCGCTGCGACAGCGCCTGATCGAGACGCGGCGTGATCCTGCCCTTGTCGACGACGAGCTCGCCGCCATACCAGGTCGATTGCGGCTTGAGGCCGTCGTCGAGCAAAACCAGATCGGCGCGGCGGCCGCCGCCGAGGCCGCCGATCTCGCCATCCATCGCAAAGCGCGTCGCGCCGTGCAGCGAGCCCATCGACCACGCCTGCTCCGGCGACATCCCCGCCTTCACCGCCTCGCGCACCACCCAGTCGAGTCCAAACAGCATGAGATCGTCGGCATCGCGATCGTCGGTGCACACCGCCGTGCGCTTATGCGAGGCGCCGAGCTCGGTGATGGTGCGGATCGCCTGCGGCAGGCTGTGCCACGGGGTCGTGGGCGGACCACCGCGCAGGAAGATCCAGACGCCGGCATCCAGGAGATCATCGGCGATGTCGCGGTCGATCGCCTCATGCGTGTCGGTGACACCGCTCGCGGCGTAGGCGGCGACGAATTCGCGGCCATAGACATGCCCGGACACCGGCCGTCCGCGCTGCAAAGCCGCCGCAAGGATGGCGTGGCTGCGCTCGTCGCCCATGCAGACCGGCACGAAATCCATCTTCTCGCCAAGCGCGACCGCCTCGGGCCAGCGGTCGAACAGGCCGGCGATCTTGTCCGGCGTGAGGTCGCCGCCCGCGGTTTCCAGCGCCGCCGAGGTCGCCGGCACGGTCGAGGGCACGGTGAGGAAGATCGACAGCGGCGCCTGCCGCGCATCCTCCAGCATCGCCTCGACGCCGGCGACGTCCATGACGTTGCCGATCTCGTGGCTGTCGCAGAAGATCGTCGTGGTGCCGTTGAGCAGCGCGGCCTCCGCATAGGCGCAGGCCGTCACCATCGAGGATTCGATGTGGATGTGCGGATCGACCAGCCCCGGCGCGATGATGCCGCCGGCCGCGTCATGGAGCGCGAAACCGCTGCCGAGCGCCTTGTGGGCACCGGCCGGCTTCACCGCCGCGACCCGCCCGCCGGTGATCCACAGTTCGCGCGAGGGGTGGATGCGCTCCGAATAGGTCGAAAGCACGCGCGCGCCGGTGATCACGAGATCGGGCGCAACGCGGCCCGAAGCGACATCGGCGAGGCGCCGCGTCATCGTGTGCAGAGGGGCGACCGAGAAGCGGGTGAGTTTGGTCATGGCACGAACTCGCTGGACGTGTTGGGCGATGCACCGCGATGGTTGCGCGATGCACGCGTCCCGGCAAGCCCAAATAGATCGGCAGCCCTGACCACGGCTTGAGCAGCGGGTGAATAGCCCCCTCCTCCCTCCCCTCGAAATGCCCATTGTCGTCGGAGACGGACCGCAACATCGGATTGCCCAACGCTCGAGCCGACGACCAAGGGAGCTAGACAGCAACTCAGGCGGCGCCGAAGCGTCCTTACGGACGCTCCTTCACAACGCGGGAATGCTCACTGCTGCTACGGCGCGCAGTCGCAGGTGCAGCCGTTTGCCGTGAGCCTCATGTGCGGCTTGTTGGGTTTGATGCAATGGTTTTGCGTGAGGACGCAATGAGGTCCCTTCGGGTGCGCACGCTTGACGGCTGTGCAAGTCCCTGGGGCTTGGGCAAATGCCGATTCGGAGGCAAATAACAGGCCCAGGGCCAAGGCACCGATGATCGGAATGCTCCCGCCCCTCCTTCGTCGATGCCACGCAGTCAAGTCGTCGCCGTGGTTGGTTGATCGCGATTTCGTCCGCACATGAGTGGCCATATCAAGCTCCCTTCGTTTGCAAGGCCTTCACAATGAGGCCGCGGCTTCAGAACGTTGGCCAGCTTCAGGGCGAACAACATTTGTCATCGCCCGACGCTCCAGCTTTGCGGGACGGTCGCACCGACGCCGCTTAGCCTAGTAAGTGCGACAGCAACTTTAAATTACATTTACTATCATAATATCATATAGATTGCATATCGGCAACGAGCAGAAGCGCGAAATCGCTCAACGGCACGCGAGGAAAGGGTTGAGCTGAATTTTGGACAGAAGGCGCCCCAAGCGACGAACGAGGGAATCATTCCGGTGATGGTGCACTCACCCCTCCGCCCGTGCGTTGGAGTCAGTTGCACTGTCATCGAAACGTTGCACCCTGCCGAAACGTCCTGTTACCGAAACGTTCCGGCCGGCGGCGTCACGCCGCCGAGCGCCGCCGTGAGCTCGGCCGCGACATCCCGCACCATTGCTCCGATCACAGCCACCCGCTCATCGGTCAGCCGGCTCGCCAGGCCCGAGACCGAGATCGCCGCCAACGGCTCGCGGCAGGAATCGTGGACGACGGCGGCGATGCAGCGCAGGCCGATGCGCGCCTCCTCGTCGTCGACGGCATAGCCCTGACGCCTGACGGTCTCCAGCTCGCGGAACAGGTCGCTGGCGCGGATGATGGACTTCTCGGTCAGGCGCGGCATGCCCTGGCGGTGGATGATGCCGTTGACGTCGTCGTCGGAATAGGTCGCGAGCACGGCCTTGCCCATGCCGGAGGCGACCATCGCCAGCCGGCCGCCGACCTTGGTCAGCGAGCGCATGATCTCGCGGCTGTCCAGCCGCATCAGCACCATCAGCGATTCATCGTCGACGACGGCGAGATTGGCGGTCTCGCGCGACTGGTCGCGCAGCCTTCGCAGGTAGGGAATCGCCAGCGCCACGAAATTGCGCCGGCGCGTGAAGGTTGCGCCGACGGCAAAGCTCTGCGCGCCGACATGCCATTTCGACTCCATGCGGTCGAACTGCACGAAGCGGCGCTTTTCCAGCGTCGTCAGCAATCGATGGACGGTGGAGGTCGACAAGCCCGCACGCACGGCGAGATCGCTGAGGCGATAGCCTTCATCGTCCTCGGCGAGAATCTCAAGGATCTGCAGGGCGCGTCCGACGGATTGCACGCCGCCGTCGCGGGGCTCGGCCGCGGCATCTGCGCGGGACTCAATCGTCTTGCGACGGATCACGTGGCGCCTCTTTGCACCGTCATCGAAGGCGGCGCCGTTGCAGGACGGACGGATCTTGCTTGGGTATGCCTACAAAGAAAGTGCCGCTCCGGCGAGGGGCCGGAGCGGCATTCGCATCAGATCAATCAGAGCAGGCCGGCACCGCGCGCCCACTTGTACTTGGCGCCGAGCACCTCGACCGGCAGCTCGGTCGAATAGGCATAGGCCGGGATGCCGTTCTGGTAGAGATATTCAGCGGCCTCCTCGACCTCGACGTCGCCGGCGAGCGAGGCAACGATCGGCTTGACAAAGCCCTTCGCCTCCATCTCCTTCTTCACCTCGACCATGTTGCGCGCGAACACCATCGGCGGGGTCACGATCGTGTGCCAGTAGCCGAGGATCAGCGCGTGGATGCGGTCGTCCGACAGGCCGAGCTTGACCGTGTTCACATAGGTGATCGGCGGCTCGCCACCGGTGATGTCGACCGGGTTGCCGGCGGCACCGAACGGCGGGATGAACTTGCGGAACGCGGCATCGAGATCCGCGGGCATCGCCATCAGCGACATGCCGTTGTCGACGACGGCGTCGGAGAGCAGCACGCCCGATCCGCCGGCGCCGGTGATGATGACGACGTTCTCACCCTTCGGCGTCGGCAGCACCGGCACGCCGCGGGCGAATTCGAGCAACTGGCGCAGCGAGCGGGCGCGGATGACGCCCGACTGCTTGAGCACGTCCTCGTAGATCTTGTCGTTGCCGGCAAGCGCGCCGGTGTGCGACGAGGCGGCCTTGGCGCCAGCCGAGGTGCGGCCGGCCTTGAGCACGATGACCGGCTTCTTCTTGGAAACGCGCTTGGCGGCTTCGGCGAAGGCGCGGCCGTCCTTGAGGTCCTCGCAGTGCTGGGCGATCAAATTGGTGTTGGGGTCCTGCTCGAAGAAGGCGAGCAGATCGTCCTCGTCGATGTCGGACTTGTTGCCGAGGCCGACGATCGCCGAGACGCCCATCTTGGCCGAGCGCGAGAAGCCGATGATCGCCATGCCGATGCCGCCCGACTGCGACGACAGCGCCGCGTGGCCCTTGACGTCGTAGGCCGTGCAGAAGGTCGCGCAGAGATTGGCCGGCGTGTAGTAGAAGCCGTAGATGTTCGGCCCCATCAGGCGGACGTTGTACTTCTTGCCGATCTCGACGATCTCGGCCTGCAGCTCGGGCTCGTTGGCTTCGGCAAAGCCCGAGGGAATCAGCACCGCGCCGGGGATCTGCTTCTCGCCGCATTCGATCAACGCGCCGGCGACGAACTTGGCGGGAATCGCGAACACCGCCGTGTCGATCACGCCGGCGACGTCCTTGACGCTCTTATAGGCCTTGTAGCCGAGGATCTCGGACGCCTTGGGATGGATCGGATAGATCTCGCCCTTGTAGCCGCCGTTGATCAGGTTCTTCATCACGGAGTTGCCGATCTTGCCGTCCTCGGCGGAGGCGCCGATCACGGCGATGGCCTTCGGCATCATGATCCGCTTCATCGCGGTCACGATTTCCTCGTTCGAGCGCGGCGCCGGACGCGGCTTGTAGTCGAAATCGACGACGATGCGGACGTCGGCGGCGATCGCGCCGTTCTTGGTCGCGAACACGGGGTTGAGGTCGAGCTCGACGATCTCCGGGAAATCGCTGACCAGCTGCGACACCTTGACGATCACGTCGGACAGCGCCTCGCGGCTGACCGCGTCGCCGCCGCGCACGCCCTTCAGCATCTCATGCGCCTGGATGCCGTCGAGCATCGACAGTGCGTCTTCCTTGGTGGCGGGGGCGAGACGGAATGTCACATCCTTCAGCACCTCGACGAGCACGCCGCCGAGGCCGAAGGCCACCAGCTTGCCGAACGATCCGTCGGTGATCGAACCGACGATCACCTCGGTCCCGCCGGTCAGCATCTGCTGTACCTGGATGCCTTCGATCTTGGCGTCGGCCTTGTACTTCTTCGCATTCGCGAGAATGGTCTCATACGCCTTCTGCGCGTCGTCAGCGGTCTTGACGCCCACGATGACGCCGCCGGCTTCAGTCTTATGCAGGATGTCGGGCGATACGATCTTCATGACGACCGGGAAACCCATGTCGCCGGCCAGCTTGGCCGCCTCGGCGGCGGATTTGGCCAATCCCTCCTTCGGCACCGGAATGCCATAGGCGTCGCAGACCACCTTGCCTTCGGGGGCGGTGAGGCTGGTGCGCTTGTCGGCCTTCACCCGATCGAGCACTTCGCGGATCGTGGCCTTGGCGTTCGGGATGGCGTCAGACATTGGGGGCTTCCTCCTGGGGACTGGTCGTCGTTTATGGCATTTGGTATGCCAGAAGCAAACTTTGTCAAGCGCATCGAAGATGTGGAAACGCGGAAAAATCGGTCGCCTTGACAGTCTGGCATCTGGCATGCCAAAAATATTGGACGCAAAATGCTGTACACAGGCATCTCCCAAGGAGAGGAGATCGGTCTTGTCTACAGAGAAAACAAACAAGGCATTGCCCATCATGGCCGAGGCCGACATCGCGATCACTCGCATCGCCCCGGAGACGAGCTTCAAGAATAAGGCCTACGAGGCCTTGAAAGAAGCCATTCTCAAGATGGACATCTACGCGTCGCCGGAGCCGGTGATGCTCGACGAACGCGCTCTGTCCGAGCGCCTCGGTGTCAGCCGCACGCCTATCCGCGAAGCGATCGCGATGCTGGAGCAGGACGGTTTCGTGAAGACCGTGCCGCGGCGTGGCATCGTCGTGGTGCGCCGGACCAAGACCGAAATCGTCGACATGATCCGCGCCTGGGCGGCGCTGGAGAGCATGGCGGCGCGCCTGATCACGACGATCGCGCGCAAGAAGGACATCAGCGCGCTGCGCGACTACTTCAAGGATTTCGGCAAGGACCGCCCGCCGCAGGAGCACATCGAGGAATATTCGAAGGCGAACATCGCGTTTCATCAGGCGCTGATCTCGCTGTCGGAATCGCCCGTGCTCGTCGACATGACCAACGACATACTCCTTCACGTGCGCGGCTATCGCCAGCTCACGATCGGGCGCACCGATCGAATCGCCGCGTCCCTGCCCGAGCATCTAGCGATCATCGAGGCGCTGGAGGAACGCAACACCGAGCTCGCCGAGAAGCGCGCCCGTGATCACACGCTGGGCCTCGCGACCTATGTCGAGACGCACGGCCAGGAACTATTCAGCTGACAGGTTCAAACAGAAGAAGACGCCGCAAAGCGCCTTCACAGACGACCAGGGAGAGAGGCGCATGGCGCAGACTGCTGTTAAGACCGAGGCACCGGACACGCACGAGGAGCTCACGGACGGCTTTCATCTCGTCATCGACGCGATGAAGTTGAACGGGATCGACACGATCTACAACGTGCCGGGCATTCCGATCACCGATCTCGGTCGCATGGCGCAGGCTGAAGGCATCCGCGTGCTCTCCTTCCGTCACGAGCAGAACGCCGGCTACGCCGCCGCGATCGCCGGCTTCCTCACCAAGAAGCCGGGCGTGTGCCTCACGGTCTCGGCTCCCGGCTTCCTCAACGGCCTCACTGCGCTCGCGCATGCGACGACGAACTGCTTCCCGATGATCCTGGTCTCGGGCTCCTCGGAGCGCGAGATCGTCGACCTCCAGCAGGGCGACTACGAAGAGATGGATCAGCTCGCGATCGCCAAGCCGCTGTGCAAGGCGGCGTTCCGCGTTCTGCACGCCCAGGACATCGGCATCGGCTTCGCCCGCGCGATCCGTGCCGCCGTCTCGGGCCGCCCCGGCGGCGTCTATCTCGACCTGCCGGCAAAACTGTTCGGCCAGGTGATGAATGCGCAGGCCGGCGCAGCCTCGCTGGTCAAGGTGATCGATCCGGCTCCGGCGCAGATCCCCTCCCCCGACTCGGTCAAGCGCGCGCTCGATCTGTTGAAGAACGCGAAGCGCCCGCTGATCATCCTCGGCAAGGGCGCTGCCTATGCCCAGGCCGACGAGGCGATCAAGACCTTCGTCGAGAAGAGCGGCGCGCCGTTCCTGCCGATGAGCATGGCCAAGGGCCTCTTGCCCGACCTGCATCCGCAATGCGCCGGCGCGGCGCGCTCGACGGTACTGAAGGACGCCGACGTCGTCATGCTGATCGGCGCCCGCCTCAACTGGCTCTTGTCGCACGGCAAGGGCAAGAGCTGGGGCGAGCTGCCTAAGAAGTTCATCCAGGTCGACATCGAGCCGAAGGAGATGGACTCCAACGTCGAGATCGCAGCCCCCGTGGTCGGCGACATCGGCTCGGTCGTCACGGCCTTCTCCGAGGCGATGGGCAGCAACTGGGCCAAGGCACCGGTCGAGTGGACCTCTTCGGTGCAGAAGAAGCGCGAGGACAACGTCGCCAAGATGGCGCCGCGGCTGATGAACAACAACTCGCCGATGGACTATCACGGCGCGCTCGGCGTGCTCCGCACCATCATCAAGGAGCGTCCGGACGCGATCCTGGTCAACGAGGGCGCCAACACGCTCGACCTCGCCCGCGGCGTGATCGACATGTACCAGCCGCGCAAGCGCCTGGACGTCGGCACCTGGGGCGTGATGGGCATCGGCATGGGCTCGGCCATCGCCGCCGCGGTCGAGACCGGTAAGCCGGTGCTGGCGATCGAGGGCGACAGCGCCTTCGGCTTCTCCGGCATGGAGGTCGAGACGATCTGCCGCTACAATCTTCCGATCTGCGTCGTCATCTTCAACAATGACGGCATCTATCGCGGCACCGACCAGAACTCGGCGGGCGACGATCCGGCGACCACCGTATTCGTCAAGGGCGCCCGCTACGACAAGATGATGGAAGCCTTCGGCGGCGTCGGCGTCAACGCGACCTCGCCAGATGAGCTGAAGCGCGCCGTCAACGAAGCGATGGATTCCGGCAAGCCGACCTTGATCAATGCCGTGATCGATCCTGCAGCCGGATCCGAGAGCGGCCGTATCGGCAACCTCAATCCGCAGAGCGTGCTGACGAAGAAGAAGTAAGGCCACCCGCAAGACATCACCTGCCCGCCGATGCGGGATGACCAATCGTTACGGAGAGCAACACATGACCAAGGCGCTCGAGGGCGTTCGCATTCTCGATTTCACCCACGTCCAGTCCGGACCGACCTGCACCCAGCTGCTGGCCTGGTTCGGCGCCGACGTGATCAAGGTCGAGCGGCCGGGCGTGGGTGACATCACCCGCGGCCAGCTCCAGGACATTCCCAACGTGGACAGCCTCTATTTCACGATGCTGAACCACAACAAGCGGTCGATTACGCTCGACACCAAGAACCCCAAGGGCAAGGAGGTTCTGACCGAGCTGATCAAGAAGTGCGACGTGCTGGTCGAGAATTTCGGCCCCGGCGTGCTCGATCGCATGGGCTTCCCCTGGGAGAAGATCCAGGCGATCAACCCGAAGATGATCGTCGCCTCGATCAAGGGCTTTGGCCCTGGCCCCTACGAGGATTGCAAGGTCTACGAGAACGTCGCCCAGTGCACCGGCGGCGCCGCCTCGACCACCGGCTTCCGTGACGGCCTGCCGCTGGTCACCGGCGCGCAGATCGGCGATTCCGGCACCGGCCTGCACCTCGCGCTCGGCATCGTCACCGCGCTCTATCAGCGCACCCACTCCGGCAAGGGCCAGCGCGTCACCGCCGCGATGCAGGACGGCGTGCTCAACCTCTGCCGCGTCAAGCTGCGCGACCAGCAGCGCCTCGACCACGGTCCGCTCAAGGAATACAGCCAGTTCGGCGAGGGCGTGCCGTTCGGCGATGCCGTGCCGCGCGCCGGCAATGATTCCGGCGGTGGCCAGCCGGGCCGCATCTTGAAGTGCAAGGGCTGGGAGACCGACCCGAACGCCTACATCTACTTCATCACCCAGGCCCCGGTCTGGGAGAAGATCTGCGACGTGATCGGCGAGCCGACCTGGAAGACCGATCCGAACTACGCCAAGCCCGCCGCCCGCCTGCCGCGCCTGAACGAGATCTTCGGCCGCATCGAGCAGTGGACCATGACCAAGACCAAGTTCGAGGCCATGGACATCTTGAACGAGTTCGACATCCCCTGCGGCCCGATCCTATCGATGAAGGAAATCGCCGAGGACGAGTCGCTGCGCAAGACCGGCACCCTGGTCGAGGTCGACCATCCGACCCGCGGCAAGTATCTCTCGGTCGGCAACCCGATCAAGCTGTCGGACAGCCCGGCCGACGTCACCCGCTCGCCGCTGCTCGGCGAGCACACCGACGAGGTCCTGCGCCAGGTGCTGGGCTTCAGCGACCACCAGGTCGCCGAAATCCACGACTCCGGCGCGCTCGATCCGCCGCGCAAGGAAGCCGCGGAGTAAAGGACGGACGCGGCGCGAACGCCGCACGTATGCGTTCCATCGACTCAAAGCCGCCGGCATCGCCCGGCGGCTTTTTGACTTTTGCGGTGAAAGATTGATGTCTCTTCCGCAGACACCGGCGGGGACCTTGGTCTCGGCCTGCGCTGCGGATCACCATTACGGGCCACGGCCGGCCTCAGGGTGAAGCGGACATGACGCATGTCGCCGACGTTTCGACCGTATAACCCAGAGCTGACCTTGGTCGCGACTTCATGTTAGTCTCGTGCGATCGAACACATTGCCAGACCCTCGGGCACGCTTGCAGACTGGCCGTGTCGGGCAATTCTGCCCCTTCTTTGCCGAAAAGCGAATTATGCGACATGTCGACAATGCGCGGCTGAAACAGCGCGCGAAACTCGTGGACGCCCAGCCGTCAGAGAGAGAATACATCCATTCTACACTACAGAACCGAGACCTACCGGCCAGGGAAAAAATTGAGCAAACACTATTGAACTTAGCCACCGCGCTTGGGCGAACGGTCGTAAGCCGAATCACGATCCGGGACGGCACGACCATGTATTCAGTTGATGGTTCGACCTACCAGCGAGGTGCAAACGCTATCCTTGAGCTTTCGCGGGAAATCGTAGAATCTCGGGGCCAATGAACACCGGGTGCACTGTTAGCGAAACCATCGACTTCCGAAATGAAAGCGAGACGTCCGTTGAGGAGGCCTCCCAGTGGCCCATTGGTTTCAAAAAGGCTGGCTGCTCATTTCCCTGATGTCCGCCGTGCTTTCAGCGCCGACCGGCGTTGCACGTGCTCTGGACGACGCGAGTGATCGCGAGAGCTATGACCGTGCGGTCTCCTATTGCCGGTCGATCTGGCCGCCGAGAGCCATGACGCTGAGCCCGGACAAGCGCCTCATGTGTTTCGACACGACGATGCTTCCAGAAGTCGACGTATCACTGACGAAAGCACTCGAGCTTGGTGGGCTCTTCGTCATCCGCAGCACCGGCGGGAGGGAAGACAAAGCCCTCGAACTCGCCGATCTCATTCGCGAGCGGCATGCGACCGTTGTCGTCTATGACTACTGCTTCTCGGCCTGCGCCGAATTCATCATCACCGCTCCCGACCAAACTTACGTGCTCAAGGACGCCCTCGTTCTCTGGCATAATCCCCAAAGCAGCGACCCGGCCCATCCCTATTGTGCATTCCTCAAGACACCACGCGACGGCGGTCCGAGGGGCTTGCGGCGTGGACCATGTCGCGAGGGAAGCGACACCGTCGAATACTCATCGGCGCGCCAAGCTCGGTTTCTTTGGGAGAGAGCCATCGATCCCTCGTCTGTGATGCCGCCCGACAGCATCTACGTGAGACGAAGAGTGGCCAGCCTCTACGCAGAGACAGGGGTGGATCACGATATCCTATGGACGCTCAACCCGAGATATTACCCGCGTCTCTTTAAGGCAAACATCGTCTTTGAAGACTATCCACAAAGTCAGGAAGAGGTCGATGCGGTCGCGGCCCGATTGGGCATCACGGCGAAGATCATCTACGATCCATGAGCGCCGCAAGTGCCTGTCGGTCGGCAAAGCGGTCAAGCTGTCGGACAGCCCCATCACCTGCCGAATATTCCGCCCACCACCCGATGCATCGCGCCGCCGATCGCGCCGATGGGACCTCCCACATTCCGCTGATGTCGCGCGCGCCCCGCGCTGCGACGGGCCTGGCGGTCGGATTTGGCAGCCTCGGTGGCCGCGTCCATCAGCGCCTTGTGCTGGGCGGCGTTGAGGAAGCCGGTCGCGGGGTAGCCGCGCTCCTCCTGCCAATGGACGAGGGCGGCGCGGGTCGAATCGTCGAACGTCCCGTTGATCTTGGTGCCGAACCCGAGCCGGGTCAGCCCTCGTTGCACGGCGCGACGCTTCGCCTTGGTGAGGCCGATCTGATTCTCGGCCTGCTGATTGGCGTCCTGGGCAGCGATCACGGTATCGGTGGGTGCCGACGCTTCACGAGGTGTGCTGCTCAGACCAGCGTGAGCGACCTGCGCGCTTCCGGCGATCGCCAGGATGGACAGTGCCAGGATCAAGGCGCGCATGGCCTTTCCTTCGCCCTCAGGTCTGCTGATGATACGTTTCGAGGAATACAGCGCGACGGACTGAACGATCAACATCCGGCGGCGCCACTCCGCTTCATTGCAGAGTAACTGCGGCCCGGGCAGCACAGTTCCCTCACCTCGGGCCGATTGTTCCGTCGCGTTGCACGCGGGGGGATCGACGAACGGGATGGCAGCTCTCAGCAGTCGCCGAGATACCCCGACTTTGCCGGCTCGGTCCGCCAAGCAGGATCGAGACGATCCGGTGCCAGGTTGGGCGGCTCTTTCCATATGAAAATGCTGCCTTCGATTGGAAATCCAAATTGTGGCATTCCTGCTGCAGCGCAAAATCCTCATGCCGCTATGCAATATCACGCGTTGTATCTGGCATCTGGTATACGTAAATTCTCCTCAGTCAGAACGTCGTACCGCCCAACTGATGGAGACAAACCATGGCCAAGACCGCCGCCCTCCCCCTCGTTCAGCCCGTGTCCCTGTTCGGCCGCCTGCTGGCGACGCTCGATCGTGTTCTCATGACGAGCGCCCGCGCCGCCAACCGCAACGGCGACCTGCCGTATTTCGGCCTCTGAGGCCGGCGCGCTTCGCGCGCGCAAGCAGCAGCGAAGCCCAATCAAAAGCCCCGGACCTCCGGGGCTTTTGCTTTTGCGACACCCCCCGCGGCCTGCGACAAATTGGCCCCGTGAGCATCCCAACCGATCTCCTCAATTGCGGTCGGTCACCTCTTCATACCAAAATCAAATCGGTCGATTTGCTGCGGATGCACGTCTTGCTGCATGACCCAGGCCGCTACTACAACTTTTGGCTGCATGGGCATTGCGAGAGAGTCCAAGGCCGACGACGACCTGAAGCGCGTCACGGTGGAGGATGACACCGGCCGGACTCGACGGGTCAGTGGTTCGATTGGGCATAGCGGCCGGAAGAAGCCGTGCGGTCCGGGAATGAAGGGGAGAAAGCGTCGATGAAGCGTTCCATGCGCGTGGCCGTTGTGGCCGGCGTCGCCCTGATGGTGGGGCATATCCCGGCTCTGGCGGGATGGGAGCCCGTCCGGCCCGTCGAGTTCATCGTTCCGGCCGGAACCGGCGGCGGTGCCGACCAGATGGCTCGGACGATTCAGGGCATCGTCACCAAGCACAATCTGATGAAGCAGCCGCTGGTCGTCATCAACAAGTCCGGCGGTGCCGGTGGCGAAGGCTTCCTCGACGTCAAGGCGTCAGCCGGCAACCCCCACAAGATCATCATCACCCTGTCGAACCTGTTCACGACGCCGCTCGCGACCGGCATTCCGTTCAGCTGGAAGGACCTCACACCGGTCGCCATGCTGGCGCTCGACGAATTCGTGCTCTGGGTCAACGCCGACAAGCCCTACACAACCGCCAAGGACTACATCGACGCGGTCAAGCAAGGCGCGGGCATCCTCAAGATGGGCGGCACCGGCTCGAAGCAGGAAGACCAGATCATCACGGTGGCCATGGAGAAGGCGACCGGCGCCAAGTTCACCTACATCCCCTACAAGGGCGGTGGCGAAGTGGCCGTGCAACTGGTCGGCAACCACATCGATTCCACCGTCAACAATCCGATCGAAGCGGTGGCGCAATGGCGCGGCGGCAAGGTCAGGCCGCTCTGCGTGTTCGACGACAAGCCGATGGGCTACGGCGAGCAGATCACCGACGGCAAGGCCTGGAAGGACATTCCGACCTGCAAGTCGCAGGGCCTCGACATCGAATACCTGATGCTGCGCGGCATCTTCATGTCGCCGCGGGCCACCAAGGACCAGATCGAATACTATGTCGACCTGTTCAAGAAGGTGCGGGAAACCCCGGAATGGCAGGACTTCATGAAGACCGGCGCCTTCAACACCACCTTCATGACCGGTGCGGACTACGCGAAGTGGGTTGAGACCGAAGAGAAGCGTCACGAGCTCCTGATGAAGGAAGCCGGCTTCCTCGCCTCGAACTGAGCGGCTCGCATGAGAAGCCAGGGAGGATCCGCCGGGCCCAGCCACAAGGCGGTCGAACTCGGCGTCACGCTCGCGATCGCGCTGTTCGGGATCATCGTGATCCTCGGCAGCGTGAAGGCGGGGATCAATTGGGGCGCCGAGGGGCCGCGCGCGGGATTCTTCCCGTTCTATGTCGGCCTGTTCATCATCGCGGCGAGCGCGATGAATGTCCGCAACACGCTGCGCGAGGCTGACGGCAGCGTCTTCGCCGAATGGCGTCAGCTCCGCCAGGTCATGAGCGTGGTGGTGCCGACGGCGATCTATGTCGGCGCCCTGCCCTTCACCGGCCTGTACGTCGCCTCCATGATCTTCATCGCCTGGTTCATGCGTTGGCTTGGCAAATATGGCTGGCTCACGGTGGCGGCGGTCGCGATCGGAATGCCGGTGGTGACCTATCTGATCTTCGAGCGCTGGTTCATGGTCCCACTGCCCAAGGGGCCGGTCGAGGATTGGCTCGGACTCTGACACGAAAACTCATCCGCTGAGGGTTGCAGGACCAAGCTGGCATGGAAGAACTCGCCAATCTGTTTCACGGCTTCGCAGTCGCGCTCCAGCCCTTCAACATCATGGTGATGATCCTCGGGATCGTGCTCGGGGTGATCATCGGCGTGCTGCCGGGATTGGGCGGCGCCAACGGCGTCGCGATCCTGCTGCCGCTGACCTTCAGCATGCCGCCGACCTCGGCCATCATCATGCTGTCCTGCATTTATTGGGGCGCCTTGTTCGGCGGCGCCATCACCTCGATCCTGTTCAACATACCCGGCGAACCATGGTCGGTCGCGACCACGTTCGACGGCTACCCGATGGCGCAGCAGGGCAAGGCCGGCGAGGCGCTCACGGCGGCGTTCACCTCGTCCTTCGTCGGCGCGCTGTTCGCGGTCATCATGATCACGCTGATCGCGCCGCTGGTGGCCGGCTTCGCGCTTCAGTTCGGCCCGGCCGAGAAATTCGCCGTCTACTTCCTCGCCTTCTGCAGCTTCGTCGGCCTGAGCAAGGAGCCGCCGTTCAAGACGATCGCGGCGATGATGATCGGCTTCGCGCTCGCCGCAGTCGGGCTCGATTCCATCACCGGCCAGCTCCGGCTCACCTTCGGCATCACCGAGTTGCTCAACGGCTTCGACTTCCTGATCGCGGTCATCGGCCTGTTCGGCATCGGCGAGATCCTGCTGACGATGGAGGAAGGCTTGAGCTTCCGCGGCGGCAATGCCAAGATCAATCTGCGGGTGGTGCTGCACACCTGGAAGGAGATGCCGGCGTATTGGCTGACGTCGCTGCGCTCCTGCCTGATCGGCTGCTGGATGGGCATTACGCCCGCCGGCGCGACGCCGGCGTCGTTCATGAGCTACGGCATCGCCAAGCGCGTCTCCAAGCGCGGCAGGAATTTCGGCAACGGCGAGATCGAGGGCGTCGTCGCGCCGGAGACGGCGGCCCATGCGGCGGGCACGGCTGCGCTGCTGCCGATGCTGTCGCTCGGCGTGCCCGGCTCCCCCACGGCGGCGGTGCTGCTCGGCGGCCTCTTGATCTGGGGCCTCCAGCCCGGCCCGATGCTGTTCGTCGAGCAGAAGGAATTCGTCTGGGGTCTGATCGCCTCGATGTATCTCGGCAACCTCGCCGGCCTGCTCGTCGTGCTGACCTGCGTGCCGGTCTTCGCGGCGATCCTGCGCATTCCCTTCAGCATCATCGCCCCGCTCATCCTGGTGCTCTGTGCCATCGGCGCCTATTCGGTGCACAGCAGCACGTTCGACGTCGTGCTGATGCTGGTGTTCGGCGTGCTCGGCTATCTGTTCAAGAAGTGCGGCTATCCGCTCGCGCCGCTGGTGCTCGCCATCGTGCTCGGCGACAAGGCCGAGGAGGCCTTCCGGCAGTCGCTGCTGGGATCCCAGGGATCGCTCGCGATATTCTTCTCCAACGGATTGGTCGGCACCATCATGGCGCTCGGATTGATCGCGCTGTTCTGGTCGGCGATCCAGCAGGGCTACAACCGGTTGCGGGCCGTAGCCGCATAAACTCGCCCCTACTCCGATAGTTGAGCTACAAATATCCTCTGCTGCGTCGTATTGTCGCTGCAGCGATTTGCCTTGCTTCTACAGGGCTTTTTTCGTCGATCGCTGGGCTACCAGCGAGCACGGGGTCGATGAATCCGCTTGTCTATTGGCATATCATATACCAAACTCCGCATAGCTGTTAGGACAAAAATAGACAGCCCTGGAGGAAACATGACGGACTTGGCTCACGCGGGGGCGCCCGCATCTGCAAGAGTAAGCGACGCCTATCGCTGGACGCAGCTCGCGGTTGGCGTCCTGGCGATGGTGATGATCGCCAACTATCAATATGGCTGGACCTTCTTCGTCCCGGATATCGCCAAGACGTTCGGCTGGGATCGCGCCTCGATCCAGTGGGCCTTCACCCTGTTCGTGCTGTTCGAAACCTGGCTCGTGCCGGTCGAGGGCTGGTTCGTCGACAAATACGGCCCGCGCATCGTCGTGCTCGTCGGCGGCGTGCTCTGCGCGATCGGCTGGATGATCAACGCCTACGCCACCTCGCTCAACGGCTACTATCTCGGCATGATCATCGCGGGCATCGGCGCCGGCGGCGTCTACGGCACCTGCGTCGGCAACGCGCTGAAGTGGTTTCCCGACAAGCGCGGCCTCGCGGCAGGCATCACGGCAGCCGGCTTCGGCGCCGGCTCGGCGCTGACAGTCGCGCCGATCCAGGCCATGATCCGCGACTCCGGCTTTCAGACCACCTTCCTGTATTTCGGTCTCGGCCAGGGCATCATCATCATCATCCTCGCCTTCTTCCTGTTCGCGCCCAAGGAAGGCCAGGTGCCGGCCGTTGCTCAGAACACGAACCTGGTGCAGAGCCGTCGCAACTACAACCCGACCGAAGTGATCCGTCAGCCGATCTTCTGGCTGATGTACTTCATGTTCGTGATCGTCGGCGCCGGCGGCCTGATGGTGACGGCCAACCTCAAGCCGATCGCCGGCGACTGGAAGGTCGACAACATTCCGGTGACGCTGATCGGCATGACCATGACGGCGGTGACTTTCGCAGCCACCATCGACCGCGTGCTGAACGGCCTGACGCGTCCGTTCTTCGGCTGGATCTCCGACAACATCGGCCGCGAGAACACGATGTTCATCGCGTTCGGCATGGAAGGCATCGGCATCTGGGCGCTGTACATGCTGGGCCATGATCCCGTGTGGTTCGTGATCCTCTCCGGCTTCGTGTTCTTCGCCTGGGGTGAGATCTACTCGCTCTTCCCCTCGACCTGCACCGACACGTTCGGCACCAAGTTCGCCACCACCAATGCCGGCCTGCTCTACACCGCCAAGGGCACGGCCGCGCTGCTGGTGCCGATCGCGAACTACATGCAGCAATCGAGCGGCAACTGGGATCGCGTCTTCATCATCGCGGCCGGCGCCAACATCCTGGCATCGATCCTCGCGATCGCGGTGCTCAAGCCCTGGCGGAGGGTCGTGGTGCAGAAATCGACGCTCTGACGCATCCCTTCGCGCTGCAACAAAAAAATAAAAAACGCGTCCAGATTGACGACGCTCGGCATTTTGCCGAGCGTTTTCTTTTGCTTGGCGGACGATTTCGGTCTCGCTGCAAAGCAACATGTCGCACCCTGTGTCGCAGGCCATATTGCAGACTGGAATATATTATACCAGAATGGTTCCGTGCGCAGATGAGGAGCGCGCTTGCAGCGGCATCCTCCAAGAGAGCGCGTTTGGGAGGACACATGGTTTCCAGCACAGAGGCAACACCGCCTGTCCAGGCACAGTCCAGCGGCTTCCGCTGGATCCAGCTCGCAATGGGCATCGTCTGCATGGCGATGATCGCCAACCTGCAATATGGCTGGACGTTGTTCGTCGATCCAATCGACGCGAAGTTTCACTGGGGTCGCACGGCGATCCAGCTGGCTTTCACGATCTTCGTCGTCACCGAAACCTGGCTCGTGCCGGTCGAGGCCTGGTTCGTCGACAAATACGGTCCGCGCGTCGTCATCATGTTCGGCGGCGTCATGATCTCGCTAGCCTGGATGCTGAACTCCTACGCCGACTCGCTCACCCTGCTCTACGCCGGCGCCGTCATCGGCGGCATCGGCGCGGGCGCGGTGTACGGCACCTGCGTCGGCAATGCGCTGAAATGGTTTCCCGACCGCCGCGGCCTCGCCGCCGGCGCCACCGCCGCGGGCTTCGGCGCCGGTGCCGCGCTGACCGTGGTGCCGATCGCCAGCATGATCGCCTCGAGCGGCTATCAGAGCGCCTTCTTCACCTTCGGCATCGGCCAGGGGCTGGTCGTGTTCGTGCTCGCGATCTTCCTGCGGCCGCCGACGGTTGCGGCGCCGGCCCGCAAGAAGCAGCTCAATCTGCCGCAGAGCAAGATCGACTACACGCCGCCGCAGGTGCTGCGCACGCCGATCTTCTGGATCATGTATCTGGTGTTCGTCATGGTGGCCTCGGGCGGCCTGATGACCGCCGCCCAGATCGCCCCGATCGCCCACGACTTCAAGATCGCCAACGAGCCGGTGACGCTCGCCGGCTTCCAGATGGCGGCGCTGACGTTTGCGATCTCGCTCGATCGAATCTTCGACGGCTTCGGCCGCCCTGTGTTCGGCTGGATCTCCGACACGATCGGTCGCGAGCACACCATGTTCATCGCCTTCGGCACGGCCGCTTTGATGCTGCTGACGCTGTCGAGCTACGGGCACAATCCGATCGTGTTCGTGCTCGCGACCGCCGTCTATTTCGGCGTGTTCGGCGAAATCTACAGCCTGTTTCCGGCGACCTCGGGCGATACGTTCGGCAGCAAATACGCCGCGACCAACAACGGCATGCTCTACACCGCGAAGGGCACCGCCTCGCTGCTGGTCCCGCTCGCGAGCCTCGTCTCCGCAAAATATGGCTGGCAGGCCGTGTTCGTGATCGGCGTCGGGCTGAACGCGACGGCCGCATTGACGGCGCTGTTCGTGATCAAGCCGCTGCGCCGCGCCTTCATCCTCGGCAAGGAGCCGGTTACCGAGCCGGTGACGCAGGACGCCCGGATGGCGTGACGCCACTGTTTCTTCCCGCGACTTCAGGAGGCGCACCACGGTGCGCCTCCTTTTTTTGCGCCGGAGCAGGACGCTGGCGCGTCATATTCGGCAGCTCCGGCAGTGTCGCTGACGTGTTTTTTCGGTGGCCGAGCGCACGAAAAGCCGTCAAACCCGATTGACTTCTGGCATAACGTATACCAGACTTCCCTCCGTTCACTATCAACAAACGGGAGGGTGCCATGAAAGTCGGAGACATCCTGCGCAACAAGACGGCGCGCGTGATCACGGTGCGAATGAACGAGACCGTCGGCGTCGCGGCGCAGCTGATGCGCGCCAGCAATGTCAGCGCCCTCGTCGTCAAGGACGTCGTCCGCACCGAAGGCAACACCGCGGCCGGCATGTTCACCGAACGCGACGTCGTACGCGCCATCGCCGAGCATGGCGCCGCCGGCGTCAACCTGAAGGTCTCGCAGTTGATCTCGCCGCAGCGGCTGATCTCCTGCAGCACCGAGGATACGCTCGAGCACGTGCGGCACCTGATGAGCGTGCACCACATCCGCCACCTCCCCGTCATCGTCGACTTCGCGCTCGCCGGCGTCATCAGCATGCGCGACGTCTCCAGCGCCTTCGACGAAGCGGAAGCTCCGGTCGCCGCCTGACGCGTCCAGCCCGGTCAGCGGAACCGGTTCATGACTGAGAGAGTCTTGTCGGAGCAGCGCGCCGCCTGTTAGGCGGTGCGCAGAGAGGAGCGGCACAGTAAGGTCGCCGCTCATGCCGACCCGACAGGATTCCTCGCGATGAAAGCCTATGTCTACGGCGCCCAGGGCGCCGCGATCACCGATATCGCCAAGCCCGCGCCGAAGGGCACGCAGGTCCTGGTGCGCGTGCGCGCCTGCGGCCTCAATCGCGCCGACCTCGGCATGACAAAGGGGCATGTGCATGGTGCCGCCGGCGGCGTCGGCACCGTGCTCGGCATGGAATGGGCCGGCGAGGTCGCCGAGCTCGGTCCCGACGCCAGGGGCGTCAAGATCGGCGACAAGGTCATGGGCTCGGGCAGCGCGGCGTTCGCCGAATACACCCTTGCCGACCATGGCCGCCTGTTCCACGCGCCGTCGAACATGAACTTCGACGAGGCCGCCACGCTGCCGATCGCGCTGACCACGATGCACAACGCCGTCGTCAGCAACGGCGCTTTGCAGCCGGGCCAGCGCGTGCTGGTGCAGGGCGCGAGCTCCGGCGTCGGCCTGATGGCGATGCAGATCGCAAAGCTCAAGGGCGCCTCGCTGGTGGTGGGCTCCTCGACCGATGCGATGCGCCGCCAACGGCTCAACGAGTTCGGCGCCGATCTCGCCATCGACTCCAGCGATCCCGCCTGGGTCGATCAGGTGCTACAGGCGACCAACGGCGAGGGCGTCGATCTGATCATCGACCAGGTGTCGGGCAAGGTCGCCAATCAGAACCTTGCCACGACCAAGGTCCTCGGCCGCATCGTCAATGTCGGCCGGCTCGGCGGCACCCATGCCGACTTCAACTTCGACCTGCACGCGGCGCGCCGCATCACCTATGTCGGCGTCACCTTCCGCACCCGTTCGATCGAGGAGGTCCGTACGATCTTCGACGAAGTGAAAAAGGACATCTGGAGTGCGGTCGAGCAGCGCACGCTGCGGCTGCCGATCGACCGCGTCTTCGCCTTCGACGACATTGGCGCGGCGTTCGCGCACATGGAGGCGAACAAGCATCTCGGCAAGATCGTGGTGACCTTGTGAACGCAAGCTTCTGAGATTTAGAAGCACTCGAAACAGCGCGCGGTCCACGCCCATGGACCGCGCGATCCCGGCTTTCATGGTGCGGCCTCGGCTGCTACATCCGCCGCCATGAGAGACGCCGCCCCCCATGTCGATTCCGGGAAAACCCGTGTCGCCGCGATCTCGATCGCGGCGAGCGCCAGCATGGCCGCGGCGAAGTTCATCGTCGGCATCCTGATCGGCAGTCTCGCGCTCGTCTCCGAGGCACTGCACAGCGCCGTCGACGTCGTCGCCACCGTGATCACCTGGATGGTGGTTCGGGTATCGGACCGGCCGGCCGACGACGAGCATCATTACGGCCACGGCAAGCTGGAGAGCCTATCGGCGCTGGGCGTCATCGCCCTGCTCTACGTGCTGGCCGGCGGCGTGCTGGTGGAATCCGTCAGCCGGCTGCGCGAGGCGGCGGCGCCGCCGTCGCTGTCGGCGATTCCGTTCGTGGTGCTGCTGGTCGACATCGCCGTCAACTTCTGGCGCGCCCGCGCGCTGCACCGGGCCGCGCACGAGACCCACAGCCAGGCGCTCGCCGCCGACGCGCTGCATTTCGCCTCCGACGTGCTCGGCTCGATCGCCGTCATCGCCGGCCTCGTCCTCACCGCGCTCGGCTTCTGGTGGGGCGATTCCGCCGCCGCGGTCGCGGTCGCCCTGATGATCTCCGTGCTCGGCCTGCGGCTGGCGCGCTCCACCGTAGAAACACTGCTCGACCGCGCGCCAGAGGGGGCGGCCGAGAAGGCGCGCGCCGCGATCCGTTCGATCAATGGCGTCGTCGATGTCGAGCGGCTACGGGTCCGGCTCGTCGGCGCGACGCATTTCGTCGACGCCACGGTGCAGGTGCCGCGCACCTACCCGATCGACCGCGTGCACGAGATCAAGCGCGATGCGCAGGCCGCAGTCGATGCCAGCCTGTCCGGCGCCGACGTCACCTTCACGACGGTGCCGGTCGCGCTCAGCAACGAGAGCGTGCGCGAGCGCATCATGGTGATCGCGCGCAATTCCGGCCTCGCGATCCATCACGTCACCGTCCATGACGTCGGTGGCCGCCTGATCGTCGCGATCGACCTCGAGGTCGACGGCGACATGAGCCTGTTCGGAGCGCATGCGATCGCGCACGAGCTGGAACGCAGCATCCGCGCCGAATTCGGCGCCGACGTCGAGGTCGACACCCATATCGAGCCGCTCGAGCCCGAGCTGCCATTCGGCGTCGATGCGCCAGCGCAGCGGATCGCCGAGATCGCCGAGGCCCTGCAGCGCCTCGCCGCCGAGACCGACATGTACGACGTGCACAATGTCCGCGTCCGCAACACCGAGGCCGGCGAGATCGTCAACTTCCACTGCCGCGCCGCGCCGTCGATGAGCGTGCTGAAGGTGCACGACAATGTCGACCACATCGAGCGCGGGGTGCGTCGCGCCTTCCCGAGCGTCAAGCGCGTCATCAGTCACGCCGAGCCGCCGCACGGCTGAAGCATGAAAGTCATGCTGCGTTCCCGCTTCGGACTCACTCTGCCGGCTTTTCGCCATGGCAATTCCGCATTGGATAAGATTTATTAGCTTTTGCCAAATCGTTGACTCTCGACAGCCCGACAAATCTGGATTCAAATCAACTTGATTCGGAAGCGGCTGGAGCTCTTTCGAAATTCGGGTATCCAAGAAGTTTCGGGGGTCTACAGCATGGCGCGTGCGCATGCCGCGAACGCGTGCGTCCAATCTTCTGATTCCATCAAAGGGTTGGCGCAATCGATCGCGAAACCGGCCTATCAAAGACTGCTGACTGCTGAGCCGGTATTGCGTCGTGCTGTCCCTACTTTGATCATCGCCTTTCTCGTCACCATCTGTCTCGGCGCCTTCGTCCAGGTGCTCGACCAGAGCCGTCAGAAGCGCGGCGCGACCAAGCGCGACCTGGCCGCGATCTCCGACCTGCTCGCCGACCGCATCGGTCATCTGGCGATGCGCCCGGACCGCATCGCCCACATCGAGCATCTGCAGAGCCTGCTGCCCGACCTGATCCCCGCCTGGGGAGCGGCGGCCGGACGCCACGTGATCGTCACCGGCGCCGACCACCGCATCCTGGCCCGGGTTCCGGTCGACGCAGCGCTCGGCGAGAACGACCGCATCCTCGATCTGATCTCGACCGCGCAGCTCTTGGCCACGCCCGGCCTGCAGGGCGCGGTCACCGAGATCACCTTGCCGAACGGCCGTCCGGCCTTCGCGGTGTCGCAGTTGATCAAGGCGCTGCCCGGCCGCGTCGTCGTGATCCAGGAGAAGCTCGAGCCGATCTGGGGCTCGGACGCCGCGCTCTCGGTGACCTTGTCGGCGACGACGGGCTTCGTCGTTCTGATCCTGGGCTTCGCCTTCCACTGGCAGTCGACCCGCGCCCGCGAAGGCGACCTGATCAACGACGCGGTGCGTGGCCGCATCGACACCGCGCTCAACCGCGGCCGCTGCGGGCTGTGGGACTGGGACCTGTCGCGCGGGCGCATCTTCTGGTCGAACTCGATGTTCGCGATGCTCGGCCTCGAAAACCGCACCGACCTCCTCACCTTCGGCGAGGTCAACGCGCTGGTGAACTCGGACGACATCGACCTGTTCGCGATCGCCGACCAGCTCGTCGCCGGCGGCATCCACCAGATCGACCAGAGCTTCCGGATGCGCCACACCGAGGGCCACTGGATCTGGCTCCGGGTCCGTTGCGAGCTCAGCCAGGGCACCTCCGACTCCGGCCTGCACCTGATCGGCATCGCGGTCGACGTCACCGAGCAGAAGAGCCTGGTCGAGAAGACCGTCGAGGCAGACCTCCGCCTGCGGGACGCGATCGAGACGATCTCGGAAGCCTTCGTGCTGTGGGACGCCAACAACCGGCTCGTGCTGTGCAACTCGCATTTCCAGAAGCTGCACAAGCTGCCGGACTCCGCCGTGATCCCCGGCACCTCCTACGAGACCGTCATCGAGGTCGGCAAGATGCCGGAGATCCGCACCCGGCTGCACGACCACAGCCAGCAGGCGCCGGGCGGGCGCACCTTCGAGGCCCAGCTCGACGACGGCAGCTGGCTGCACATCTCCGAGCGCCGCACCAAGGACGGCGGCTACGTCTCGGTCGGCACCGACATCACCCGCATCAAGGAGCACGAGCAGAAACTCGTCGACAACGACCTGCGCCTGCGCGCCACCGTGATCGACCTGCAGCGCTCGCAGAGCGCGCTGGAGCGCCAGGCGATCGAGCTCGCCGACCTCGCCGAGAAGTACTCGCAGGAAAAGACCCGCGCCGAGGAAGCCAACCAGACCAAGTCGAAATTCCTCGCCAACATGAGCCACGAGCTGCGCACGCCGCTCAACGCCATCATCGGCTTCTCCGAGATCATGGGCAGCGGCATGTTCGGCTCGCTCGGCTCGGAGAAGTATCAGGAGTACTGCCACGACATCCTGACCTCTGGTCAGTATCTGCTCGAAGTGATCAACGACATCCTCGACATGTCGAAGATCGAGGCCGGCCGCATGAAGCTCGACATGGAGCCGCTGGACCTCGCCAAGACGCTGGCCGAATCCCTGCGCGTCGTCTCCGGCCGCGCCCAGGACAAGAGCCTGGTGCTCGACGCCGACATCGGAGGCAGCATCCCCGTCGTCGCCGACCGCCGCGCCACCAAGCAGATCATGGTCAACCTGCTGTCCAACGCGGTGAAGTTCACCCCCGAAGGCGGCCGGGTCACGATGCGCAGCCGCGTGTTCGAGGACAAGGTCGTGCTCATCATCGCCGACACCGGCATCGGCATCCCCGCCCAGTCGCTGGCGCGGCTCGGCCGACCGTTCGAGCAGGTCGAGAGCCAGATGACCAAGACCTATCACGGCTCCGGCCTGGGGCTCGCGATCGCCCGCTCGCTGGCCCAGCTGCACGGCGGCTCGATGCGGCTGCGCTCGCGGCTGGAGTTCGGCACCGTGGTCCGCGTCACCCTGCCCCGCGACGCCCATAAGGCAACAGCGAGCATCTCCGTCGCGGCATGAGTTGCGTGCGTGGTGCCGTAGGGTGGGCAAAGGCGCGCCCGCGAGACGCGCGTTGAGCTGTGCTCTCTCGCGCGCCGTGCCCACCGATGTTCGCGACGCAGACGGTGGGCACGCGCCGCCCTGCGGGCGGCTCTTTGCCCACCCTACGCCAGCTACAAGAACGTCGTCGTGCACGGCTGCATCGACAAAGACCGCTGTCGTCCCAGCAACCTCTCGCGGTACATGACGCCCAAGGTCTGCAATCAGCTGCCCTTTTCGCCGCGTGCGCTGACATCGGCCTCGCACTTAGTAAGCAACATTAGCAGAATGTGGTATTGACGCACCTGCGCATCGGCAACTAAGGCAATCGCTCCGAAATCTGGAGTGCCGAGCGTGATCATCGCCTTCATTGTCGCCGCCTTTGCCTATCGTTTCGCCATGCTCGCCGTCTCGATCCGCAACGAGAAGCGGCTGCGCGCCAACGGCGCGACCGAATACGGAGCATCGGTTTCGCGCTGGCTTGCGATCGCCCATGTCGCCTTCTACCTCGCCGCGACGACCGAGGGCCTTGTCCGCGACGCCCCGGTCGACGCCGTCAGCATCACGGGGTTCGTGATCTATCTGTTCGGTGCGGTGATGCTGTTCGTGGTGTCACGGCTGCTCGGCCGGTTTTGGACCGTCAAGCTGATGATCGCGCGGGACCATGCGCTGGTGACGCATCCGCTGTTCCGGATGGTCCGCCATCCCAACTACTTCCTCAACATCCTGCCCGAGCTGATCGGCTACGCCCTGACGCTGCACGCCTATGTCACGCTCGTGGTCGGCATGACCATCTATGCCGTGCCGCTCGTCTTGCGCATCCGGCAGGAGGAGAAAGTGATGCGGGAGAGGTTTGCGGGCTATTAGTCCTTCCACGCCACGATCACCCTCAATTCGGGGGGGCGTCAATGGGAGGGCGCGAAGCGGCCTCGCTGACGATGGAAGCTGGAATCTCCATATGGTTCGGGACGGCGGATTCCGGGTTCAAGGCCTATAGGTCTTGCCCCGGAACGATGGTGGCTGTCTGACACGTCGGTCGCAGAAAGCGCAATTTTGACCAAGTGCACTGCCACCGGCCTGTGCGAGTTCTCGGGTGAACATCGTCACGACGGAGGACGATCAGATGCTGAAGCGTATATGGCGCGGCTGGACCAGGGCGGCGGATGCCGACGCCTATGAGGAGCTGCTGAGGTCGACAATCTTTCCGGCCATTGTGGATCAGGCAATCGAAGGATTTATAGGCATCGAGCTGCTGCGCAGACCGCTGGAGGCCGAGGTCGAATTCGTGACGATCATGACCTTCGTCGATCAGGCGGCGGTGGTTCGATTTGCGGGTCCAGCGCATGACACGGCGGTGGTGCCGCCCGCGGCGCGGAAGCTGCTCAGCCGCTATGACAGCCATGCCGCGCATTATGAGCTGAAGACCACGCGCCACGCGCAAGGTCAGGGTTCCCCAACCGCATGAGAGCCCGAAGTCTGCCGATGACGCCAGCGAGGTCGGTGACGACGCCGACCGTCGCCACGGCAGCAACCTGATTGCCTCGTTGCGCTCGCAATGACGAGAGGAGGCAATTTGCGCCGTCATGGCGAGCGCAATCCAGGCCATTGTTCACCGCCGGTGGTGAGACACGGCGTCAGCGGCAACTCAGCTGCCGGACATGCGCCTCACGCCTGCAGGCTCGGTGCGACCTCGCGCGCGACCTGCACCAGGGCTGCGATCAGCGGCGTCATCGGGTCACGCTGCGGGATGACGAGACCGATCTGGTAGTTGATTACGGGATCGATGATCGGGATCGAGCGCACCTTGTCGGCGAGGCCGAGCGTCTCGGCAAGCTTGGCCGGCATGACACTGGCCCAGCGGCCGGTCTTCACATGGGTGTAGAGCACGAGCAGCGAGTTCGAGGTGAGCGTTGGCGTGACGTCGTTACCGGCGGCGCGCAGCGCGCGGTCGATGATGCGGCGGTTCTGCATGTCCGGCGTCAGCAGGCACAGCGGCACCTGCCCGACCTCCTGCCAAGTCACCTGCTCGCGATCGCCGAACATCGCGTCGGGCGCGGTCAGCAGGCGGTAGCTTTCGTTGTAGAGCGGGATGGTGCGGACACGGCCGATCGGCTCGTTCTCGATGTAGGTCAGGCCGGCATCGACCTCGAGATTCTCCAAGAGGCCGAGCACGTCGGCCGACGTGCACGACATGATGCGGAACCGGACCTCCGGATGCTTGGCGCGGAACGGCGTCGTCAGCGAGGCCACCATGCCGAGCACGGTCGGCACCGCCGCGATGCGGATCTCGCCCGACAGCTTGTCCTTGAGGCCGTTGATCTCCTGGCGCATCGCCCGGAAGTCGCCGACGATCCGGCGCGCCCAATCCAGCGTTCGCTCGCCTTCGGGCGTGAACCCCTGGAACCGCGATCCCCGCTGCACCAGCATGACGCCGAGGATCTCCTCCAGCTGCTTGATGCTGGTCGACATGGTCGGCTGGGTGACACCGCACGCCTCCGCCGCCCGGCCAAAATGACGCTCCTTGGCCAACGCCAGCAGCAGTTCGAGCTTGTCGATCAAGAGGTCGGCCTTCCAGCGGTTGAACGGCCCGGTTCCGCACGTTTTCGGCGTTGCCAGCCATGGTGAAACCCTATCACGACGAGGGGGGCGCCGACATGGTAAAACACGCCGCAGCCCTGTCGCGCGAACGCCTGTTTTTCGTCAACTTCTAGCTATCTCTCGATTGCGTTTCGCTATCGCAGCACGGGACTGCTTTATTGATATCTCGAGCAATTCCAATTTGGATGTGCGAAACGCTTGCAACGCAGAATCGGGATCAGGATGACGCCGGTGTACGAAAGTTGGGACGCGGCGCGCGGCGCCGAGATCATCGCCGAACATAGCAGCATGGAGGGCGCAACCTTGCCCATCCTCCATGCGTTGCAGGAGACGTTCGGCTACGTGCCGGAGGATGCCATTCCGATGATCGCGTCCGCCCTGAACCTGTCGCGCGCCGAGGTTTACGGCGTGTTCACGTTCTACCATGATTTCCGCGCCAAGAAGGCCGGTCGTCACGTGCTGAAGCTGTGCCGCGCCGAAGCCTGCCAGGCAGCCGGCGGTGATGCGCTCGCGGCGCGCGCCGAGGCCAAGCTCGGCGTCGCCCTCGGCAACACCACGGCTGACGAGCGCGTCACGCTCGAGCCGATCTACTGTCTCGGCCTGTGCGCAACCGCGCCGTCGGCCATGCTCGATGGACGCCTGGTCGGCCGGCTCGACGAAGCCCGGATCGATGCTCTCGTCTCGGAGGCCCAGCGATGAGCGTGCGTCTTTTTGTCCCGTGTGATGCCGGCGCGCTCGCTGTCGGCGCCGATGAGGTCGCGCAGGCGCTGCACAAGGCGGCGCTGGAGCGCAATGTCGACATCGAGATCGTCCGCAACGGCTCGCGTGGGTTGTATTGGCTGGAGCCGCTGGTCGAACTGGAGACGGCGCAGGGCCGCTTCGGCTTTGGTCCCGTGACCGCTGAGGACGTGCCGTCGCTGCTGGATGCGATCATCGCCGACAAGTCGCACAAGCTTTCGCTCGGCCTGACCGAGGAGATCCCGTGGCTGAAGCGGCAGACCCGCCTCACCTTCGCCCGCTGCGGCATCGTCGACCCGCTGTCACTCGAGGACTACCGCGCCCATGGCGGCTACAAGGGTCTCACGCGCGCGCTGACGCTGTCGCCGGATGCGGTGATCGCCGAGGTCACGACGTCGGGCCTGCGCGGCCGCGGCGGCGCCGGCTTCCCGACCGGCATCAAGTGGAAGACGGTGGCGCAGACGGCGGCCGACCGCAAATACGTCATCTGCAACGCCGACGAGGGCGACAGCGGCACCTTCGCCGACCGCATGCTGATGGAAGGCGATCCCTTCGTGCTGATCGAAGGCATGACCATCTGCGGCATCGCGGTGGGCGCCACCAAGGGCTACATCTACACGCGCTCGGAATATCCGCACGCGATCGCCACCATGACCAAGGCGATCGACATCGCCCGGAAGGCCGGCCTGCTCGGCGACAAGATCGCCGGCTCCAACCACACCTTTGATCTCGAGGTGCGCACCGGCGCCGGCGCCTATGTTTGCGGCGAAGAGACCGCGCTGATGGAAAGCCTCGAAGGCAAGCGCGGACTGGTTCGCGCCAAGCCGCCGCTGCCCGCCCATCATGGGCTGTTCGGCAAGCCGACCGTGGTCAACAACCTGCTATCGTTCGCCGCGATCCCCTTCATCCTCAATGAAGGCGCCAAGGCCTATGCCGATTTCGGCATGGGGCGCTCGCGCGGCACGATGCCGATCCAGATCGCCGGCAACGTCAAGTTCGGCGGGCTGTTCGAGACCGCGTTCGGCATCACGCTGGGCGAACTCGTCGACGACGTCGGCGGCGGCACCCTCACTGGCCGCCCTGTCCGCGCGGTGCAGGTCGGCGGGCCGCTCGGCGCCTACTTCCCGCGTGCGCTGTTCGACACGCCGTTCGACTACGAGGCGTTCGCGGCCAAGGACGGCCTGATCGGCCATGGCGGCATCGTCGTGTTCGACGACACCGTCGACATGTCGAAGCAGGCACGCTTCGCGATGGAGTTCTGCGCCATCGAATCCTGCGGCAAGTGCACGCCGTGCCGCATCGGCTCGACCCGCGGCGCCGAGACCATCGACAAGATCCGCCGCGGCGAGCGCGTCGCCGAGAATATCGCTCTGGTCGAGGACCTCTGCGGCACTATGAAGCTCGGCTCGCTGTGCGCACTTGGCGGCTTCACGCCCTACCCTGTGCTATCAGCGCTCAGGCACTTCCGCGAAGATTTCGGACCCCAGCAGCCGCGCCTGCAGGCCGCGGAATAGGCTATCGGGAAAGGACACCGACCATGTCGCTCATCCACGAAACCGATTACGGCACGCCCCGCTCCAAGTCCGAGACGATGGTCACGCTCACCATCGACGGTCAGAGCATCACCGTTCCCGAAGGCACCTCGATCATGCGCGCGGCCATGGAGGCCGGCACGCAGATCCCGAAGCTGTGCGCGACCGACATGGTCGATGCGTTCGGCTCCTGCCGCCTCTGCCTCGTCGAGGTCGAAGGCCGTGCCGGCACCCCGGCCTCCTGCACCACACCGGTGGCCGCGGGCCTCGTCGTCCACACCCAGACCGAGCGGCTGAAGAAGCTGCGCAAGGGCGTGATGGAGCTCTACATCTCCGACCATCCGCTCGACTGTCTGACCTGCGCCGCGAATGGCGATTGCGAGCTGCAGGACATGGCCGGCGCGGTCGGCCTGCGCGACGTCCGTTACGGCAACCAGGGTGAGAACCACGTGTTCGCCGACGCCTGCGGCGAGGCCAATCCGGCCTGGCTGCCGAAGGACGAGTCGAACCCCTATTTCACCTACGATCCCTCCAAGTGCATCGTCTGCTCGCGCTGCGTCCGCGCCTGCGAGGAAGTGCAAGGCACGTTCGCGCTGACCATCTCCGGCCGCGGCTTCGACAGCCGGGTGTCGCCGGGCATGAGCGAGAGCTTCCTCGGCTCGGAATGCGTGTCCTGCGGCGCCTGCGTGCAGGCCTGCCCGACCGCGACCCTGACCGAGAAGAGCGTGATCGAGATCGGCCAGCCCGAGCATTCCGCCGTCACCACCTGCGCCTATTGCGGCGTCGGCTGCACCTTCAAGGCCGAGATGCGCGGCGAAGAAGTCGTGCGCATGATGCCCTACAAGGACGGCAAGGCCAATCGCGGCCATTCCTGCGTCAAGGGCCGCTTCGCCTATGGCTATGCGACCCACAAGGAGCGCATCCTCAAGCCGATGATCCGCGAGACCATCGACCAGCCCTGGCGCGAGGTCTCCTACGACGAGGCCTTCAAGTTCGCAGCCGACAAGCTGCGCGGCATCCAGGCGAAGCATGGCCGCGACTCGATCGGCGGCATCACCTCGTCCCGCTGCACCAACGAAGAGACCTATCTGGTGCAAAAGCTGATCCGCGCGGGCTTCGGCAACAACAATGTCGACACCTGCGCCCGCGTCTGCCACTCGCCGACCGGCTACGGCCTTGCCACCACCTTCGGCACCTCCGCCGGCACGCAGGACTTCGACTCGGTCGAGGACAGCGACGTCATCATGGTGATCGGCGCCAACCCGACCGATGCGCATCCGGTGTTCGGCTCGCGCATGAAGAAGCGGCTGCGCCAGGGCGCCAAGCTGATCGTCGTCGATCCGCGCAAGATCGACCTCGTGAAGTCAGCGCACATCAAGGCGGACTATCATCTGCCGCTGCTGCCCGGCACCAACGTCGCCATCCTGACCGCGCTGGCGCATGTCATCGTCACCGAAGGCCTCGTCAACGAGACCTTCGTGCGCGAGCGCTGCGACTGGAGCGAGTTCCAGGACTGGGCCGAGTTCGTCGCGCTCGAGAAGAACAGCCCGGAGGCGGTCGCCGGGATCACCGGCGTCGATGCCGAGACCATCCGCGGCGCGGCCCGGCTCTACGCCAAGGGCGGCAACGGCGCGATCTATTACGGCCTCGGCGTGACCGAGCACAGCCAGGGCTCGACCACGGTGATCGCGATCGCCAACCTCGCGATGGCGACCGGCAATATCGGCCGCCGCGGCGTCGGTGTGAACCCGCTGCGTGGCCAGAACAACGTGCAGGGCTCGTGCGACATGGGCTCGTTCCCGCACGAGCTGCCGGGCTACCGGCACATCTCGGGCGACGCCGTGCGCGACCAGTTTGAGGCGATGTGGAACGTCAAGCTCAACCCTGAGCCGGGCCTGCGCATCCCGAACATGTTCGACTCCGCGATCGAAGGCACCTTCATGGGCCTCTACGTGCAGGGCGAGGACATCCTGCAGTCGGATCCCAACACCACGCATGTGGTGCAGGCGCTGTCGTCGATGGAATGCGTCATCGTCCAGGACCTGTTCCTGAACGAGACCGCCAACTACGCCCACGTGTTCCTGCCCGGCTCGACCTTCCTGGAGAAGGACGGCACCTTCACCAACGCCGAGCGCCGCATCCAGCGCGTGCGCAAGGTGATGAGCCCGCGCAACGGCCTCGCCGATTGGGAGGTCACGATCGGTCTCGCCAAGGCGATGGGCTTCGAGATGAAGTACAACCATCCGTCCGAGATCATGGACGAGATCGCGGCGCTGACGCCGACCTTTGCCGGCGTTTCCTACCAGAAGCTCGAGGAGATGGGCTCGGTGCAGTGGCCCTGCAACGAGAAGTTCCCCGAGGGCTCGCCGATCATGCATGTCGACGGCTTCGTCCGCGGCAAGGGCAAGTTCGTGGTCACCGAGTATGTCGCGACCGACGAGCGCACCGGCCCGCGCTTCCCGCTGCTGCTGACCACCGGCCGCATCCTGTCGCAGTACAATGTCGGCGCCCAGACAAGGCGCACCGACAACGTGGTGTGGCATGGCGAGGACGTACTGGAGATCCATCCGCACGACGCCGAGCAGCGCGGCATCCGCGACGGCGACTGGGTGCGGCTGACCAGCCGCGCCGGCGAGACCACGCTGCATGCGCTGATCTCCGAGCGCGTGGCGCCGGGGGTGGTCTACACCACCTTCCACCACCCGCTGACCCAGGCCAACGTCATCACGACAGACTATTCGGACTGGGCGACCAACTGTCCGGAGTACAAGGTCACGGCGGTGCAGGTGTCGCAGTCCAACGGCCCGTCGGACTGGCAGAAGGCCTATGACGAGCAGGCCCGCAACTCGCGTCGCATCGCCCCGATCGTGGAGGCGGCGGAGTAGCATGACCGATGCAGTGCGCATCGCGGATCGTCTGGTCTGGCGCGACGGAGCCCTCACCGAGGGCCACCGCCGCGTGCCGGAGGAGACCGCGGTCGCGCTGACCTATAATGGCGGCACCCAGGCCGTCATGATGGCGACCCCGCAGGATCTCACCGACTTCGCCATCGGCTTCAGCCTCAACGAGGGCATCATCGCCAGCCGCGACGACATCATCTCGCTCGATGTCGTCGAGCTCACCGACGGCATCGAGCTCAGGATGTGGCTGCCGCCGGAGCTTGCTGCGCGCATGGCAGAGCGCCGGCGCAGCCTCGCCGGTCCCACCGGCTGCGGACTATGCGGCATCGACTCCATCGCGGAAGCGGTGCGGCCGGTGGCGCGCGTGCCCGCGGGCCGGCGCTTCGCGCCGCGCGACGTCATGACCGCGCTCGCCGCGATCGAGCCGCTGCAGAAGCTCAATCGCGAGACCCGCGCCGTGCACGCCGCGGCGTTCTGGACGCCGGCGCGCGGCATCGTTGCGCTCCGCGAGGATGTCGGCCGCCACAATGCGCTCGACAAGCTCGCCGGCCACCTCGCGCAGGCGCGAAGCGTTGCGACCGAAGGCATCGTGCTCATGACGAGCCGCGTCTCCGTCGAGCTGGTGCAGAAGGCCGCGGCTATGGGCGCCCCCGTTCTGGTCGCAGTGTCAGCACCGACCGCGCTCGCCATCCGCATGGCCGAGTCCGCGGGGATCACACTGATTGCGGTGGCCCGCAACGACGGCTTCGAAATCTTCACCCATCCCGACCGGATCGTCGCGAGCGCCGAGACCGGCGCGCGATCAACACAGACGGACAACACCCATGTCGCATAACCCCTCCGAGCGCCTCGTCTACATGGCCAACCAGATCGGCAAGTTCTTCCAGAGCCAGGGCCAGGAGAAGGAGGTCGCCGGCGTCGCCGAGCACATCAAGAAGTTCTGGGACCCGCGGATGCTCAAGACGATCTATGCGCACCACGACGCCGGCGGCGCCGGCCTCGACCCGGCGGTCAAGGAAGCGATCGGCCGGCTGAAGCAGGCGGCGGTCACCAAGGAAAAGGCATAGGCGGCCGGCTGTCCTACCGCGCGCCTGGTCCGGTCATCCCTCCACGAGTGCGGTGAACACGCGCCGCACCTCGGTCTGCGTTTCGCGCAGCCTCGCCTCGAGCGCCGAGAAATCCGGCGCGTCGCCCGCCCGGGTCATCACCCGCAGCAAGTCCTCGCCGGCCTGATCCGGCTTGAACTTGTCGCTGACGCACAGCCGCACGATCTGCGTCAGATCGTGATAGAGCCGCGCAGCCTGACGCAGGATCACGGCTTCAGCACGCGGTAGCACGCCGAGCCGCTCGGCATTGTCCAGCACCGCAAGCGTGCTGACATCGAGAATCTCCGGCGTCGCCGCGGCATGGACGAGCTGCAGATATTGCGCGACGAAGTCGATGTCGACCATGCCGCCGGCGGCGTGCTTGAGATCCCACAGATCGGCCTCGCCCTTCTCGGCGGCGATCGCGCGGCGCATGTCGGCGACGTCGCGCGCGATCGCGCTCCTGTCGCGCGGCCGCCGCAGCGCGGCCTGGATGATCTCCTCGATGCGGGCCCGAAACGCCGGCGACGCCGAGATCACCCGCGCGCGCGTCAGCGCCATGTGCTCCCAGGTCCACGCCTCGTGCTCCTGGTAGTGCGCAAAGGAGTCGATGTGCGAGGCCAGCGGACCGGCGCGGCCCGACGGCCGCAGCCGCATGTCGATGTCGTAGAGCACGCCGTAATTGGTGCGCGAGGTGAAGGCTGAAATCAGCCGCTGGGTGAAGCGTGCAAAATAGTGCGCGCCCTGCAGCGAGCGCTCGCCGTCGGAATCCGGCGCGTCGGCATCGAAATCATACAGCAAAATCAGGTCGAGATCGGACGAGGCCGTCATCTCGCGCGCGCCGAGCCGCCCCATCGCGACGATCGCGGTCTCCTGGCCCTTGATGCGGCCATGCTGGGCGGCAAAGCGGTCGGTCACGAGATTATGCACGGTGTGCACGATGCCCTCGGCGACATCGGCGAACGCGGTGCCGGCCTGTTGCGCCGACACCGTCCCGGAGAGGATGCGCGTGCCGATCAGGAACAGGCTCTCCTGGCCGAACAGCCTGAGACGATCGAGAAACTCCTCATAGGTCCCGGCATCCTGCAGCGTCGACGCCAGCCGCTCCGACAATTCACGCCGGTCCGGGATGGCGCCGAAGAAGCGCGGATCGATCAGGCCGTCCATCAGCCGCGGCTGCCGCGCAAGCATGTCGCCGAGCCGAGGCGCCGCCCCGAGCACGAGAGCAACGAGCGCAACGAGGTCGCGGTTCTGCCCGAGCAGGGTGATCAGGCGGCCGCCGAGCTGCAGTGCCTGCAGGAAACGGTCGAAGGCGACGACCGCGCGATCCGGCTCGTCGGCATGGGCGAGGCCATCGATCAGCGCGGGCAGAAAATCGGTGAACGCGGTGCGCGTCGCATCAGTGCGGAACACGCGGTACTCGCCCGCGAGCCATTGTTGCAGGGTCTTGGCGACCATCACGGGATCGCGGAAGCCCAATGCGGCAAGATGCTCCATCAGGCGCGGCTCGTCGGGACCGGCGCCGTAGTTCACCGCCGGCAGGCTGACGGTGCCGGTGGGATCGCCCTCGAACAGCCGGGCGTAGTGTCCCTGCACGACGTCGAGATGAAACAGCAGATCGGTCGCGAACCGCTCGCGGCTGTCGTAGCCGAAGAAGCATGCGAAGCGGCTCACGCCCTCGATATCGTCGGGCAGGCTGTGGATCTGCTCGTCCGCCATCATCTGCAGCCGGTGCTCGACCCGGCGCAGGAACTCATAGGCCGTGGTGAGCTCGTCACGCGCCTGCTCCGTGATCCACTTGCTGGCGGTGAGCACGTCGAGCGCCTGCAGGGTCGGACGCACCCGCAGCTCGGGGTGTCTTCCACCGGCGATCAGTTGCTGGGTCTGGGCGAAGAACTCGATCTCGCGGATGCCGCCGCGCCCGACCTTGACGTTGTGGCCCTCGACCGCGATCTCGCTGTGGCCGCGATAGACCTGCATCTGCCGCTTCATGTCGTGGACGTCGGTCAGCGCCTGGAAGTCGAGATGCTTGCGCCATACGAAGGGCGACAACTCGGCCAGCATCGCCTCGCCCGCGACGACGTCGCCGGCGCAGACCCGCGCCTTGATCATCGCGGCGCGCTCCCAGGTGCGGCCCTCGCGCTCGTAGTAATGCAGCGCCGCCTCGGTCGACATCGCCACCTGCGTCGAGGCCGGATCCGGCCGCAGCCGGAGATCGACGCGGAATACATAGCCGTCCGCGGTGCGGCTCTGCAGCAGCCGCGCCATTGCTTGCGTCACGCGGACGAAGAACGGCTGCGGCTCGATGTCGCGCGCCAGCGAATTGATCTCGGGATCGAAGAACACGATCAGGTCGATGTCGCTCGAATAGTTGAGCTCGCCCGCGCCCATCTTGCCCATCGCGAGCACGAACAGGCCGCTGCCCTGCTCCGGATCGTCGGCATCAACGGGCGCAAGCCGGCCGCGCACCGTCTCCAGGCGCAGCAGATACCGCAGCGCCATCTGCACCGAGGACACCGCGACGTCGGTCAGCCCCGCCGTCACCTGCATCACCGGCCACACGCCGCCAATGTCGCACAGCGCGATCAGCAGCGCCGCCTCGGATTTCAGCCGCCTCAGCAGGCTCATCACCTCGGTTTCGCTGGAGGCGGCAAACACCTCGCGGCCGGTGCGGGCGATCAGCTCGGAAAGGTGCGCCTGCGGGTCGCAGCGCAAAAGACGGTCCAGACGATGGCCGTCGGCGCGCACGAGATCGAACAGATAGGGCGAGCACTCGGCAATCCCGAGCAGGATGGTTCGCGGCCAGCCGCCGGCGAGCAGCGCGCGGAGCGAGACCGCCAAGGACGGCTCGAGCTCGGCGAGCCACTCGTGAAGGCGGTGTTCGGCTTTGTCGGGCGCACGGACATGCGGGCCGGCAACGAAACGTTCGGCCAGCATCTGCCCGTCCGCGTTTCCCGGCGCGGAGGAGGTCATGCGGCCTTCTGTGGCACATCCTGCGCCGGCGCCGCAAGCTTCGCGGGCACGCCGGCACCGGCCGGCAGCACCAGGGTCGCGACAAGGCCCGGCCTGGCATCGCCGAGCCGGAGCTCGCCGCCATGCAGGGTCGCGACGGCGGACGCCAAGCTGAGACCGAGGCCGGAACCGGGCAAGGTGCGGGACGCCTCCAGCCGGACGAAACGCTCGACGGCGCGCTTGCGCTCGGCCTCGGGAATGCCCTCGCCATGATCGGTGACGCTGAGCAGCACCTGCCCGCCCTCGCGCCGCGCCTCGATCAGGATCTCGCGGCTATCAGCGGCGGCGGCATCGAGCGGCAGCGCGGCCGGCTTGCCGTATTTGATCGCGTTCTCGACGAGATTGGCGAGCGCCTGGCTGATCAGCTCGCGATTGCCATGCACCGGCGCGGCCGCGGCCTTGACCCGCAACGTCATCTCATTGTCCTCGGCCAGCGGCTCGTACAATTCGTGGATGCCGCCGGCAACCTCGGCCGCATCGAACTCGACCATGTCGCCGCGCGCCTGCCCGGACTCCGCCCGCGCGATCATCAAGAGCGCGTTGAAGGTCCGGATCAGGCCGTCGGATTCCTCGATCGTGCGCTCCAGCGCGGCGCGATACTCGTCCTCGGAGCGCGACTTCGCCAGCGCCTCCTCGGCGCGGTTGCGCAGCCGCGTCAGCGGCGTCTTCAGGTCATGCGCGATGTTGTCGGAGACCTCCTTGAGGCCGGTCATCAGCGCCTCGATGCGCTCGAGCATCGCATTGAGATTTTCGGCCAGGCGATCGAGCTCGTCGCCGCTGCGCCCGACCGGCAGACGGCCGGAGAGATCGCCATCCATGATCCGCCGCGTCGTGCCGGTCATGGCATCGATCCGGTGCAGCACGCGCCGCGCAACGAAGATGCCGCCGCCGATGCCGAGCACGACCACCACCAGCACCGACCATTGCGCCGCCTTGGCGACGATGCCGAACAGGCGGCGGCGCTCCTCGAGATCGCGGCCGATCAAAAGCCGAAAACCGCTGGAGAGCTGCGTGACATAGACTAGCGCGCGGTGGCTATGCTCGGTGCTGTCGTCGAGCCGCCGGTAGAACGTCTCCGACCAGCCGGACGAGCCCATGACGCCCGGCGCCAGCGAGCCGACATTGCCGGCGATGGCCTGCCCGGTCGGCGTGGTGATGAGATAGAGATTGGCGCCCGGCCGCAGCGCGCGGCTCTCGATCGCGCCGACGATTCCGCGCAGGCCCCAGCGGGCGAAGATGTCGGTCATCTCGCTGATCTCGGAGGTGACCGTGGTCGAGATCTGCTCGGTGATGAGGCGGCGGGTGTTCCAGGCGAAATAGCCGAGCAGCGAGGCGGCGAACAGCGCAAACAACAGCAGATAGACCAGCGTCAGCCGGAACGCCGTGGTGCGGATCAGCTTACCGAAGGCCGTCACGGATCATATACCCCGCGCCGCGGATGGTGTGGAGCAGCGGACGGTCAAACCCCTTGTCGATCTTGGAGCGCAGCCGCGAGATGTGGACGTCGATCACGTTGGTCTGCGGATCGAAGTGATAATCCCAGACGTTCTCGAGCAGCATCGTGCGCGTCACCACCTGCCCCGCGTGCTTCATCAGATATTCGAGCAGGCGGAACTCGCGCGGCTGCAGGGTGAGCTCGTCCTTGCCGCGCGCAACCCTGTGAGAAAGACGGTCGAGCTCGAGATCGCCGACCTTGTAGGTGGTCTCCTCGGCCGGTCCGCCATGGCGGCGCGACAGCACCTCGACGCGGGCGAGCAGCTCGGCAAAGGCGTAGGGCTTCGGCAGATAGTCGTCGCCGCCGGCGCGCAGGCCCTTGATGCGGTCGTCGACCTGGCCGAGCGCCGAGAGAATGAGCACCGGCGTCCGGTTGCCCTCGTCGCGCAGCGCGCCGATCAGCGACAGGCCGTCGCGCTTGGGCAGCATGCGGTCGACCACCAGCACGTCGTAATCCCCGCTTTCGGCCATGGCGAGCCCCTCCTCGCCGTCGCTGGCGAGGTCTGCGACATGTCCGACCTCGCGGAACGCCTTGACCAGATAGTCGGCGGACTCGCGGTCGTCTTCGATGATCAGGAGGCGCATTGCGGAAACGGGGGCGGTGGTCACGGTTGGTGTCCATCTACATGGACCGGCCGCGGTTTCCGTGCAAGGCGGCGTGGGCCCGGGGTTGATCGGCAGCAAAGTGGGCGGTGAGGTTGGGGGACCTCACCGCCCGAGTTCCTTCCGACGGAGGGGGGCGTTGTCCAACGGAAGGTCTGTGGGAGCGGAACTTTAAGCCCGCCCCAGGAAGAGCCGCCGACGCGGGGGCACTTGCCGGCGGCCTCCCATCTCGTAAGGGCTCTTAGCCCTTGGCCAGCGGCACCGCGACGAAGCGCGACTGGCCGCCGCTCTTCACACGCATCAGCACGCTGTTCTTGTTGTCGGCCTTCGCGGCGTTGATGGCCTCGCGGACGTCACCGGCAGAGGTCACCGACTTGCCCGCGACCTCCAGGATGACGTCGCCTTCCTTGAAGCCGCGATCGGCGGCCGCGCTCTTCGGATCGACCTCGGTAACGACGACGCCGTCCTTGCCGGCGCCGGCGACGCTCGACGCGGGCGCGACGGTCATGCCGAGCTTCGGCACGTCGGCGCCGCGGGTCGGGCTCGCATTGTCGCCGCCGGTGTCGGCCTTGGCCTCGATCGTGTTCGGCAGCTTGCCGAGCGTCAGGTTGATGGTCTTCTCCTGCCCCTTCTGCAGGACGTTGAGCTTGACCGAGGCGCCCGGCGCAATGCCGCCGATGGTGCGGGCGAGCTCACGCGCGTCCTTCACCGGCTCGCCATTGACCGCGGTGATGACGTCGCCGGACTGGATGCCGGCCTTCGCCGCCGGACCATTGGCCTGGGGCTCTGCGACCAGCGCGCCCTCGGCCTTCTTCATGCCGAGGCTGTCGGCGATATCCTGCGTCACCGGCTGGATCTGCACGCCGATCCAGCCGCGGCTGACCGAGCCGCTGTCCTTGAGCTGCGCGATCACACTCTTCACCGTCGAGGCGGGGATCGAGAACGCGATGCCGACGCTGCCGCCGGACGGCGAATAGATCGCGGTGTTGACGCCGACCACATTGCCGTCGACATCGAACGCCGGACCGCCGGAGTTGCCCTTGTTCACGGGCGCGTCGATCTGGATGAAATCGTCATAGGGGCCGTTGCCGATGTCGCGGCCCACGGCCGAGACGATGCCGGCCGTCACCGTGCCGCCGAGGCCGAACGGATTGCCGACCGCCAGCACCCAGTCGCCGATGCGCGGCTTGCCGTCGGCGAGCTTGGCGAACGGGAAGTTCGTGCTACCCTCGACCTTGATCAGCGCCAGATCCGTACGCTGGTCGGTGCCGATCACCTTGGCGCTGTAGGTCTTGCCGTCGTCGGTCGTCACCTCGACCTTGTTGGCGCCGTCGACCACGTGGTTGTTGGTCACGGCATAACCGTCGGCGGAGATGAAGAAGCCGGAGCCCTGCCCGGTCACGGCGCGACCACCACCGCGGCCGCCGCGACCCGGCATGCCGGGAATGCCGTTCTCACCGCCGAAGCGGCGGAAGAAGCGCTCCATCGGCGAGCCCGGCTGGAACGGCGTATCGTCGTCGCTGTCGTCCTTTGCGACCTTCTCGGCGATGTTGACCTTGACCGAAATCACCGACGGCTTGACCCGCTCCACGATGTCGGCAAAGCCGACGGGGCGCGCGACCTTGCTGACCTCGTTGGCGACCTGCGCGTGCGCCGAGGTCGAGAACAGATCGACCGGCGCCCCCTGCGGCGACAGGCCATAGGCGGCGACGCCGAGGCCCGCGACCACGGAGGCCATCAGCGCGAACTTGCGCGCCGAGAACAGCCCGCGCCGGGGCTGGCGATAGGACGGAAGCGAGGACAGGTCGGTCGGACGGTCAGTCATACGGTTTTCTCCGCAAGCGATTTTGGTCAAGGTCTAAACTTGGGTCCCGGGCTGTGCGCCCCGTTCGCCAGTGAAGATGGGGGCCGCCGCCTTACGGCGTGCTGGCTGCGGCGTTAAACTTCTGTAATGGACGGACACGAACACTGCGGCGGAATGGCGCAGATGGTGGAGCGCGACGGAAAAGCCTTGCGAGACCAGGCGCTTGCCCACGTCCCGGCCGCCCCGTAGCGGCCATCATTTTGGCCGGTCCGACCAAAGTCGTAACCCCCGTAGGGCGGGTTAGCCGCAGGCGTAACCCGCCGCCTTTCCAACAGCCCCCGATCCAGCCGCCGCATCCGCCCGCACCGGAGCCAGCCCCCGGCGGATGACGCTTTCGCTAATCCGCCCTACCCGTCCGGTGCGCTCGCAATGACGCCCGGAGCAACTATCCTGATCCACACTATCAAACAGCATGTGGAGAAAACTAACCGCGAGTCGAGCCTCCACATCCTCGCGACGCATCCCGCGCCCGAGTCATGCCCTTCAAACTCGCACCCTCACATCAAGGGCACAGGGAAGACCGGGCGCTGGCCGCGCCCGTGGCCCGCCTGCGGAAAAAAATGCAGGCGGCAGGTACCACAGGTCTGGCCGAACACGCCCGGCCCTCCCTGTGCGATGGTGTTAACGATTATACGTGATCTCCCCGGGGACCGGCTGTCTTGCCCCCGTCACCGGCGGATCATCACCACCGGCTTGGCCGCAGCATCGGGCGACCAGGACCACACGATTTCACGTCCGCGATCCGCCGTTCGTCGGCGAGGCCAAAAACCCCGCTGCGGCAGCCCGCGTCCATCGCATTCCATCCCGACGTCCGTGACGATCGCGATACGCCCCCTCAGCGGAACGGAACGGGCGGAGGATAAAGGTGATTTGGGGATGAAGGCAAGAGATTTTTTGTTTTTCAGAAGTAATTGACGGAATTTTCGAATGTTCAAGACATTTAAGCTAAGGGCGCTTTGCGAAACAATCTGGGCTTCGCCGCCCTCTTGTGATCAACTACCTTCGGTCCATGCTCTCGCTGTAGCAATAGCTCAAACTAATGGGACGGAACAGCTCGAGTGAAGCCACCGGACCCCAAAGCACTGATTGAAGAAGGCGCCACTTCGGTCAACCAAGACGCCTTCAGCCTTTTCAGGGACCTGATCGTGGCGATCCAGCCTGAAGACCCCGATCGGCAGCGTCTTGGCAATGAAAGTCTGCTAGCTGACATCTTCGGCGACAACCCGGTGCCGATACCGCGTAACTTGTCGGTTGATATGAAGGTGACCGATCTCCTCTATCGTTTCCTCGAACTCATTCGGCTGCCAGAGAGCTTCGAAGCCATAGAGCCCATGGCAAGGCGCCACCCTTGGAAAGCATCAATCTCGCGCGCGAGGCACCTGGAAAACTGCTGGTTCTTGATGGTTCATGAAGCTTACATCCTCGAAGAGCGATTAAAGCGCTTCTTGAACTGTGTAGGCGAGTGTGCAGAGGCCCGGGGCCTTTACTTCGACAAGGCAATTCCAAAGGTCGTACTTAAGGCGCACAAAGAAAGCTTCGGGGATCTGGTTGCGGCCCGAGGAGTGCACGTGCATCAGAGAGCCACGATTCCAAGGGAGATAGAACGAGTGGCGCTGATTGACTTGCTAAAATGGGATCTGCCGGTGTTCGAGTTTTTCGGACGCGTCGCTGTCGCAAACGCGCGCAAGCAGCTAATTACTCGCTCGGCCACATCACGCGTTAATGCCAAAGTGCTTATCGCAATGGCGATTAAAATGACCAAGCCAATTTGGGAAACCGTGGTGCGAGAAGAACTAAAGAAATTTCCGACCAAGCGAGCCACCAAAGAATAGCAGGCGTAGCCTGGATGAGCGCAGCGATATCCGGATTCATATCGACAGGGCGTGAGACCCCCGATGTCGCTTTCGCTCATCCGGGCTACGAGACCGCCGCTATGACGCGAGCGGGCGCCACACCCGCCGCTGTCGTCCCTGCGAACGCAGGGACCCATACTCCGTGACGCTCGTGGTGAAACAAGACTGGTCCGGCATCACGCGCAACGACATCTCCCTGGGGTTATGGGTCCCTGCGTTCGCAGGGACGACAGTGGAGAGCTGGGTAGCGGTGTCACGTTATGACGACGACTTGTAGGGCGGCTTAGCCGCAAGCGTAAGCCGCCGCGATCCGAGCTCGGTCTGCAGTGGCGGATTACGCTGCGCTAATCCGCCCTACTCGACCGAACGCGTCGCCCGGATGAGCGCGGCGATGTCCGGATTCGCCTCGACAGCGCGTGAGAACCCGGATGTCGCTGCGCTCATCCGGGCTACGGGCGAGGTGCCCGCAACTACTAGCTCGCCTTGACGCTCACGATGAACGCATCCACCTCGCGCTTCAGCGTCTCGGCCTGTTGCGACAGCTCGCCGGCGGCGTCGCGGGCCTCAGAGGCGAGGCGGCCGGTTTCGGCCGAGGTGGAGGTGATCTGGGCGATGTGGTTGGAGACGTCGAGGGTGCCGCGGGCGGCTTCCTGGACGCTCTTGGAGATGTCCTGGGTGGCGTTGCGCTGCTGCGAGGTGTCGACCTCGATGCCGGACATGATGGCGCTGATCTCGGAGAGCGTGGTCGAGATGCCGTCGATGGCGCCGCGGGTCTCGGCGGTGATGCCCTGGATGCTGGCGACGTGGGCGGAGATCTCGTCGGTCGCCTTGCTGGTCTGGTTGGCGAGGTTCTTCACCTCCGACGCCACGACCGAGAAGCCCCTGCCGGCCTCGCCGGCGCGGGCGGCCTCGATGGTGGCGTTCAGCGCCAGCAGGTTGGTCTGTGAGGCGATCGCCTGCACCAGCTGGACCACGGCGCCGATCTTCTCGGCGGCGTCCGACAGCGAATGGATGGTGTTCTTGCTCTTCTCGGCCTGCGACGCCGCGCCCTCGGCGCGCTGGGTGGCGTCGGAGACGCGGCGGCTGATGGTGCCGATCGAGCTCGACATCTCCTCGGCCGAGCCGGCCACCGTCTGGACGCTGCGATTGGCGTGGTTGGCGGCGGCCTCGACCGCATTGGCTTTGGCTGACGTGTCGTTGGCGGCGCGCGACAGGGTCTCGGCATTGCTCTTCAGCCGGACCGCCGAGGACGCCACGCTGCCGACGACGCTGGCGACGAGCTCGTTGAAGGAGTGGATGCGGCCGTCGAGAAAGCGCGAGCGCTCACCCTGGCGCTGCGCCTCCTGCAGCTCGCGCTCCGTGAGGCGCTGGCGCTCGATGCCGTTGGTCTTGAACACCTCCAGCGCGCCGGCGAGCTGGCCGATCTCGTTGCTGAGGCCGAGGCCGGGAATGCGGGTGTCGAATTTCTGGTCGGCAACGTCGCGCATGGCGCTGACCATCGCGGCGAGCGGGCGCAGGATGCCGTTCTGCACGGCGGCGTAGGTCATCAGGCAGACGGCGCTGGCGAACACGGCAATGGCGACGCAGGCCATGAGGAAGTAGGAGAACGCCGACTGCGCCTGCTGATAGGTCAGCATCGCATGATCGCGCGCGGGGCCGCTGAGACTGGCGAAATCCGACGACAGGCTGGTGATCTGGTTGTTGAGATAGAGCACCGCGATGAAGCCGGTGCCGCCGCCGATCGCCAACAGCATGAGGAGAGAGGCCACGACGCCCCCCACGAGGAAGCGGATCGTCAGATTACTGTTGGAGAACATCGGATTTGCCCGGGTACGTCAGACGGAATGTCAACGCACACTTCCAGACAAAGGTAAAATAAGATGAAAGCACGGGGGCGGGGCGAGCACGGGGTTTTGCGGGCTACCGGCCGAAGCAAGATGGAGCATCGAAGGCGTGCTGGACGCTGACCATGAGCACTCCGGCCACGTTCTGCCTTCCGCTCCTCACCCTGAGGAGCCCGCCGCAGGCGGGCGTCTCGAAGGGCGAGGCCCGCGCTGTGGCCTCATGGTTCGAGACGGCGCTGCGCGCCTCCTCACCATGAGGGTGAGCTCCGAAACCGGCGCGGCGCATCGACCATGAGTCGCGCACTTCATGTCGCCGGCGGCTGCTTTTCCGCGGCCATCAGCGCCGCAAGCCGCGCCTCCTCGTCGGCCGTCAGCTTCGGCGTGGCCTCCGGGCCGCGCTGGCCGCGGCGGCGCACCTGCAGCCACAGCGCGAGGCCGCCGCCGAGCAGCAGCACCGGCGGCAGCAGCCACAGCAACAGGGTCTGGCGCTCGAAGCGCGGCTTCAGCAGCACGAACTGGCCGTAGCGCGCGACCAGGAAATCCAGCACTTGATTGTCACTATCACCGGCGGCGAGACGCTCGCGCACCAGGAGGCGCAGGTCGCGCGCCAGCGGCGCATCGGAATCGTCGATCGACTGGTTCTGGCAGACCATGCAGCGCAGCTCGCGCGACAGAGCGCGGGCGCGCTGCTCCTTGGCCGTGTCGGCCATGACCTCGTCGGGCTGCACCGCATGCGCCACCGGCGCGGCGAGCAGCAGCAGCGCGAGCGCCGCGAGACCGAGAATGCGTCGCATCCGCCCTACTCCGCCGGCTGCAGCGCGTGCGCGGCACGCGCCGGCCGCGGCGCACCGACACGGAGACGACGATCGGACAGCGACAGCAGGCCGCCGAACGCCATCAGCACCGGACCGAACCAGATCAGCAGCACGAGCGGCTTGTGATAGATGCGCACGGCGAGGCCGCCGTCGGCGGTGGCGTCGCCGAGCGAGACGTAGAGCTGGCTGACGCCGCGGGTCATCAGCGCGGCTTCCGTCGTCGACATGCCGCGGGTGGCGAAGCTGCGCTTGCTCGGCGTCAGGACGCTGAGCTGCCTGCCGTCCTCGCTGATGACGAAGGTGCTGACGACCTCGCTGAAGTTCGGGCCCTGGCGCTGGGTCATGCCGTCGAACTTGATCTGGTAGCCGGCGAGATTGCGGACGTCGCCGGGACGGAGCGTGCTGATCAGCTCGCTGTTCCAGGTGGTCTCGCAGACGATGCCGAGCAGCGCGACGCCGAGGCCGGCATGCGCGAACGCCGTGCCCCACACCGAGCGCGGCAGGCCGCGGGTCCGGTGCAGCGCGGTCCTGAACGGCACGCGGGCCACGCCGCTGCGCTCGACCAGATCAACGACGGAGCCGGTGATGACGAACACACCGAGGCCGATGCCAACAGGCGCCAGCGCGCTGCCGCCGCGCGCCCACGCCCAGACGATCGCGATCGCCACCAGCGCGGTGATGCCGGCCGCGAGCAGCCGCTGCATCGCGGCGACGAGATCGCCGCGCTTCCAGGCCAGCATCGGGCCGAACGGCACCATCAGCAGCAGCAGCGCGAACAAGGGGCCGAAGGTGATGTTGTAGAAGGGCGCGCCGACCGAGAGCTTGAAGTCGAGCGCCTCCATGATCACCGGATAGAGCGTGCCGAACAGCACGGTGGCACAGGACACGGTGAGCAGCAGATTGTTCAAGACCAGCGCGCCCTCGCGCGAGATCGGCGCGAACAGGCCGCCCTGCTTCAGCGCGGTGGCCCGGCCGGCGAACAGCGTCAGGCTGCCGCCGATGAACAGCACGAGGATGCCGAGGATGAAGACGCCGCGCGTGGGATCGCTGGCGAAAGCGTGCACCGAGGTGATGACGCCGGAGCGCACCAGGAAGGTGCCGAGCAGGGACAGCGAGAAGGTCAGGATCGACAGCAGGATGGTCCAGACCTTGAGCGCGTTGCGCTTCTCCATGACGACGGCGGAGTGCAGCAGCGCGGTGCCGGCGAGCCAGGGCATCAGCGAGGCGTTCTCGACCGGGTCCCAGAACCACCAGCCGCCCCAGCCGAGCTCGTAATAGGCCCAGTACGAGCCCATGGCGATGCCGAGCGTCAGGAAGATCCAGGCCATCAGGGTCCACGGTCGCACCCAGCGCGCCCAGGCGGCATCGATGCGGCCTTCGAGCAGGGCTGCGATGGCGAAGGAAAACGAGATCGAGAAGCCGACATAGCCGAGATAGAGCATCGGCGGATGCACGGCGAGCCCGATGTCCTGCAAGACGGGGTTGAGGTCGCGGCCCTCGATCGGCGGGGTGGCGAGGCGCGTGAACGGGTTCGAGGTGGTCAGGATGAACAGATAGAACGCGGTCGCGACCCAGGCCTGCACGGCGAGGACGCGGGCGCGCAACGACAGCGGCAGGTTGTTGCCGAAGGCCGCGACCATGGCGCCGAACAGCGCCAGGATCGACACCCACAGCAGCATCGAGCCTTCGTGGTTGCCCCACACGCCGGTGACCTTGTAGAGCAGCGGCTTCATCGAGTGCGAGTTCTCGAACACGTTGGCGACGGAGAAATCCGAGGTCACGTGCAGGGTGATCAGCGCGATGAAGGACAGGCCGGCGAACAGCAATTGCGCCAGCGCCGCCGAGCGGCCGACATTCATCAGCGCGACGTCGCGCTGGGCGGCGCCGAGCATCGGCACGGTGGACTGGATCAGCGCCAGCGCGAGCGCCAGCACCAGGGCATAATGTCCGCTCTCTGCAATCACTGCGTCGCTCCTGCAGCGCTCTTGTCAGCCCCCTCGCGCATCGACACCGGGCTTGGTGTGGCTGCGCCGGCTGGCTTGGCGCCGGCTTGCGGCTTGCCGTAATCGTCCTTCCAATGGCCCTGCTTCTTCAGGCTGTCGGCGACTTCCTTGGGCATGTAGGTCTCGTCGTGCTTGGCGAGCACGGTGTCGGCCTTGAACACGCCGTTGGCATCGAGCGCGCCCTCGGCGACAACGCCCTGCCCTTCGCGGAACAGGTCCGGCAGGATGCCCTTGTAGGCGACCGGCAGCTTGGCGCCGCCGTCGGCGACCTCGAAGCTGATGTCGAGATCGTCGCCGCGCTTCAGCGAGCCCGGCTGCACCAGTCCACCGAGCCGGAAGCGCTTGCCCGGGCCGATATGCTTCTCCGCCACCATGGTCGGGGTCGAGAAGAACACGATGGAGTCGCGCAGCGCGTTGAGCACCAGCCCTGCCGCGACCGCGAGCACGAACAGCGCACCGCCGATGATCGTCAAACGCCTCTGCTTGCGTGTCATCCCGTCATCCCGTTGGCGGCGGAAGCGCCGCTCATCCATCCAAGCCGAAAGTCTTCACGCCCTCGTTGAGCTGCCGCAACCGCTCGGCATCGCCGGACACCGCCTGCCGCGCATCCGACAGCGCCCCCTTGGCCTTGTCGAGATCGCCCATCACGACATAGGCGCGCACCAGGCGCAGCCAGCCCTCGACGTCGTCGCCATTCTGCTTCAGCCGCGCCGCCAGCCGGTCGACCATGCCGCGGATCATCGTCTCGCGGTCACCGTCGCTCATGCTCTTGGCCGCGGCCATCGCCTCGCTCGGCAGCGCCGGCACCTCGCCGCCGCCGACCCGGCCGAGCGCCGCCGTCACCAGCGGCCGCCACGGCGCATCCGCCGGCGCCTTGCCCAGCATCGCCCGCCAGATCGCGCCCGCATCGTCCTTGCGGCCGTCCTGCTCGGCGGCGAGACCGAGGTAGTAGTTCGACTTCGGCTCGTCGGCCTCGAGCGCATGGGCCCGCTCGAACTCCGCCTTCGCCTCGGCGGTGACGACGCCGCCGGCGGCGGCCGTGATCACCTCGCCGAGATCGGCGCGCTTGGCCGCGCCGTCGCCGGCATAGGTGATCATGTTGCGATAGGCCCGAATCGCGTCATCGGTGCGGCCGAGCCGTGCCAGCACCGGGGCGAGCACGGTCCAGCCGCGGCCGTCGGTCGGATTCTTCTGCAGATGCTGCTCGACCTGCGCCACCAGCGTTTCCAGCGGCTGCGTCCCGGTGGGCGGCGCCGCGCGCGCGGTGAGCGGGAAATCCGGCAGTTGCGGCGAGCCGAGCGGCAGGTAGACCGCGAGCGCCACGATCGGCACGCCGATCAGCGCCAGCACGGCCGACGCGCGGCGCAGGCCGAGGCTCGGCTTCACCGTGGCCTCGCCCTCCTGGTCCGCAGCGGCCAAAAGGCGGCGGCCGATCTCGACCCGCGCGGCCTCCGCTTCGACCTTGCCGATCAGCCCGGTTTCGACGTCGCGCTCGATCTCGGCCAGCTGGTCCTTGTAGACGACGACCTCGCGACCGTCCGACGAGGCCCGCGCGCCCAGGCCGAGCGGCAGCAGGACGGCGAAGATCGCCGCGGCCGTCATCACGGCGAACACGAACCAGAGAGTCATCGGACAGAGTTCCAGTCAGCGCCCACCGGCAGGCGCGCCTCGCGCCGCTTTTAACCAGCACCGTTCCCGGCGGCAATTCACATTTGCCGCCGTGGTAGCCCAGCCGTCTGCGCCGAAAAACTCAGGAAGATTACGTAATTAGGGGACCTCGAACTCGGCGCTCTTGGCGAGATAGCTGCCGCGCCCGTTCAGGGCCACCAGGAAATAGGTCCCCGGCCTGACATGGTCGGTGAGCCTGATCCGCAGCGACCCGACCGGGACCGGCGAGGCGATGGTGATGACGGGATCGGCGAGTGGCGCCCCGCTCGTCTTGTCGACGAGCACGACCTTCGCCTTGATCATGAGGTTGCGATAGGTCGCGCGAACGACGCGGTTCTCGACCTCGACGAAGTTGATGACGGAAATCATGGTCTTGATGAAAAAGGATGGAACCTGGCGGGAACCTATGCGTGGCCCCGGGGCGGGGTCAACTTGAAATTGCAAAATCAAAAACGTAAACAGATTAGCAGAAAATCTCAGCCGGCGCGCGAGGATTTTCGTTCGCCGTTCATCGCGTTCTCGGCCGCCCTGCTCATCAATTGGGCGTAGTCGTTGCCGAACAGGACGTGACAGAAGCGGATCGCCGCCGACACCTGCGACTGCCGATAGGCGCGCGCCCGCGCATCGCCCGAGCGCAGCGACTGCACCAGCGCTTCGGTGGCCTTCTCGACATATTGCTGCAGGTCGGAATAGGTCCGCAGCGTCACCTCGTTGATCGCGAGCTCGCTGGCATAGTTGCGGCAGACGGCGACGAACTCGATCAGCGCCGCCACCTCCTCGACCTCGCTGCCGTCGACGCCGGCGCCGGCCGGAATGTCCTTGTCGGCGCGCTGGCGCAGGATGCGGCGGACGCGGCCCGGCACGCTGTCGATCTCCGATTGCAGGGCATTGGAGATGTCGGCGCGGATCGCGGTGAGCTGCTTGCCCCAGTTCGATTCCGAGCGCAGGTCGAGCTCGGTGCGCAGGCCGCGAACGCCGTCATGCAGCGTCTTCAGCGTATCGCCGAGATTGGAGAAATGACCGCGCCGGATGTCGGCGCGCAGCACCGAGGCGAGCCCGGCGAGATCGTTGAGCGCGATGGTGACGGCGACGCCGAACGGGGTCGCCGCCACGCGGATCTCGTCGTCCGATGCCGCGATCTTGGTGGCGAGCCGGATGATCTGCCAGGGCGCGGCGAGCCGCTGCATCACCAGCGACAATGCGAACGGCAGCATCGAGGGCGTCTGCAGCGACGGCACGTTGATGGCTTCGGTGACGGAGGCAATCTGCGAATCGCCGAGCACGCGGATGATGCCGGGCAGCCGGCCGTTGAGGCCGTCGAGCGCCTCGCGATTCTGCAGCACCAGCCCGATCGGCAGCAGATCCTCGATCACGCTGGGCGCGCCGATGCGGGCCAGCGCGCGCTGGCGGTCGCCGGTCGCGTTGGGGCCGACGAGGTTCATCAGCGCGTCGGCGGCGGCGCGCTGCAGCTTGCGCGCGGCCATCTCGACCTCGCGCGAACTGTCGCTGGAGACCGCCATCGCGGCCTCGAATTCGGCGTAGCGCTCCGGCGCCCCTTCGCGGCCGAGCCACTGCCAGACCGGCAGCAGCGAGGCACGGCGGATCTGGCCGGGACGGAGAGGACCGGTGGAATCGGTGAGGAACGGGTCGAGCGGCCGGAACAGCCGACGCGGGCCATCGCCGCTCTGGCGGCGCTCCTCGCGGGCCTGCGGACGGGCGATCTCGATGGCGGGTTGGGGCCGCGCCGGGTCGGCTGTTGGCGCGGGAGCCGGCGGCGCGACGGGACGCACCACCTTGCGCAGTTGCTCGAGCACCAGGGTCGCCACGGCGACGTCCTGGCCGCGCTCGATGGCGCGCTCGAATTCGCGCATCAGGAGCGACTGCGCGTTCGGCGGCAGCTGCCCGAGATATTCCCTTAACCGCTCGTGAGCTGTCTGACCCATGCGCCGGCGTGCAAATTTCCACGGCGAGAGCGCACATCGCGCACCCCTGCCCGAACCATAGCGTCCGCGGTATTAAGAACACCTTTAGGATGGCGAAATTCGCCGCCCCGTCAAACGCCGGGCAATCTCAGCTCCGCCCGCAGTCCCCCGGTCGGGGCATCGCCCAGGGTCAGGCGGCCGCCATAGAGCGCGGCCAGATCGGTGACGATCGACAGCCCGAGCCCCGATCCCGGCTTGGATTCGTCCAGCCGCTGGCCGCGCCGCAGCACCTGGGCGCGCTCGGCGGCCGAGAGGCCGCGGCCATCGTCGTCGACCACGATCCGCAGCATCGGCGACGCCCCGGATTGGGCCGGCGGCTCCACCGTGAGCTCGACCGAAACCCGCGAAGCCGCCCATTTGCAGGCATTGTCGACCAGATTGCCGACCATCTCCTCCAGATCCTGGCGCTCACCGCGAAACCTCGCGGCGGGATCGGCGGTCGCCTCGACCACGATGCTGCGGTCGCGGTAGATCTTTTCCATGGTGCGCCGCAGCGCCTCGATGGCCGGCGCCACCTCCGTCACGGTGGATACGATGGTGACACGCGCGGCGATCCGCGCCCGCTCGAGGTGGTGGGCGACCTGGTCGCGCATGACGTCCGCCTGCTCCATCACCTTGGCCGCGAAGGGGTCCGCCGCATGGGTCGCCGCTTCATTCACGATGACGGAGAGCGGCGTCTTGATGGCATGGGCGAGATTGCCGACATGCGTGCGCGCCCGCTCGACGATCTCGCGATTGGCATCGATCAGCGCATTGGTTTCGCGGGCCAGCGGCGCGATCTCGACCGGAAACTCCCCTTCCAGCCGCTCGGCGCGCCCGGACCGGATGTCGGCGATCGATTCGGAGATGCGTTTCAGCGGCGCGAGGCCATAGCGGACCTGGAAGATGGTCGTGAGCAGCAGCACGATCCCGAGCGCCGTGAAGGTGCCGCCGAGGTAATAGTCGAAGCTGCGGGTCTCGTCGAAGATCTCCGAGGCATCGCCGGCGACGCTGACCAGGAATTTGCCGTCGGAGCCGAGATCCACCGGGCGCTCGACCATGCGCAGGTCCTGGTTCTCCGGCCCCTCGACATAGCCGATCCGGATCCCGGCCGCCGTGAGCTCGACCCCCTGCTCCTCCAGCTTGGGCAGCTTCTTGTCCCACAGCGAGCGCGAGGCCCGTACCTCCGGCTTCTCGGCGTCGGTACGGGTGATCTGCCAGTACCAGCCGGACAGCGGCAGCTCGAACAGCGGCTCACCCAATGACTGGAATTGGCGGTCCGGTGGATCATCGGGGGTGGCGACCTCGGCGATCAGGGTGCGCAGATAGAGGTTGAGCCGTCGGTCGAAGGCGCGCTCGGTCGCGTTGCGATAGACTGAGGACAGCACGATGCCCGTAATTGCGAGAATGACCACGAGCCACGCGGTCGCGGACAGGAACAACCGGGTGGCAAGTGAACTCTGGCGCATGACCGCAAACTAGCGAAACGGCCGGCGCCCGGCCACCTCGAATGGCATGCTCCGGAAACGGATCAGGCGCCTGCGGCCGGCGGCGGGGTCAGCAGGTAGCCGAGGCCGCGCACGGTCTGGATGACGTCGCAGTCGAGCTTCTTCCTGATGCGGCCGACGAACACCTCGATCGTGTTCGAATCGCGGTCGAAGTCCTGGTCGTAGAGATGCTCGACCAGCTCGCTGCGCGAGACGACGCGACCGGAATGATGCATCAGATAGGACAGCAGGCGGTATTCGTGTGAGGTCATCTTGACGGGGTTGCCCGACACGCTGACCTTGCCGGTGCGGGTGTCGAGGGTGACCGGCCCGCAGGTCAGCTCACTCTGGGCATGGCCGGCCGAGCGGCGCAGCAGCGCGCGGATGCGCGCCAGGACTTCCTCGAGATGGAACGGCTTGGCGACATAGTCGTCGGCACCGGCGTCGAAGCCCTGGACCTTGTCGCTCCAGCGGTCGCGCGCGGTCAGGATCAGCACGGGCATCGCCCGGCCATTGCGCCGCCAGGCTTCCAGCACCGAGATGCCGTCCATCTTGGGCAGGCCGATGTCCAGCACGACAGCGTCGTAGGGCTCGCTGTCTCCCAGATAGTGCCCTTCCTCACCATCGAACGCACGGTCCACAACGTAGCCGGCGTCGCTCAGGGCCGTGGTGAGCTGACGGTTGAGATCCGGATCGTCCTCGACAACGAGCAGACGCACGCTTGCCTCCAAAGCTGAACTGCACGATTTCCGCCCTCAAGATGAACCGGAAGGCCGTGAACCGTGCATGAACGGAACCCGAGCGACCAAGTTACTTTTTGGTCATCTCGATCGGGACCGCCGGCAAGGGCCGACAGAATTGGGGCGGATATAAGCTCTGGAGGATGGGCATGTGAAGACCCGCCGCACCGATGGCGGGGCTCGAACGCGGACCCGCGGGGACGCGGACGGACGTTGCTCCCCGGGTCCCCTCCCCAGCCACGCAACGGAGCGGGTCGAACGGTCCTCGTGTCACGTGCGGAAGAACACGAACCAGACCAGGCCAAGGACCAGCAGCGCCAGTCCGGTGGAGATGGCCAGGATCGCCAGGACGGACGGTCCAGGCTCACCCTGCCGCGCTTCGGTGGGGGTCTCGACGATCTGCGTCGGTCGTCTGGCTGCCATGGTGCCCTCAGCTGACTGTTATCCGCGTTCGAGCGTTCGAGCGGTAAAGCGCTCTGTCACGCACTCTCGTTGGCAACGTCGGCAGCCAGGTGATGTTCCGGTACGGCGCCCCCCTGCGACGGGTTAACGCCGATCCGAGAATCTGCCGGCCAGCTTGTTGAATCCGCAGCCTCGGGTGTTATCCTCGCGGCTGCCGCGAGAACGACGTCCGCAGCAGCCCGGTTCGGAGCAAGCCGTTAGTTCGGAGTTAAGTGGAGTAGGTCATGGCCCCGCGCGCCAATTGGAAGGGTTTTCTGCGCCTGTCGCTCGTGACCTGTCCGGTCGCGCTCTATCCGGCGACGTCGGAGTCCGAGAAGGTCTCCTTCAACCAGATCAACCGCAAGACCGGCCACCGCATCAAATACAGCAGGGTCGATGCCGAGACCGGCGAGGAAGTCGCCAATGACGACATCGTCAAGGGCTACAAGGTCGACACCGACACCTACATCGAGGTCACCAAGGACGAGCTCGAGGACATCGCGCTGGAATCGACGCACACGATCGAGATCGACGAGTTCGTGCCGCGCACCGACATCGACAGCCGCTATCTGATCCGCCCCTATTACCTCGTCCCTGACGGCAAGGTCGGCCATGACGCCTTCGCGGTCATTCGCGAGACCATCCGCAGCATGGACAAGGTCGCGATCGGCCGTGTCGTGCTCACCAACCGCGAGCACATCATCGCGCTGGAGCCGCTCGGCAAGGGCCTGATGGGAACGCTGCTGCGCTACCCCTACGAAGTGCGCAACGAGGAAGAATATTTCGACGACATCCAGGATGTGAAGATCACCAGCGACATGCTGGATCTCGCCAAGCACATCGTCGAGAAGAAATCGGCCGACTTCCAGCCGGAGAACTTCGAGGATCACTACGAGGCCGCGCTGATCGAGCTCATCAACAAGAAGCGCAGCGGCGTGACGATCGCCGCCAAGGCCGCGCCGAAGTCGAGCGGCAACGTCATCAACCTGATGGACGCCCTGAAGCGCAGCCTTGCCAGCGAGGGTGACAAGGCGCCCGCCGCGGCCGCCCCCGCGCCGAAGGCCAAGGCCAAGAAGCCGAAGAAGCGCGTCGAAGGCCAGCGCGAGATGCTGCTGCCGATCAGCGGCAAGAAGGCCAAGGACGAGACGAAGAAGGCCGAGGAGCCGAAGAAGTCGGAGAAGCCCGTGCGAACCACCGCGCGCTCACGCAAAGCGAGTTGAGGCTTCGATACGGCGAGCGACCTCCGGATCTCTGCACGTCGTACGGGTCCTCTGCATAACGGTCGCTCGGCCGCGACTGCCGCGAGTTCCAGGTGTTGCAGCGGGCACGCCACACCGCGCGTGACACCACGGGTCTGTCATCCACCAACGACACCGCATCGATCGCCGCCGTCCCATTCACGGCGGAAACATCTGCCTTGGTCAGGTAAGTTGATCCTGCGACGGTGATCCATCGATCAGGCGCGGATTTGTGATCGTGTCGACATCGCTTCGATGCTTGCGGAATGATCACGTCGCGCCTAGCTCTGCGGCGCGGGATGGTGATCCGGGCGTACAGCTTCCTGATGGAAGATCGATGTGCCTGGTCGGTCGGGACGACGCTGGCGAAGTCGTCCCAGCCGCACGACGCGGCGTATCAGGGGGATATGGATGTTTCAGCACGATGCGGACCAACGCCGGGCGCAGTACGCCTAGCGATGGCACGGGTTCAGCTGTCCGAGCTCTCCGCTTTCGCAGCCGTCGCGGATTCGTTGAGCTTCACCAAGGCCGCCGCTTATCTCGGCTGCTCCTTGCCCACCATCAGCCAGACCATCAAGAGCCTCGAGGAGCGGCTGGACGTCAGGCTGTTCAACCGGACGACACGCAGCGTGGCCCTCACGGAGGCCGGCGAGCGCCTGCTGGCGGAGATCCAGCCGATTCTCGAACGGGTCGACCAGGCCATCGAGAGCATCAACGCGTTCCGCGACAAGCCGATGGGCACCCTGCGCCTGACCGTATCCCGCGTGTTCGCCGTAAGGGGGCTCGGCCCCCTGATCAGGTCATTCCTGGCCGAATACCCGGACATCCATATCGAACTGGCTGTCGACGACACCAACAGTGACATCGTGCGCAATCGCTTCGATGCCGGCATCAGATCCGGACACCGGGTGGAGCGCGACATGAAGGTCATCCGCGTCTTCGACGAGTGCAGCTTCGTTGCGGTTGCCGCCCCCGGCTATCTCGCGGCGCATCCCGCGCCGGCCGTTCCCGAGGATCTCCAGGCCCATAATTGCATCCGGCATCGGGTCCCTGCCGACGATACGCTGCAGCCCTGGATCTTCGAAAAGGGCGGCGAGCGCACCGAGATTGCTGTGGACGGCTCCCTCATCGTCAACGACTTCGATCTCGCGCTGAATGCCGCACTCGACGGCATCGGCGTCGCTTATCTCGTCGAGCCGATGATCGAGCCGCATCTGGCCGAAGGACGGCTAATGCGGCTGCTGCCCGGCTGGCGCTACGCGACGCCCGGACTGTTCCTGTACCATCCAAGCCGCCGGCAACCGCCGATGCCGCTGCAGGTCTTTCTCGACTTCGTCAAGCGCTGGCGCAGCGGCGTCACCCTGGACGCGATGTCGCGCGCGGCGGATTACGGCGCACACGGGTTGGTAGCAGCGACGTCCCATCGAACGTCGATGCACGTCGAGCCCAACCGCCGCTAAGATCACGTGCGAGGCCGGAGAGATCATTCGCGCGTCGGCAGCGACGCTGCGAAACGCCATGATGCGCGCAGTCTGCGATGTGCAGCGGGATTGTTCGGGATTCCCACCTAACCTATTCACCATTATCACCATTAACAAATCGACACAGCGAGGCCAAAACCGCGGCGTGACCGCGTCGACGCTGGTGCGTGCGAGCAGCGTGTTAACGACGATCGAGTGTGCCTCGAACAAGCAGAGCACATTCATCAAATCGAAATTGGCTCATGCACACTGCATTCAACCATTCCGCCAGTCGCGCCGATCAAGCCGTCGCCGGAATCAAATGTGTGAGAGCCGCAATCTGGCGAAGCCAGAGGCGACACGCGGGGGGCCGTGTGCATCGCCGTCAACCGGAGAAACGGAAATGAAGACGTTGAGGGGCCTGCTACTCGGAACGGGAGCAGTGATACTGTCCGCCGCGGCGGCGCAGGCCGCGGATCTTCCGCTGAAGGCCAAGGCCGTCGAATATGTGAAGGTGTGCTCGCTGTACGGCACCGGCTTCTACTACATTCCCGGCACCGACACCTGCATCAAGCTCGGCGGCTATCTGCGCGCCGAGACCGCGCTGTGGACCAACAGCAATTACGGTGGCGCCTATTCAGGCCAGGCCGGCGCAGACAACCGCCTGAGCAACCGCTATCAGACCCGTTCGCGCCAGGATCTGAACATCGATACGCGCACCGCGACCGAATATGGCGTGGTGCGCACCTACTTCGAGACCGTGCTGAACTGGACTTCGGGCTCCTATGGCGGCGCGGGCGCCGGCGCCACCTCCTACACCGGCGATGCCATCTCGGGCGGCATCGTCGGCGTCTACTACGCCTTCATTCAGTTCGCCGGCTTCACGATGGGCAAGGCGGTGTCGACCTTCGACGCGCCCTGGATCAACTATCCCGGCAACAATTTCGACGGCCTGGTCGGCGGCAGCGGCTCCAACAACGGCGTCAACCAGTTCACCTACACCGCCGATTTCGGCCAGGGCATCACCGCCGCGGTCTCGCTGGAAGACCAGACGCAGTTCTTCACCACCAACATCTGGAACACGTCGGGCATCACCGCGGCCGGCGTGCTCGGCGGCAATTATGGCTCGAGCAGCTTCGGCGGGACGGTGTCTCCCGACATCATCGGCATGGTTCGCGTCGACCAGGCGTGGGGCATCTTCCAGGCGTCGTTCGCCGCGCATGACAACCATGCCGCCTACTACGGCGCGACCGAGACCTCGGGTCATCCCTCCGACAAGTGGGGCTGGGCCGCGCAACTGGCGCTGTCGATCAAGAACATCCCGACCGGTCCGGGCGACGTCGTCAACCTGCAGGCGGTCTACACCGACGGCGCGAGCCGCTACAACTTCCAGAGCCTCGCCAACACGACCTACGCGATGTATGGCGGCACCAACGTAGCCGGCGCCTATCAGAGCATCGGCTTCGCCGGCGTCGCCGACGCGGTGTTCGGCACCGGCACGGGCCTGTCGACCGTGCAGACCTGGGGCATGCGCGGCGCCTTCACCCACAATTGGGATCCGCGCTGGAATACGGCGCTGTACGGCGCCTATGCCCAGGTGCGCTATGGCCAGACGGGATCGAGCCTCATCTGTGCCGGCATCGCCGCCACCGCGATGCTGACGGCGGGCTCGACCTGCAACCCCGACTTCAATCTCGGACAGATCGGCCTCATCACCCGATGGACGCCGGTCAAGGGCCTGACCTTCTCGGCCGACGTGACCTACAGCCACCTCGACCAGAAATATTCGGGCACGGCGATTGCTCCGGCCGTCACGAGCACGGCGAAGCCGGCCGCGATCTACCAGCTCAAGGACCAGGACACGGTGAGCATGCTGCTGCGCGCCCAGCGCAACTTTTGAAGCTGGGCTGTTGAACCTCTGACTGCTCGACGAGCTTCCGGCGATGCCCCCGCCGGAAGCTTCGTTCGTGGAGACTGGCGGCGCGTCGCATGCAACAGAATGGGATGGGGCACAATGCAGCAGGCGTCGTGCACAATCACGACGCCTGTGACTTGATCGGCCAATGAGTTGATTCGGCCAATGAGTTGATCACGCGCCGACTTGATCGCGCGGCAATTTGACCGGCGGGCTACTTGATCGAGGTGTTGATCGCGGTGAACTTGCTGCTCAGTCCCGAGCCCAGGCCATTGACGGCCGCCAGGATCACGATGCTCAATCCGCCGGCAATGATGGCGTATTCGATCGAGGTCGCGCCAGCCTGATTCTTCAGGAAGCTCGCAATCAACTGCCGCATCTACCTCTCCGGTCGGGCTCGATCATCTGACGCGCCGGAAGGGCGCGCCGAGGCCGGGATGGACGCCCCGCCGGAAACCCTCCGTCATCGGCTTGAACAATCGGTTAACCCGATGAGGTACCTGCGCGGCCCAGATTCGGAGCCGGCATTCCATCGCAGGCCCGCCCTCACCCGACGTCCGAGATCCGAACCGGAGTGCAAGCAACTGAACTTGCTTCGCTTTATTCTCAGTCCGCGGCCCCCGGCCGGTTGGCGGTAGAGCCGAGCCGCTGAATCCTCGTCCGACACATTCAGAAAAAATTCGGCTTATCCGCCGGATGCCACGTCATGATCTGGGTCAACGGCGATGGCGTGGACCGCCTTAAAGGTTATCCTGGTCGCCATGAGCACAACAGATTCCGCCCGCCCCCAGCTCAAGATCCGCAGCGTCGCGCTCGACACCGGCCGCGAGAACGTTGTCGTGATCTCCCGCCGCTCGAAGGCGCTGCGGCCCGAGGTCTTCCGCGGCTTCAGCCGCGTCGAGCTGCGCTGCAACTCGCGGACGCTGCTGGCCACACTCCTGATCACCGACGACGACGCACTGATCGGGCCCGACGAGATCGGCCTGTCGGAGCCGGCGCTGCGGCGCTTTGCCGAGCCGGCCGGCACGCTCGCGACCGTGTCGCCCGCGACGCCGCCCGACAGCATGGAGGCGGTCCGGGCCAAGATCCGGGGCGAGACCTTGAGCGACCAGGCGATCGTTGCCGTGATCGAGGACCTCACCCACTACCGCTATTCGGACATGGAGATCGCAGCCTTCCTGATCGGGTCGGCCAGCTTCATGACCTCGGGTGAGCTGCTGGCGCTGACGCGCGCCATGGCCAATGCAGGCACTCAGCTCAAATGGCCGGACCCGGTCGTGGTCGACAAGCATTGCATCGGCGGCATCCCCGGCAACCGCACCTCGATGGTGGTGGTGCCGATCGTCGCCGCCCACGGCCTGACCATCCCGAAGACCTCCTCGCGTGCGATCACCTCGCCGGCCGGCACCGCCGACACGATGGAGGTGTTGGCGCGGGTCAATGTCGGCGCGGAGGAGATGAAATCGATCGTCGCCGCCTGCAATGGCTGCGTGATCTGGGGCGGCCACGTCAACCTGTCGCCTGCCGATGACATCCTGATCTCGGTCGAGCGCCCGCTCAGCCTCGATACCCGCGAGCAGATGGTCGCCTCGATCATGTCGAAGAAGCTCGCTGCCGGCTCGACGCATCTGCTGCTCGACCTGCCGGTCGGCCCGACCGCCAAGCTGACCAGCGGCGCGGAGGCGATGCGCCTGCGCAAGCTGTTCGAGTTCGTCGGCGACAGGTTCGGTCTCAAGGTCGAGGTGATCACCACCGACGGCCGCCAGCCGATCGGCAACGGCATCGGGCCGGTGCTGGAGGCGCGCGACGTGATGGCGGTGCTGGGCAACGAGCCGTCGGCCCCGGCTGACCTGCGCGAGAAATCGCTGCGGCTGGCGGCGCATCTGCTCGAATATGATCCGAAGCTGCGCGGCGGCGCCGGCTATAACAGGGCGCGCGAGCTGCTCGACAGCGGCGCGGCGCTCAAACAGATGCTGAAGATCATCGATGCGCAGGGCCCACCGGAATGCCGCAGCGAGCTCGGCGATCTCGCCTTCGACGTCAAGGCCGAACACGACGGTATCGTGTCCGCGATCGATTGCCTGCGGCTCAATCGCCTGGCGCGCACCGCCGGCGCGCCCGTGAACAAGGGCTCCGGGATCATGCTGTTCAGGAAGATCGGCGATCGTGTCGACCGGGGTGAGCCACTCTATCGCGTGTTCACCTGCGATCCGTCGGAGCATGATCTGGCCGCAGCCGCGGCCGCCGCCAACCACGGCTATAGCTTCGCCGACGGCGCGAACGGTCGTTCGTGATGAACCGTCGTCGAGCATCGATCCATCGTCCTCGGGAGACCGCCGCATGAGTGTGACCGTTCGATTCTGCGGTGCGGCGCACACCGTCACCGGGTCCTGCTATCTGGTCCGGACCGACAACGGACAGATGCTGATCGACTGCGGCCTGTTCCAGGGTCAGAAGACGCTGAAGGAGCTCAATTACGGCGACTTCCCATTCCGTCCCGCCGATATCGACGCCGTGCTGCTGACGCATGCGCATATCGACCATAGCGGCCTGCTGCCGAAACTGGTGCGCATGGGCTTCGACGGCAAGATCTTCGCAACGCGCGGCACCATCGATCTCTGCTCCTGGATGCTGCCCGATGCCGGCAACATCCAGGAGCAGGAGGTGCTGGCGCTGAACCGCCGCAACACCGCGCGCGGCCGCGGCGAGGTCAGCCCGATCTACACCCAGGACGATGCCATCGCCGCGCTGCAATACTTCCAAGCCGTCCCCTACGAGACCTGGACCGAGATCATTCCCGGCGTCCGCGCCCGCTACTGGAATGCCGGGCATCTGCTGGGCTCGGCCTCGATCGAGATCGAATTCGCAGGACAAGGCGCCGACGGCGCGCCGCTGCGGCTGCTCGCCTCCGGCGATGTCGGGCCCGACGCCAAGCTGCTGCAGCCGGATCCGAAAGCGCCCGAGGGCTTCGACTACGTGATCTCGGAGGCGACCTATGGCGACCGCATCCGTGAGCCGACCACGCCGGAGCTGCGCCGCGGCCGTCTGGCCGGCGAGGTGCGCGACGCGGCGGCGGCCCAGGGCGCGCTATTGATCCCGGCCTTCGCGGTGGAACGGACGCAGGAGCTGATCGTCGATCTGGTCGGCCTGATGGAGCGTGGCGAGATTCCGGCCGCGCCGATGTTCCTGGATTCGCCGCTGGCGATCCACGCCACCGAGGTGTTTCGCGCGCACACCGAGAGCCTCGACGGCGGCAGCGATGTCGGCCGTCTGTTGTCGTCGTCGCATCTGCGATTCACCGAGACCGTCGATGAAAGCAAGGCGATCGCCAAGCTGACCGGCTTCCACATCATCATCGCCGCCAGCGGCATGTGCGATGCCGGTCGCATCCGCCATCATCTCAAGCGCTGGCTGTGGAACAGCCGCGCCACCGTGCTGCTGGTCGGCTACCAGGCCAACGGCACGCTTGGGCGCTTCCTGCAGGACGGCGTCAAGGCGGTGCGCATCCAGGGCGAGGAGATCAAGGTCGCGGCGCGCATCCGCATGATCGACGACTATTCCGGCCACGCCGACGGCGCCGAGATCGCGCGCTGGATCGCGGCCCGCCGCCCGATCGCGCGCGGCCTCTTCCTGTCCCACGGCGAGGACGCTGCGATCGCGGCGCTGGCGACGCGCGTCACCGAGCGGATCGTGCCGGCGGCGAAAGTGTTCTCGCCCCTGCTCGACGACGTCTATGAGCTGACGAGCGCAGTGCCGACGCCGCTCGACGTCGCGCGCCGACGACGGCTGGCGCCGGAGGCGGTCACCCGGCTGGACTGGCACAACGACATGTCGGGTCTGCTGCTCGACATCCACGAGCGGATCGAACAGGCCGCCGACGATCGCGCCCGCGGCGTCATCATCCGCCGCCTGCGCCGGGCGCTGGAGGAGTGATGCGAGCGGCGTAGCCGCGAAGGCTGCGCGCCTGCGATGTTCGTCGTCGAACGGTCACACTTTGATCGCACCTTGAGGACGATCGGGTGCGGTGCGAAGCTCGCAGACGGCGACGCTCTCGCAGCTTGTGCATATTGAAACACACAACGTGCCGACGGCTGGTCTCCGAGAGCTGTTCTGATAGGCTCGACACGTGGTTCATGACAACGGAACGATCCGGGTGAACCGGGCGCAGGTGGGGAAACGAGGGGCTCTCACATGCATCAACCATCGAAATGGTGGGCGGGACTGATCGCTGTTGCCGTGCTGTGGCTCGCGGCCATGAGCTTCAAGACGGCGGGGGTCGAGGACGATATCGCACCGCGGGCACGTGCCGCCGTTGCCGCCGCCGTCCCCGACACAGCCGCGGCTCTCAAGGTCTCTGTCGCGGGGCGTGACGTTCGCATCGAAGGGCCGGAGTTCAGTCCCGATCAGTCGACGAAACTGGAGGACGCCGCGTCGGTCAACGGCGTTCGGCTCGTCGACGGCACCTACGACAAGCTGCCGACACCGAAACCGTATGCCTTCCGCGCCACGCGAAACGGCAGCCAGCTCGTGCTCGAAGGCGCGGTGCCGACGCCCGCCGTTCGGAATGCCGTGCTCAATGCCGTCCGTTCGTCCGGCGGTGAGGTGGTCGATCGCCTCGGCTATGCGCTGGGAGCTCCGGCCGACTTCGCGGCCATCGCGAGCCACGGATCGGTCCAGGCCGCCAAGCTCAGCGGCGGCGCGTTCGCGCTCGCGGACAAGGCCTATTCGATCGCAGGTGCCGCCGCATCGTCGGACGCCTATGAGGCCGCCATCGCCGCGACGCGGCAGTTGCCGGGCGGCGCCGTGCTCGACAAGGTCGCGATCCTGCCGCCGGAGGCAAAACCGTTCATCTGGAGCGCGGTTCGCGAGAGCAACACGCTGGTGATGTCCGGCGTCGTTCCGAATGACGACATCAGGCGCGCGCTCGAGGCCGCCGCGATCAAGGCCTGGCCCGGCGCGTCGGTGATGCATCACATGCAGATCGCGCGTGGCGCGCCTGCTGGCGATTTTGGTGCCTACACGTCCTATGCGCTGACGGAGCTCACCAGGCTGAGCACGGGCCGCGTCGTCATCTCCGACGCCACCTACACGATTTCGGGCGAGGCGCCCTCGACCGCCGCCTATGACGAAACGATGGCCGGTGTCGGCAAGCTGCCGACCGGGCTGACCTTGGCGAAGGCCGACATTCTGCCGCCGGAGATCAAGCCCTATCGCTGGTCGGCGGAGTTCGACGGCACCGGCTTGAGCCTCACAGGTCTCGCGCCGAGCGGAGCGACCCGCGATGCGATGCTGGGCTCCGCCAGCGGACAGTTCGACGGCAAGCCGATCAAGAGCCAGATCGGCATCGCCCGCGGCGCCCCGGATGGCGACCTTGCCAAAGCGAGCGCGAGCCTGCTGCAGCAGCTCGCCCGGCTTTCGCAGGGGCGCGCCGAGATCAACGACACCCAGGTCTCGCTCAGGGGCGTCGGACTCGCCAACGTCACCGGCGCAGCCGTGCGCGAGCAACTGGCCGGCGCCCTGCCCGCGCCGTTTGCGCTCGCGTCCATCGACGTCCGCGACGGCCCGGTCTCGCCTTACGCGTTCGGACTGCAGAAGCAGGACGGCCGTGTCATGCTGAGCGGCTACGTGCCTGATGATGCCGCCCGCCGCGATCTCGTCGACGCCGCCACGTCGACGTTCATCACCGAGACGGTCGAGGACGGCCTGAAGATCGGCGACGGTGCGCCAAAGGATTACGTGCAGTCGCTGAAGGCGACGTTCCCGGCGCTGGCGCGGCTGTGGTCGGGTGCGCTGACGGCGAAGGACGCGGCGATCACGGTCGACGGGCTCGCCATCTACGACAAGTCGGCAGAGCAGGTCCGCAAGGAGCTCGCCGATGCGGTCGGCAGCGGCTTCAAGCTCGACGACGTCAAGATCGGCCTCAAGCCGGAAAGCCCGCCACTCGCGGTCGCGGAGTGCCAGCCGGCGTTCAACGGGCTGCTCGCCAAGGGCCGCGTCCGCTTCAGCACCGGCAGCGCCGAGCTCAGCCGCGAGTCGCTGGCGCTGCTCGATCACCTGATCGAGGTTGCGCAGCGCTGCAAGGACGCCGAGATCGCGATCGAAGGCCACACCGACAATGTCGGCGACGAAGCTAACAACATGGACCTCTCCAAGCGCCGGGCTGCCGCGGTGGTCGGCTATATCGGCGACGCCGGCATCGACACCTCGCGCATGACCTCGGAAGGCTACGGCCAGACCAAGCCGGTCGCCTCCAACGACACGGCCGAAGGCCGCGCGCAGAACCGCCGCATCGAATTCGTCGTCAAGTGAGGCGCTGACATCATGATGTACGACCTTGCGACATTTCCGTTCTGGATCATCTTCGCCGTCGGCATCGGCGGCTTTGTCGGCTGGCGCACCTGGTCGGACGCGCCGCGGCCGGATTGGCTGAGAAGCTGGCTGCTGCCGGCGACGCTCGCCCTCGTCATCGGGATCGTGATGGCGCTGCTGAGCGTGCTGCCCGGACGTGCCGGCCTGTGGCTCGAGGTCGGCCTGCTGATGGTCGGCGCCTATGTGCTCGGCTGCCTGATCGGCGGACAGCTCAAGGACTATGTCGGGCTGGGTGACACCAGTGCGATGTCGCCGGGCGGTCCTGGACACAGCGTCGCGTTCGCCGGCGCAACGGCGGCGGCCAGTCCTTGGGCGGACAGCCCATCCCCGGCTGCGCAGGCCGCAGCCAGCGTCGAGGCCGATCGCCTCGCCACTGAAGCCGCCGCAAAGGCCGAAGCCGATCGTGTTGCGGCCGAAGCCGCTGCAAGGGCGGAGGCCGAGCGTCTAGCCGCCGAAACGGCCGCAAAGGCCGAGGCTGAGCGGCTCGCCGCGGAAGCCGCGGCAAAGGCCGAGGCTGATCGTCTGTCTGCCGAGGCCGCAGCGAAGGCCGAAGCCGAACGGCTCGCTGCCGAGGCGGCGGCGAACGCCGAGTCCGAGCGCCTTGCTGCGGAGGCCGCCGCGAAAGCCGAAGCGGACCGCCTCGCTGCGGAAGCAGCCGCGAAAGCAGAGGCCGATCGTGTTGCGGCAGAAGCGGCCGAAAAGGCCGAAGCTGAACGCTTGGCCGCTGAGGCAGCGGCGAAAGCCGAAGCAGACCGTCTTGCGGCGGAGGCCGTCGCGAAAGCCGAGGCGGAGGCTCAGCGTCTCGTGGCCGAAGCGACCGCCAAGGCCGAGGCCGATCGCCTCGCCGCCGAAGCGGCCGCAAGGACGGACGCCGATGACCTCGCCGCAGACGCCGAGGCGGAACGGCTTGCCGCCGAGGTTGCCGCATCATCGGCGCCGGAGATCCCAGCCACAGCCGACGGCAGGCCGCCGGCCCTGCCCGCACCCAACGGTGCAGCCGATGATCTCAAGCTGATCAAGGGCATCGGACCCAAGAACGAGCGCGTCCTCAACGACATCGGCATCCACCATTTCAGCCAGATCGCGGCGTGGTCGCCTGACCATGCGAGCTGGGTCGGCCATCACATGGCCTTCCCCGGCCGCATCGAGCGCGAGCATTGGATCGCGCAGGCCAAGCTGCTCGCCGCGGGCCTCGACACCGCGCATTCGACTGCGGTGAAGTCGGGCGCGATCACGATCGATGATCAGGCCGACGCGCCGCTGAGCGAGGACGAGGCGAGCTACCTCCTGGCCCACCTGCCGGCGCTGATGCCGCCCGTCGAGAACGAGGACGTCCATGGCGGCGCCCGCCCGCTCGGACTGGCGGCGCCGCGCGGCGGCCAGGCCGACGATCTCAAGCTCATCAAGGGCATCGGCAAGCAGAACGAGGCCCGGCTGCACGGCCTCGGCATCTGGCATTTCGAGCAGATCGCAGCCTGGACCGCCGAGCACGCCAAATGGGTCGGCTCGTATCTGGCGTTCGCAGGACGGATCGAGCGCGAGCGATGGATCAGCCAAGCCAGGGAGCTGGCGAACGGCGGATCGACCGAATTTGCGAAACGCGTCGAGGCTGGTCTGGTGAAGTCATCGCTCGACGACGGCTCGCGCGGGCAGGACAACATCGAGATCCCTCAGCCGCGCGAGTAGCGGCCCCAACTGACGAACCGTAGGGTGGGCAAAGGCGCTGCTGTGCTCTCTCCTCACGTCCCATCGTGGTGACGCCGTGCCCGCCATCTCGCCGCGGGCTGTGCTTGACGACGGTGGGCACGGCGCGCGACAGGGTGCCTTGGAACAACGGCTGTGCCCGGCGCCTTTGCCCACCCTACCTGTCTTTCCTACTCCGCCATCTCCACCGCCTCGTTGCGCGACGGGCCGGCCAGCGGCCGCTCCTCCATCAGCATCATGCAGACGGAGGCGCAGGCCAGCATCGCGGTGGCCGCGGCATAGACGAAGCGGAAGGCATGGATCATGTCGGCTTCCGCGATGCCGCTGACCGCGCCATGGGCGCCCTCCGCCAGCGAAATGTCGGCGCCCAGCGCCATCAGCAGGATGGCGCTGAAGGCCGCGACCGTGAACGAGGACATCATCGAGCGGAAGAAGTTCATGGCGCCGGTGATGGTGCCGATCTGGGAGCGGTCCACCGCGTTCTGCAGCGACACCACCGAGATCGGGAACGCCGTTCCGAGCCCGATGCCGTAGATCGACAGCAGCGCCATCAGCACCCAGAGCGAGGGCGTCGTCACCGTCATGACCGCGGCGGCGATGGTGCCGATGATCGTGCCCACGATGGCAACGCGCTTGTAATGCCTGACCCGGGCCATGGTGCGGCCAGCAATCGCGGCGCCGAAGGTCGAGATCGCCGCGATCGGAATCAGGCCGAGGCCGGCCTCGCTCGGCGTCAAATGATAGACCAGCTCGTAATAGAGCGGCAGATGGACCGTGAGCCCGATCAGCGCGCCGAGTGCGCAGCCGCTTGCCAGCATGCCGTAGGGCACGACCGTGCCGCCCATCAGCGACAGCGGCAGGAACGGCTCATCGGCCCGTCTGGCGTGCCAGACGAAGGCCAAGCCCAGCGCCACCGCGCTGCCGATCATCGCCAGCAAGGTCGGCGACAGCCAGGCCAGCTTGTGGCCACCCCAGGTCAGCACCAGCATGAACACGACGGCCGAGGCCATCAGCAGCAGGCCGCCGGCCCAGTCGACCTTGCGCAGCCGGTGATAGACCGGCAGCCGGCCCATCTTGGGCAGCAGCAATGCGAGCGCCGCGATCGCGAGGGGGACATTGATCCAGAAGATCATCGACCAGTGCAGATGGTCGGCGAAGAAGCCGCCGATCACCGGCCCGAGCAGGCCGGCCAACAGCCAGACGCCGCTGAAATAGGCCTGGTACTGGCCACGCTCGCGCGGGCTGACGACATCGGAGATCACGGTCTGGACCACCGGCATGATGCCGCCGCCACCGAGCCCCTGCAGGCCGCGGGCGAGGATCAGCACCGGCATGTTCGGCGCCAGCGCGCAGACCACCGAGCCGACCACGAACAGGCTGAGCGCGGTGATGATCATCGAGCGGCGGCCATAGATGTCGCAGAGCGTTCCGAACACCGGCGCCACCGCGGTCGACGCCAGCAGGTAGGCGGTGATCACCCAGGAGAGATTGGTGACGTCCTGGAACTCGCGGCCGATGGTCGGCAGTGCGGTCGCCACGATGGTCTGGTCGAGCGCGGCCAGGAACATCGTCAGCAGCAGGCTCATCAGGATGGTCCGCACCTCGGCCTGGGTCAGCGGCACCGGCGGCGCGAGCGGCGGCGCATCCTCGATCGCCTGCACCTGCGGCGGAATGGCCGGCAGCTCGGCGGCGATCTCTTCGGGCAGGGATTGGGACGCGGCAGGACAATGGCTCTGCCGATCGAACTTGTTCATGGGATGAATGCTATGCCGGGCGCGACCAACGCCGCGCGGATTCGCTGACTGGCGAACTACTTAAGGCATAAATTTCCCCCGCGGCAGCCGGCCGGGCGCATGGGTGCATCCCGACAGCACGAGAACGGTCGCATCATCGTGATTTGCTGCGAACGCGAGGTGATCGAGCCTATTTCGGCCGTCGCTTCAGCTTGGCCCGCTTCGGCAGCAGCACCGGCCATTGCACGATGTGATCCTCGAGCTGGTCGTCCGGAACGTCGTCCTCGGTCCCTTCGACCCGGCCGCGCACCGAGACGCCGGCTTCATGCACCGTCTGAGGATCGCCCGAGATCAAGGGATGCCACCAGTAGAGATCGCGCCCCTCAGCCACGAGGCGGTAGCCGCAGCTCGGCGGCAGCCACGTCAGGGTGCGGACGTTCTCAGGCGTCAGGCGAACGCAATCCGACACTTGTTCGGAACGATTCGGGTAGTCCTTGCAGGCACATAGCCCGGCATCCAAGAGCTTGCACGAGATGTGGGTGAAGTAGATGTCGCCGGTATCCTCGTCTTCCAGCTTCTCCAGGCAGCATCGCCCGCAGCCATCGCACAGGCTTTCCCATTCTGCCTCGGACATCTCTTCCAAGAGCTTGGTTTTCCAGAACATTCCCTCCTGGCCCGAGGGACGTTTGAGCGGTGCGGTCATTCGGGCGATTCTCAAGGAGGGCGTGGCGTGGCCGCCATCTAGGTGCCCGGCCCCGAGCCGCGCAAGGGGCTTTGCCGAATACGGCGGCACGTTAGCTTTGTGCATCAAATTGTGAGCGGAACCATTGGTTTGTGACCTCCGCTCGGCTAGATAGATGGTTGAGTCACTCCGGCGCGGCGCCGGCAACGCGGCTTGGGGTCAGGTGCTCGGGTTCGGGCGGCTGACTGTGCAGTGCCATGGGTTTGCCGCAACAATCGCGCAAGACCCTTCGATGGCCCCCAGCCCCACTTGCTGAGTGCTTTCGAAGCCAGCTGACACGCTTTCGAAACGACCAGGGTTCCCGTGCGGCAGATCATTCCAGACGATTGGAAGAAGCGGATCAACAATTTCCGCCTGGATCTCGACGCCCGCTTCGATTCGGCGCTGTTCTCCTCCCTGCGCGGCACCCGCGAGCTGTATGAGCGCTATTCGGCGTTCATGGACCGCTTCTATGTCGGCGGCTGGAAGCGCTGGGTGTTCGTCGAGCCGTTCTCGGAGGCCGCAACGATCGGGCTCGGCGGCCTGGTGCTGATGCTGGCGCTCGCGATCCCCGCCTTCCGGGAAACCGCCGATGAGGACTGGCTGAAGAAGTCCGACCTCGCCGTCACCTTCCTCGACCGCTACGGCAACCCGATCGGCAGCCGCGGCATCAAGCACAACGACTCGATCCCGCTGGAGGACTTTCCGGACAATCTGATCAAGGCGACGCTCGCCACCGAGGACCGCCGCTTCTACGATCATTTCGGCATCGACATCGCCGGCACGGCGCGCGCCCTCGTCACCAACGCCCAGGCCGGCGGCGTCCGCCAGGGCGGCTCCTCGATCAGCCAGCAGCTCGCCAAGAACCTGTTCCTGTCCAACGAGCGCACCATCGAGCGCAAGGTCAACGAGGCGTTCCTGGCGATCTGGCTGGAAACCCGGCTGACCAAGAACGAGATCCTCAAGCTCTATCTCGACCGCGCCTATATGGGCGGCGGCACCTTCGGCGTCGACGGCGCGGCACACTTCTATTTCAACAAGTCGGTGCGCGACATCAACCTCGCCGAAGCCGCGATGCTGGCCGGCCTGTTCAAGGCGCCGACCAAGTTCGCCCCCCACATCAACCTGCCCGCCGCCCGCGCTCGCGCCAACGTCGTGCTCGACAATCTGGTCGACGCCGGCTTCATGACCGAAGGCCAGGTGTTCGGCGCCCGCCGCAACCCGGCCTTCGCGGTCGACCGCCGCGATGAGAGCTCGCCGAACTACTTCCTCGACTACGCCTTCGACGAGATGCGCAAGCTGGTCGACACGTTCCCGAAATCCTACACCGAGCGCGTCTTCGTGGTGCGGACCTCGATCGACATGACCGTGCAGCATGCGGCCGACGAGGCGATCGAGAACCAGTTGCGCCAGTTCGGCCGCGACTATCATGCGACCCAGGCGGCGACTGTCGTCTCCGACCTCGACGGCGGCATCCGCGCCATGGTCGGCGGCCGCGACTATGGCGCCAGCCAGTTCAACCGCGCCGTGGACGCCTACCGGCAGCCGGGATCGTCGTTCAAGCCGTATGTCTACACCACCGCGCTGCTGAACGGCTTCAAGCCGACGTCGATCGTCGTCGACGGTCCGGTCTGCATCGGCAATTGGTGCCCGCAGAATTATGGCCATTCCTATTCCGGCTCGGTCACGCTGACGCAGGCGATCACGCGCTCGATCAACGTCGTGCCTGTGAAGCTGTCGATCGCGCTTGGCGGCAGGGAGGGACCAAAGGCCGGCCGCGCCAAGATCATCGAGGTCGCCCGGCGCTTCGGCCTCAAGGCGCCGCTGCCCGACACGCCGTCGATGCCGATCGGCTCCGACGAGGTCACGGTGCTGGAGCACGCGGTCGCCTATGCGACCTTCCCGAACAAGGGCAAGGCGGTGACGCCGCATTCCGTGCTCGAGGTCCGCACCGGCGGCGGCGACCTGGTCTGGCGCTGGGACCGCGACGGCCCGAAGCCGAAGCAGGCGATCCCGGCCTCGGTTGCTGCCGACATGGCGGGCATGATGAGCCACGTCGTCAGCGAAGGCACCGCACGCCGCGCCGCACTCGACGGCATTCCGACCGCCGGCAAGACCGGCACCACCAATGCCTATCGGGACGCCTGGTTCGTCGGCTACACCGGCAACTTCACCTGCGCGGTCTGGTACGGCAATGACGACTATTCGCCGACCAACCGTATGACCGGCGGCTCGCTGCCGGCACAGACGTGGCACGACATCATGGTCGCCGCGCATCAGGGCATCGAGGTCAAGGAGCTGCCCGGAGTCGGCATGGGCGAGAAGCTGCCACCGCAGCCCGCGTCCGCCGCGATGGCGCAGGCCGGCCAGCCGAAAACGCTGGAGATCAAGCCCGGCCCACCGCCGGTCCTGACCCGTCGCGGCGCCGACGTCCTGGTCCAGGTCGAGAAGATGCTCGACGACGCCGCGCGCGTGGCCGAGAAGGCGGCGCCCGTCGATCCGCGCAAACCCGCCAAGCCGGTGTCGTCGAGCGCGCTGGCCTTTCCTGAAAACTACGTCGCGGCAACGGCCGACGGCGTGACCACTCCTGCCCTGCGCAAGAACTGACGTCAGCGATCCCCGTGCGGCTGCTCTTCATCACCCTGCTTACGCTCCTGATCGCCACCGGCGTCGGCATCGGCGCGACCTGGATGACGACGACCCGCGGCACCGAATTCGGCACCTTGACGATCGGCGCGTGGACGGCGCGTCCGAAGACGGGCACGGCCGACGTCGACCCCTATGCCCGCGCGACCATCACCCGCAACGGCGAGCTGCCGATCGGCACCGGCGACGGCGTGGCCTTCACCGCCACCAGAGACGACAAGAAGAAGCCGCTCGACGGTCGCTGCGACATCCTCGTCAGCGGCGTCACGCCCCCCGCCCGCTTCTGGACGCTCACGCTCTACGACCGCAAGGGCCACCTCGTCGCCAACACGCTGCAGCGCTACGGCTTCACCAGCCAGGAGCTGGTGCGAGGTGCCGATGGCTCCTTCGAGATTCGCGTCGCCGCGCGCTCGCGCTCCGGCAACTGGCTGCCGACCGGCGGCATCGAGCGCTACGCGCTGATGCTGCGGCTCTACGACACGCCGGTCGGTGTCGCAACCCGCACGCAGCGCGACGCGCCGATGCCGTCGATCACGACAGTGGGCTGCCCATCATGATCCGGCTGCTGTTCACGGTCGTCGTCGGCGTGCTGCTCGGCGGCGTGGTCCATCTCGTCAGCGTGCTGGCGTTGCCTCGGATCTCGACCCAGGACGCCTATTCCCGGCTGACGCCGATGACCAAGCTGAACGCCGTGACGCCCTTGCCGCTCGCCGATCCCGGCAATTCGCCGATGCCGTTCATGGACCCGGCTTTCGCCATGGCGATCTGCCGCTACGATCTGTCCGACGGACCACTGAAGCTCACGGTTCCGGTGAGCCAGGCCTATACGTCGGTGTCGTTCTATACGCGCAACGAGATCGCCTACTACGCCATCAACGATCGCTCCGCCGGCAAGCGCGTGATCGAGCTCAACCTGATGACCGAGGCGCAGCATGAAGACCTGCCCGAGGACGAGGAGATCACGGCCGCCGACCGGCTGATCATCGATTCGCCGACGACGACCGGGTTGATCGTGCTGAAGGCCCTTGCCGCCGAGCCGGGTCTCATGCCGCAGGCGCAGGCCTCCCTTGCAGCGGCAAGCTGCGGCGTACAGACCGAGGCACCGGCCAAGGCCGAGAAGCCGCGCGGCAAACGATAAGTCAATACGACGTCCTGGATGAATTCGACAACACTCTCTTCATCCTTGGTGGCATAGTCGTTGTCGCGCGCCGCTGCTATGACGTATCAGGACGGCGGCGCTTCGCTCAACATCAGGTCATGGCTCTCGAAATCGAACGGAAGTTTCTCGTCAAGTCCGATGCTTGGCGGGATCAGGCGACGCACAGTGAACGCCTGCGCGACGGGCTCGTCGCACGTCAGGACGGCCTCAAGGTTCGCGTTCGCTGCTATGGCAACCGGACGACGCTGTGCGTGAAGAGCGGCCGCCGCGGCCTGACCCGAGATGAATTCGAATACGACATCCCCGCGGACCACGCCGCGGTACTGTTCGCGCATTGCAATGGGCGCATCCTCGAAAAGACGCGTCACTACGTGCCCGCGGAAAGCGGCGTCTGGGAGGTCGACGTCTACCACGACGCGCTCGAGGGCGTCGTCATCGCCGAGATCGAGCTGCCGACCGAAACGACCGTCGTGACCCTTCCCGACTGGGTCGGCGACGAGGTCACCGGCGACCCGCGCTACAGCAAGGCCAACATGCTGACGGAGCGCTCGCGCGCCGCGAAGGTCCGGGAGCTGCGGCGCGCGCGCCTTGCAGGGCTGTGATGCACGCACGGGCCGTTGCGGCTTGACCCCTGTCAAATCACCCGTCGAGGGCCCACCTTAAACAGCGCGGACTTGGCGGTCTGAACGATCGCGCATGGAGTTTGCACGATGAGTTCATCGCAGGTGATGTCACAGGCGCTGCGCGCCAAGATCATGTCGGCGGACGAGGCTGCCGCGCTGGTCGAGCCCGGCAACCATGTCGGCATGAGCGGCTTCACCGGGTCGGGCTACCCGAAAGCGGTGCCGCTCGCGCTGGCGCGCCGGATCGAAGCCGCACATGCGCGCGGCGAGCCGTTCCGCATCGGCGTGTGGACCGGGGCAAGCACCGCGCCCGAGCTCGACGGCGCGCTCGCCCGGGCTGATGGCATCGACCTGCGCCTGCCCTATCAGTCCGATCCGGCGACACGACAGCGCATCAACGCCGGCAGCATCGACTATATCGATCTGCATCTCAGCCATGTTGCACAGTTCGTGTGGTTTGGCTTTCTCGGCCATCTCGACGTCGCCGTGATCGAATGCGCCGGCATCCTGCCCGACGGGCGGCTGATCCCATCGACCTCGATCGGCAACAACAAGACCTGGCTCGATCTGGCGGACCGCGTCATCATCGAAGTCAATTCGTGGATGAACCCGGCGCTGCTCGGCATGCACGACATCTATTACGGCACGCGCCTTCCGCCACATCGCAAACCGATCCCGATCGTGGCGCCCGGCGACCGCATCGGCGAGACCACCTATCGCTGCAATCCGGACAAGGTCATCGCGGTCGTCGAGACCCATGCGCCGGACCGCAACACGAGCTTCGCCGCGCCCGACGATGTCTCCGGCGCGATCGCCGGGCACATCCTGGAGTTCTTCGCACACGAGGTGAAGCAGGGCCGCCTCCGCGCAATCTGCTGCCGCTGCAATCCGGCGTCGGCAATGTCGCGAACGCCGTCATGGCCGGGCTCGACGACGGGCCGTTCCCGCATCTCACCGCCTACACCGAGGTGCTGCAGGACGGCATGCTGAATTTGATCCGCTCGGGCCGGATGGATCTCGCTTCCGCGACCGCATTGTCGCTGAGCTCGGAAGCTGCGATCGAATTCAATCGCGAGATCGAGTTCCTGCGCGACCGCATCGTGCTGCGGCCGCAGGAGATCTCCAACCATCCCGAGGTGATCCGCCGGCTCGGCGTCATCGCCATGAACGGCATGATCGAGGCCGACATCTACGGCAACGTCAATTCGACCCATGTCCGCGGCAGCAGCATCATGAACGGCATCGGCGGCTCCGGGGACTTCGCCCGCAACGCCTATCTATCGATCTTCATGACGCCCTCGACGGCAAAAAATGGGACGATCTCCTGCATCGTGCCGATGGTCACCCATGTCGACCACACCGAGCACGACGTACAGGTTCTCGTGACCGAACGGGGCCTCGCCGATCTGCGCGGCCTGTCGCCGAAACAGCGGGCCCGCGCCATCATCGACCAGGCGGCGCATCCCAAATTCCGGCCGGCGCTGGCGGACTATTTCGAACGCGCCTGCCGTGATTCGACCGGCAAGCACACGCCGCATCTGCTCGAGGAGGCGTTCCGCCTGCTCAGGCCGGAATGAGCGCTGCGGCCCGATCACCGCAGCGGCACGTCTCGTAGGCAACGGGATCGTGGCTGTTCACGATCGTGACCCGGTCGCCATGGTCGCATTTCAGGCGCCGCAGCCGCTCCTGGTTGGCGATCCGCATCGTGCGATCCTGATCGCCCTTGCGCTGGAATAGCCCGAGCAGCAGCGGAATGCGTGGCCGCGGATCGAGCTGGCCGTGGAAGAAATAGGCATCGCCGGCGTGCAGCAGCCATTTGTCGCCGCGACGCACGGCGACGCCGCAATGCCCGCGCGTATGGCCCGGCAGAGGAATGATCAGGATGTCGCCGCTGCGATCGACGGCAGCGCGGACGCCGCGAAAGCCGAACCAGTCCTCGCCGTCATCGCCGTAGAACTGCCAATCGGGACGATGCCGCCATTGGCCGGCGACGTAGCGGCCGCGCGGCGGCGCCGGAGCCCCCTCGACGGCCATCGCATGCTCCGCGCGATGAACGTGCACCTTGGCCTTCGGGAAATCGCCGATGCCACCGGCGTGGTCGCGGTCGAGATGAGTGAGCAGGATGTGCCTGACGTCATCGGGCGAGAAGCCCAATGCCCGCACCCGCTGCAGCGCCGTCTCCGACGCGTCGAGAAGCGGCGCGGCCTGCCTCACCCAGCGTGCCCCCAATCGTTCGGGCGCGGCGATGTCGCCGGTGCCGATGCCGGTGTCGACGAGGACCAGGCCGTCATCGCTTTCGATTAGCAGGCAGTGGCAGACGAGGCGGGCGCGCGCGAACAGGCCGCCGCTGCCGCTCACCAGCCGACCGCCGCGTGGACACATCGTGCCGGTGTTGAGGTGGTGGACGCGCATCGATCTCCTCCTTCATTGCCGATATCGGGCGCATCCTTGCGTGCCGGCCTGAGATAAGTAAAATATTGATCAGTGATACGCATCATAGGCAGCTCCTATGGATATCCGCGAGCTCCGTTATTTCTCCGCCGTGTTCGAGGAACGCAGCCTGACCAGAGCCGCGGCGCGCTGCTTCGTCTCGCAGCCATCGATTTCGCTGGCGATCGCCAATCTCGAGGCCGAGCTCGGCACCGAGCTGTTCCTCCGCCACCGCAAGGGTGTCGTGCCGCTGGAGGCGGCCGAACGCCTGCAGCCGATCGCCCGCCGGATCGTCGGCGAGGCCGATGCCGCCCGCAACCTGTTCCGGCACGGCGCGCCGAAGCAGGCGCTCAAGCTCGGGCTCATGCGCACCCTTGACGGACGCCGCGTGACCGCGCTGCTCAAGCCGCTCACGGCGCGCGAGGATCTCAGGCTTCACATCGTCGGTCCGACCGAGCGGGCCGACGGACGCATCGTCTCAAAAAGCCTGGTCGGCGACGGCGAGTATTTCCTGCCGCTGTGGAGCGAGCGCTATGTCGCGGCGCTCCCGCTCGCGCATCCGCTCACGCTGAAGCCGCGCTTGCGCGCGGCCGACCTCGCCGACGTGGCGATGATCGACCGCTGCCATTGCGAGCACAGCGCACTGGCGAGACGCAGCGGCGGGCCGCGCGAGATCGCCGCCATTGCTGAAACCGAGGATTGGGCCCTGGCGCTGGTCGCCGCCGGCGTCGGCGTCGCGATCGTTCCCGAAGGCGTCGTGCACGGCCGAAGCGACGTTGCGGTCCGCGAGATCGAGATGACGTTGAAGCGCCAGGTCGGCCTCGCCTACTCCGCCGCGCGTGCTCCATCCGAGGCGCTGAAGATCCTGATCGCGACGCTGCGCGCGGCGGCGCCGCAGAAGCTCCGTGCGACAGCAGGGCGGCAAAAGGGAGCACCGGCCAAGCGAGGCCGGCGCCGGAGCAAGGTCGCGCCGGGCTAGCCCCGCGTCGTCAGCGGCCGTTCGATCAGGGGCCGCGCCGCGACCGGCGGATTGGCGGTCTGAGCCGCCAGTTCATGGATCAGGCGATCGGCGTCGGCGGCCAATCCGTCGGGAGCCTGGAGCACCAGGCGCTCCAAGGCCCAGCGGTAGGACGAGACGCGCTGCTCCAGACTGATCTGCACCCATTGCACGATCAGCGAGTTCTCCTGCATGCGCGCGACCGCATCGGCCTTCTCGCGCGGCGAGAGCTCGGTCATGTATCTCATGCTGGCATCGCGCTTGCGGTCGAGATCGATGACGCGGATGGCCGATGCGAAGAACGGCTCGAAGCGGGTGATGTCGTCGCGCACGTCGTCAATCAACTGGGCGTAGCGCGAGGCGTGCGAGCGGTGCGGCTCGTCGATCAGGGCGCGGCCATAGGCGGTGCGGTCGAACACGACCTTCTGGCGCCAGGGCGAGGCCGACGGCTGATAGTCGCCGAACACGCTCTTCCAGGCAGGGCGCGAATGCGGCGGCTCGATCAGCGGATAAGCGAGATCGCGCAGTTGGCGCTCGTTGTCGGTCAGTTGGAATTGCGATGGGTTGACGCCGACGCTGGCGGTGGCTTCCGCCCCGATCCATTTGTGCATGTCGTCATTGCGCATGTCGGCGCGGGTGCGGCCGAAATCGCCGCCGCTGCAGGCGCCGAGCAGTCCGCCGACGAGAACGAGTGCGAGGACCGGCACCGCGCGCCGGGCCGGATTCACGATGGCCGGCATTCCCGTTTCCCCCGACCTTGTCAGCGGCGACGGCGGCGGCGGCTTGGCGCTGTGCCCTCGCGGGGCCCGCGGTCGTCGGTCGGGGTCTCGCGCTCGATCCGAACGACGGGAAGAATCAGGATCGTTCCCATGCCCTCCTGCGGCGCGCCGGTCACGGCAGGCCGCGCGCGACGCGCAACGCCCGCCGGGAATTCAATGATGGTCGCCATGTTGACTCTCTTTCGTGCCCGAAGTTCTGACCCCCTGAAAACTCCCCGTCGCCCGAACTTCGCAGGCAAGAGGGCACGCAGAACTGACGATCACGAATGCCGGCGCATGAAGCTGCACTTTGGCATTCGGCGCGGCGAAGATCAGGCTGGCCGCGTGACGCGGCCAAGGCGAGATCATCGAACGGATCGATTAAGATCAGGACGTGGTTAAGAGGATATTAATGCGCGGGCCGCCCGACACGGATCGCGTGTACCGGCGGGAGAGAAGGCAAGCCAGCGTTGCGCCTTTGTCTCACCGGGTCATTTCGGCCCATCTTCACCGATTGTTTTCCTTAACGCCGCATTAAAACAACTCCGCTCTAATCGGCGCAACGATTGCCGAAGTTGCGTACCCCGACATGACAAGATCATCGCTGTTCCCCGGCTTCGACGGGTTGCTCACGCTCTCGCGCCGCGAGGGCGTGGACATCAAGCCCACTCTGCTGCGCGTCCTGACCGACCTCTATGTCCAGGCGAGCGCGCATTCCGCCGACGAGGAGCGGCAGTTCGTCGAATTGGCCTCCCGTCTGGTCGACGACGTCGATGATGCGACCCGTGCGGCGGTTCGAGCGCGGCTGGCGATCTATCCGGCGACGCCGATCGAGATTTTGAACAAGCTGGGCTTGCGCCCGGCGCAGAGCGAGCCGGCGCCGCCGCTCGCCGGCCCCATTCCCGCATCGCTTCGCGCGTCGTCTCCGATCCCGCCGCGCGACGACGCGGCGTCTGGATTGTCGATGCAGCCGAAGGATGCCGCCGAGCTCAGCGAGATGTTCATGCGCGCCGCCTCGCACGAACGCATCGCCATCCTGCAGAACCTCGCCACCACGCCGCTAAGACCCGCCGCGCCGACGCCGTTGCACCGCGCGGTGCATGCGATCGAGGCGCTCGAGATGGCCGCCTTCAACGCCGACGTCGAGACGTTCACGATCGAGCTCGGCGAGAGCCTGATCCTGCCCTCACGCATGACCCACGAGGTCGTCAACGACCCGAACGGCGAGCCGCTGGCCTGCGCCGCAAAGGCGCTCGGCATGCCGGCGCCGGTGTTCGAGCGGGTGCTGCTGTTCCTCAAGCCGGAGATGGGCCAGTCCGTCCAGACCGTGTTTCGGCTGTCACGCTTCTACGAGCGCCTCAGCGAGCGCGCGGCGCTGATCATGCTGGCGGCCTGGCGCGGCTCCGGGATGGCCGCGATCAGGGCCAAGCATCGCACGGCTCTCTATGACGACGAACGTCAGCACGTCCGTGGCAGCACGGCGCGGGCCGGCACCGCGACGAGGCCGATCGTGCGCACGGGGACCGACGGCTTCAAGCGATGACGCGCGATCGCTGCCCCGAATCTTGGCGATGATCAGGGACGCTCGCGCACGAGATCGAGAAAATGACGGCCCTGCCTGTCCTCGGTCTCGATGATCCAGGCGTCGGGATCGAAGCGCAGCTCCTTGACCAGGCGTTCCTCGATCTGCGCTTCCTCGATCGGCTGCGGCGATATCGGTACGAAGAAGCGGTCGATCGGCCGGCTGTCATCATAGACGGTCTGCGGCGCGGGAACATAGAGCTGGGCCGTGCCGTCCATCAGCGCGACCTTGACGAACACCGCGCCGGCTTCCTCCGCGCCACGGTGGCGGATCGCGCTGAACGCGCCGGCCGACTGGCAACGCCGCAGATAGGCGCTCACCCAGATGCTGCTCTTCAATCGCATGATGGTTCGATGCAGGTGCAAGCGCGCTGCAAGTCGCAGCCGCCCCTGCTCTATTCGATCGGATGACCGATGACAATCGCAAGCTCGCGCACCAGGCGGTCCGACACCTGGCCCGTCACCGGCAGCTTGCGCTCGCGCTCGAACTTCTGGATCGCGGCCTGGGTGTCGGAGCCGACCATCCCCGTCGGCTTCAACTGGCCATAGCCGTATTCGGTCAGCGCACGCTGGACCGCGGCGACACGGCGGACATTGCCGCCCTGCTGCGTCGGCTGCGGACGCGGCACGTTGCCCTGACCGCCGCTGACCGAGCGGACGAGATCGGCCAGCGGATCGGCATATTTCTGATCCGGACGCGCCTCGGTGGCGCGCTGCTCAACCGCCCTCTGCTCCGCCGCCCTGGTTTCAGCGGGCCGCGTCTCGATCACCTTCGGATCCAAGGGCGAGATGTCCATCGGCCGGGGCCGCGGCAGCGGATTGGAGCTCGTCAGATTGGGCGGAATGGTCACGATGGACCCGAACATCGGCGCCGGATGCGGTCCGGATTGCAGGAACACGGCATTGACGATGATGGCGCTGCCGGCCGCGCAGGCCAGCAGGCCCGCAAACAGATCCTTGGGGCTGTAGAGCATGGCCCGCAGCAGCCAGCCGCGCTCGTCCGCCACGTCGACGACGGCCGCAGCCGCGGCAGCGCGCTTGCGACGGCGCGGCGGCGCCGGATCATCCTCTGCAGCTCGTCTAGGCACTCTTCTTCACCTGCATGACCTGCCCTGGCAGGGCGGAGCGCGACAGCGGCGTGATGGTGGCGCCCGCGATCGCCTCGGCCACGAAGTTGATCGGCAGCGCGATCGTGACCGTGGTCCCCTCGTCGATCTTGCTTTCTATCGACATTTCGCCGCCGTGCAAGTTCACAAGGCTCTTGACGATCGACAGACCGAGGCCAGTTCCCTCGTGACGGCGCTGGTAGGTCTTGCCGGCCTGGAAGAACGGATCGCCGATGCGCTTGAGATCATCGGCGGCGATGCCGACGCCGGTGTCGGTGATTCGCAGCAGCAGGCGCGCGCCGTCGACGCCGGCAGAGACCGTGACACGGCCGCCGCGCTCGGTGAACTTGATGGCATTGGAGACGAGGTTGAGCACGATCTGCTTGAAGGCGCGCGGATCACCGGTGACCATCGGCAGGTCCTGCGGCACGTCGGCCGACAGATCGACACCGTTCTCGCGCGCCCGCAGCGCCAGCAGGTTGCAGCAATTGATCAGCGCCGCGCGCGGCGCGAACGGCTCCGGCGTCAGCTCGAAATTGCCGGACTCCATCTTCGACATGTCGAGGATGCCGTTCACGACCGACAGCAGATGCTGGCCGGAATCGTTGATGAGCTGCGCATATTCGCGACGCCGCGCGGCGTTCAGCACCAGCATTTGCTCCTGCATCAGCATCTCGGAGAAGCCAATGATGGCATTCAAGGGCGTGCGCAGCTCGTGGCTCATGGTGGCGAGGAATCGCGTCTTCGCGGCGTCGGCGCGCTCGGCGGCGCTGCGCGCCAATTCGAGCGCCTGCTCCTGCAGCTTGCGGTCGGTAACGTCGCGCATGACCGCGACCACCTCCTGCTCCGATCCGCCCGGCGCCACGCCGATGCGGTCGAGCGGGCGGCAACGCATTTCGACCCAGATGAAATCGACCGGATGCTGAAAGCCGCGCCCCTCGCCCGGCGCATCGCGGCGCAGGCGGAACTCGACGCTCGAGGCTTCGCTGCCGCCTGCCGCCTCCGACAGCGCCGTGAGATAGGCCGGCCGGTCGACAACATGGACGCGTTCGAACAGGCCATGGCCGTGCAACTGCGCGACCGGCGCGCCGAGCAGCGTCTCGACCGCGGGCGAGATGAACATGACAGCGCCGTTGCGGCGATGACGGGAGATCACGTCGCTCATGTTGCGCGCGAGCAGGCGATAGCGCTCCTCCTCCATCGACAGCAGCGTCACGCTGGTGCGCGCGAGCGTGTCGGCGGCAAAGGCGAGCACGGCCGCATAGAGCGTCGCGGAGGCGACGCCGAAGGCGAGCAGCACGGTGCGCAAGGCGGGGGTGGTCTCGGGCTTCGGCAGCCAGCCGAAATGACCGATGAGGATGAGCAGCAGCGCGCAGCACAGCGCGAGCCCCGCGGAGAACACGACGACGCGGCGCGAGGCCGAGAACGAGGCTTCCAGGGGAACGACGATCAGCCACACCGCAGCAAAGGATTCGATGCCGCCGGTCTCGATCGAGACCGCCATGATCAACGCCGACAACGCCAGCGACGACAGCGCGCAGGCGCTCTCGTAGCGGCCGGTGCGCGACAGATACCAGGACAGCAGGATGGGCGCGATCAGCCACGACAGCGCGCCGACCTCGAGCGCGCTCGGCGCACCGCGCATCGCGAGATAGGCAGGAAACACGGCGAAGACGGCGAGGCTGCCGAGCAGGCGCGGCGCGATGAAGGCGCGGTGACGCGCGCGCGTCATCGCATCAGTTCGAGCCGATGGATGCAATAACGCATCGAGACAATCGCGGATGATACTCAACACACTCACGGCTCTCGCGCCTCGGCCTGTCGGTCGTTCTCACAAAGAGAACGCGCCGGGACGCCCCCTGTCGTCGGAAGTCACCGTGTCAGACTCGCATTAAGCGAACGCTAAGGGCCAGACTGCGGTGAGCCCGCCATTCGGCCGGGATGGTGAATGCATCGTTTCCGGCCGGGCCTGCGGTTGCGAAAGCTGTGCGATCTACAGCCGGTTGCGCGGCGCATGCGGCCCGCGCCAATGAAAAATTTACTCCGAAGAAAATCCGGCCTCCGGCTTCGCGAAATCTCAACCAATTAAGCCCAATGCAAGCAGTCGCGACATAGAACAATCAGCTGCGATCCCGGTTGCGCGATTTGAGCACGCGAGATCAGCAGCACGGTCGGGGTTGCGTGATGTTCTTTCTGCTTCGGATGGCATTCTGGCTCGGGCTCGTGCTGGTGCTGCTGCCGCGCGAGAAGAGCCAAGACGCCGACAAGCTGCCGCAGATCAATGCGCACGAAGCCGTGCAGGCTGCGACCGCCGCCGTCTCCGACATGAGCCAGTTCTGCAAGCGGCAGCCGCAGGCCTGCGAGGTCGGCGGCCAGGCTGCGACCGTAATCGGCCACCGCGCCCAGGAAGGCGCGCGCAAGATCTACCAGATCATCACCGACAAGGCCGATGCCGCGGAGAAGCCGGCCGGCGCCGACAAGTTCATCGGCCCGGTGAAACCAGCCAGTCTCGACAAGCGCGGCAACGATCACACCGGCTCGATCGACACCCCCGTGGTCGAGGAGGCTCCCCCGGGCGACGCGCCGGCCGACACGCTCTCGGCCGACGATCTCGCCGCCGAATGGCAACTGCCGCCGACGCCCTGAACCGGCGGAACCGACTGTCGCTTTCGCCGTCCCGAACGCCTATATGAAGGCCGATATCGGGACCGAAGAGCATCATGACGATCGACGACATCCGCGACAATTTCGCCCTGCTCGACGACTGGGACGACCGCTACCGCTACGTGATCGAGCTCGGCCGCACCTTGGCGCCGATGCCGGAGGACGAGCACTCCGCCGCGAACAAGGTGCAGGGCTGCGCCAGCCAGGTCTGGTTGTCGAAGCACGTCGATCGCAGCAGCGCCGTGCCGGTGCTGAACTATCTCGGCGACAGCGACGCCCATATCGTTCGCGGTCTGATCGCAATTCTGCTCACGCTGTATTCTGGGCGGACGCCGCAGGAGATCATGACCATCGATGCGCCCGCCGTGTTCGACGAGCTCGGGTTCCGCGAGCACCTGACGCCACAGCGCTCCAACGGCCTGCGCTCGATGGTCGAGCGCATCCGTGCCGACGCCCGCGAAGCGCTCGCCACGGCGTCCTGATCGGTTCGGCTACTTCTCCCGCTCGGGCCGCTGCTGGCCCAGGCCCATCTTCTTGGCGAGCTGCGACCGGGTGACCGCATAGTTCGGCGCCACCATCGGGTAGTCCGGCGGCAGGTTCCATTTGTCGCGGTATTGTTCCGGCGTCATGTTGTACTGCGTGCGCAGATGCCGCCGCAGGGACTTGAAGCGCTTGCCGTCCTCGAGACAGACCAGATAGTCCGGGTGGATCGATTTCTTGACGGGCACCGCCGGCCGCGCCGGCTCCGGCGCGGCCTCGCTTCGTCCCGCCGCGACCCGGGTCAACGCGGCATGCACCTGGCTGATCAGCGAGGGAATCTCCGCCGCCGGGGTCGGGTTGTTGCTGAGATAGGCCGACACGATGTCGGCCGTCAGATCGATAAAGCTCTTGCCGGCCGCTTCGGTCATCGAACCCTCATCCCGCTCCGCCCTGTGACCGTCGATCGCAAAGTATTCCTCGATCGCAAGTATCACTCACGCCGAGTGACAGCGTTGTCTCGCGATTCTACAAGCAATATGGGCAATTGACTGGCAAAATGACAAGATAGTGAGGACTTCTTCTTGAGAAGTCTGTCACCTGCCAAGTACTGTGTACCACATTCCAGACGCGCTCAACCTGACCATGTGGTCTGGCCCGTCAGGGGCGGCCTTCGAGATGGGTGCGCAGCTCGTCGATCGACGCGAAGCGCATCATCCCTTCGGGCATCTGCGCCTCGATCGACCCGTCGGAATAGAGCGAATAGGCCATCCCATCCACCACGCCCGACTTGACGATGCTGACGGCCGGCGCGTCCAGGTCCTTCGGCTCGGGCGGCGGCGGGGTTGGCTCGGGCTCGACGAAGGCCGGTGCGGCCCGCGCCAAGCGTCGCGGGAAGGGCGGGCGCAGAGGCTCCGGCGTCCGCGTCCGCTCCGGTCGCGACCAGCCATTGTCGAACGACGAATCCGATTCGGTTGCGGCGGGCTCGTCCAGCGGCACGGGCGGCGGGTCGCTGAGGGGCGGAGACCGGAAATCCGTCGGCAGCGGCTCGGCGCCGCGCTTCTCGGCGCGCTCCCGCTCGCGGCGCGACGAAGACGCAAACAGCAGGTTGCGCTTGGGCCGCTCGGCGGGTTCGGCCGGCGGCTCATCCGAGGCCGGCTTCGACTCGCGCAGCGAGGCCGACAAGGGAGACGAGGACAGTGGCGACGACGACACCCCCGAGGACAAGGGAGACGACAGGTCCGGCATGCGGGGACGCGGACGTGGCGAGCCGCCCTCGCGCCAGACGTCCTCCGTCGGCGGCACCGGGGCGGTCTCGAAGTCGGTCTTGCCGGCGGCGAGCGGGAGCTGAAGAGGCCTGGGTTCGGACTCAGCCTCAGCGCCCGGACGCGACCGCAGCCGACTCGAGATCATCTTCAGCTCGCTCAGGACGGCCGACAGTCCGAACAGGATCAGCCCACTGCAGACGCCAAGGGTCCCCGACAGGATCAGCGTGTTACCGACGCTGAACTCCTTGACTGGAATTCCCCAGGCGATCGCCCCGAGCCCGGCCAACACGGCGAGGGCCCCGGCGGCCAACATTGCACTCATCATCGAACTCATCCCCTAATGCGCCGGTTCCGGACGGTGTCCCGACCGAAATCACATTAGATAGTTGCGGTTGCCCGCGTCCTTGAATCCGGTTTCTAGTCCAAATCCGCGACAATTTGCAGCGGAAGTTCGGCCAATCCTGCTGAAGTTCTCGTCCGCCGTGCAGCCATCGTCATGATGCCGCCACAATATACATCGGCCAACCCTCGGCATTCATTGAGGTTCCTCCCGGGTTCTTCCGGCCCCTGTGGTTCAGCGGGCGTTCATTTGACTGTGCCAATATGGCGCTCAGCAGCCGAAATTCGGGTCCCCGCTGCGCTGCGAGAAGCATGCCTTCCCATAATTCCGACACCTCGGAAGCCGGGACGCGCTATACGGAGGCGGGGAACACAGGCCTGAAACGCGGAAGCGGGGTCGCCAGGGGACGCCGGGTTACACTCAGCCATGACAACGATAACCACTTCGGTCCTCGAGACGCCGACGCGGCGGTCCCTTGAGCGGACGTATGACGATCTTGCCATGTTCGTGCTTGCCGCGGTCGCGGTGGTGGCCGGGCTCACATTCCGGGATTACGGCCTCGGCTGGGATGATTACACCCATGCCGAATATGCCGATCTGTTGCTGCGCATGTACGGTTCCGGTTTCAGGGATCAGGCGGCGCTGTCGTTCGCCAACCTTTATATGTACGGCGGCGGCTTCGACATGGTTGCAGCCCTGCTGCACAAGATCCTGCCGCTGGAGCTGTTCGAGACCCGCCGGCTGGTCGGCGCCATCGTCGGGCTGATCGGCCTTGCCGTGACCTGGCGCCTGGCGCGCCGCATCGGCGGCCCGGTGGCCGGCCTTGCCGCCCTGCTGCTGCTGGCGCTCTGCCCGATCTTCTACGGCCACATGTTCATGAACCCGAAGGATGCGCCCTTCGCGGTGGCGATGGTGGTGCTGCTGATGGGCCTGGTCCGCCTCGCCGATGAGTATCCCTACCCCTCGCCGCGCACCATCCTGATCCTGGGCCTGGGGGCCGGCTTTGCGATCGGCTCGCGCATCCTGGGCGGCATGGCTGTCGTCTATGCGATGGTCGGCTTCCTGCCGCTGTTCATGGAGGAATACCGCACGCAAGGGCCGCGCGAGGCGATCCGCCGCTTCGCCCACGTGCTCTATGTGCTGATCCCCGGCCTGATCCTGGGCTACCTGATCATGGGACTGATCTGGCCCTGGTCGATCATCGAGCCGGCCAACCCGTTCCGGGCCCTGACCTACTTCTCGCACTTCTTCGAGAAGCCGTGGAAGGAGATGTTCGACGGTGCGCTGGTCTCAGTGCCGGACATGCCTTGGTCGTACCTGCCGACGCTGTTCGCGCTGCAGCTGCCTGAATTGATGATTGCGCTGTTCGTCGCCGGCGTCGTGGCCTCCATCATGTCGCTGTCGCGGCCCGACGTGCCGGCACGCCAGAAGAGCATCCTGTTGATGCTGACGCTGGCGGCGACGCTGCCGATCCTGATCGCGATCGTCAAACGCCCGGCGCTCTACAACGGCATCCGCCACTTCGTGTTCGTGATCCCGCCGATGGCGCTGCTCGGCGGCATCGCCTTCTCGTGGTTGCTGTCGTGGCTCAACGCCGACGAGCGCCGCAGCTGGCAGCCGGTGGCGATCGCCGCCTTCTGCTTCGGCCTGCTGCTGCCGCTGGCCGAGATGATCCGGCTGCATCCCTATCAGTACACCCACTTCAACTTCATCGCCGGCACCGTGCGCGAGGCCGACACCCGCTTCATGCTCGACTATTGGGGGCTGGCGTTGAAGCAGGCCTCCGACGGGCTGAAGGAGCAGCTCGACGAGCGCCAGGAGGTGCCGCCGATCGGGCACAAATGGAAGGTCGCGGTGTGCGGCCCGCAGCGTCCCGCCCAGGTCGCGCTCGGCCCCGATTTCACGATCGGCTGGGACAGCCATGCGGCCGACTTCGCCATGACGCTCGGCGAGTTCTACTGCAAGGGACTGACTGCCCCCGTCATGGTCGAGATCAAGCGCGACGACGTCGTGTTCGCCCGGGTCTACGACATCCGCGGCCGCAGCATTTCCAGCCTGCTGTCGATCCCGGCGCCCTGAGACGCCGGCTCAGCCAAACGACATGACTGCTGCCCTGCCCTGCGCCTTGCCGCACGGCGGCGTGCCGCCTAGGCTCCGGTCAACCCTGGAAATCGGAGAATGCCATGTCGCCAGCCGAAGCGCGCCTCAAGGAAGTGCCGTCGAACATGACCGAGGCCGAATGGTCGCAGCGGGTCAATCTCGCCGCCGCCTACCGCCTGGTGGCGCTGTTCGGCTGGGACGACCTGGTGGACACTCACATCTCGGCCCGCGTGCCCGGCCCCGAGCATCACTTCCTGATCAACCCTTATGGCCTGCTGTTCGAGGAGATCACCGCCTCCAGCCTGATCAAGGTCGACCTCTACGGCAACCAGCTGTCCGAGAGCGAGTACAGCATCAATCCCGCCGGCTTCACCATCCATTCGGCGATCCACGAGGTGCGCGAGGATGCCGGCTGCGTCATCCATCTGCACACGCTGGACGGCGTCGCGGTGTCGAGCTGCGCCGACGGCCTGCTGCCGCTGAACCAGATCGCGCAATACGTCACCCACGACCTCGCCTACCACGACTACGAGGGCGTGGCGCTGGACCATGACGAGCGGCCGCGGCTGCAGCGCGACCTCGGCACCAGGAACCACATGCTGCTGCGCAATCACGGCACGCTGACGGTCGGTCGCTCGGTGGCCTCCGCCTTCGAGCGGATGTATCACCTTGAGCGCGCCTGCTCGATCCAGGTGCGCACGCGCACGCTGGGACCCTCGGCCTATCCGGTGCGCGACGAGGTCATCGACAAGAACGCGAAGCTGTTCGACAATGAGGATCGCGTCGAGCTGCGCTCCACTCAGCTGGTCTGGCCGCCACTGCTGCGCCGGCTCGATCGCCTCAATCCGGGCTACCGGAATTGATTGTCGCCCGCTGATCGGCTAGTCTGAGCCCATCACCCTCTACGCTTTTCGGAATGAAACGCCGCCCAATTCCGGGCGGCGTTTTTATTTGTCCGATGATGCGTCCGTCAGCAGCACACCGCCCGAGACAGGCTCTGCCGCTCGGGCAGACCGTCGAGTTGCTGCAGTTCCTCGGCCAGCCGGCGCTCGACGAAGCGCCGCTCGTGCTCGGCAAGGCGGGTGGCGAGCAGCTTGCGATAGCGCCGCACATTGGCCTCGCGCGAGAAGCGCAGGCGAGCGGCGGGCCGCATCCGGCCGCCGGGGAGATTGTCGGCCGCGGCGCCATCGGCCTCGACATCGACGGGCGGAACGATGCGCATGGCGGCCCCGCCGCGCGGGCGCGGTGGCTGATCTTCGCGGTCGAGCTGACGCAGCGCACCGAGCACGTCGGCCAGATGCAGCGGCCTGGAGATGCCGGGAATCTTGCGCAGGCCAGGCTGCGACTCGACGGCATACATGTCCGACGCCCAGGACGACAGGATCAGCCGCTTCTCGGCCAGTGACAGCTTGCGGTCATTCAGCAGGTCTGCCGGCGACTCGTAGTGTGAGACCGGATGGAATCCGGCACTGCCGGGGGTGATCGAAAAACGGTGCTCGCTCATGGCGCCTCTCCTCCTCCACTCCTTTCACAAGAGACAGTTGCTGCGAGGGCGCGGGCGACATTCCGCCCGCGCCGCAGCTCGAACAAGGCGTCAAGCCGCCTTCTGCTGCGCGATCTGCTCGACCGGTGCCGTGCCGATGGCAATGCGGCGCGGCTTCATCGCCTCGGGGATCTCGCGTACCAGCTCGATCCGCAGCAGGCCGTTGTCGAACGCCGCGTTCGTGACCTGCACGTAGTCGGCGAGATTGAACTGCCGCTTGAAGGGACGCGACGAGATGCCCTGATAGAGATATTCGCGGGTCTCCTTGTCGGCCTTGCGCCCTTCCACCGTGAGCACGTTGTGCTCGGCGGTGATGGACAGCTCGTCCGGGGCGAAGCCTGCCAGCGCCAGCGAAATCTGGTAGCGGTCGTCGCCGAGCCGCTCGATGTTGTACGGGGGATAGTTGTCCTCGACCGCGCGCTGGGTCTCGTCGAGCAGGTCGAACAGACGGTCGAAGCCGATGGTCGAACGCCACAGCGGAGAGAAGTCGTAGGTCCTCATAGCCAAGTCCTCCTAAGAGCAAGATGGATACGAAGGAGCGCCGAGCCGATGCAGACTTCAAAGTCCCAGAAACTTCTGAGTACCAGACGACCGGTCAGCGCCCAGATATCGACCGGGCCCTTACGGCACCCGGCGCCGCCGAAGCGGCAGCAGACGAATTAGAACAGCCGGTATCCATTTCAAGAGGGACGGATCGATTTTTTTGTCGCAGCCTTTTTCGCAGCGCAGCACCCGTCAGGCGGCCACGGCGGACAGCCGCTGCAGCCGCATCGTCGCCTCCCGGAGCACGCTGACCAGCCGGTCGCGCTCGCGCTGATCGATGTCGCCACGCGACAACACGGCCTGGCAGTGCGCCACCACGCGTTGCTCGCTCTCGATCAGGAACCGCGTCAAACGTCTAGGATCACCCATGCTCATGACGGAGGTCGGGTTAGGCGGCGGATGATCGTATTGCCAGGCTGGCATGATCGGGCCTGCGAGCTCGCGCTGCTGATGAGACCGGGCGGCGCGACAGCGCTCAACCACACCTCCCGTCGACCGTCGGTCCGTTCACAGCCGGCTCATGAACGCAATTGTGGCCGGTTCTGGACGAACTGCGATCGTCAACCTGATTGATAGCTGCGCGTTGTGGCCGATCCACGACCGGCCGCGGCAGCGATGAGTTGTTTGTAGATATTTCTTTCGCGCAGCCGGGGCCGGGCTGCGACCAGTCCGCCCGGATTCGTGCGATCAGAAGTCCATCGATGGCGCGGCTTGCCGAACAGCACCCGGTCGCCGGGCTTGACGTCGAGGGCGACCTGCTGCCCCTGCTCATTCCGCGCACCTGGACCCGCGGCGACGATCTCGCCCTCCTGCGGCTTCTCCTTGGCGGTGTCGGGAATGATGATGCCGCCCTTGGTCTTCTCCTCGGCATCGATACGGCGCACGAGCACGCGGTCGTGCAATGGACGGAAATGCATGCACATCCTCCTTTACAGATCAGCGATGTCACAAGACCCGGGTCCCATCAGGCCCCCGGGCGAGCAACGACCTAGGAAAGCCGAACTTTTCGTTCAAGAGGGTCGCGCAAATTTTTTGGCACTCTCGGGGAACGATTGCCAGTGCGGCTCTTGAACCGGGCCGGCCGCTTTCCCAGCTCTGTCGTCGCCGAAAAATCCTGATCGCGCTTGTTGGGGATCACGATGCAGCTTCCGCCTTCTCTCCGGGCCGTCCTGGCGCCTGCCATCCTGTTTTGCCTGATGACCGGGCCCGCCCTGGCCCAAATTCCCGATCTCAAGCTCGGCCGGGTGCCGACGCTCGCGCCGCTGGTGAAGGAGGTGACGCCGGCCGTCGTCAACATCTCGGTCGAAGGCAAGGTCCGCCAGGACAACCCACTCTACCAGGACCCGCTCTTCCGCGAGTTCTTCGATGTCCCCAAGCAGGTCGAGAAGCAGATCAGCGCCACCGGCTCGGGCGTCATCGTCGATGCGCAGCGCGGCTACGTCATGACCGCCAATCACGTCGTCGAGCACGTCACGACAGCGCAGATCCGCACCAAGGACGGCCGCAAATTCGCCGCCCGCCTGGTCGGGCGCGATCCCGCCACCGATATCGCGCTGCTGCAGATCAGGGACCCCATCGACCTCAAGACCATCTCGCTTGGCGACAGTGATGCGCTCGAGGTCGGCGACTTCGTGATCGCCGTCGGCAACCCGTTCGGCCTTGGCCAGACCGTCACCTCGGGTCTCGTGAGCGCGCTCGGGCGAACCGGCCTCGGCAAGCAGGGCTACGAGGACTTCATCCAGACCGACGCGGCGATCAATCCCGGAAATTCCGGCGGCGCGCTGATCAATCTGCGCGGCGAGCTGGTCGGCATCAACACCGCGATCATCTCGCCCGGCGGCGGCAATGTCGGCATCGGCTTCGCCGTCCCGATCAACATGGCGCGGCGGGTGATGGAGCAGCTCGTCGCCAATGGCCGCGTCGATCGCGGCCGTATCGGCGTGACCCTGCTCGACCTGGATGCGCCGGCCGATGGCCGGATTCAGGGCGCGCGCGTCGCCGACGTCACCGTGGGCTCGCCGGCCGAACGCGCGGGACTGCGCAAGGGTGACATCATCGTGAAGGCGAACGACATGCCGGTGCGCAGCGCCACGCAGGTTCGCAACCTGATCGGCCTCACACCGGTCGGGAAGCGCGTCCGTCTCGTGTTCGAGCGCGACCGCGCGCTCGGCAACGCGACGGTGGAGGTCGCGCCAGTCACCGAAGAACGTGCGCGCGCGAGAACCTCGGGCTGAGAATTCAACTTCTGTTCGCTGTTAGCTGCGCATACCACGTGGAGTAAATTTTTACCGTGCATCAAGCATGCAGCGAGACGCCGATACCTCTCTAAACGCCTGTTAAGTGCCATCGCGCTTATTGCAACCCCGCGGAGGTATTGAAATGCGGGGTGATGGTTTGGCGTTCAGTTTGCCACGCTGGCGCGTGACGCGCTGGCTGGCCGACCCGGGATATCCGGTGTCATCAGATATCCGACTCGCATTGACGGGTGAGCTGTACGGCTGCTGGTCGGTTTTCGCCGGCGGCGCCATCAACACCGTGGCGGTCGCCGCGGCGCTTGCGCTGCGCACGCCGACCGCCCTCTTCATCACATGGTTCGTGATGGAAGTCGTAATCTGCCTGTCGCGGCTGATCGTGATGATCATTGCCTACCGCCGCGCGCGCGAGCGGCTAACGACGCCGACCGACATCCACATCCTGCTGTCGGTGGCCTGGAGCGCCAGCGTCGGCTTCGGCGTCGGCATCAGCCTGGCGTCGGGCGACTGGGTCGCCGCGTCACTCACCTGCATCTCGTCGGCCGCCATGGTGGGCGGCATCTGCTTTCGCAATTTCAGCGCGCCGCGCCTCGTCGGCACCATGATCCTGTTCAGTATCGGCCCGGTGATCCCGGGCGTCGCGACGTCGCATGAGCCGCTGTTGTTCGCGATGTATCTGCAGATGCCGGTCTACTTCCTCGCGATGACCGGCGCGGCGTTCCGGCTCAACAAGATGCTGGTGGCGGTCATGCAGTCCAAACGCGAGAGCGACGAGCGGGCGCGGCGCGATCCGCTCACGGGCCTGTCCAACCGCGCCGGCCTGATCGACGCGCTGCAGAGCAGACTCACGGACAAGGCCGGCGGCGACCGGAGCTTCGCCGTCCTGTATCTCGATCTCGATGGCTTCAAGCCGGTCAACGACACCTTCGGTCACGCCGCAGGCGACGAGCTGCTGAAGATCGTCGCCAATACGCTGCGGCGGACCGCCTCTCCGGACGACGTCATCGCCCGGATCGGCGGCGACGAATTCGTGGTGCTCGCCGGCGATCCGACGATCGACCACGCACTGGCGCTCGGCGAGCGGATCATCGAGGTGATGGCCGCCCCGATGGTCATGCCGGGCGGTGCGCATGTCCAGATCGGCATCAGTATCGGCATCGCCGTCGCACCCGAGCACGGCACCGATCCGGAAGCCCTGCTGTTCGCGGCGGACGCCGCGTTGTATGAAGCGAAATCGAGCGGGAAATCCTGCTGGCGATTGGCCTCGGCCGAAGCCAACCTCGCAGCGCTGCGCAAAATCGCCGGCGGCGATCTCGCTGCGAAGTCGGTCGCCAGCGCAGCGTGAGTTCAGCCTCGTGCAAACAATCTGCGCCGTCGCAGTCGTAGCCCGGATGAGCGAAGCGACATCCGGCATCTCACGCGCTGCCGCGTTGCCCCCGCATGTCGCCTCGCTCGTGCGGGCTACGGACTCATGCGAGGGCCAGCGGGTCTAGCGCGGCATCTCCGCGAGCGCAGCGAGGATGCGGGCCCAGGAGCGGATGCCCTTGTGGTAGCTCTTGAGGTCGTACTTCTCATTCGGCGAATGGATGTTGTCGTCGTCGAGACCGAAGCCGACCAGCAGTGAATCGAGACCGAGCGTCTTCTTGAAGTCGGTGACGATCGGGATCGAGGCGCCCGAGCCCATCAGGATGGTCTCCTTGCCCCACTCCTCGGTCAGCGCCTGCTTGGCAGCCGCCAGCGGCTTCATGGTCCAGTCGAGCGCGATCGCGGCACCTGCGGAATGATCGCCGAACTCGACCGAGCAGTCGCCGGGGATGCGCGCCGACACGTAGTCGCGGAACGCCTTGCGGATCTTCAGCGGGTCCTGGCCCTCGACGAGCCGGAACGAGACCTTCGCATGGGCCAGCGACGGGATCACGGTCTTCGAGCCCTCACCGATATAGCCGCCCCAGATGCCGTTGATGTCACAGGTCGGCCGCGACGAGATCTGCTCGATCAGCAGACGATCCTTCTCGCCTGCGGGGATCGACAATCCGATCGGCTTGAGGAAGCTTTCGGGAGTGAGGTTCAGCTTCTTCCACTGCTCCAGAACCTCAGGCGGAACGTCCTTCACGCCGTCATAGAAGCCGGGAATGGTGATGCGGCCGTCGGCGTCGAACAGGCCGCCGAGAATCTCGGTCAGCACCCGGATCGGATTGCGCGCGCCGCCGCCGAACACGCCCGAATGCAGGTCGCGGTTGGCGGCCTTGATCTTCACCTCTTCATAGAGCAGGCCACGCAGTGAGGTCGTGATCGCCGGCGTGTTCGGGTCCCACATGCCGGTGTCGCAGACCAGCGCGAAGTCGGCCTTGAACTCGTCCTTGTTGGCTTCGAGGAACGGCACGAAGTTCTTCGAACCGACCTCCTCCTCGCCTTCGATCACCACGGTGACGTCGAGCGGCAGCGCGCCCGTCACCTTCTTCCAGGCGCGGCAGGCCTCGACGAAGGTCATCAGTTGGCCCTTGTCGTCCTCGGCGCCGCGCGCGACGATGATCTTGCGGCCGTCGGCGTGATCGGCGACGACAGGCTCGAACGGCGGCCGGTGCCACAATTCGAGCGGATCGACCGGCTGCACGTCGTAATGACCGTAGAACAGGACATGCGGCCTGGCGGCGCCATGGCCGTTGCTCTTGCCGACCACGGCGGGATGACCGGCGGTCGGCCGCACCTCGGTCGCAAAGCCGAGCGTCGCAAGATCCTTGGCGAGGTGGTCGGCCGCCGCCTTGCAATCCTCAGTGAAGGCCGGATCGGCCGAGATCGACTTGATGCGGATCAGCGCAAACAGCCGTTCCAGGCTGTTGTCGAAATCAGCATCGATGTGATCGAGAACGGATTGAAGCTGCGCATTGGCCATGGCCACGAGACCCCTTTAGCAATTGACGACGATCGGCCCGCTTGTAGCTCCGTTGCGCGGTCCGGGCCAGCCTCCCGCGGCGAGAGCATCGCGCCGAAGGAGAGCGCTGCCTGGATCATCGCCGCAGCAATCCCCCAAGCGCGCCGCGCACCAAAGAGCGACCGATCGAACTGCCCAAGGAGCCGCCGACCTGCTTGCCGAGATCGGCCGCAATCCCGCCCACCACCTTGTCGGAGACCGAGCGGGCGACGTTGCGCGCAATCACCTGTGTCGTCGAGAGCTGGCCGCGCTTGACGTTGGTGCCGAAGATCGTCGCGGCGATGTCGCCGATCTTGCCGAGCACGCTGCCGGACGAGGCTTCCGTCGTCACGGCGGTTCCGCTGATCCGCTTCTGCAGCAGCTCATAGGCGGACTCGGCGTCGATCGCGGTATCGTATTTGCCCTTGACCGGGCTCGCAGCGATGACCGCCTTGCGCTCCTCCGGCGTCACCGACCCGATCCGCGCCGACGGCGGCCGGATCAGGACGCGCTCCACCATCGCCGGCGTGCCGTTGCCCTCCAGGAACGAAACCAGCGCCTCGCCTTTGCCGAGCTCGGTGATCACCTTGGCGGTGTCCAGCTTGGGATTGGGGCGGAAGGTGTCGGCGGCGGCGGCCACCGCCTTCTGATCGCGCGGCGTGAAGGCGCGCAGCGCGTGCTGCACGCGATTGCCCAATTGCCCGAGCACCCGGTCCGGAACATCGAGCGGATTCTGCGTGACGAAATAGACACCGACACCCTTCGACCGGATCAGCCGCACCACCTGCTCGATCTTGTCCATCAGCGCCTTCGGCGCATCGTTGAACAAGAGGTGCGCCTCGTCGAAGAAGAAGACCAGCTTGGGCTCGGCGAGATCGCCGACCTCCGGCAGCTCCTCGAACAGCTCGGACAGCATCCACAGCAGGAACGTCGCGTAGAGTCGCGGGCTCTCCAGCAGCCTGTCGGCAACGAGGATGTTGATCATGCCGCGGCCGTCGCGGTCGGTCTTCATGAAGTCGGTGAGCATCAGCGCCGGCTCGCCGAAGAACTTCGTGCCGCCCTGGTTCTCGAGCACGAGCAACTGCCGCTGGATCGTGCCGACGGTGGCGCGCGTGACGTTGCCGAACGATTGCGCAGCCTTCCGGATCGGCGCCAGCGGATCGGCGTCGGCATCAGCGCCTTTCTTGCCGGCCTCCGGAATGATGGCGTCGAGCAGCGCGCGCAGATCCTTCATGTCGATCAGGGCGAGGCCGTTCTCGTCGGCCACGCGGAACGCGACGTTGAGCACGCCCTCCTGGACATCGTTGAGGTCAAGCATCCGCGCGAGCAGCAGCGGCCCCATCTCGGTGACGGTGGCGCGCACCGGATGGCCCTGCTCGCCGAACACATCCCAAAATACCGTCGAGAACTGATCGGGCTGATAGGTGAGCCCGAGCTCGGTCGCGCGCTTGATGATGAAGTCCTTCGCTTCGCCGGTTTGCGAGATGCCCGAAAGGTCACCCTTGATGTCGGAGGCGAAGACCGGAACACCTGCACGAGCAAAACCTTCGGCCATCACCTGCAGCGAGACGGTCTTGCCGGTGCCGGTTGCACCGGTGACCAGGCCGTGGCGATTGGCGAGCGCAAGCGTCAACCAGGCCGGCTGCTCACCGGCTCCCACGAAGATCTTGTCGTCGGTATCAGCCAGGGATTTTCCGGATGGTGCCATGATGATCCATCTTTCGAGAGTGATTGTTTCGCATCGCACGTGGAGCGGAGCATCTCGTGCAGTAACATAGTTGAGTTTCGCGAATGGGAACTAGGGTCAGGCTGCCTTACCTCTTCGCACGACACGCACTCTTCTTAACATTGGTGCTGCGGGATACGCAGGTTTGAGCCGTGGATTCAACATCTGGTCTTGCATCGCTGCAACAGTTCATCGTCGATCACGAATCGATTCGCGCACCGGGCCGGCTCCTCGCTTGTAATTCACGGATCGTCCGATCAAGATGAATTCAGCGAGAGGACGTTCGGTCTTGGGGGACCGGATGATACGGGGTTCACATGAACGAGTTGATTGAGCCGCTGGCCAGAACGGCCGGCATCGGTAGAGTCGTGGCTGAAATCATCGGCACCGAGCCCGACCTCCTCAGCGACAATGGACGGCAACGACGGGAGCAGCAGCGATCCGCCGGTGAACTTTTCAAATTCGGCCGCGACCAAACCGAAGCGGATCAGTTGGCACGATCGCGACAGGCACACCCGGCCTGAGCCGGTTGCCCAAAGCCCAACCGCCTGGGCCAGATCACCTGAAGCACCTTCGCGCGCGCCGAGCATCATGACATATCCGATCACCGAACTCGAAGGCATGACGGCCTTCTATGCTGCCAAGCTGAAAGCTTTGGGCATCCGCACCACCGACGCATTTCTCGAAGCCGCCCGGACCGTGAAAGGGCGCAAGGCGCTTGCCGCCACGACCGGCATCAGCGAGCAGCAACTGCTCGATTGGGCAAATTCCGCCGACTACATGCGCATTCCCGGCATGGGCAAGGCCAAGGTCTGCCTCGTCCGCGCGGCCGGCGTGCCCACCGTGCGCGAGCTGGCGCACCGCAACCCCGCCCGCCTGGCGCAGAACATCAAGGAAGTGAACACCCGGCGGAAGCTGGTTCGCATCCTGCCGTCGGAGAAGTCGGTCGGCCAGCTCATCGAAAAGGCGCGCCGGCTGGAGCCGAAGATCAGCTATTGACCAGCCTCTAGATTGACCGCGCTTGTGCGCGCGCGACACCTTGACTTGACGGTGGCAACCGCGCAAAGCGGCGCCCATGAGCGCCATTTCGCCGCACTCCGCCTCGGACCTCACGTCGAGCCACCCGCTGCTGCGGCCGTGGCTGGTGCGTCCATTCCCGGCGGTGATGGGCATCCTGAACGTCACGCCGGATTCGTTCTCGGATGGCGGCCGTTTCGATGCACCGGAGCGGGCAATCGCGCAGGCCGAGCGCATGATCGCGGCCGGCGCCGACATCATCGACATCGGTGCCGAGTCCACCCGGCCCTACAAGGGCGCGGTGCCGGTCACGGCCGAGGAGGAACTGGCGCGCCTGCAGCCGATCCTGCCCGCGATCGTCGCACTCGGCGTCCCCGTGTCGATCGACAGCATGAAATCTCAAGTTGTAGACTACGCGCTGAACCATGGTGCTGCGATCGCCAACGATGTGTGGGGTCTGCAGCGCGATCCCGCGATGGCCGCGGTCGTCGCGGCGCATGGCGCGCCGGTCGTGGTGATGCACAACCGCGCTGCCGTCGATCCGGAGATCGACATCATCGAAGACATGCTGGGCTTCTTCGCGCGCTCGCTCGACATCGCCGCCAAGGCCGGCATCCCCATTGGTAACATCGTGCTCGATCCCGGCATCGGCTTCGGCAAGACGGCGCAGCAGAGCATGACCGCACTGGCGCGGCTCGACGCATTCGCGCGCTTCGGGCTGCCGCTGCTGGTCGGCGCGTCGCGAAAACGTTTCATCAGCACCGTGGTGGCGTCGGAGCCGCAGGAGCGGCTCGGCGGCTCGATCGCGGCGCATCTGATTGCGGCTCGGCGCGGTGCTGCAATCATCCGGGCGCATGACGTCGCCGAGACGGTTCAGGCCGTGCGCGTGGCCGCGGCAATCGAGGCACTGGGATGACCGATACGATCTTCATCAAGGGCGTTCTCATCCACGCGCGTCATGGCGTGATGGAGCATGAGAGCGAGGTCGGCCAGCGCTTCGTCATCGACCTCGAGCTCTACACCGATCTGTCCGACTCCTCGCGCAGCGACCGCCTCGCCGACACCGTGTCCTATTCCGACGTGGTGGAGACCGCGACGGCGGCGTTCAAGGATGTCAACTACCGCCTGCTCGAACGCGCGGCCGGCGCGGTGGCCGATGCGATCCTGTCGACCTTCGCCCGCATTCGCGCCGTCAAGGTGACGGTGCATAAGCCGCATGCGCCGATCGCCGCCATCTTCGAGGATGTCGGCGTCGTGCTGACGCGCTCGCGGCATCCATGACGGCAATGGCGAGCGCGCTGATTGCTCTCGGCGGCAATGTCGGCGACGTCAGGGCGACGTTCCGGCGCGCCATTCCGGAGATCTGTGCGCGCGCCTCGGCGGCGCTTGTCGCGCGGTCGTCCGACTACATCACTCCGCCATGGGGCGAGGAGCAGCAGCCGCCTTTCATCAATGCCTGCATCGAGATCGCGACCGCGATGCCCCCACGGCCGCTGCTCGGCATTCTGCACCAGGTCGAGCGCATGTTCGGCCGCAATCGCGCGCAGGAGACGCGGTGGGGTCCGCGGACGCTGGACCTCGATCTGATCGCCTATGACGATTTCGCGATCGACACGCCCGATCTCACGCTGCCACACCCCCGGCTGTTCGAACGCGGCTTCGTGCTGGTGCCGCTGGCCGAGATCGTGCCGGCGCGACAGATTGCCGGCCGCCGCGTCGATGAGGCCCTGCGCGCCGTTTCGCGCGACGGAATCCGGCCGCTGCCAGCCGAATAGCTGACGTCTCCGGCCAAACAACCGTTTGGCTTGGCCCCCCTGACGTGGCATTTTGCGCCACAACAATCGCGATAACAGACGCCCCGGGAGACGCGTGCCGACATGACGACCGAGACCGACGATCTGCGACTGGCTGCCGATTTTGCTCCGGCCAGCGAAGCGGACTGGCGCAAGCTGGTCGATGGCGTGCTGAAGGGCGCGGCTTTCGAGAAGCTGGTCGGCAAGACCTATGACGGGCTCCAGATCCAGCCGATCTATCCGCGCGCCAAGCATGCCGCGCCGGTCGCAGGCCGCTCAGCATCGGCGCCATGGCAGATCATGCAGCGCGTCGATCATCCCGATCCGGCCAAGGCCAATGCGCAGGCGCTGATCGACCTCGAGAACGGCGCGACCGGCTTGTCGCTGGTGTTCGCCGGGTCGAATGCCGCACACGGCTTCGGCCTCGCCGCCAGCGCCGACGCAGTGGCGCGCGCGCTCGACGGCGTGCATCTCGATGCTGCGATTGCAATCGAATTGCAGCTCGGTGAATCGGTCTCGCCCGCCTCGCTTCTCGCCGACTACGTCAAGCAGCGCGGCGTCGAGGCCGCTGGCTGCGACATCCGATTCGGCCTCGATCCGATCGGGGATGCTGCCAGTCGCGGCGCAACCTCACATGACGCATCGATGCTCGGCGGCAACTCGGGCGCGCTGGTCAAGCAACTGCACGAGGCCGGCTTCAAAGGCCCGTTCTTCGCCGCGGACGGCCGGGTCGTGCACGACGCCGGCGGATCGGAGGCGCAGGAGCTCGCTTTCGTGCTCGCCTCTGGTGTCACCTATCTGCGGGCGCTCGAAGCCGAAGGCATCGCGCTCGAGACCGCGCGCGGCATGATCTATGGCCGGCTCGCCGCCGACACCGATCAGTTTCTCACGCTGGCAAAATTCCGCAGCCTGCGGCGGCTGTGGGCGCGCATCGAGGAAGCGTGCGGGCTGGCACCGAAGCCGCTCTTCATCTCGGGCGAGACAGCGTGGCGCATGCTCACCCGGCGCGACCCTTACGTGAACATGCTGCGCGCAACCATTGCGACGTTCGCGGCCGGATTAGGCGGCGCCAACGCCGTGACGGTGCTGCCGCACACGGCCGCACTCGGCCTGCCCGACGCATTCGCGCGCCGTGTCGCCCGCAACACGCAATTGGTGCTGCTGGAGGAGAGCAATCTCGCCCGCGTCGCCGATCCCTCCGCCGGCGCCGGCGGCATCGAGGCGCTGACCAGCGAGTTGTGCGTTACCGCCTGGGCACTGTTCCAGGAGATCGAAAAGGCCGGTGGCGTCGTGGCTGCCTTGCAGGCTGGGCTGATCCAGTCCAAGGTCGCCGCGGTGAAGGCGGCGCGGAATGCCAACATCGCCAGGCGTCGCGACGTGCTGACCGGCGCCAGCGAGTTTCCAAATCTCAACGAGGCCGAGGTCGCGGTCGAAGCGGTTGCACCGCTGGCTCCGCAGGCGACAGCCAAGGCTGCGCTCACCTTCACGGCGCTCGCGCCCATCCGTCTCGCAGACGGGTTCGAGAAGCTGCGTGATCGCTCCGACGCCCTGTTGAAGAGCAAGGGACAGCGCCCCTCGATCTTCCTCGCCAATCTCGGCACCGCCGCCGATTTCACCGCACGCGCGACTTTCGCCCGCAGCTTCTTCGAGGCCGGCGGCATCGCGGCGATCGATGGCGCGGGCGCTTCGGATCCGGCCGCGCTGGCTGCCGCCTTCCGCGCCTCCGGCGCCGCCATCGCCTGCCTCTGCTCGTCCGACAAGGTCTATGCCGACGCCGCGGTTCCGGCGGCCAAGGCCCTTCAGGCCGCGGGCGCGCGACATATCTATCTGGCAGGCCGCGGCGGCGAGCAGGAGGCCGCGCTGCGCGAGGCCGGAATCGGCAGCTTCGTGTCCGCCGGCGGCGACGCGCTGAAGACGCTCGAAGACGCCTATACGCATCTGGAGTGAGCATGACCGACGACACCAAGCCTCTCCTGACCGGCGGCTGCCAATGCGGTGCCGTCCGCTTCGCGTTCAAGACCACGCCGAACAAGGTCAGCATCTGTCATTGCCGGATGTGCCAGAAAGCCTCCGGCGCGCCGTTCGCCTCGTTCGCTGAGATCGACCGCGCGCACTTCGCCTGGACGCGCGGTCAGCCCGCCGCGTTCCGTTCATCCACGATCGCCGAGCGCTTCTTCTGTCCCGCCTGCGGCACGCCGCTCGGCTTCGGGCGTATTGATGGGCCGCGGATCGAGATCATGACCGGCAGCTTCGACCGGCCGGACCGGGTGGTGCCGACGCGACAATATGGCTCGGAGTCGCGACTTGGCTGGGTGGTCGCGATCGCCAATCTGCCGAGCCAGACGACACAACAGAACTATGGACCGGAGAAGATGGCGACCATCGTCAGCCATCAGCATCCGGACCATGATTGAGAGACGAGGACGCCAGGCCATGAGCCGCATTCCCGATTTCACCGCGATCGCGTTTGAGCCCACGGCCACGCCGGCTCCCGCAGGCCACGCCGAGCCGTGGCTCACGCCCGAAGGCATTCCGGTGAAGCCGGCCTATGGCGAGGCCGATCTCGCCGGCATCGACTTCCTCGACACCTGGCCGGGCATCGCGCCGTTTATGCGCGGTCCCTACCCGACCATGTATGTCAACCAGCCCTGGACGGTCCGGCAATATGCCGGCTTCTCCACGGCGGAGGATTCCAACGCGTTCTACCGCCGCAACCTCGCCGCGGGCCAGAAGGGCCTGTCGGTCGCGTTCGATCTCGCCACCCATCGCGGCTATGATTCCGATCATCCGCGCGTCGGCGGCGATGTCGGCATGGCCGGCGTCGCGATCGACTCGATCTACGACATGCGAACCTTGTTCGCCGGCATTCCGCTCGACCAGATGAGCGTGTCGATGACCATGAACGGCGCGGTGCTGCCGATCCTCGCTTTGTTCGTGGTCGCCGCCGAGGAGCAAGGCGTGCCGCCGGAAAAGCTGTCGGGCACCATTCAGAACGACATTCTGAAAGAGTTCATGGTGCGCAACACCTACATCTATCCGCCGTCGCCCTCGATGCGGATCATCTCCGACATCTTTGCCTTCACTTCGCAGAAGATGCCGAAGTTCAACTCGATCTCGATCTCCGGCTACCACATGCAGGAGGCCGGCGCGACGCAGGATCTCGAGCTCGCCTATACGCTCGCCGACGGCGTCGAATATCTGCGCGCCGGCATCGCCGCAGGTCTCGACGTCGACCGCTTCGCGCCGCGGCTGTCGTTCTTCTGGGCGATCGGCATGAACTTCTTCATGGAGGTCGCCAAGCTGCGCGCCGCGCGGCTGTTGTGGGCGAAGCTCCTGAAGCCGTTCAACCCGAAGGATCCGCGCTCGCTGTCCTTGCGCACCCACAGCCAGACCTCGGGCTGGTCGCTGACCGCGCAGGACGTCTACAACAACGTCGTGCGCACCGCGGTCGAGGCGATGGCGGCGACGCAAGGCCATACCCAGTCGCTGCACACCAACGCGCTCGACGAGGCCTTGGCGCTGCCGACCGACTTCTCCGCCCGCATCGCCCGGAACACGCAATTGTTCCTGCAGCAGGAGAGCGGCACCACGCGCATCATCGATCCTTGGGGCGGCTCGTACTATGTCGAGCGCCTCACCCGCGACCTCGCCGCAAAGGCCTGGGGCCACATCCAGGAGATCGAGGAGCTCGGCGGCATGGCGAAGGCGATCGAGGCCGGCGTGCCGAAGCTGCGCATCGAGGAGGCCTCGGCCAAGACCCAGGCCCGCATCGACACCGGCCGCCAGTCGGTGATCGGCGTCAACAAGTTCAGGCCGACCGACGAGCCGCCGCTCGACGTGCTCAAGGTCGACAATTCCACCGTGCGCCGGCTGCAGATCGACAAGCTGTCGCGGCTCAAATCCGAGCGCAAGCAGGCCGAGGTCGATGCGGCGCTGGCGGCGCTCACGCGCTCGGCCGGTGACGGCAACGGCAATCTGCTGGCGCTCGCGATCGACGCGGCGCGCGCCAAGGCCACCGTCGGCGAGATCTCCGACGCGCTGGAGAAGGTGTTCGGCCGCCACCGCGCCGAGATCAAGTCCATCACCGGCGTCTACAAGCGGGAGATCGCCGCCATGTCCGGCAAAGCCGAGAAGCTGCAGGCGCTGATCGAGGCGTTCGAGGAGGCCGAGGGCCGCCGGCCACGCATCCTGGTCGCCAAGATCGGACAGGACGGCCACGACCGCGGCCAGAAGGTGATCGCGTCGGCCTTCGCCGACATCGGCTTCGACGTCGACATCGGGCCGCTGTTCGCCACCGCCGACGAGGCGGCGCGGCAGGCGGTCGAGAACGACGTGCACATTCTCGGCGTCTCGTCGCTGGCGGCCGCCCATCTCACCGCGGTGCCGGAGCTGAAGGCCGCGCTCAAGAAGCAGGGCCGCGAGGACATCATGATCATCGTCGGCGGCGTGGTGCCGCCGCAGGATTACGACGCGTTGTACAAGGCCGGCGCCGAGGCGATCTTCCCGCCGGGCACTGTCATCGCCGACGCCGCCGAGGAGCTGATCCAAAAGCTCAATGCGCGGCTGGGCCACAGCGAGGCGGCGGAGTAGTCCGACTGCGTCACACCCCACCGTCATTCCGGGGCAAGGCCAAAGGCCTTGAACCCGGAATCTCGACCTTGTCTTGCGTCCATTCCTGAGAGCGTCGAGCTATTGACGCGCTGTAATCAATCGCCGCGCGTTCGATCTGGGCACGATCGAACCTTTGCGGTACGTGCGCGCACAGACCACCAAACCCGGATCACAAGTCTCATGTATTCTGCCAAGCTGCTTGTCGCCGCCCTGTTCGGCCTGCTCACCCTCTCGCCGGCGATCGCCGCCGAAGCCAAGCCCGATGCGTCGATCAAGACCAAGGCCGCCGAGGCCAGCGTCACGCTGAGTGCCGACATCAAGGCCGATCCGGCGCTCGCCGCGAATTGCCTCGCCGAAGGCCGCAAGTGGATGGACAAGCAGGCCGCGGACGCCGCCAAGGACTACAAGGCGGACAAGGAACTGTTCCGCGACGGCCCTTACACCTATGGCCGCGACTATTCGGTGCGTTCGATCGTCGCCGATCGCTATGTCAGCGTGCTGCGCAACGACTACATGGACACGCATGGCGCCCATCCCAACCGGACGGTCGACACCATCCTCTGGGACAAGGCCGCCGCCAAGCGCATCTCGATCCGCCCGTTCTTCAACGAGACCGCCGACAACGGTCCGACCATGACCGCGATCAGCAAGGCGATCATCGCCTCGCTGCGGGCAGAGAAGAAGGCGCGCGACGCCGGCGACACTGACGAGTGGTGGCTGAAGAGCGTCGAGCCGAAGCTGCTCGGCATTGGCGCCGTCACGCTCGCGCCCTCGACGCTGGCCGGCAAGAGCTCGGGCCTCACCTTCCACTATCCGCCCTACGCCGTCGGCGCCTACGCGGAGGGCGATTATGTCGCCTTCGTGCCCTGGGAAACGCTGAAGCCCTATCTCAGCACGGAGGGGCAGGCGATCTTCGGCGGCGCGAGGCCGAAGGGGGATGCGGAGGAGAACTAGCTGGCCGGGCCGCTCGCATCCGCTATAACGGGCGCATGTCCTCTCGTTCTCCTTCGCCAAATACCACGGCCTTGGCCGACGATATCAGCGCCGGCAGCCGCGCGGCGCTGGCGCGTGCGATCACCTTGGTCGAGAGCCGGCGCACCGACCATCAGGCCGCCGCGCGCGAGCTGGTGCAGGCGCTGCTGCCACAGACGGGGCACGCGATCCGCGTCGGCATCACCGGCTCGCCCGGCGTCGGCAAGTCCACCACGATCGATGCGCTCGGCATGTTCCTGATCGGACAGGGCCAGAAGGTCGCGGTGCTCGCGGTCGATCCCTCCTCCGCGCGCACCGGCGGTTCCATCCTCGGCGACAAGACGCGGATGGCGCGGCTGTCGCATCACGAGCACGCCTTCATCCGCCCCTCGCCATCGTCGGGCACGCTCGGCGGCGTCGCCGCCAAGACCCGCGAGGCGATGCTGCTGTGTGAGGCCGCAGGCTTCGACGTGATCCTGGTCGAGACGGTGGGCATCGGCCAATCCGAGACCGCGGTCTGCGACATGACCGATTTCTTCCTCGCGCTGATGCTGCCCGGCGGCGGCGACGAGCTGCAGGGCATCAAGAAGGGCCTGGTCGAGCTCGCCGACATGATCGCGATCAACAAGGCCGATGGCGACAACGTCAAGCGCGCCAACATCACCGCCGCCGACTATCGCGGCGCATTGCATCTGCTCAGCCCCCGCTCCGAGCACTGGCATCCGCCGGTCGTGACCTATTCGGCGATGGCCGGGACGGGCATCGCCGAGCTGTGGCAGAAGGTGCTCGATCATCGCAAGGCGATGATCGCCTCCGGCGAGTTCGCCGCGCGGCGGCGCGACCAGCAGGTGAAATGGATGTGGACCATGCTGGAGCAGCGGCTGATGGCGCGGCTGCGCACCGATCCGTCCGTCCGCGCGAAAGTGAAGAAGCTGGAGACCGACGTCGCCGAGGGCCGCGTCGCGCCGGCGCTCGCCGCCGAGCAGCTCGCGGAGATGCTGACATGAGCGAGCGGCCGCGCATCCTGATCACCGGCTTCGGCCCGTTTCCCGGCGCGCCGTCCAATCCGACCATGCCGCTGGTGAAGCGGTTGTCGGAGCTGCGGCGGCCGGCGCTGGACGACGTCGACATCACGAGCCACATTTTTCACGTGACCTATGCGACCGTGGATCGCGAGCTGCCCGCCCTGATCGCCGAGCGGCGCCCGCATGCGCTCCTGATGTTCGGCCTCGCCGGGCGAACATCATACCTGCGCATCGAGACCCGCGCGCGCAATGCGATCACCACGACCTTCCCCGATGCCGATCGCCACGTCGCGCGCAAGGGCGTGATCGCGCCGGGCGCACATCCGGCGACGTTCGGTCCGCACATGGCGCGGCTGCTGCGCGCGGCGCGCGCCACCGGCATCGATGCCCGGGCCTCGCGCGATGCCGGCAGCTATCTCTGCAACTATCTGAGCTGGCGCGCGATCGAGGCGACCAAGGCCGCCGAAGGGCCGCGGGTCGCCGCCTTCATCCACATTCCTCCCTTGCCGCGTGCCGGCTCGGCGTTGCCGCACGGCAGTTCGCGCGTCACGCTGGAGGGGCTGGTCGATGCCGGCGAAGCCATGCTGATGGAGCTGGTCAAGCTCGTGCGACAGGCGACCTGTCGCACGAGCTGACGTCGATAGTGGTATGACCGTATGACCGCTGACCGTCAGCACTGTGTCAGATGCTCCAACGGCGCCGACCGCCAAATCCCCCGCCGATCAGGCGCAGCAGGAGCAGCAGGACCACGGCGCCGATGAAGGCGTTGATGATCGCGGCGACCAGTCCGACGCCCAGATGGATGCCGAGCTGCGGCAACAGCCAGTTGCCGATGAAGGCGCCGACGAGACCGACGACCAGGTCGCCGATCAGGCCGAAACCGCCGCCCTCCATGACGCGGCCCGCGAGCCACCCGGCGACGATGCCGACGAACAGAATAACCAGTAGACTCTCATTGGACAGATGCATGACCCTCTCCTCGCCGATCCATTGCGGGAACAATGTCCCCGAGTCCCATTGGTTCCCTCGGGAGGGGCTCGGCGGTTCGACGGGCAACCCACCGCCGGCGGCGATCTGACGTGAAGATTTAACCCTACCGCCAACAATCCCGGGCGCAGGCGCTCATCCTCAGCATCAGCATTGAGACTTTCAGCTTAAGTCGTGGCCGCACATCATCTTTTGCGTGAGACGCTGACCATGGATGTCAATCGCCGCCGCATTCTGGCTGGATCGGCTGCCGGCGCCGCCGGGGCATTGGCCTTGCCGGCGGATGCCGCACAGGCCGCCCCCTTGATCTCCGCGCTCGGGCGCGACGCCACACAGTATGGCGTCAAGCCCAACAGTCCCGACGACCAGACTCGCGCGCTGCAGCGTGCGATCGACGAGGCCGCCCGCGCGCAGGCGCCGCTGGCGCTGCCGCCAGGCACCTACCGGACCTCGATGCTGCGCCTCGCCAGGGGCAGCCACTTGGTCGGCGTCCGCGGCGCCACCAAGCTCGTCTTCACCGGTGGCGGCCCGTCGATGCTGTCAGCAGAAGGCGCTGACGGCCTCGGCGTCAGCGGCATCGCGCTCGACGGCGGCGGCATCGCCCTGCCCCAGCGCCGCGGCCTGCTCCATGTCGCCGCTAGCCGCGACGCCCGTATCTCCGATTGCGAGATCACCCGCTCCGGCGGCAGCGGCATCTGGCTCGAGCAGGTCTCGGGCGACGTCAGCGGCAACGTGATCACCGACATCGCGGTCACCGCCATCGTGTCGTTCGACGCGCTCGGCCTGATCGTGTCGCGCAACACCATCAACGGCACCCGCGACAACGGCATCGAGATCCTGCGCACTGCGATCGGCGACGACGGCACGATGGTGCTCGACAATCGGATCGAGGACATCAAGGCCGGCCCCGGCGGCTCGGGCCAGTACGGCAACGCCATCAACGCCTTTCGCGCCGGCAACGTCATCATCAGCGGCAACCGCATCAGGAACTGCGACTACTCGGCAGTGCGCGGCAACTCGGCCTCGAACATCCAGATCGTCGACAACAGCGTCAGCGACGTGCGCGAGGTCGCGCTCTACTCGGAGTTCGCATTCGAGGGCGCCGTCATCTCAGGCAATACGGTGGATGGTGCCGCCTTCGGCGTCTCCGTCTGCAACTTCAACGAAGGCGGCCGCATCGCGGTGGTCCAGGGCAACATCATCCGCAATCTGATCCCGAAGCGGCCGATCGGCACAGCACCTGACGACGATGCCGGCATCGGGATCTATGTCGAGGCGGACTCCTCGGTGACCGGCAACGTGGTCGAGAATGCCCCGTCCTACGGCATTGTCGCCGGTTGGGGCCGATATCTCAGGGACGTGGTGATCTCCGGCAACGTCATTCGCAATGCGCTCGCGGGCGTCGGCGTGTCCGTCGTTCCGGGCGCGGGCACGGCGCTCGTCAGCAACAACATGATCTCCGGCACCCCGCGCGGCGCGGTGATCGGGCTCGATCACGTCAAGCCGGTGACATCGGACCTGACGCGCGACGGGACGCAAGGTTATGCGCAGCTCTTGGTCAGCGGCAACGCGGTGCGACGAAGCTGAGCCGCCGCTTCAAATCGGCCGAGCGCTCGGCCTCACTTGTGTGATCGCGACGCCGGTGATCGCCAGCAGCCCGCCCGCAATCAGCTTCGGTGTCATCCGCTCGTCCAGGAACAATACGCTCGAGATCAAGGCGAACACCGGAAGCAGCAGGCTGAACGGTGCGACGCGGCTCATGGAGTAGCGGGCGATCAACCAGAACCAGACGCCAAACCCGACAATTCCGCCGATGAAGACCGTGTAGGCGAGCGCCAGCCATCCGCGTTCATCCGCCGCGGCAAGGCTCGCCACCTGGCCATATTCGAGGAACGACGACATGACCATGACTTGCGGCACGGTGAGCAGCGACGACCATCCCATCAGCATCAGCGGTTCAAAAGGGCCGTAGCGCTTGGTCAGGACGTTGGACACCGCGAATGCGAAGGCTGCGCCAACCACCAGCAGCAGCGGAAGCACGTTTGCCGTCAGACCCGGCTCGGCCGCCAGCACGACCACGCCGGCGAATGCAAGCCCTACTCCAGCGCATGTGGAGAGGGACGGCTTCTCCGCCAGCAGCGGCCACGCCAACAGGACGGTGAAGGGCGTGGCGAGTTGATAGGCGACGGCTGACATGCTTCCCGAGCCGAGCCCAAGACCAACATAGAACAGCCCGAAGTTCAGGCCGCCCAGGAAAACGGAAATGACTGCGATGTGACCGAGCTGTCGACGCGTCGGCCTTTTGACGAACGGAACGAGCAGCAGCGCGATGGCCAGAAATCGAAGCGCGAGAAAGAACAGCGGCGGAAACTCCGTCACCCCCACTTTGATGACGACGAACTGATAACCCCACAGCAAGGGAACGGCCACCGAACAGAGAATCTGGACCATGGTCATGGCATTCTCCATTTAAGGACTGATCGGTCCAGATATAGGCGACTCGAAAGCAAGGCGCTCAACGGTCTCTATCGAATGAAGCGGTCGAGAAGCGCGTCAACGGTGGCTTGCGATGTGATCGGCGTCGGCCCCGTCTTGCCGACCACGCGCAGCCCCTCAACGAAACAGACGAGAATTCGCGCGGCACTCGAAGGTTCGACACCATCGGCCAGCTTGCCCGCCATCTTCGCGCGGGACAGTGCATCCGCCACCCGGACCTCCATGGCCTTGAAGAAACTCGCGATGCGCCGACCAACTTCGGCGTCCTGGCCAGCAAGCTCCATGGCTGTCGCCACCAGCAGGCAGCCGCGCCGACCATTGGCCCCGCGCGTGCGGTCGACGTAGCCGGCAAGATAGGCCCGCAGGCCGTCGACCGGCTCCCTGCTTAGGTCGAGCTCGGTATCCATCCGGGCCAGGGCATCGGCGATGTAACGGTCAAGCGCGAGCAGGAACAGCGAGTGTTTGTCACCGAACGCGGCGTAGAGGCTGCCACGCGAGAGCTTCGTCGCCTGAAGAAGATCAGGCAGCGCCGTCGCGTGATAGCCACGCGACCAAAACACACCCATTGCCCGCTCGACAGCGGCGTCCATGTCGAAAGTTCGCGGGCGCCCACGCGGCAACTGCATCGGAGTCTGGCGGCTCATCACCGATATATGGACCATTCGGTCTTGAAATCAAGTGACCAGATTGAGGGCGGCTTGCGGCCCCCTTGGCTGCGATGCGGAGTGGGTCTGGAGCTCGCCCTGCGCCTAGAACGCGACCGCCAGCACGGGATAGCGGCGCTCGATGGCGTCGAGATCGACCACCGGCTCGTCATCCTCGGCGTCGGATTGAATGCCGATGCTCAAAGCCTGCTCCAGGGCGAACATGTCGATGCGGGGCGGCGCGACGGTCGGCTCCGGCGCGATGGCATCTTCGGACACATAGTCGGGTTCGATGACGCCGTCCGGTTCCAGATCATCCGCGGCCAGCTCGATCTCGGGCTCGACGATGATCTCGGACTCCGCAAGGATGGTTTCGAGCGAGGGCGGCAGCGCGATGGGGCGCCGCTCGATGGGATGATTCTCGTGGAGACGGAGTTTGATCGGCTCCGACTCGGCGGGGCGCACGGGAGCGGGTGGCGTAGCCACCATCGCAGCCGGCCGCTGGCTCGGCACGATGCTCACCTGCTCGGGCTCGGCGCGGGATAGCGCCTGCCAGGTCTGCACCGCGGCCTTGGCGTGCCGGATATCGTCGAGGAGCGACTGCTCGGTGTAGTAGCGGCGCCAGCGGCCGCTCTGGAACAGCTCGGTCAGATGGTCCAGGCGCCTTTCGGCAAGCGCGCACCAGCGTGCAGCCAGTTCGCGGCTGCAAGTCACGTCCGGTCGATGTGTCATGGGGGAGCCCGTGAGATAAGGGGACGGACGCACTCGGCACGAATCAACGCAACGTGACGTGAATATTTTGTGGAAAAGGTTAATAAAGTCTAGCTAATGCCATGTTGTTTGGCGGCCAAACCGTAGTCGTGCGGAAATTTTCTCCGTGCTTTTTCGGAATCCGGCCTAGTGCAGCCACGCGAACGCGGCCAACGACATCGCCTGACACCCCGAAGATGTGCCCATCGGGCGGGCGAACACTGTCGGATATCAATGTCGCCGGGATTCGACCTGGCCCAGAAATGGAAGACCCGTCCGGGGGGACAACCGGACGGGTCAAGCCATATGGGCGCTTGGGGTGGATGGGCGCTCGCGCCGTATATAGCCTTGGGGAGGGGATCACCGCTCCCACATGCTTTCTGTCGTGACCGCCCCGCTGCACGTTCAAAGCGAGCGGGAGAATTTCGGAACGTTCACGAAAACGTTGGCGTCATTGCTGCGCCGGCCGAAGCGTGTCGCCGGCTGGAGATGCCTCGGTCACCGCGGCCGGCGCCGGGCGCAACTCGCGGGCCGCCGCGGGCTCCGTTTGCAGCCCCGCGGAAGGCACAGCAGCAGCAGGCGCACCCTGCGGCGAGACCACGGCCTGGACCGCCGCCAGGGCATCCGCCTGCCCTGCCCCGAACAGATCGTCGCGTCCGGGGGTCCCGAGATCGCGCGCGGTCCCGGTTAATACGGTCCGCACCATCTCCGGCTTCAGCGCCGGATTGCGCTCCAGCACCAGCGCCGCAAGCCCGCTGACATAGGCCGCGGAAAACGAGGTGCCCGAGATGATCTGATATTTTCCGTCCGGCGCCGGCAGGAAGATCTCGGCGCCGGGCGCGGCCAGCGCGATGTAATTGCCGCGGTTCGACGCCGGCAGCAACTGGTCCCTGTCATCGGTCGCACTGACGGCGATGACGTTCGGATTGCCCGCAGGATACAGCGGCGGCGACTTGGCCCCGGCATTGCCGGCCGCGGCGACCATCACGACGCCCTTGGAAGCGACGGCCGCGATCGCGCGCTCGATCACCGCATCTTTCGGGCCGGCGAAGCTCATGTTGACGATCTGCGCGCCGTGCAGGGCCGCGTAGTCCAGCGCCTTCAGGATCACATAGGAGCTGCTCTCCGGCCCGCCGCCTTTCTTGGCCATGCCGAAGGCGCGGATGGCGATGATGCGTGCATAGGGCGCGCTGCCCATCAACCGCTTGTGCGACACGATCACGCCGGCGATGCCCGTGCCGTGCGCATGCGGTCCCTCGTCGCCGCCGAGCGCGTCGAACGCGTCGAACGACGCGTCGGCGAATTCCGGGTGCTTGAGATCGACCCCGGAATCGATCACGGCGATGGTGACGTTGGCGCCCTCGGCCAGCCTGTGCGCTTCCGGCAGCCGCAGCTTCTCCAGCGCGTATTGCGCCGGATCGCCCTCGACGGGCGGCGCACTCTGCTGCTGCAGCGTATAGCGGTAGTTCGGCTGCACCGAACGCACCCTGGCATCTGCCGCGAGCGCACGGCTGACCGCTTGCACCGAGCGGCGATCGGTGATCCTGAACAGACCGATGGTGGCGCCGATCAGCGGAAAGCGCTGCGAGCTGATGCGCTGCAGGCCATGGCGGCGCGCCAGCGCGTCGGCCTGGTCGATCGAGAGACCGTCATCGATCTCGGCGACGATCTCGTTGGCGACGGTCCGCGGGTCGACCACGGCCGCAGCTTTCGGCTCGCCCCGCGGCGTCACCTTGGCGGACCTGCCTTTGTCCAATCTTCCTTGGGACCGCCGGCCCTGCCCGTCTGCCGTCACCGGCCGGCGGTCGAGACATTCACCCGAGGCGCTGCGATCCACCGGGTCGCAGGAGGCCTGCAGGTTCGGTGCAAATCGCGCATTGGGCAAGGTCGGGCGCAAGGCCATCCCGGTCGGCGGCGGCACATGCATCGCGGTGCCCGGGTTGATGCTCGGCACCCGGCTCGGGATGTTGATGTTGGGCGAACGCATCATCGCCTGGGCATGGGCACTGAGGTCGCCACCCGCGAAAGCAGGCATTGCGACGACAATCAGTATCGCGACCGATCTGGCGAAGTGTAGCGGCGAAGTGAACGACATGGAGCCTCCGAATGACGTTCGGACGGCGCGGGCCTATTGCGCGGCCACCGCGAGGCTGACGATCTTCTCTCGCGCCAGACGGCCGATCAGGCTGTCGGCCTCGGCCTTCGACAGCGGCCGATCGCCGAGTTGCAGCTTGAACAGGCCGCCTCTGGCGCCCTCGACGATCGACGCCTGGTAGCTGTCGAGCAACGCGGAGATGTCGGCCATGCGCGCATCCGGCGCGAACCGCACCAGCGCATAGGCGGGCGCGGTCGATCCGGCGACCTGCGGTCCAAGGCCGCGGATCAGCGGAGCGGCCGGGGCCGGTGCTTCGGCCATCCGCGAACGCGTCATGCTCTCGGGCGTCCGCTCCGCCGGGGCCGGCGCAGCAGCGCTCGGCGGCGGTGGCGCGGCCATCGGTTTGCTCGCGGGCTCGGGAGCTGCGTTCTTGTCCTCGACCGAGGCGGTCTGATAGGTCGCGGTCTGGGAGCGCATCAGCACGGCGCCGATCACGCCGGCCTGCGCCAGCACCAGAAGCGCGCCGAGGCTGACGGTCCACGCCAAGGTCCGCGGCGACAGGCTGTCGAAGAAATCCATCAGCCGCGCGCTGAAGCCGCGCGGCGCGGCAGGCTTTTGCATCGGATCCGCCTCGATCGCCGCGAACAGCTTCTGCATCGCGCGCATCGAGGGCGCGCCGAGGCTTTCGTTCAGCGCGATGGTCTCGGCATATTCCTTCTGGATCTCCGCATACTGCCTGGCGAGATCGGCATCGTGGGCAAGCACCTCCTCGACCCGGCGCATGTCGCGCGCGTTCAGGGTGCCGGCGGCGTACCACGGCAGCAGGAGTTCGATCTCTCCGGGCTCTTGCTCCAGCATCTTGCTCAAAGCCATCATGGCCAGCCTCTTTCAATGCCGGCCGCTTTCAGGAGTTCGGCCAATTTCTTGCGCGCATAGAACAGGCGCGTCTTGACGGTGTTTCCCGGAATTCCGACGATCTCGGCCACCTCCTCCACGGACTTCTCGTGGTAGTAGACGAGATCGACGATCTCCCGGTGATCAGGCGAAAGCGCCGTCAGGCACTTGCGCAATGCTTCGCCGGTATTCTTCTTCTGGACCGCGACCTCCGGATCGTCGGAGGTATCCTCGATCGCGTTCGCGGCCTCGTCTTCCAGCTCAACGTCCTTCCGGCGCCGAAGTGCCGACAGGGCCTTGAACCGCGTGATCGCCAGAAGCCAGGTGGAGACGGCAGAACGGCCCTCGAACTTGCCGGCCTGACGCCACACGTCGAGAAAGACCTCGCTGATGAGGTCTTCCGCGACCTGCTCGTCCCGCACGAGCCGGAGCCCGAAACGGTACACCCTGACATGGTGCCGTCCGTACAGCACCTGCATGGCGAGCCGGTCGCCTTGAGCGATCCGGGCAATCAGGGTTTCATCTGACGCCGCTGCTGTCACGCTCAATGGCCGTCTCGCAAGATTGGTCTGGAGGATTGACGTCGCGGTTCGAACACAACCGCAAAAATCTTCAAAATACTGGAAAGATACGTCCCGAAATGTGAGTTGGCGCACAGACTTGCAGATTTCGCTGCAGCGCCCAGGTCGATCGCGACCAGCGGGTTCCCGCCTACCATGTTCCGCCCGTTCCCGCCAACTGCGCGTCCTGAAAGCCGTAGATTCCCCGTCGCAGCACGGCGCCGGCGGCCTCTTCGTCCATGCCCATAGATACCAAAGTTAAATGCTTTCCCACGTAGATTTTGAGCCAACGACGAAGAATCGCGAGCACATGGGCACGACGGCACCGCCTTTTCCCAGTCCGAATGTCGCTGAGGCCGGGGACGCGCAGCCGTCTCCGTCCAGCGACCTGCGCGCGCGTCGTGCCGGGCGGCGCCGGCAGATGCTGGCGCTGGTCGCCGGATGCTACCTGATCGATGCCGTCATCCTGCTGATCTACGCCCAGGCGGGAACCGTCCCGGTCACGATCGCGCCAGCCTACGCAGCGATCGGCGTTCTCACCGTCGCGCTGTGGACCGCTTTGTCGGAGAGCGGTTTCAACGACCGTTTCCGCGACCACTACCTCGTGGTGCCGCAATCGCTCGCCAGCATGATGATCACGGTCGCGTTCTGCTACATCGCGCCCGAAGTCAGCATCCTGTTCCTGTGCACGCTGTACATCGTCGTCGGCTTTGCCTCGCTGCGGGCGACGCCGCGCCAGAGCGCGATCTGCTGGACGTTCCTCGCGATCGGCCTGGCGGGATTGTTCCTGCTCACCGACAAGCCGCTCGGCATGCCGCACGACAGCGGCCTCGAGCGGCTCGCGACGCTCCTGGTCTTCCTCCTCACCATCGCCGGCTGCATGTTCCTCGGCATCTTCTCCAGCGCGCTGCGCGAGACGCTGTACCAGCGCGGACAGAAGCTCAAGGAAGCCTATCGCCGCATCGAGGAGCTGGCCGAGATCGACGAGCTCACCGGCGCGCTGAACCGGCGCTCGATCATGGATGTGCTGGACGAGGAGATGGCGCAGGCGCGGCAGGGCGGCCAGCCCTGCTCGGTCGTGCTGATCGATCTCGATTGGTTCAAGCGCATCAACGATACGCATGGTCATCCGACCGGCGACGACGTGCTGCGCACCTTCGCCATCACGATCTTCGCCAACATTCGCGGCAGCGACCGCTTCGGCCGCTACGGCGGCGAGGAATTCCTGCTGGTGCTGCCGGGCGCGCCGGCGGACGCCGCCGCACGGCTCGCCGAACGATTGCGCCAGATCATCGCCGGCCTCGACTGGAGTGCGTTCTCGACCGGCCTGCAGGTCACGTTCTCGGCCGGCGTGGCCGCCCCGCGCGGTGACGAGACCGCCGATTCGCTGCTCGCCCGGGCCGATCGGGCGCTCTACGACTCGAAGGCGCAGGGCCGCAATCGCGTCACCAGCGCCTGAGCCATCCCGGCATGCCCCCGAAACCCACCCCGAACGAAAGCCTGCTCGACGAGCTCGAGGACACGCTCGCGCACGGCACCGTCGCCCGGCGGGTCGAGACCCTGCGCAAGGTGACGGACCTGTTCGTCGACGGCGCGACGGACTTCGCCGATGACCAGGTCGCGCTGTTCGACGACGTATTCGAATGCCTGATCGACCACATCGAGATCTCGGCCCGCGCCCTGCTCGCGCGCCGGCTTGCGCCGCTGGCGTCGGCGCCGCCGCGGACGCTGCACCGGCTGGCGGATGACGACGCCATCGATGTCGCAGGCCCCGTGCTGTCGAAGTCGGAACGGCTCGACGAGGCCGCGCTGATCCGCACAGCCGAGACCAAGAGCCAGGCGCATCTGCTCGCGATCTCGCTCCGGCGCGTGCTCAGCCACGCCGTCACCGACATCCTGCTCAGGCGCGGCAACGACGAGGTCGTTCACAGCACCGTCAGCAATCCCGGCGCCGACGTCTCGGGGACCAGCCTCGACACGCTGGTCGATCGCGCCGCGCTGGACGAAAACCTCGCCGCGTGCCTCGCCATGCGGCCCAATCTGCCGCGCCACCTCTATCTGAAGCTGGTCGCCAAGGCGTCTGCCACGGTCCGCACGCGGCTCGAGGCGGCAAATCCGAAGCTCGCGCAGGAGGTCTCCTCGGCGGTGCGCATGGCGGGCCGGCGGGCGCGATCGAGCGCGGTGGCGCTGACCAGCCAGACCGAGATCGCGCACGCGCTGGTGCGCTCGCTGCATGCCGAGGGCCGGCTCGACGACCGTCTCGTCGTGCAGTTCACCGAGCAGCGCAAGTTCGACGAGGCCAATGCCGCCGTCGCAGCCATGGCCAACGTGCCGGTCGCGGTCGCCGAAAGCATCATGATCGAAAGCCGTGCCGAGGGCGTGATGATCCTTGCCAAGGTCGCAGGGCTGTCCTGGCCGACGGTGAAATCGATCATCCTGATGCGCGACGAGCTCGCCACCACCGCGCCGGCCGATCTCGACGCCTGCAAGGCGACCTATGAGCGGCTCCGGCGCTCCACCGCGCAGCAGGTGTTGCGCTTCCACCGCGTGCAGGACGCCGCGGCGCCGATGCAGGCGTAGTCGCGACCTCGCTCGTCGCGCAGCCCCCTCAGTAGCGCAGGACCCTTGCGCCGATGAGCGCGCCGAGCCCGGCCACGATCAGCGCGGCCACCGTGTACCAGGTCGCCACGAACAGCGGCGAGTCGTCGGTGCAATGCGCGGCATAGAGCGTCGCCGCGATCCCCGCCGAGACCAGCCCGGCGATCGCGCCCGTCATCGCCGGACGCGACGGCGCGCCATGGCGCAGGCCGAACAGCGCGGCGGCCAGCAGCGGCAGCGACAGCACGGGAATGGCGCTCATGCACACCATCGAATTGTGGCCGACCAGCCGCGCCATCATCGGCGTGCGCTGCGGCAGCATCATCTCCGCCGCCATGCCGCCGATGAGGACGACGATCGGCGCGATCAGCAGCCAGCTCCAGCCCTGCAGCGAGGCTTCGGGGCGCGACAGATGCAGGCCGATGATCAGCGCCGGGATCGCCAGCGCCGTGGTGACGACGAACTTCAGGTCGAAGAACGGATTGCGCACCGCGAGCCAGATGTCCGGCCGGACGCCGAGGCCGATGAGCAGCATCGCGGTCGATACCGGCGTCGCCGCCATCAGGGCCAGCGCCAGCACGATGCCGACCGGCTGCGCGCGCTGCGCATTGTCGGCCGCGAGGGTGCGGATGAGCTGATCGGTGTCCATGGTCAGGTATCCCGTAGCTTGGCCGTCAGGCTTGCGAGCGCCCGGTGCAGCGCCACCCGCACCGCGCCCTCGCTCATCGAAAACTTCTCCGCGGTCTGCTTGATCGAGGCGGCCTCGACCGCGATCGACTGCAGCACGTCGCGCTGGCGCTGCGGCAACGTCTTCAGCTGCGCCTCGACCTCGCTGGCCGAGACGGTGGGCGCCGGCGGCGCGTCGGCTAGCGTCTCCGAGAAATCGTCGATGTCGACGAACACCCGCCGGCCGCGCCGGCGCAGCATGTCGACCAGCTTGTTGCGCGCGATCGCGAACAGCCAGGGCGCGAACGGCGCGTCGACGTCCCAGGTGTGCCGCTTCAGGTGAACCGCCAACAGAATTTCCTGCACGATGTCCTCGGCCTGGTCGGGGGGCTGGCCGGCGCGCGCCAGCCCGCGCCGTGATGCTGCGCGCAGCACGGGCGTGATCGCCCTCAGCAGGCGATGATAGGCCTCGTCGTCACCGGCGACGGCCTGGCGCATCCAGCCCGTCCACTCGTCGTCACGCTCGCGCAACTCCGCTCCACCCCAGCAATTCGCCCGAAACACTCAGTTTGTTACTCTCGCTCCATCCTCATCACTAATTCGTGATGAGGACTTTGGCCTCGGAACCATCCGAGTTACGCCACACCGAGAGCACGCCACCGGGCAAGTCTTGGAACCGCTCCATAGCACCGAATCGCGAGGTGCATGATCAGGTTTGATGGGCCGCTCGCAAAGTGCGGCGGCGCCCAGCTTTTGCCGTGAGCGGCAGGAAGATACCCATTTTCTGCCCCGTTCTCGACATCTGTCGGGGTCTCACTCCGGCTTGGGCTGGCGGGATGGGGAGAAAGCCGACGATGACGATCCAAGCCAGTGGACGTTCAGCATTGATCATTGCCGCCGCGTTCGTTCTGGGCCTCGTTGGCACTGGATTCGCGCGCGCGGCCGAACAGCAGAGCTATAGTCCGTTCTTGCCGGTGGGGTCCGAGAGCGCTCCGGCGGCGAAGCAGGACGGCTTCCCGGCGCCGCTGCCGGCCGAAGCCCAGGCTCAGGCCGCACCTGCGGCGCAATCGACCGACGCCGCGCCGAGCGATGCGCCGGCGGCCTCGGACGTCACCGTGAACATGGTCACGGTCAGCAATGACGACAGCTCCGGCTGGGACAAGGCCTCGATCATCGGCAAGATCTTCATCGCCTGCGGCACCCTGCTCACCCTGGGCTCGGCGGCGCGGATGTTCATGATCTGAGGCGCCGCGCGGCGTCGCACCTACTTGATGCGCATCGATCCAGCGGGCACATTGCCCGCTGTTTTGATTTGCGGGGTTGGCATCATGAGCGTCTACGAGCACATCATCGTCGAAGGCAAAGGCGCGGTCGGTGTCATCACCCTGAACCGGCCGAAGATGCTCAACGCGCTGTCGTTCGGCGTCTTCCGCGAGATCGCCGCCGCCGTGGATGATCTCGAGGCCGACGACGCCATCGGCTGCATCGTGATCACCGGCAGCGAGAAAGCGTTCGCCGCCGGCGCCGACATCAAGGAGATGCAGCCCAAGAGCTTCATCGACATGTTCTCGAGCGACTTCACCGCGATCGGCGGCGACCGCGTCGCGCGCTGCCGCAAGCCGACCATCGCCGCGGTCGCGGGCTACGCGCTCGGCGGCGGCTGCGAGCTCGCGATGATGTGCGACTTCATCATCGCCGCCGATACCGCGAAATTCGGCCAGCCCGAGATCACGCTCGGCACCATTCCGGGCATCGGCGGCACCCAGCGCCTGACGCGCGCGATCGGCAAGGCCAAGGCGATGGACCTCTGCCTCACCGGCCGCATGATGGATGCGGCCGAGGCCGAACGCTCCGGCCTCGTCAGCCGCATCGTGCCGGCCGACAGGCTGATGGACGAGGTGATGGCTGCGGCCGAGAAGATCGCGGCGATGTCGCGCCCGGCGGCGGCGATGGCCAAGGAGGCCGTCAACCGCGCCTTCGAGACCCCGCTCTCCGAAGGCATGAATGTCGAGCGCAACCTGTTCCACGCCACCTTCGCGCTGGAGGACCGCGCCGAGGGCATGGCTGCCTTCATCGAGAAGCGCAAGCCGGTGAACAAGAACCGGTGAGATTGCTGCGGGTCACTCGCAGCTGAACGAATCGATCTGCCTCTGATGTCCACGGGTGCCCCTCACCCGCCTACCGAGCGCGTATCCGTGCGGCCATGTCGCAGCACTGCGACAAACGGTCTGTGGCGAGCACGACACAACAAACCATGGAAAAGCCTGCCGGATTCCACATCCGCGGTTTGTGTGTGGCCGCCATCCGCCCTAAACAGGTAAACAACTGGTTAAGACAGTGGGACGCGGCGGAGTCGGATGGTGGGTCGAGCCAAGGAATTTGGCGTCGGCGAGGTGCGTGCGCGAAGGATCGGCCTCGGCCTGACCCTCGCGGCCAGCCTCGTCGTCTGCTCGCCTGTGCGCGCCGAGGATCTCGCGGCCGCGCTCGCGAAAGCCTATCAGACCAACCCGGCGCTCAATGCCGAGCGCGCGCGCCAGCGCGCCACCGACGAGAACGTGCCGCAGGCGCTGGCCGGCTATCGTCCGCAACTGATCGCGAGCCTCGGCGCCGGCCTGCAGGCCGTGCGCAACCTGCTCCCCAACAACACGATCCAGACCGCGACATTGAAGCCCTGGACCATCGGCGTGACCGTCACGCAGACGCTGTTCAACGGCTTCCGCACCGCCAACAGCGTGCGCATGGCGGAGCTGCAGGTGCAGTCCGGCCGCGAGGCGCTGCGCAATGTCGGCCAGGGCGTGCTGCTCGACGCCGTCACCGCCTACACCAACGTGCTCGCCAACCAGTCGCTGGTCGAGGCACAACGCTCCAACGTCGCCTTCCTGCGCGAGACGCTCTCCGTCACGCAGCGCCGCCTCAATGCCGGCGACGTCACGCCGACCGACGCCTCGCAGGCCGAGGCGCGGCTGTCGCGCGGCCTGTCCGATCTCAACGCCGCCGAGGTCAACCTCGCCATCAGCCAGGCGACCTATGCCCAGGTCATCGGCATGGCGCCAGGCCAGCTGCGCGCGGCCGACCCGATCGATCGCCTGCTGCCGCGCAGCCGCGAGGACGCGATTGCGCTCGGCAACAAGGAAAATCCGGCCGTGGCTGCGGCGAGCTTCGACGTCGACGCGGCCTCGACCTCGATCAAGGTCGCCGAGGGCGCGCTGCTGCCGAGCGTGACCCTGCAGGGCGGTGTCAGCCGCAGCCGCGATTCGGATCAGACGCTGGGCACCTTCGGCACCGACCAGGCCTCGATCGTCGGCAGCGTCACCGCGCCGATCTATGACGGCGGCACGGCGGCGTCGCAGACCCGCCAGAGCAAGGAGCTCGCGGCGCAGAGCCGCCTCGTGCTCGACCAGGTCCGCAACCAGGCGCGCACCGCGGTGGTCAGCGCCTGGGTCGCCAATGAAGGCGCCAAGGTCGCCGTCAGCGCCTCCGAGGCCGAGGTGAAGGCCGCCACCGTCGCGCTGCAAGGCGTCTCGCGCGAGGCCCAGGGCGGCCAGCGCACGACCGTCGACGTGCTGAACTCGCAGGCCGACCTGATCCAGGCCAAGGCGCGGCTGATCGGCGCCCAGCGCGACCGCGTCATCGCCTCCTACACGCTGCTCAGCGCGATCGGCCGGCTCGACGTCAAGAACCTCAACCTGAACACGCCGGACTATCTGCCCGAGGTTCACTACCACCAGGTGCGCGACGCCTGGCACGGCCTGCGCACGCCCTCGGGGCAGTAGCGCGCGACGAGACCCGCGCGAGCGCCGGCCTCATCCCATCCTGTCGATACGCCGTATGACATAAGCCGAAGATACTAATAGGCCTTGGGATCGCCGCTGTCGCTCGGATGCGCGAACGCCTTCTGCAGCGCGGATGTCATCGGGAAGTTGAAGTTGACGCCTTTCGGCGGCACCGGCGCCATGAACCATTTGGCGTACAAGGCCGCGATCTCCGGGCTCGTATAGAGCTTCGTGGCGGCGCGGTCGACGACGGCCTTGAAGGCCGGATCGTCCTTGCGCAGCATGATCCCATAGGGCTCCGGCATCGAGAACTGATCGGTCGAGATCACGAAGTCCGACGGCGTCTTCGCGCTGGCCACCAGGCCCGCGAGCAGGATGTCGTCCATCACATAGGCGTCGGCGCGACCGTTCTCGACCATCAGAAAACCTTCGGCATTGTCCTTGGCCGTCAGCACGTTCATGCCGAGCTGGCGCGCCGTGTTGGCCTCGAAGAGCTGCTTGATGTTGGTGGTACCCGATGTCGAGGCGACGGTCTTGCCCTTGAGGTCGTCGATGGTCTTGAGGCCGCTCGCGGCCTTGGCGACGAAGCGGTTGGCGGTGAGGAAATAGGTCGGCGAGAACGACACCAGCCGCTGGCGCTCGATGTTGTTGGTGGTCGAGGCGCATTCGAGATCGATGGTGCCGTTGGCGATCAGCGGAATGCGGGTCGCCGACGACACCGGCGTGAGCTTCACCTCCAGCCTGTCGAGCGTCAGCGTCGCCTTGATCTCGTCTACGATCCTGTTGCAGATGTCGAGCGCGAAGCCGAGCGGCTTCTGGTTGTCGTCGATGTAGGAGAACGGCAGCGAGGTTTCGCGGTAGCCGATCGTGATCGCGCCGGTCTCCTTGATCTTCTGCAAGGTGCCGGTCAGCTCCTCCGCGAAGGCGGGTGCGGCCAGCACCGCTGCAACCAGAGCGTACGCGACGAGACGTGCCTTCTTCATGGGTTTCTCTTCCCGTTGGATGCGAGTTCCCTCGCAGAAGCAAGGACTGCGCCAGGGAAAGGCGTCTCGTCCACGAGGCCATCGAGGCCTCGTCCGTCAGGCGAACGATGTCCCCCCGGGCTGGCACCCCGCACCGATTCACCGCACAATGCGTGCACGTCAGGACGGAGGCGCGCATGCTGTTCATGGTGATCGAACGTTTCAAGGACCGCGATCCGATCCCGGTCTATCGGCGTGTCCGCGATCCCGGCATCACGTTTCCCGACGGGCTGAAATATCTCGGCAGCTGGATCGAACCCAATTTCGACCGCTGCTTCCAATTGATGGAATGCGACGACGCCCGATTGCTGCAGCAATGGATTCTCTCCAATGCTCGCGACACCGGCATGACGTTCGAGATCGTGCCGGTGGTGACGAGCGCTGAGACGCGCGAGGTTGTGGCGCCGTTTCTGGACGAGGCGTGAACGGCGGAGAAGTCCGCGTAAGGTGGGCAAAGCAGCAGGCGGCTGCGTGCACGCCGTTTTTCCACGAACTCATCAGCAGGATGATGGGCACGGCGCCACGATGATCTCGAACGTGGAGACAGCGCGGCTGCGCCTTTGCGCACCCTACTGAATGCCCTACCCATCGAACGAAAACAGCTCGATCGGATCGTTGAATCCGCGCACCGGGAATTCGCCGACGCGCTCCAGCGCGAACGGGCCTTCGACGAGCTCGGCGAAATCGCGCGACAGCAGCACCGGCCGGCCCACCTGCTTGGTCAGCGCCTCCATGCGCGAGGCCATGTTGACCGCGGGGCCGATGACGGTGAAATCCAGCCGGGTGCGCGAGCCGATATTGCCGTACATGACGTCGCCGACATGGACACCGATGCCGTAGTTCAGCGGCGCGCGGCCGGTCTCGCCGTTGCGCGCGTTCAGCTCGGTCATCGCCTTGCGGGCGCCGCTCACGGCGTGCAGCAGGTTGGCGCAGGCAGCGGGCTCGGTGAGCGGAAAGATCGCCAGCAGGCCGTCGCCGATGAACTTCAGGATCTCGCCGCCGTGCTGCGTGATCGGCTCCACCATGGCATCGAAATAGCTGTTGAGCAGATCGATGACGTCGTCGCGCGGCCAGTTGTCGGAGATGCGGGTGAAGTCCCGGAGGTCGCAGATCATGATGGCGGCGCGCACCGTGGTGCCGCTGCCGCGCCGGGTGGCGCCGGCCAGCACCATCTCGCCGGCATGCGGCCCGACATAGGTTTCGAGCAGGGTCCGCGCCAGCCGGTTCTTGATGCGGATCTCGCTGACCAGCGCCAGCACCGGCACGAGCCTGATCAGCGCGTCGATGTGCGCCTGGTCGAAACCGCCGCGCCGGTCGGTCGCGAAGGTGACGATGTGGCGCTTGCCGAGCGTGTGATACATCGGCCATGCGACATAGTCGGTCAGGCCCTGCGCCCGCATCTCGTCATAGATCGCGTGCCGACGGCCGAGCTCGGGGTCGCGCGCGAGGTTCTCGCGGATCTCCTCGACGCCCTCATGGATTTCGCTGGCGGGACTGCCGATGTATTCCGAGCGCTCGCGGACGTCGTAGTCGACGCGGGCGATGTCGGCGCCCTCCATGCCGTCGCTCCACAGCATGCGCGCGCCGAGCCACTGCGGATGATTGATCTGGACGTGCAGCGAGGCCCGCTTCACCGGAATGCCGGCACGCTGCAGCCGGTTGCACATCTGCCCGAAGATGTTGTCGATGAAGCGCTCGTCGCGGGTGCCGTTGGTGAGCCAGTCCACGACCTCGTCGCCCAGGCGTCGGCCGGCGACGGAATGGCTGTCTGTTGCGGTCATGGCGGTCTCCTGGCAGCTCGGCGTCGCGGTCCAGGAGATGTCGTGCCGCAATGCGAAAGAGTCAATCGACGTCATCGCATCGCGGCCCACCCGGATGGGCAGGATACGCCGGCTCCTCATCGGATCGGCGGGCCCGGACAGCCGAGACGCCCGCGCAGATGGGGCGGATGCTGCACACCCGCCCCATCGGCTCACATCACAGGATCAGAAGTGCACGACCGTCCGCAGGCCGAGCACCACCGCATTGCCGGTCTTCACGCCGGCGGCGTTGAAGCCGCGTCCGCCCGGATTGATGACATACTGGGCGTCGAACTTCAGGTTCATCCAGCCGGTCGCCTGCCAGCCATACCAGGCCTCGATCGGCACCTCGTTGCCGCCGGCATTCGGCGTCAGCGCCGCCGAGTTGACATGCGTCGTGCCGACCGCGAAGCCGACCTCATCGTCGGGACGGAACGAGAAGGTGCCGGTGTGCTTGACGCCCCAGGAGATCTGGTAGTCCTGATACGAGGTGCGGTGATCGGCGACGCTGGTGTTGAGGAAGGTGTACCAGCCCTGCGCCTTGGGACCCTCGACCGTCAGCCGCTGCAGGATCGATTCGTAGAAGCCGTAGCGGCCGCGCTGGCTGCTGAGATTCTGATCTCCCACGCCGGGACCACCGGGGACGACGGCGACGATGCCGGGCAAGCCGCCGTCGATCGTCGACGCGCTGTCATACCAGCCGCCGAAGCGCCAGGTGCCGTTCAGCGGACCGCTCGGCTCCCACACCACTTCCACCGGCACCAGCACGCCCGAGGCGGGAGTGGAGCGCGGAATGCCCGGCGCTAGGTAGACGCCGGCGTCCGACGTCGTCAGATAGTTCGGATTGGCGTCGTAGACGCCGACCGACAGCTTCCATTCCTTGGTGAAGTTGTAGTGCACGACGCCGGCCCACTGGCTCACCGGCCAATTGTAGATGTAGCCGCCCTGGATGTTGCCCGGCTGGCCGCCGCAGAAGGTCAGGTTGATGAACTCGCACTGGCCGAAGAAGAAGTCGGAGCCGACCGGCAGCCGGCCGCCCTTGAGCACGAGGCGGTCGTCGAACAGCTTCTGCTGATAGTAGAATTCGGTGAGGCGCAGGATGTTGCCGCGGCCGAACACCTCGTTGGTCAGTTGCAGCGCCGGAATGCCGGCCTCGCTGTTGAGATTCTTGCCGAAGCGATCGACCAGCGTCACGCCAATCATGCCGCCCTGGATGCCGGCGAGCTTGGCCATGTCGAACTTGGCTTCGAACCACAATTGCCCGGCATTGGCCGCTGTGTTGCGCGAGCCACCCGACAGATTGGTGACGGCTTCGTCGCCGAGCGTGAGCGCGAGCGAGATGCCCTGCTCCTTCAGCCTGGTCCGGCCGAGATCGCCGAACAGATACGGCCGCGTCCAGAAATCATCGACACCCGCATAGGGAATCGGCGGCGCCTTCATCGGCAGATCGGCCGCGACCGCACCACCGCCACCCAACAAACAAGACAAGGCAACCCCTACGCCGCACATGCGCGCGGTCGTCGCAAACCCACTCATTTTTCCTGCTCCTCGCAGCGTCCCCAGGCTCTGGATGTTGTTCTGTCGCGTCCGGCCCAGAGCCTTCGTCCCGGCACGCGCTTCCCCACGGCTCAACCCCGGCCGCCGCTCATTCGAGGAGCGATTTCGTCAACCTGAGATTGGATGGCAATCCTAGCAAGCACCAGGGCGCCCTTGAATAGTCATATTATATTTGGGAGTCGGTATAACCGTAACTGTGACATGAGTGTCACATCCCGCATTGCGGAATAAGACTTACGTCAATTCCACCCCGGCGACTCCTGAGGAGCCAATTCCAAGAGCGATCAGATCTGCGCGCGGGCACGCGATCCATCCGCGAGCAGGACATCAATCCGGCCGTCGAAATAGCGTTCGGAGTTGATCGCAGCTCCAAGCTCCATCACCTGCGCCGCGGCACGCGCCGCATGCATCACGCCCGCACCGCGCTTCGGAAGGCCGCCACGAGGGCATCGAGCGCCGCGCGCGCCCGGCCATCCCTCACCCGCGTGTGCAGCACGACCGGCAGCCGGGGCAGCTCCGGCAATCCGAGCCTTGCGCCGACATCGACCGCGCCCGATGGCAGCATGCGCGGCGCGAGTGCGGCAACGCCGAGCCCGGCCGTGACGGCCGCGACGACCGCCGCAACGCCGCCGCCGACGAAGATTTCGGCCCAGGACACGCCGGCCGCATCGAGATGCTGCGCGGCCATCGCGCGCACGCCGCACGGCTCGGCCATGGTCGCGACCGGCAACGGCTCGCCCGCGCGCGGCTCCCAATCCGGGCCAGCGAACCAGCCGAACTTCTCCTCGGCCACGAGGTCGCCATCGCTGCGTCCGGCATGCAGGCGGACGATCACCGCCTCGAGCTCGCGCCGGTCGTAGCTCTGCAGCAGGTCGGCCGACGATCCGATGCGGATCTCGACCACGAGATGCGGATCATGGTCGTTCATGCGCGCGATCAGCGCCGGCAGCTCCGGCCCGGCGACATGGTCGCTGATGCCGATGATCAGACGCTGCCGCACGCCGGCGAACACCGCGAGCGCGCGGTCGTGCGCTGCCAGCAGCTGACGGGCAGGATCGAGGAAGACCCTGCCTCGCTCCGAGAGCTGCACATGACGCGGCGTGCGCTCGATCAGCCGGCACCCCAGCCTGTTCTCGAGCCGCCGCAGCTTCAGGCTGATCGCGGCCTGGGTCGTCTGCATCGCCTCGGCGGCACGGGTGAAGCTGCCGAGCTCGGCGATACGGACGAAGGCCTGGACCTCGTCCAGGTCGAGCGGGTGTTCGGTCATTTCCAGCCATTATGACTGATATCTCGATCCCCAGCATACCCGAACCGCACCGCCGCATCTAACCTCTCAGCCGACATCACGGATGAAAGGACCAGGGATGCCGCTGCTTCACATCTCGCTGCGCGCGGGCAAGCCGGAGGCCTACCGGCAGGCGATCTTCGACAGCCTCTACCGGGCGATGCGCGAGGCGCTCGACGTGCCGGAGGACGATCAGTTCATGACCATCACCGAGCACGATCCTTCCAACTTCCGCTATGGCAACGCCTTCGGCATCAACCGCAGCGACGATCTCGTCTACATCCAGATCACCGTCTTCAACACCCGCACGCGAGAGCAGAAGAAGGCGCTGTTCCGACGCATCGCCGACCTGCTCGGGGACAGCCCCGGCATCAGGCCGGAGGACCTGTTCATGACCATCCTCGACGCCGCCAAGGAGAACTGGTCGGTCGGCCACGGCCTCGCGCAATTTGCGTGAGGCGATCGGTGGCGAGCGGCTCGCCTGGAAGCACGATGTCTGCGCGCGTCATTGCGAGCGCAGCGACGCAATCCAGAATCCTTCGGAGAGACAGTTTGGAATGCTTCGCTGCGCTCGCAATGACAAGGAGAGAGCGCGTCGTACGTCCTAGCGAGGCTGCGCATCTTGAATGAAGGCATTCCACTCATCGCGAACGACGCCCCGAAGCAGACCAGGAGGGATCGTGCCCACGTTTGCTGGCCCAAGATAACTGGGCGGTGGGCCGCATGTCTCGATGAAGAAGTTGACGGCGTCGCCTGCTGTCTTAACCCCAGCGGCTTTGGCCGTTGGTGCATGCGTGCGGACGCAGGCTTTGAGGTTTGAGACCACTTGACGTAATTTGTCGTTCTCGGCCCGTGCGGACACTGACAGCGCAACTGCAACAAGCAGCAATGCAATTGCCGTTCTCAAAGCATCGATCCCATCAAATCCAACCCACCAGAATTGCATCGGCAATTGCGGTTCAAGTTTGTAAACACCAGTTACGCGCCGGCTGGCGGGTCAGCCAGCTTCGGGTCAGAAACTGCGTTGTCGTGTCACTGTCGGCTTGCTTACAGTTGAACCTCGATCGCGTAAACTTCCGCCGCGGACCGAAATGCCCGAGATGGATCAGAACCGCCCTTGGTCTCCGGGTGAAGTCGAGGCATGATCTGGCTGTGAGGAACGCGTCGGACTTGCACTTGTCCTTGTGGAAACAGGCGCTCGGCGCCGTGCCGGATCATGTCTGGGATCGGACGAATCTGCAATCGCTCGTGCTGGCCGACAATCGCCTGGTGGAGATCTCGGACAGGGTCGGCGAGCTACGCGCCCTGAGAACGCTGGACCTGGGCCACAACCTGTTACGGCAGGTTCCGGCTGCGCTAGGCGAACTCGTCGGCCTGAGCGACTTCCTGTACTTGCACGACAATGCGCTGAAAGAGCTTCCATCGTCGTTGGGGCGACTTACCCGGTTGCGCTACCTCAACATCAGCGCAAACGAATTCGAGAGACTGCCCGACGCGGTTACCGAGATGTCAGGACTTCTCGAACTTCGCGTGACCGACAATCGCCTGACGACTCTGCCGACGACCATTTCCAAGTTGACGCGGCTGCGTGAGCTGCATCTCAGGAACAATAGCTTGACCCATTTGCCGGAAGATATCGGTTCAATGGTGGAGCTGCGGCAGATCGACTTGAGAGGGAACCCTGTCGCCGCCTTGCCGGAAGCGCTGCTCAAGCTTCCACGTCTCGAAAAGCTTGATCTGCGCTGGGTGACGACGATTTCACGCCCGAACTGGTTCGCTGAGCTCGAAGAACGAGGTTGCGCGATTTACCTGTAACGCTTGCGTTTGCAACGTGCACTCTGATCACAAGCTGCCGTCTCGAACGCCTGAGCGCCATGGCCGTTGTACCGCAGACAGCCGCCGGCTTGCTGCGCCGCGCAGGTCAGAGCGATGGGGTCGAATTCGGTCGTGACCTCCTGTTCGTTGATTTGCCCGACGAGCAGCGTCCCTGCCTTTCATGCAACGAAATCGGTCTCCGCCGCCCCCCGATCGGCGCTCGCCGGAACGGCGCGTTTCGTCAGCGACTTCAATATCATCGCTCATTTCAAGAGCTTCGCGCAAAAATAAACTACTTCCGAAAATCAGCAGATCATGTCTATGCTCCCTTCGTTCCGGTCCGGATGAGGGGCGTACGCGTCGTCACGAAACGTTGGGCCGGCAATGCGGTGGACGTGAGGGCATCAGCGCGCTTCATGCGCGGACGAATGATGCGCTTGCGGACGTGAAGTCGCGTGGTCCTGACACCCCGAAGCTGGTGTCCCCGCGGCGGCGAGCGAGAAGCGCGTCGTCGCGCACGGTGGCCAACAAGCCCGGTGCACCGAGGAGATCGCGTATAAGCGCTAAAACCGCCGCGCAGGGAATGCCGGATGAACCGGCTTTGCCTGTGGTACCTGCCGCCTGCATTTTTTTCGCAGGCGGGCCATGGGTGAGGCCCTCACCCGGCATTCCCTGCGCCCTCATCACTATCGAGGGCGGACGTCTTCCGCATCTCCTGGGTGCAATCGCGCCGCGGGATGGTGCGCGCGCGCCCGGCTGTTTGACTCGTTGGAAGATGGAATGAGACGCGCGGCTGCTCTGCGCCTGCCGTCGCCAACGACGTACGGAATCCGCGCGCCGCCCCTACCCGTCCGTCTGGTCGTCGTGCTCGGCCTGCGACAGCTCGGCGAGGGCGAGGTCGCCGGAATCGGCCATGCGCGCCTTGGCGATGGTCCGGACATGCGCGGCCAGCGCCGGCATCCGCGCGATCAAGGCGTGGAAGTCCTGCGCGTCGAGCACCAGCAGCCGGGTCTTGCGTGTCGCCGTCACGGTGCCCGAGCGCTTGGTCCGATGCAGCAGCGCGATCTCGCCGAAGAACGTGCCGTCGGCGAGCTTGACGCATTGCGTCGGCAGCTCGATCTCGACCTCGCCGGCAGTGATGAAATACATCGAGGAGGCGGCATCGCCGCGCCGCACCAGCACCTCGCCGGACTCGATCGTGCGCGCGCGCAGCAGCCGCATGATGTCGGCGATTTCGGACGCCGAAAGATGCGAGAACAGCGGCACCCGCGCCAGCATGCCCCAGGTGACGACGAAGTCGCGCCGCTTGATCTCCTCGGCGAACGCGGTCGAGATGATCGCGACCGGCAGCGCGATCATGGCAAAGCCCCAGATGATCGCGAACACCGTGATGATGCGGCCGAGCGGCGTCACCGGCACGACGTCGCCATAGCCGACGGTGCCGAGCGTCACGATCGCCCACCACATCGCATGCGGGATGGTGCCGAACTTGTCCGGCTGGACGTCGCGCTCGACCGCATAGAGCAGCGAGGCGAACAGCAGCACCGCGCCGGCCAGGATGACGAGGCAGCCGATCAAGATGCGCCGCTCGGCCTGCACCGCCGACAGCAGCGAGCGCAGCGCCGGCGAATAGCGCACCAGCTTGAGGAACGGCAGCACGATGCACACCGCTTCCAGACTGCGGTCGCCAAGCACGAGCGCAATCGCGGCCGGCACGAAGGACAGGAGGTCGACGACACCGAGCGCGGAGAAGGCGTAAGCGAAGCGATCCTGGCGCGGCGACTGCCGCCGCGGCATGTGGCCGGCGACGCTCCAGAGACGGGCGACATACTCCGCGGCGAAGACGATCAGCGCGCCGATCTTGATCGCGCGCAGCAGTCCGCCAATGGCGGCCGCGATGTCCGGGTCCGATGCCAGCACCACCGCCAGCACGTCGAGCGTGATGACGAGCACGATGAACTGGACGACGCGCGAGCCGTGCGTGCTCGGCAGATGGTCGTGCTCGAGCAGCTCGTACAGCCGGTCGCGCAGATCGGGATCGCGAACGCTCTCGCCCGGCCCGAGCGGCGGCACGATCAGCCGGCCTTGCCGATCGCGCTCTCGATCGCGGCCAGCGCGGCCTCCGCCTTGCCGCCGTCGGGGCCGCCGGCCTGGGCCATGTCGGGACGGCCGCCGCCGCCCTTGCCGCCCAACGCCTCGGACGCGGCGCGCACGAGGTCGACCGCATTGAAACGCGATGTGAGATCGGCGGTGACGCCGACCACGACGCCGGCCTTGCCGTCCTCGGTGACGCCGACGATCGCGGCGACGCCCGAGCCGAGCTGCTTCTTGGCCTCGTCGGCCAGCGACTTGAGATCCTTCATCTCGATGCCCGAGACGGCGCGGGCCATCAGCTTGATGCCGCCGACGTCGCGGATCCCGGCGGGAGCGCCGTTGCCGGTCTCCCGGCCGCCACCCATGGCGAGCTTCCTGCGCGCGTCCGACAGCTCACGCTCGAGCTTCTTGCGCTCCTCCATCAGCGCGGTGATGCGCGCCGGTACGTCCTCGACCGTGGTGCGCAGCTCGGCCGCCGCCGCCTTGGCCAGCGAAAGGTTATGGCTGGCATGCGCGCGGGCGCCACGTGCCGTCAGCGCCTCGATGCGGCGGACGCCGGACGCCACCGCGCTCTCGGAGGTCACCGCGATCAGGCCGATGTCGCCGGTGCGCTTGACATGGGTGCCGCCGCACAGCTCGACCGACCAGCCCATCGCGTTCGAGCCCTGCTCGCGCGCGGCGTCGCCCATCGAGACGACGCGGACCTCGTCGCCATATTTCTCGCCGAACAGCGCGCGGGCGCCGGCCTCGCGGGCATCGTCCAGCCCCATCAGGCGGGTCGTGACCTCGGCATTCTCCAGCACGACGTCGTTGGCGATGTCCTCGACGCGGGCGAGCTCCTCCGGGGTGATCGGCTTCGGATGGACGAAGTCGAAGCGCAGGCGGTCGGGCGAGACCAGCGAGCCGCGCTGGGCGATGTGGTCGCCGAGCACCTGGCGCAGCGCCTCGTGCAGGATATGGGTCGCCGAATGGTTGGCGCGGATCGCCGAGCGCCTGCTGTGATCGACGTCGAGTTGCAGCGCGGAGCCGAGCTTGAGCGTACCCTGCTCTACCGTGCCGATATGCGCGAACAGGTCGCCGGCCTTCTTCTGGGTGTCGGTGATGCGGACGCGGACGCCGTCGCCGGTCATGAGGCCGGTGTCGCCGACCTGGCCGCCGGATTCGCCGTAGAACGGGGTCTGGTTGAGCACGATGACGCCGCTCTCGCCGGCCTTGAGGCTCTCGACCTCGGCGCCGTCCTTGACCAGCGCGGTCACTGCGCCTTCGGCGGTCTCGGTCTCATAGCCGAGGAACTCGGTGGCGCCGAGCTTCTCGCGCAGCGGGAACCAGACGGTCTCGGTCGCAGCCTCGCCGGAGCCGGCCCAGGCCGCACGCGCCTTGGCGCGCTGGCGGTCCATGGCGTCGGTGAAGGAAGCCTGGTCGACGCTGATGCCGCGCGACTTCAGCGCGTCCTGGGTGAGATCGAGCGGGAAGCCGTAGGTGTCGTACAGCGTGAAGGCGACGTCGCCGTCGAACATGTCGCCCTTCTTCAGAGTGGCAGACTTCTCGTCGAGGATGGCCAGCCCGCGCTCCAGGGTCTTGCGGAAGCGGGTCTCTTCGAGTCGCAGCGTCTCCTTGATGAGCGCCTCGGCGCGGATCAGCTCCGGATAGGCCTGGCCCATCTCGCGGGAGAGCGTGCCGACCAGCTTGTGCATCAGGGGCTCGCGGGCGCCGAGCAACTGGGCGTGGCGCATCGCGCGGCGCATGATCCGGCGCAGCACATAGCCGCGGCCTTCGTTCGACGGCAGCACGCCGTCGGAGATCAAGAACGACGAGGCGCGGAGATGATCGGCGATGACGCGGAGCGACGCCTTCTGCGGCCCCTGCGGGTCGGCATTGGTGAGGTCGGCGATGGCGCGGATCAGGGCGACGAACAGGTCGATGTCGTAGTTGTCGTGCTTGCCCTGCAGCACCGCGGCAACGCGCTCCAGGCCCGCCCCGGTGTCGATCGACGGCTTCGGCAGCGGATTGCGGACCCCGCCCTCGAGCTGCTCGTATTGCATGAACACGAGGTTCCAGATCTCGATGAAGCGATCGCCATCGGCCTCCGGCGAGCCGGGCGGGCCGCCCCAGATCTTGTCGCCGTGGTCGTAGAAGATCTCCGAGCACGGGCCGCACGGGCCGGTGTCGCCCATCTGCCAGAAATTGTCCGAGCCACTGATGCGGATGATGCGGGATTCCGGCAGGCCGGCGATCTTCTTCCAGAGCCCGAACGCCTCGTCGTCGTCGACGTAGACGGTCGCGGTCAGCTTGTCCTTCGGCAGGCCGAACTCCTTGGTGACGAGCTTCCAGGCGAGCTCGATGGCGTTCTCCTTGAAATAGTCGCCGAACGAGAAGTTGCCGAGCATCTCGAAGAAGGTGTGGTGGCGGGCGGTGTAGCCGACATTGTCGAGGTCGTTGTGCTTGCCGCCGGCGCGCACGCATTTCTGCGACGTGGTGGCGCGGTTGTAAGCGCGCTTCTCGACGCCGGTGAAGACGTTCTTGAACTGCACCATGCCGGCGTTCGTGAACATCAGGGTCGGGTCGTTGCGCGGCACGAGCGGCGAGGACGGCACGATCTCGTGGCCGTTCGCGGCGAAGAAGTTGAGGAAGGTCGACCTGATCTCGTTGACGCCGCTCATAGCAATCCAATCGAAGAAGTCCGGGAATTCGGCGGTGATGCTTTTAGACAAGGGGACTTCGCGTGTCCAGAAACTGTGCAGAAACATCATGGGCTTGCTGCACGGCTCCTAAAGCTGGTTGAAAGCCCGAGTGACGCGTTGACAGCCTGCGCGGGCTGGTGTTTGGTCCGGGACATAGACGACAGTCGCGTCGGGAGAGACCGGTCTTCTGAGGTTCTGGTTGAACTTCAAGGGTCGGCGCCGAAGGAGCAACCGCCCCGGAAACTCTCAGGCAAAAGGACCCTCGCGACTGCAACTGCATCTGGAAAGAGACGCTGGCCGGGCTTTGACCGGACCGCGTCCGCCGACGGGATAATACTCTCAGGCACAGCGACAGATGGGGCTTCGGTGGCGTTTTTCGGGACTGGTCCCGAGGAACCGCGCGAGGACCCCTGATCGATGGCTGAACCGGCTGCCCCCCTTTCTTTGAAGCGAACGCCGCTCCATGCGCTGCATGGCAGCCTTGGCGGCAAGATGGTGCCCTTCGCGGGCTATGAGATGCCGGTGCAGTACGCCCCCGGCGTGCTCAAGGAACACCTCCATACCCGCAGCGCGGCCGGACTTTTCGACGTGTCCCACATGGGCCAGGTCGCGCTGGTGCCGAAATCCGGCAAGGTCGCCGACGCCGCAGCCGCGCTCGAGCGGCTGGTGCCGCAGGACATCGTCGGCATCCCGGCAGGCCGGCAGCGCTATGCCCAGTTCACCAACGCCGACGGCGGCATTCTCGACGACCTGATGGTGGCGAATTTCGGCGAGCACCTAGTGCTGGTGGTCAACGCCGCCTGCAAGGACGCCGACATCAAGCTGCTGCGCGACGGGCTGTCCGACGTTTGTGACGTGCAGCCGCTGACCGACCGCGCGCTGCTGGCGTTGCAGGGGCCGAAGGCTGCGAGCGTGCTGGCGAAATTCTACGCAGAGGCCGAGGGCATGCGGTTCATGGACGCCGGCCCGCGCATGGTCGACGGGCTCCCCTGCTACGTCTCCCGCTCCGGCTATACCGGCGAGGACGGCTACGAGATCTCCGTTCCCGCCGCCAAGGCCGAGCAGCTCGCCGAAGCGCTGCTGTCCGACAACGACGTGCTGCCGATCGGGCTGGGCGCCCGCGACAGCCTGCGGCTCGAGGCCGGGCTCTGCCTCTACGGCCATGACATCGACACGACGACGACGCCGGTCGAGGCCGCGCTGGAATGGTCGGTGCAGAAGGTCCGCCGCACCGGCGGCGCGCGTGCTGGCGGCTTCCCCGGCGCCGACAGGATCCTGGTGCAGTTCGATGGCGGTGCGACACGCCGCCGCGTTGGCTTCAGGCCCGAGGGCCGCGCACCGGTGCGCGAGGGCGCGCCGCTGTTCGCGAGCGCCGACTCGGCCGAACCGATCGGCCAGGTCACCTCCGGTGGCTTCGGACCGACGCTGAATGCGCCGGTCGCCATGGGTTACGTGCCGACCGCCCTCTCCGCAATCGACACCCGGCTGTTCGCCGATGTGCGCGGCCAGCGCCTGCCGCTGCGCGTCGCCGCCATGCCCTTCGTTCCCAACACCTACAAGCGCTGAAGGACGTCCATGACCACGCTCTACACCTCCGACCATGAATGGCTCAGCATCGATGGCGACACAGCCACCATCGGCATCACCGACTATGCGCAGGCCCAGCTCGGTGACGTCGTGTTCGTGGAGCTGCCGCAGGTCGGCCGCGCGCTGAAGAAGTCGGAAGCTGCCGCCGTGGTCGAGTCGGTCAAGGCCGCTTCCGACGTCTACGCGCCGATCAGCGGCGAGGTGGTCGAGGTCAACCAGGCGATCGTCGACGAGCCTGCGCTCGTCAACACCGACGCCGGCGGCAAGGCCTGGTTCTTCAAGCTCAAGATCGCCGACCGGGGCGAGCTCGGCGGCCTGATGGATGAGGCCGCCTACAAGGCGCATACGGCGTGAGACGTGCGGTGCGGCGATACTCACCACTGTCATCGCCCGGCTCGACCGGGCGATCCACTACGCCGCGCTCTCTCCGCCTGATCTCACCATCGATGTTTACTGGATGCCCCGCCGTCGCGGGGCATGACGAGGCATAGAGGATTTGCTCATGACCACGCCGCTCAAGCCGCTCGATGATGCCGCCACCAGCTTCGCCCGCCGCCATATCGGTCCCTCGCCGCGCGACGTCGCGGCGATGCTGGAGACCGTCGGCGCCAAGAGCGTGGCGGAGCTGATGGCGCAGACGCTACCCGGCACGATCCGGCAGACGGCGCCGCTCACCCTCGAGCCGGCGCTGAGCGAGCCCGAAGCGTTGTCGCATATGCGCGCACTGGCGGCGCGGAATCAGGTCTTCACCTCGCTGATCGGCCAAGGCTATTCCGGCACGCTGATGCCGGCGGTGATCCAGCGCAACATCCTGGAGAACCCGGCCTGGTACACGGCCTATACGCCCTATCAGCCGGAGATCAGCCAGGGCCGGCTGGAGGCGCTGTTCAACTTCCAGACCATGATCTGCGATCTCACCGGGCTCGACGTCGCCAATGCCTCGCTGCTGGACGAAGCCACGGCGGCGGCGGAGGCCATGGCGCTGGCCGAGCGGTCGGCACGGACCAAGACCAAGGCGTTCTTCGTCGATCAGGATGTCCACCCGCAGACGCTGGCGGTGCTGCGCACCCGCGCCGAGCCGCTCGGCTGGCAGCTGATCGTCGGCGACCCGGCCAAGGATCTGGACAGCGCCGAGGTGTTCGGCGGCCTGCTGCAATATCCGGATACGACGGGCGCGCTGCGCGATCCGCGCCCCGCGATCGCCCGGCTGCACGACAAGGGCGCGCTCGCGATCCTCGCTGCCGACCTGCTGGCGCTGACATTGATCGCCTCGCCGGGCGAGCTCGGTGCCGACATCGCGATCGGCTCGGCGCAGCGCTTCGGCGTGCCGATGGGCTATGGCGGACCGCATGCCGCCTACATGGCGGTACGCGATGCGCTGAAGCGCTCGCTGCCCGGCCGCATCGTCGGCCTGTCCGTCGATTCGCGCGGTGCCCCCGCCTATCGGCTGGCGCTGCAGACCCGCGAGCAGCACATCCGCCGCGAGAAGGCAACGTCGAACATCTGTACCGCGCAGGTGCTGCTGGCGGTGATCGCTGCGATGTATGCCGTCTATCATGGCCCCGACGGGCTGAAGGCGATCGCCCGCACCGCGCATTGGCGGACCGCGGTGCTGGCTGCAGGGCTGCGCAAGCTCGGCTTTGCGCCGGAAAGCGAGACCTTCTTCGACACGGTCACCGTCGAGGCCGGCGCCAAGTCCGATTCGATCATCGCCCTCGCGGAAGGCGAGCGGATCAATCTCGGCCGCGACGGCAGCAGGCTGCGGATCGCGCTAGACGAGACCACGACGGCCGATGTCGTCGAAGCCGTCTGGCGCGCATTCGGCGGCGACCTCTCCTACACGGCGATCGAGGCGGAAGCGCGCGAGGCGCTGCCGGCCGAGCTCAAGCGGCAGCGGCCGTACCTGACCCATCCGGTGTTCCACGCGCATCGCTCCGAGACCGAGATGCTGCGCTACCTGCGCAAGCTCGCGGACCGCGATCTCGCGCTCGATCGTGCGATGATCCCGCTCGGCTCCTGCACGATGAAGCTGAACGCGACCACCGAGATGATCCCGCTGACGTGGCCGGAATTTTCCAGCCTGCACCCGTTCGTGCCGCGCGCGCAGGCGGCCGGCTATCACACGATGTTCGCCGATCTGACCGACTGGCTGTGCCGGATCTCCGGCTATGATGCCGTGTCGCTGCAGCCGAACTCGGGCGCGCAGGGCGAATATGCCGGCCTCCTGGCGATCCGCGGCTACTACGCCGCCCGCGGCGAGGGCCACCGCACCATCTGCCTGATTCCTTCCTCCGCCCACGGCACCAACCCGGCCTCGGCGCACATGGCCGGCATGGAGGTGGTCGTGGTCGGCTGCGATGCAGGCGGCAATGTCGATCTGGCCGATCTCAAGGCGAAGGCGGAAGCGCATAGCGCCAAGCTCGCCGCCATCATGATCACCTATCCCTCGACGCATGGCGTGTTCGAGGAGCACATCCGCGACATCTGCGACATCGTCCATGCCCACGGCGGACAGGTCTATCTCGACGGCGCCAACCTCAATGCGCAGGTCGGCCTCTCCAGACCCGGAGATTACGGCGCCGATGTCAGCCATTTCAACCTGCACAAGACGTTCTGCATTCCGCATGGCGGCGGCGGCCCGGGCATGGGGCCGATCGGCGTGAAGGCGCATCTGGCGCCCTTCCTGCCCGGTCACCCTGCGACCGATGGCGCGAGCGCGCATCCGATCGGGCCGGTCTCGGCGGCGCCGTATGGCTCCGCCTCGATCCTGACCATCTCCTACATCTACATGCTGCTGATGGGCGGCGAGGGCCTGACCCGCGCCACCGAGATCGCGATCCTCAATGCCAACTACGTCGCGGCGCGGCTCGATGCGCATTTTCCGGTGCTCTACCGCAACGAGCGCGGCCGCGTCGCGCATGAATGCATCATCGATCCGCGGCCGCTCAAGCAGAGCAGCGGCGTCACCGTCGACGACATCGCCAAGCGACTGATCGACTACGGCTTCCATGCGCCGACCATGAGCTTCCCGGTGGCGGGCACCTTGATGATCGAGCCGACGGAATCGGAGTCCAAGGCGGAGCTCGACCGCTTCTGCGACGCCATGATCGCGATCCGCCAGGAGATCGCCGAGGTCGAGCAGGGCCGCTTCGGAATCGAGGCCTCGCCGTTGCGCCACGCGCCGCACACGGTGCACGACATCGCCGACGACAATTGGAACAGGGCCTACCGGCGCAGCGAGGGCTGCTTCCCCGCGGGCACCTCGCGCACCGACAAGTACTGGTGCCCGGTCGGCCGCGTCGACAACGTCTACGGCGACCGCAATTTGGTGTGCTCGTGCCCGCCGGTGGCGGACTACGCCCAGGCGGCGGAGTAAGCCTCCTCACGCATGCTCCGAGGGATCGGGCGCCACGGCTCGCGACAATCAATGACGTGAGGCGTGCCATGATCCGGAGCGATGAGCACCGCATGCCAACGCCAGAGATTGGCGTTGATCAATTCGGTGCCGCCCCACCAGCGCCAGATCGGATTATGGCTGCTGAAATCCTCCTCGCCGGCGAGGATTGCCTTGCCGAGCGGTGTCAGCGACAGCGTGCTGGCCCTGTAGCGCTCGAGGCGTTCACGGCTGTCGTGCATCTCGACCGAGAATGGCGATTCGGCGAGGCCCGAAATTGCCGGCACCGGCGCGAGCGCCAGACCGTCGAGCAACGTGCCTCCTTCCCAATAGTCATAGACGCGCCGTTGAAAGCGATCCCGATGATGCGGCAACAGGTCGAATGGGTACTGATAGCCGGCTGACAGCAATTCGAGGATTCTCAGCTCCGATGCTCCGAGGCCCGTCGCAACACCGGGAAGCTCATCGAGCATCTCCTGCACGCAGCGGCGAAGCTGCGGCAGTGCACTGAGATCCTGCTTCAACAGATCGAACCAGGCTTGCGGCGTCGGCGCCCGAAACGCCCGCCATGCCAGATGACCCAGGTCGAGATGCTCACGTGCGAGCTCTACGCCGGCAATGGTCCGACCGGCGAGTCGCCCGGCCGGGGCATCGAATAGCGGTACATCGACATGCCGCAATACGATCTTCGTCGCGATCTCCGCGTGATGGCGCAGATAATCCAAGAGCCAGATCAGGACCAACTGGTCGTTCGGACGGGTCCCCATCCACAGCTCGACGCTATCGCAGCGGTCAACAAGTTCGAGAAAACTGTGACTCCGCCCGCCGGCCGCCATGACGTCGCTACGCGAGGCGAAATCCAACCAATGCCCCCGCTTCCGTCGCGTGGTGCGCTGGACGAGATACGCCGATAATTCGGCATCGGATGGCAGCGGTCCCCACACGAAACGATGGAGAATTGGCACCACCAGGTCGGCAAAGCCGCCCCTCCGAAGCGCTCCGGCGCTCGGATCATCGGCCGCTAGAATCAAACGCGTCATGCTGTTGGCTCCGGCACGGCCGATTGCCTCAAGGCGCTATCAACATATTCGCGATCGGCTCCCGGCGCCCAGGATCGGCGTCGGAAGTCTCGGTGCCGCCGTGCGGATCCGATCCGCTCGTCCGCGTGCACGCCTTCAGCTATTCGCGTTGAAGATCGTATCCGGCGCTCAGAGACGCATTCTCGCTGCATTCGGGAATGCAGCCGCAGATTTCGGCAGAGCACCACACATCTGCAAACGGGCGCTGGAACGTCGGCAACTCAACGTCCACGGCGCCCGCCGCCGCCGTGCCCCTACTCTTCCGCCGGCTCCTCGCCGTCGGCGTCGCGCTCGGCATTGCCGGCCAGGATCTGCTCGGCGATCAGGCCAGAGTTCTGGCGGATCGCGGCTTCGATCTTGGCAGTCATGTCCGGATTGGCCTTGAGGAACGATTTCGAATTCTCGCGTCCCTGCCCGAGACGCTGGCTATCGTAGGAGAACCAGGCGCCGGACTTCTCGACGATGCCGGCCTTGACGCCGAGATCGAGGATCTCGCCCATCTTGGACACGCCCTCGCCATACATGATGTCGAACTCGACCTGCTTGAACGGCGGCGCCAGCTTGTTCTTCACCACCTTGACGCGGGTGGTGTTGCCGATCACCTCATCGCGCTCCTTGATCGCGCCGATGCGACGGATGTCGAGGCGCACCGAGGCATAGAACTTCAGCGCGTTGCCGCCCGTGGTGGTTTCCGGCGAGCCATACATCACACCGATCTTCATGCGGATCTGGTTGATGAAGATCACCATGGTGTGGGATTTGTTGATGGAAGCGGTCAGCTTGCGCAGCGCCTGGCTCATCAGGCGGGCCTGCAGGCCCGGCAGCGACTCGCCCATCTCACCCTCGAGCTCGGCCTTGGGCACCAGCGCCGCGACGGAGTCGACGACCAGCACGTCGACCGCCCCCGAACGCACCAGCGTGTCGCAGATTTCCAGCGCCTGCTCACCCGTATCCGGCTGCGAGATCAGCAGCTCGTCGATGTTGACGCCCAGCTTGCGCGCATAGACCGGATCGAGCGCGTGCTCGGCATCGATGAAGGCGCAGATGCCGCCCTTCTTCTGCGCCTCGGCCACCGTGTGCAACGCCAAGGTGGTCTTGCCCGATGATTCCGGCCCGTAGATCTCGACCACCCGCCCTTTCGGCAGCCCGCCGATCCCCAACGCGATGTCGAGCCCGAGCGAGCCGGTCGACACCGTCTCGACATCCATCGAGCGGTCGTTCTTGCCCAGCTTCATCACCGAACCCTTGCCGAACTGACGTTCGATCTGGGACAGCGCAGCAGAGAGCGCCTTACTCTTATCCATTGAGGAACCTTCGACGATACGCAGGGCGGTGGCGGACATTGGCGCTCCTTATGGCGGGGATTCGCGAGATGGACAAACGGTTAACGAGGTCGGCCAGCAATCTTGAGGTGAATGTACTCCATCCGTTCTTTGTTCGCAATATGTTCTTCTCAACAATCACCGCTCTCAGCCCCCCCTGACAACCGCGGGGACACGCCTGCCACTCGGGGGCCGGCGCGCAGTCCACCGAGCAGCAGCGAGGGAGCGCTGCCCGATCAGCGCGCCCAGAAGCGAAGTACGGGGTGCTGGATGACGGCGACCGCGAAAGGATCCTGATCCGGCTGGAGGCGGAAGCCATGTGCGCGAGCGGCGCAGCCGCCGACCGGCGATCGCGCGGATGACGACCGGCCTGTCCGGGCGCTCCAATCTCGCTTCCCACGCCTGCGGCAGACGTCGACTCAATTATAAGTTGTTATTATCGTCTCGGCTTTGCCCTTATCATTCTGCTGGTCCTTCTCTATGAGCCTCGCACACCGCTTCCAATTTTCGGGACCAGCATGACCGGATCCAACAACGAACAGACCCTCACGTTGTGGCGCCCCGTCGGCCCAAAGGAGCTTGCCTTGATCGAGGCGTCGGGCATGCGTGCGTTTCCGCCGCGCCTTCCGGAGCAGCCGATCTTCTACCCGGTGCTGACCGAGGACTATGCCGTGAAGATCGCACGGGACTGGAACGTGCCGGCGAGCGGCCGCGGCCATGTGCTGCGCTTCGCGATCCTGCGAGGCTTCATCGACAACTACGAGGTGCGCGAGGCCGGCGGCCGCGAGCATCTCGAGTACTGGATTCCCAGCGAAGACCTCGCCGACTTCAACGCCGCGATCGTTGGACCGATCGTGCTCGTCAGGTCTTTCCCTTGAAACTACCAAACTCCTACACGCGTGCGTAGATCGCACATTCCGGGGTTCTCCTGACAGGAACGAAGTTCCCTCGCCTCTTCTGCTTTTGTTCGGCTCATCGTGCGTGCAGGCGCACGGTTTCGATGCAGATGCGCATGCAATGCTCGGCCGCGCGCAAGCTGTGTCCGGCCAGAAGTTCCGCAACAGAAGCGTCCGCGGATCTGCCGCGGCTTTCTGAGGCGGAATGGCACCCTGCGTTCCGACCGGAGCAATGGCCGGCGCGCGAACAGCTCGACGGCCGCCATATGACGAGCGACAGATGAAACGGCGCCCGCCAGGACGCTGTCTCGTGCCATGCCAGAGGGAGCCACGAGAGCCGTTCGCGCAGCCCCCTATGACCGGGCGAATGAGTGGGCCGAATGGAAGCCGGCGTGATCCGCATCACGCAGCACGCGGCGCTCACGACATCTTCAAGCCACAAACCATTGTCATAAACTTTGGGTTGCGTTATAGAATCATGGTTGTCGTACGTCTGAGCAAATTTTTGATCAGCCCCGGATTTGTTTGTTCGTTGCGATGATGGTCGCCGCACATTGTCAGTGGTGTATCGCCTTTGGTGTATCGCCCGTGGTGTGCCGTCGACCGATCCCTTGCAGCCTGCCAGCTACAACATTTGCAGGCTCCGTCACCCGTAGGCGCACGGCCCTGAAACCATCCGCGCCGAAAGAAAGCCCCGGACGACGTCCGGGGCTTTCGACGTTGATAGCTCCGCTCGGGATGCATCCCCCCGTCATTGTCGTGATGTCGAGGAACGGATCGCTTGCGTTGCGCTTCATATTGGCGATGACAAGAGATGACGTGACGTGCCCGTCCTGCAGGGCCGGCCTTCAAAGGATCGAGCTTCACTCGCAGCAAGGCGCCGCGGGAGAGAGGCGCTGTCCGGCTTGCGATGAACTCTTGGAAATGGTCGACGGCGCGACGCAGATCGCCTACCGACTGACAGTCGTGCCGGAACGGATCTTCGATCACAGCTAGGCGCGCGTCCCACGGCGATTGATCGAGATGGCAACCTTGATCTGACGCAAGGCACGCCTACAAGTTTCGCACTAGTCTAACTACGTCATTGCCGAACTGCCCTCGCTGGGAAGCTACGACGTTGACGCCGAGCCTCGGACCGCGGCGGTCCGAGGCTCATTCTCCGAGGCTCATTCGTTGGCCCGCAATCCGTCCGATTGCGCCGCACATCCCCAACGGCAATCAGCTCAACCGAGCGGACAGCGCGACCGACCGTATTTTACCGGAATTGATCCGAGGGGGTTTTGCGCTTCCATTTGCGATGCGTACATCAAACCCAGCGGCCTGGGGCGGTCAGGGCTCACCGGTTTTGGCAATGCCGCTCTATTTCTTTCGTATCCGTAACGGCCACTTCTCAGGCGCGTCCGAGTATGGGACCGAGTGCGCCGACCGCAACGCAGCCTGGAAAGAGATGACCACCGTCTGTGCCGACATGGCCAGCAGCATCTCGCGCAAGCTCGCCGAAAACTCCGAATGGCAGATGGAGCTGCTCGACGAGGCACGGCAGCCGGTCTTCCGCATCCGGATCGTCGCCGAGTCGCTGGATCAGGCCTGACGGCTCGCCACACCTCTTGTAGATCGTCACAGACGAGAACCACAACCGAAGCCTGTGGCCGGCGAGGTGACTGCGCGTCATTTCGCCAGCCGAGCTTGATCCAGATCAAAATGCCTGTCTGCATCCTGGCAGACATTTAAATTTGTATGGGTAATCTGATCTTCAAATGTCCGCGAACGGGGATGAACGTGCAGCATTGGCTGGAAGAGCCGAAGCCCGGCGATCCCGCGTACGCCTATGAAACCGTGGTCTGCAAGGCCTGCACGCGGCTTCATTTCATCAATCGCGACACGCGCAAGCTTCTCGGCGAGAAGGAATGAGGCGCTAGCCGGAATGATTCAATCGGCGCTGGGAAGCCGCCGCATCGTGAACTCGATGGCCCCATCGGGAAGCTCGCGCCAGCTTTCGACGGCGCTCATGTAGCCGGCCTTGGGATAGCGGGTCAGATAATCGCGGGCCTTGGCGCGCGCTTGCTCGCGCGGCAACGTGAACGTGTCACGAACGTAGCCGTCGCGAACCGGGCCCGCGCTCTTCTTCTGGCGCCGGGCCGCCATCCGGCTGGCCATGTCTCGAGGACGCATCCCCATCGACGAACTCCAACGCGCTGCCACACCGTCAATATAGACGGGGCCGCGAGGAATCCGAGTCCGCAATCGGGCAAGCGGGCCCGGGAGGATCAGAGCCCGCCCGACCCGAACGCGATAAATCTCAGTTGGTGCTGCCGACAGCCTTCGGCTTCTTGGTCGCGGTGGTCTTCATGGCAGGCGCCGCCTTGGGCTGCTCCGCCGCCCGGACGTTGCCCCAGGGATCGGCGCTCGTCTTGGCGTCCGGAATCTTGCGCATGGTGTCCTTGTAGGCCTGCTCCCGCGCCGCTTCGGCCTCTTTCTCCTCGGGCGACTTGGAGGGACCGTCGGCGAGAAGGTTGATGTTGGGCATCTGCGCCATTGCGGGAACCGCCCAGCCGGCCAGCACGGCGACCGCCATCGTCACGATCAGCTTCTTCATTGGTTACTCCCCGGTATAGGCGCCTTATACCATCGCTTCGCAATGCGCCAAGCCCGCGGCACTATGCCGGAACGGTGGAGATGTTCACGGCCGCATCGTCTGCGCGCACCTGCCGTCTGTTCCACGGTGTGCCCTCATCATAGTTTTCCAACTCCGGCCTTTTCAAGCCGCCGCTCTGCGGCAACATTCCGGCGGCTCCGCCGATCGCGGCGAGGCAAGTCGATGCCAAGACAAATCGATGACACGATCATGGAAGGACCTCCGCGCGTGCCGAACGAGACCCTGAACTTCACCACCGACGACGCGAGGCGCATCCTCGATGACGTGTTCGCGCCCTGGATCAAGGATCTTGGCTTGATCGTCGAGGACATCGCGCCGTCTCCGCAGGGCGAAGCCGGCGCCATCCTGCGCATGCCGTTCTCGCCGCGGCTCTGCCGCGACAATGGCGTCGTCTGCGGCCAGGCGCTGATGGCTTTTGCCGATACCGCGATGGTGATCGGGATGGTCACCGCGAGCGGCGGCTACCGGCCGATGACCACTGTCGACCAGACCACGCATTTCATGCGCGCCGTTGCCTCCGCTGACGTCCTGGCGGATGCGCGCGTGGTGCGGATGGGCCGCACCATGAGCTTCGGGCGGGTCACACTGACCAGCGCCGGCGATGGCAAGCCGGTGGCCATGGTGTCGAGCGCCTTCGCGATGCTCTGATCTGCGGCCTCTCTGATCCGCGGCCCGGCGGGGGTTAACGAAACATGAAGGCGACGGCCCGGGCTTCGCAGCCCGGATTCATCTGATCGAAACGCGAGACTGATTTATTTTAGGTGCTTTTGACGCGAAAGGTGACGCCATTCGGCACCGGGTTACAGGCCATGAGCGAGACGAGTGACAAGCGCATTGCACCGAGGCATCGGGTGCTGAAGCAGGGCAGGCTGGCATTCGACGGCGGCGGCGCGGTCGATTGCATGGTCCGCAACATGTCCGACACCGGCGCCAGGGTCGAGGTGGTCAGCCCGGTCGGTCTGCCCGAAGCCTTCACGCTGGTGATCCCGGCCGACAAGTTCACGCGGCGCTGCCACGCAGTCTGGAGCCACGACAAGCGGATCGGCGTCGCATTCGACTGATGGCGGCGCGGCGGGCTAGACCCGCCGCAGGCGCCATCGCCACAACGTCACCAACAGACCGACCAGCACCCCGACCGCGAGCAGGACGCCGGCGACAAACCGTCCGCCCGGACGATCAATCGTCCGTGACCACAGCGAGGGCCCTTCGCCATCGCGCGCCAGCCGAAACGCCACGACGCTGTCGCCGAGCGATGTGCCCGCCTCCGAATGGCCGCCCGCTGCGATCACCACGAATTGCTCGCCCTTCCATTCATAGGTCATCGGATTGGCGATGCCTGGCGCCGGCAACCGGCCCTGCCAGAGCTCCTGACCTGAGACAGCGTCGAAGGCGCGCAGATAGGCGTCCATCGCGCCGGTGAAGACGAGGCCGCCGGCTATGACCACGACGCCGTTGACGAGCGGCGTGCCCCACTTGAACGCCAGCCCGAGCGGCCCGCGATCCTCGGTGGTGCCGACCGTCGAGCGCCACAGGATCCTGCCGGCCTTGAGATCGACCGCGACCATTTCGCCCCATGGCGGCCGGTTGCACAACAGGCCGAGCCTGGACATGGCGACCACCCGCGTCACCGCGAACGGTGACCCGCGCTGCAACCCGAAATCGACACCGCGCGGCGGCGTCATCCGGTCAGCTTCCGCGCGCGGGATCAGCCTGACGATGTGGATGGCGCGGCTGACATTGGCGTAGAGGATCTGGCGCACGGGATCGAACGCCACGCCGCCCCAGTTCACGCCGCCTCCGGTCATTGGAAACAGCAACGCGCCCCGGGTCGTCGGCGGCGTGTAGAGACCCTCATTGCGCAACGCCGCGAGCTGATCGTCACAGGAGGAATCGACGCCACGCGGCACGGCTCTAAAAATGTCGCCCACTTCGAAGTGCTGATTCAGCAGCGGCGGCACATGGGTCGGGAACGGCTGCGTCGGCGACAGATCCTCACCTTCGACGGCGCCCTGCGGCACCGCGCGCTCCTCCACTGGCCAGATCGGCGCGCCGGTGTCGCGGTCGAGCACGAACACGAAACCCTGCTTGGTCGGCTGCATCACGACGTCACGTGCACCCTGCCCGGTCTCGATCCGCGCCAGGGTCGGCTGCGCCGGCAGATCGTAGTCCCAGACGTCGTGATGCGTGGTCTGAAACGACCAGGCCAGTGCGCCGCTCTCGATCCGCAGAGCGACCACGGAATCGGCGTGCCTGTTGTCACCCGGACGCGCACCGCCAAAGAAATCCGGACTGGGCGAGGATGTCGGAAGGAACACGAGGCCGCGCACCTCGTCGACCGACATCGGCGCCCAGACGTTCGCATGTCCCGCCGCGATGCCGTCATGGATCAGCGGATCGAAACGCCAGCGCAGCTCGCCGGTGCGCGCATCGAAGCCGTGGACCGTGCCTTCGGGCGCATCGACCCGCACATTGTCGCCGATCGATGAGCCGACCACCACGACACCCCTGCTCGCCACCGGTGCCGAGGTGATCTGGAATTCGCCCGGCCACAGCAGGTCCTTGGCGATGTCGATCCGCACTTCACCGTCTGCTCCGAAGCCGGCGCAGGGCTGCCCTGTCCGGGCATCGAGGGCGATCAGGCGGGCATCGACCGTGCCCATGAACAACCTGCTGCGGCACGCCGCGCCGGCCGGCGCCCGCTCGTCCACCCAATAGGCAACGCCGCGGCAGGCATAGCGATTGGCCGGGCGCCGTCCGTTGCCGACCTTGGGATCGAAACGCCAGCGCTGAACGCCGGTGCCGGGATCGAGCGCCACCACCTCGTTGAACGGCGTGCAGAACACCAGGCTGTCCTCGACCAGGATCGGCGTCGCCTCGAACTTGGTCCGCAAGGCGGCCGCGGGCGGCCGGCTCTGCAGATCCCCGGTGTGATAGTCCCAGGCAGGCACGAGCCGATCGACATTGGAAGGCGTGATCTGCGCCAGCGGAGAGAACCGCGTCCCACCGGCATCGCCGCTCCAGTGCTGCCAGGAGACGGCCGGCACCACCATCAGTTGGCTCCAGATGACGACCGCGCAAACACCCGCTCGACGCAATGACATGGACCTCTTCCTCCCGCAAACTGCATCCGAGGCGACGCAGCCGGGCCATGAAAGCAGCCTTCGCAGGCGGATCGAGCGGGATGGGACGGGCGGCGGCATCCGCGGGACGAGTGGTGGTGGGCGATGACGGATGGCGGAACCGAGCGGATGACCCGAACGAACCTCTCAAACGTCAGTGGCCGCCCCTGCGGACGGCCACATCGATGCGCAGAGGTCAGCGAGCTTCAGTAGCCGTAACCACGCCGTGTCGGATAGCTCTGCGGAGCCCGCCCATAACCACCGCCATAGCCACCGCCGATGCCGATCCCGATACTGACCGGCGGCGCCACGCGCACCGGCGGTCCATAATACTCGCGCGGCGGAGGCGGCGGCGCATAGACGACGACATCATCTGGGTCGCGACGGGGTGTGCGGCTGGCGCGCCTGGGCGGATCCTCGTCGCGCTTTCGGGCCGGCTTCTCTTCGACCCGCTTCTGCGTCTCGGACTTCCGGCCCGGCGGAGGCGTCTGCGAGCATGGACAGGTGGGACCAGCCGCGGCAACGGCCGGCACGACCGGCGGGGTTGCCGGGATCGCCGCATTGGCGGCCGCCACCACCGGCGTCACCACGGGCCGGTTGCGCAAGCGCTCGATCAGCTTGCGCGCGGTCGGGGTCAGGTCGCTGTTCGGATAGCGGTCGAGAAAGCCCTGATAGGACGCCACCATATTGATCAGCACCGCCTCGTTCCAGGCTGCCATCCTGTTGTGGAGGTCGAGCCATTCGCGCGCCTGCGGGCCATAGGGCGGCGCGATGTAGAGCGCCACGAAGGCCTCATACGCCTCGACGCTGCCGTCGCCAACGATGATTTCGTTGGCGGCCTCGATCGGCTTGCCCTGCAGGTTGCGCTTCCATTCGTCGACGCTGCGCTTGGCGACGACCGGCCGCGGGCCGGCATTGGCAGCGCCCGCATCCGCCGACACCACGAAGCGAAAATCCTCAGTCAAGGACGAGGAGTCCCACGGCGTCTGCCGACCCTCGGTGACCTTGTTCACCGCGACGCGCACGCGCTTGAACGCCTGCTCGATCGGAAGGCCCGGTTCCCGCGCCGCCTGCAGCAGCGCCGTGGTGTAGGGGCTGTTGGCGCCGGTGCCATCCTCGGCTTCTGCGCCAGGCGAGGTCGAGTAGGACAGGAACGTGCCCGGTGCTCCGGTCTTGGTGTCCACCAGCGCAAGGCCGCGGCCCGCGTTCTGACTGATGGCAGGAAACGGATTGTTGCGGCAGGCATCGAGCAGCAGGATGCGCATCCGGCTCGGCACAGAATTCAACGTGTTCAGGAGATCGTTGAGACGCACGGCCTGCAGCGGAATGTCGGCTTCACGTCGCGGATCCACGTCGACGGGCACGAGATAGTTCTCGCCATCGATCTGCAGGCCGTGGCCGGCATAGAACACCAGCGCGACCGTGTCGGGTCCCTTGGCCGCAATCTTGGCGGCAAAGTCGCCCACCTCCCTGTTGAGGTCTCGCTGCGACAGATCGGCGGCCGTCGTCACCTCGAACCCCGCCTCCCCCAGCATCTGCGCCATGACCTTGGCGTCGTTGGCGGGATTCGGCAGCGGCGTCACCGAACGATAGGCCGACTGCCCGATCACCAGCGCCAGCCTGCTGGTTTCGGCCAATGCGGGAGTGAGGCCGGCAAACAGGCCGCCGGCGAGCAATGCAGCCCTGAGAGCGTGCCGAAACATGGGACCTCCAATCTGCTCATGGCGTGCCTGTTGGTCGGGCCGGTTCGTGACCCGGTTCATCCCGACGGGCACAATCCGGTGAGCACGATGCCGCACGGCCAGCGCCGTTCGCGCCCTTGCTGCATCCGCCCGCGGCCGGACATCGTTGCTGCACGAGATCCCCGTAGCAATGCCGCGATCGCTGGCTAGCGTGCGCGCCGCAATGGGGGCGATGAGACATGCGGCGGATTGCGTCACAGGTGGGGCTGCTCTCGGCCCTGCTTCTGGCCGGCTGCGCCGCCGACAGCAATGCGCGCCTGCCGGCCTTCATGCGCGCCAAGGCGCCCGCGCCGCCGCAGCCCGAAGCCGCGCCGGATGTCGCGCTTCTGGTGCGCAAGAATCTCGACATGATCTTCGTCGCAACGACGCTGCCGCGCGATCTCGAGGCCACATCCGCCCGACAGACCGATGCCGGCGATACATGGACCGCCTGCGTGCGGGCCGGAATCATCTCGGTGAGCGGCGCCGCGCTCCGGCGCCAGACCTATCGGCTCACGATCAGGCACAACGAGATCATCGACCGGCGACGCGCGGCGTCCGCCGACGACTGTGTTTCTGAAGATTACAAAGCCGTCCTGCCGACGAAGTGATCTTGACCCGAAGGCGATCTGGATCCGCCACGTCGACTGGAACTCGCCACGTCAGTTGGCGTGCAGGAACGGGCTACCGCATCAGTTGCGGATTGTTAGTTCTTAGCTAACGCAACTCCGCAACCGCACAGCGAACGAATGGCTCAAATTTAACGATTCCTGCGGAACATCTGGTTCGCAAAAGGCGCGGAATGACCCTGGACCTGGCTTTCCATGAACGTTCACCTCGTCGGCGATGACACGGCCAAGCTCGCTCTGCTTCGCGGCATGCTGGCCGAGCGCTGCTCGCTCACATCTGAACTGATCGGTGACGCCGACTTCAAAGGCGGAGACATCGACGCGATCGTCGTGGCCGCCGATCTGCGCCACGTCGACAACATCACCGCATTGAAGGAGATCTCCGACCGGCTCTCGCGTATTCCGCGGCGGATCTTCCTGACCAACAACAAATCCCGTCTGTCGACGGTCCAGGCCTATGCGCTCGGCGCGACGAGCGTGCTGTCGAGCATGCCGAGCCGCAATCAGTTGCTCGGAAAGCTGCTCGATGTGCGCCCCGGTTCTGCGGCCAAGAGCATCGCGGTCGACGACCGACAGGCCGCATTTGCCGGCGCGTCCTGCATCGCCTCGATGTTTGCAGCCGTTCTGGGCGGTGCAGCGATCGACGTCGAGGAGACCCGGCGCGCCGGCAAGCGGATTGCCGAATGCATTGCAGAAAACGGTCTGTCCGATTGGCTCGCCACCGTTCGCCGCCATCACGAGGGGACCTATCAGCACTGCCTGCTGGTGACCGGCATCACCGTCGATTTCGGCTTGAGCCTCGGCGTCCACAGTTCCGATCTGGAGCGTCTCTACATGGCCGCGATGTTCCACGACATCGGCAAGGCCAAAATCCCGCTGACCATTCTCGACAAGCCGGGACGGCTCGACGTCAAGGAACGCACGCTGGTGGAAACCCATCCGGTGGCCGGCTACGAAGCGCTGAAGGACAACGTAGCGATCACCGACGAAGTGCTCAAGGCGGTGCGCCACCATCACGAATTTCTCGACGGCAGCGGCTATCCCGATGGGCTGATGGCCGACAACATTCCAGATCTGACACGCATCCTCACCATCTCCGACATCTTCTCTGCGCTGATCGAATATCGCAGCTACAAGCCGGTGATGACGCGCGAGAAGGCCTATGAGATCCTCCAGGAGATGGAGGGCAAGCTCGAGAAGCCCCTGATCAGAGCCTTCCGCGAGGTGGCGCTGATCCGCTGATCGCAGCCGGCGATAGGCTGAACCGGCCGTTAACGCATCGATTCGAATTGTCTGCCAACGTCAAGTGTCTCTTGTCAGCTTTGCGCTAGTGTCGCCCACGCGGTGCGGGTTGTCCGCGCCGCGAGGGGACCATCGGGACGTGGCCGAGATCATCGATCGCGCGATTGCGACTGCTTCATCGACGGCAAGGAACCACCAGGCCGATCCGCTCGCGTGCGTGCGCGCCGCCCACCTGGTGCCGCTCGAGACCGTTTCACCGCAGGCATGGCAGGATCTCGCGGAGCGTGCGCGCGAGCCGAACGGCTATTACCTGCCCGGATGGGAACGCGCGGTGAACGCCACGGCGCGCGGCCGCACCGGAACATCGGCGCTGTGCGCATGGGACGACGATCAGCCCTCGCGTCTCATCGGCCTGATGCCCACGACCTCCCTATGGCATGCCTGCAGGCTTCCACTGCCCGCGCTCGCCAGTGGCCATCCCTACGGCACTTTGTGCACGCCGCTGCTCGACGCAGGGAGCGCGGAGCCGGCTGCGGCGCAGATGCTCGACGAAGCGCGACGAACAGGCGCTCGCGCCGTGCTGCTGCGCGACATGTCGCTGGCAGGCTCCGTGATGCAGGCGTTCGACGCGGCCCTTCGTCGCGGCGGCCTGCGCCCGCGCGTGCTGCATTGCTATGAAAGAGCCTTTCTCGATGCGACCGGGGACGCCGACCAAGTGCTGCATGACGCGCTCGGCGCCAAGAAGCTGAAGGAGTTGCGCCGCCTGCGTCATCGGCTGGCCGAGCATGGTGCGGTTCGCTTCGAGGTCGCGCGCTCTCCCGGCGACGTCTCCGCTGCGCTGGAGACGTTTCTGGTCCTGGAGGCGAGCGGCTGGAAGGGACGCCGCGGCACTGCGCTGATCCAGCACGACGGCGACGCGGCGTTCATCCGACGCGCGGCACCGGCGCTTGCGCAGCACGAGGCCTGCGAGATCATCAGCCTCCGGGCGGGCGACACCACCGTCGCCGCTGGCGTCGTGTTGCGCCATCAGGACCGCGCCTTCTTCTTCAAGCTCGGCGTCGACGAGCGCTTCGCGAAATACTCGCCCGGTGTCCAGCTGACGCTCGACCTGACACGGCACCTTTGCGCGGATCCGAAGATCAACGCCGCCGACTCCACTGCCGGTCCCGACCATCCCATGATCAACCCGATCTGGCGCGAACGCCTCGTCATCGGCGACGTGATTATCCCGCTCTATACGCGCGATCCGGTCGTCGAGCTAATTCACGGCGCATTGACTGCGCGACGCGAAGGCCTGGCCATCGCACGCCGCGCGGTGCACGCGGTCCGCGCCATCCGAAAGCGCCGGCCGACTACTCAGCCGCCTCGGCGTTGACCTCCGCCGACACCTGCCGGATGGCACGGGCCAGCATCTGCGGATCCTGCGCGCCGGAGATGGCGTATTTCTGCGCGAAGACGTAGGTCGGAACTCCCGAGATGCCCTTCTCTGCGGCCTCCTGCGCCTGGGCAGAGACCAGCGCCACATCCTCGTCGGTCGCCAGCATCTTGCGGACCACCTGGGCATCGAGCCCGCAATCCGCTGCGGCCTGCACCAGCACATCGATATCGGTGAGATCGCCGCCGTCGCGGAAATACAATTCCATCAGCCGCTGCTTCATCTCGGGCGCCTTGCCGATCTCGGCGGCCCAGCGGATCAGGCGATGACAATCGATCGTGTTGGGCTGACGGGCAACACGATCGGGATGATAGCTCAGCCCTTCCTGCTCCGCGGCCGCTACCACGCGGCCCGCGATGCCCTTGTAGGCCTCGACCGATCCGAACTTGGTCGTCAGGTACTGCTCGCGGCTGATGCCCTCGCGCGGCACCCAGGGATTGAGGAAGAACGGCCGGAAATTCACCTCGACCGGGACGTCCGGCACGAGCTCCAGCGCGTCCTCGATGCGCTTCTTGCCGATGTAGCACCAGGGACAGACGACGTCGGAGACAACATCAATGATCAGCGGCTTCAAGGTGCTCATGCGCCTCGCTCCAGGTTCGCTTGCGATCCGCGCAAGATAAGCCTCTGCATCGCCGAGACAAGCGCGGTCACGGCGAGGTAACCATCTCCTTCAGCCTGATGGCCGTGAGCTCATCGGCCGGAAAGAAGGTCTCCAGCGCCAGCTCCGACAACGTGATGTCGACCGGCGTGCCGAACACCATCGTCGTCGAGAAGAAGCTCAGCACGTCGATCCCGACCCGCAGCCGCAGCGGGATCGCGACGCTGTCGGCCGCGAGCGGCGCCGATCGCGCCGGGAACGGATAGGACTTCAGCTCCTGATAGAGCTTCAGCAAATCGGCATCCGCCGTCGCCTCGCATTGCCGGTGCAGCCGCTCGAGCAGATGTCCGGACCATTCGGCGAGATTCACCGTCCGCGCTGCGAGCCCCTCCGGATGCAGCGCCACGCGCAGCACGTTGAGCGGCGGCGCAAGCAGCCGCGGTGGGACGCCTGTCAGCAGCGGCGCGATCATCCGGTTCGCCGCGACCAGGTTCCAGTGCCGGTCGATCGCGAGCGCAGGGTTGGGCTCATGGGCCTTGAGCACGAGGTTCATCGCCTCGCGCGCGGGCTTGAGCGCCGGATCATCCAGCGGGCGCTGCTGGAAGGCGGGCGCGTAGCCGGCCGCCACGAGCAACACGTTGCGTTCGCGCAATGGCACGTCCAGTCGCTCCGCGAGTTTGAGGACCATGTCGCGCGACGGCGCGGCGCGGCCGGTTTCCACGAAGCTCAGATGGCGCGCCGATATCTCGGCATCGAGCGCGAGATCGAGCTGGCTGAGATGCCGGCGCTGCCGCCATTGCCGCAGGTGCTCACCGACATGAACGGGTCTGGCGCGGTCGGCGCGCGCCGAAGCAAGCTGTGCATTCATGGGCCAAGACCTATCACGCTGACGTCAGCGCCTCCATGACCTGCCAGGTAATCGAAATGCCTCCCGGCGCAGGTCATCGTCCTCACCACAGGAGATGACGATGAGCAGGCAGCGCAATCCCGAGACCTTTCCCTTCACCGCAGTCGGCCACTGGCTGGCGGGTCTCGCGACATCGCTGCTGGCGCGCTCGCTCAACCTGCCGGAGCCGCTGCTGCACGTCACGGGCAGCCTCGTCTTCGCGCAGGTCTATGCCATCGAGACAAGGGCAGCACGCTCGCTGCGCCCGGCGCGCCTGCGCCGTCAGCTCCTGGCCTGGTTCCGCTGAACCGCCCTCCCCCAAACCAAAGGAGACCCGACATGATCACCTCGTCCGCCCTGCTCCGCCGCGCCCTGCTCGCCGATGCCGCCTTCAGCGGCATTGCCGGGCTCGCGCTCACATTCGGCGCCTCGCCGCTGGCGGCGCTGCTGCAACTGCCCGACGCGCTGCTGCGCGAGACCGGTCTGTTCCTGATCGTCTACGCGGCCTTCGTCGGCTGGCTGGGCGCGCGGCCGATGGCGCCAAGGCCGCTGATCCTTCTGGTCATCGCCGGCAATGCGGCATGGACGGTCGGCAGCATCGCGCTGCTGTTCTCCGGCCTCGTCACACCGAACGTGCCCGGCGAAATCTTCGTCGCGGCCCAGGCGGTGGGCACCGGCGTCTTCGCCGAGCTGCAATATATCGGCTTGCGCCGCAGTTCCGGCACCGTAACGGCGTGACCCGATCGGTGATGAGCACCGGCCATCGTGCTCGCGCGGGCCGGCGCTCCCGCCCCAACCGAGATTGGGCATGCGCGGCGAATGCACCTTCGGCATAATCGGCGACCGACAGGAGATCGCAGCGATGCAGCCGCAGGTGAGAGGAACGGAAGGCTACGCCGCTGAAGCCGACAGTCTCTTCGTGCGGTACGAGAGCATCCCGTCGGAACAGGTTCATGCCGCCGTGCTTCATCTGCTGCCGAATACGCCCGCACGCGTGCTCGACATTGGAGCGGGCACGGGGCGCGACGCCGCGTGGTTGGCAGGCCTCGGACATCAGGTGGTTGCCGTCGAGCCGACCGATGCGCTGCGCGTCGGCGCCATGCGGCTGCATGCCTCGCCTGCGATCACCTGGATCGACGACAGCCTTCCGGAGCTCGCCACACTGGCCGCTCGTGATGAGCAGTTCGACCTCGTCATGCTGACCGCCGTCCTGATGCATCTCGATGAGGAGCAGCGGCGACGCGCGCTTCCCAACATCGCGGCGCGGATTGCTCCCGGCGGAATACTGATCATGACGTTGCGGCATGGTCCGGTGCCGCCGGGCCGCCGGATGTTCGAGATCGCGGCCGAGACGATCGTTGAGCCGGCGCGGCAGCTCGGGCTGACGCTCCAGCTCAACCGGCATGGCGAGTCGCTCGGCGCGGAGAATCGGGTTGCCGGCGTCACCTGGACGACGCTGGCCTTCGGCAAGCCGTCCTGAGAGATCCCGGAAACGAGCTGATCGGCTCAGGCCGCCTTGGCGCGGCTGGTCAGGGTCTTCGCCGGGGTGGATCTGGTCTTACCGCGATTGCCAGCAGCCGGGCGCCGGGTCTTGGCCTTGCCGCGAGCAGCCTCGCCGCCCGATTTGGCTCTGGCCTTGGGCCGCTGCTTGGCCTTGTCCTTGACGGGCTTCTCGGCCTTTTTCTTCGCCTTCTTCTCGGCCTTCGCCTTCACCCGCGTCCGCTCGGCACGCGCCTCGGCCTTCTGCTTCGCCCGCTTCTTCTCGCAGGCGTCGCATTTGCAGCCGATCGGCTTCAGATAGGCTTTGAAGTAGTCGGTGCCGTAGTCGTAGTTGATCTCCTCGCCGGGCTCGATGTTCTTGATGGCCCGGATGAAGATCTTCTTCTTGCGCGGCTTGACGTCGGACTCGGCGTTCGGCTTGCAGGAATGATTGATGTAGCGGGCGACGTTCTCACGGACCGAGCCGTCGATGGTCCAGCGCTTGTCGAGCTCGAACAGATATTTGTTCTCGATCGCGTCCTCGTCCGCCTTCTTCGAATCCAGCAGCGGACCGAAATAGCGGACGATCTTGGTGCCCTTCTTGATCGGCTGGGTTGCGAACAGGCCGAGCCCCGTCTTGGAGCGGCCGATGCGATAGGGTTTGGTCGGCGGGATGACAGGCATGATCGATGAGAAGAGATGAACCTCGCGAGGCCGCCGTTCTAGGATAATTTGGCGACGCTGTCAGGTGTTTCCGGCCGCCGTTTCGAGCCGTCCCCAGTTTGCGCGGGCCGCGAGCCGCTTTCTCTTGCATTCCTGGTCCTCATCCCGCGACTTGCGCGCCAGGCGGCAGCTTCGGCACGGTGGCCTTCAGCATCGCCTCGAGCAGCGATTCGGCGTTGGTGCCAGCAGGCGAGCGGCGCAGGATGTCGGCGAGACGGCCGTCGAGCAGCAGCATCGTGTAGCCGTGCACCAGCGACCAGGCGCGCGCGATCGCGGCGGCCTGATCGAGCGACAGCTCCTCGTTGCCGACCTGGCCTTCGCTGCGTGCGGCCACCGAGCCCGCCAGCCCGGCGAACGAGGCCTCGGCCGCCTCGTGCAGCGACGGCCGCGAATAGTCGAGCCGCTCGGTGCGGAACATCAGCCCGTACATGCCGGGATTGGCCTGCGCATAGGCGACATAGGCGCGGGCGCGCGCCATCGCGCGCTCGATCGGCGTGCCCGGCTGCTCGCCCGCCGCCTTCATCGCGGCATTGAAGCGCGTGAAGCCGATCGCGGCGAGCTCGCTGACGAGGCCGGTGAGATCCTTGAAATGATGCGTCGGCGCCGCATGCGACACGCCGGCCTCGCGCGCCACTGCGCGCAGGGTGAGTCCGGCGAGCCCGTCGCGCTCCAGCACGCGCTCGGCCGCCTCCAGCAGCGCATCACGCAGCGCGCCGTGATGATAGGGCGTCGCCGCCTCGCCCGCAGTGCCGGCCGCCCGCCGCACCCGCGCCCGTGCCGCCGATGTCGCGATGCGTCGAGGCTGCGCCCGGACCTTTTCAGTCTTGCTCGTCATGAGCCTCCTTATACAATCAATTTTGACAGCGTAAAGATTTGGCTTGACCCCGCCATGTTCGCCCGCTAGCTTTATCTTTACAACGTAAAGATAAAGTGGAGGAACGACCATGAGCGACGCTACGCCGACGACCGCCCGGCAGACTCGGAAGGAGCGCAGCAATCTCGCGCCGATCCCGTTCGAATGCGACGCGCCGTTCCTCGCAATCACCGGCGAGCTGCCGCGTGAGCTGAACGGCACGCTCTATCGCAATGGCCCCAACCCGCAATTCGCTTCGCCCGGCTCGCACTGGTTCGTCGGCGACGGCATGCTGCACGCCTTCCATCTCGAGAACGGCCGCGCGTCCTATCGCAACCGCTGGATCCGCACGCCGAAATTCGAGGCCGAGCGCAAGGCCGGCCACGCCCTGTTCGGCGGCTTCGGCCGCCGGCTGGCGGACGCGCCCGCCGACGTCACCGATGGCGGCGTCGCCAACACCAACATCATCGCCCATGCCGGCCGCCTGCTCGCGCTCGAAGAGGCGCATCTGCCGACCGAGATCGAGCCGGGCACGCTCGCCACCCGCGGCTACCACGATTTCGGCGGCCGCCTGCGCGGCGCCTTCACCGCGCATCCGAAGACCGATCCGGTCACCGGCGAATTGCTGTTCTTCGGCTACAACGCCGCCGGTCCGCTGACGCCGGCGCTGTCCTACGGCACGGTCGATGCGGCCGGCAAACTGACGCGCATCGATCGTTTCGAGGCGCCCTATGCCAGCATGGTGCACGACTTCATCGTCACGGCCAACCACGTGCTGTTTCCAATCCTGCCGCTCACCGGCAGCATCGAGCGCGCAATGTCCGGCAAGCCGCCTTATGCCTGGGAGCCCGACAAGGGCGCCTATGTCGGTGTGATGAAGCGCAGCGGCGACATCAAGGACATCGTCTGGTTTCGCGGTGACGCCTGCTACGTCTTCCACATCATGAACGCCTGGGAGGACGGCGGCCGCATCGTCGCCGACGTCATGCAGTTCGAGGAAGCGCCGCTGTTTCCGCATCCCGACGGGCGCCCGACCGATCCGGCAAAGTCGGTCGCGCGGCTGTGCCGCTGGAGCTTCGACCTCGCCGGCAGCACCGACCGCTACACGCAAACCTATCTCGACGACCTCACCGGCGAATTCCCCCGCATCGACGACCGCCGCGCCGGGCTCAAGAGCCGTCACGGCTGGTACGCCTGCGCCAATCCGGACGGCCCGCTGTTCGGCGCGCTCTCCGGGCTCGCCCATGTCGACGGCGCCGGCACGCGCCAGGCGACGCATCTCCTGCCCACCGGCGACACCCTGTCCGAGCCGGTGTTCGTGCCGCGCAGCCTCGATGCCGCCGAGGGCGACGGCTGGCTGCTGACCGTGGTCTGGCGCGCCGGCTCCAACACCAGCGACCTCGCCGTCTTCAACGCCACCGACATCGGCGGCGGTCCCGTCGCCCTGGTGCATCTCGGACACCGCGTGCCCGATGGCTTCCACGGCAATTGGGTCGGCAGCGAAAATCCAAACCATTGATCAGACTAGATTAATTCTCGATCTCACGAAATTTTGACACTGTCAAGATTTGCTTGACGCGGCGCTATCCGCGCCCTATCAATCTTGGCAGTGTAAAGATTGGCCAGACCAACGCCATGACGATCTTCCTTATCCTTGCGCCCTACGGCGTCTACGCGGCGCTGATGATGGTGGTCTCGGCCACGCTCAGCCTGGCCGTAGCCACGGTGATGTGCCTGGCCGTGATTGCGCTCGACGTCGCCAAGGGACGTTCGATCAAGATCCTCGGCCTGGGCTCGGCGATCGTGTTCGCAAGCGTAGCCGCCTACCTCAGCCTCATCGACCCGACGCTGAGCGCCTCGGCGGTGCGCCTGGCGGTCGACTGCGGCATTTTCGCGCTGTCGCTCGGCTCGATGCTGCTGCGCACTCCGTTCACGCTGCAATATGCGCTCGAGGCGGTCCCGCCGGAAACCGTGGCGATTCCCGGCTTTCTGCGCGCCAATTACGTCATCACCGGCGCCTGGACGCTGTCGGCGCTGCTGATGATGGTCGGCAACCTGATGACGCTCTACGTCCCCGGCCTGCCCTATTGGACCGGCCTCGCCATCGCCTTTGCCGCACGCAACAGTGCACTTTATTTCACGCGCTGGTATCCTGAGTATCGTAAGACGAAAGACATCGCCGCACCGACTGCGGCCGCAATGTCCGGCCAGGATTCGTGACGGGGTGTGCCCCAGGGAGACGTGCGTGAAGGACGTGTTTGCCAAACTGACGGCCGACTTCCTGTCGGCTGCGGTCTTCTTCATCCTGTATATCGCTACCGATAACGTTGTGCTGGCCACGGCCGCCGCGGTCGCCGTCGCGGTGGTCCAGGTGGTCTACGCCCGCGTCAGGGGCGTGAGCCTCAGCTTCATGGCCTATGCCAGCGTCGGCCTCGTCATCGTGCTCGGCGGCGTCACGCTGCTGACCAACGACCCGCGCTTCATGTTCGCCAAGCCTGCGATCGGCCATTTCGCCATCGGCCTCATCATGCTCAAGCGCGGCTGGATGCTGCGCTACGTTCCGCCGATCGTGGCGGAGACCATTCCGGAATACGTCAACGTCGCCGGCTTCGCCTGGGCGGCGCTGATGTTCGCGCTCGGTCTCGGCACCATCGCGGTCGCCATGACCGGCGACATCAAGCTGTGGGTGCTCTACATCACCGTGGTCGCGGGCGGCGCCAAGGTCGCGGCTTTTGCACTGCAGTTCGTCGCCTTCCGCTTCGTGGTCGCCAACCGCTTGCGGGCCGCGCGCGCGTGACGCAACCGATCGCCGTATTGGGCTTATCAGCAAAGATGCGCTATAGGGGCGCCCCGAGGCTTCCTCGAACAGTGCTTCGGGGTGCGGGATGGCAACGCCAGGAGAACGATCGATGGCTGTGGACGGCAACTGGAATCTGACCTTGAATACGCCGATGGGCGAGCGCAGCGCGACGCTGAGCGTGAAGAGCTCGGGCGCGACGCTGACGGGGACCCAGGCCGCGGAGGGCGATTCCGCCGAGATCTTCGACGGCACCGTCAACGGCGACGACGTCGCCTGGAAGGTCTCCATCACCAGCCCGATGCCGCTGACGCTCGACTTCAAGGGCAAGGTCGCCGGCGACACCATCTCCGGCGAGATGGGCATCGGCTTCATGGGCAGCTTCCCGTTCACCGGCGCGCGGGCCTGATCACCGTTCTGAAGGGTGGGCAAAGGCACGCCACGCCGGCCGCCGCTTCGTGGCGGCCCCACGCGCGCCGTGCCCACCATTAGCTCCGCAGTGCGCCAATCGACGGTGGGCACGCACCCCGCCCCGCGGGCGGACGCTTTGCCCACCCTACGGCAGCGTTTGTCCGGCTCGTTCCGCTTCACATCTCAAACAGCCCGGACACGCGAACGCAGCCTCGCAGCGAACATCGCCCGAGGGATGCATCGACATGTCCCTCTTCAAAATGCAGAGGGCGCAGGGAAGGCCAGGCGTCGGCTGACGCCTGCGGCCCGCCTGCGAGAAAAAATGCAGGCGGCAGGTACCACAGGTGCAGCCGAAAACGCCCGGCCTTCCCTGCGCGATGGTCTTCACGCTTATACGCAGTCTCCCTGGTGCACCGGCTTGTTGGCCACCATGATCCGCGCGGCGCGTTAGCGCCGTCGCGAACGTAACACCGGCAACGGGGTGTCAGGACGCTGCGACTTCACGTCCGCGACACATCGTTCGTCCGCGCGCCCGTAGACACGCTGCGACATGATCGCGGCCACCGCTCCCCGCCCCGCGTGTCGTGACGATCGCGCGCTACGCCCCTCGGCTTGGGACGGGATGGCGGGAGGAAAACATGATTTCGAAAAAATAGCAATAGATTTAATTTTTTCAGAATCATCCGCAAGCCTTGGCCCGGTGCGCTGGGGTGGCGCTCGCGCCAATTGCCCGAGATCGTCATGCCCCGCGAAGGCAGGGCATCCAGCCCCCCCCCCCGAAACGGCGTTGGTCAGCCGAGGTGCCAGTGTCTACTGGATCGTCCGCGGACGGTGACGGCGGTGTGAAGGACTGGCCCCGAATTCGCCCCCCTGCCCCTTCAGGCAGAGGTTAGCTCGTCTCGATGGCCCAAGGGCAATGCCACATCAAAACCAGACCTGCATCGCCACGCCATGTGCATCCCGCGGCGCCTCGCCCTCCGGCACGCAGCCGGCGCAGTCGCGGGCAGCGAGCGCGACGGCGCAGGCGTCGAGGAGGTCGTCGGGCTTGGCGCCGGTGCCGAGACGGGCGCGGGTGACCCAGTCGTCGATCTCGACGAAGCCAGCCGCAACTAACAGGTCGCGCCGCAAGCGGGCGCCCTGCTCCGTCTTCTTCGACGGCAGCGGCGCACCGTTGAGGCGTAGGAACACCAGCTCCGGATGGGCCTCGCGGAGGTCGCAGTCGCGATGCGCGCGCACGAAGGCGTCGACCTCCATGATCTTGCGGCCGAGGTGCCAGAGCTGGCGCGACGCGCGTGTCTGGCCGCGCCGCGACGCCTCGATGTTCGCCTCGTCGGGATCGGTGTGGTCCTCCCACAGCCACCGCCGCGCGCCGGTGAAGACACGGGAGCGGTGCGGCGCGAGTTTGTCGCGCGCGAGCTTGTCACAGGCGCGCTCGCCGTCATCGGTCATGCCGATGGGGATGTCGATGGCGGCACGGGTGAAGGGGGCCGCGAGTGCGGTGGAGATGTCAGCAGGAAAGCTGATCGCGCGCCCGGCACCGTCGATCGCGACCGCGACCCAACCATTGCGGAATCCATCAAGCCCTATGACGGGTTGGTTGCGTGTCACAGCCATCATCATCGACACTTCCCACGCAACACGCTATTGCTAGCATCCCCAATAGAGCGGATTATATTCTTGCCCAAATACATGCTGAGATAGTAGCATCGGCACACTTTCCGAACTTAAGACTTTGCTAGATGGTTCTTCACATGCAGCCGCTTTCGCGCGTGAAACCTAGCTGCGCCACTGAATGGGGCAGCAATTCAGTAATGCTCAAACGACCAAACGTTGGCATTAGAACAGCACAGTACATTGCGGAATGGTCGGAGATAGAGAGTCTTCTCGGACTATTTCTCGCAATGCTTCTTCACGCAAACCAAAAAGCGGTTCTCGCCATCTGGAGCGGATTAGAGAATCGATCGGCTCAGCTTCGAACAATAAGCTCGGCGGCACGAGCAACTTTAACGGAAGATCACTTCCATGTAGTAGAAGCGATCATGAAGATCGATATTCGCTCTTCCATGAAGTATAGGGACAAGCTAGCGCACTGGTCTTGGGGATATTCTGATCAGTTAGAAGATGCCCTCCTAATTAGAGAACCGGCTGACAAGCTCACCAACATGACGCATTTCGTGAACCTCCAGCAAAGTTCCCAAGTCCTCTCGCGAGACATCCCAATCAACTTCGATACAATCTATGTAATTACCCAGTCCGACCTAGACCCGGCACTGACCAAGCTGGATACGGTTCAACAGCGGTTACTCACGCTTCATGGTACAATTTGGGAACGAAACGACACCAAGGTACGAGCTGATCTTCTGAATCAGCTAAAAGAAATTCCCGAGATTCGTGCAGCCATAAACAACCAAGCGGCCAGTCACGGCAATCCTTAGCCGCCGTGCTGGACTAACTCGTTTAGTTGATCCGACTTCCTCTAGACTGTCAAAATAAACGGCCGGGATTACTCCCGGCCGCTGCAACAAATATCGCGCACCTCACCTCAGCCGAGGTTCAGCTCCTTGAAGAAGTCGTTGCCCTTGTCGTCGATGATGATGAAGGCGGGGAAGTCCACCACCTCGATGCGCCAGATGGCTTCCATGCCGAGCTCGGGATATTCGACGACCTCGACCTTCTTGATGCAGTGCTCGGCGAGGTTCGCCGCCGCGCCGCCGATCGAGCCGAGATAGAAGCCGCCGTGCTTCTTGCAGGCCTCGCGCACCGCCGGCGCGCGGTTGCCCTTGGCGACCATCACCATCGAGCCGCCGGCCGCCTGGAACTGGTCAACGAAGGAATCCATGCGGCCCGCGGTGGTCGGGCCGAACGCGCCGGAGGCATAGCCGTCCGGAGTCTTGGCCGGACCGGCGTAATACACCGGATGGTTCTTGAAGTAGTCCGGCAGCGGCTCGCCACGGTCGAGGCGCTCGCGCAGCTTGGCATGGGCGGCATCGCGCGCCACGATCATGGTGCCGGTCAGGGACAACCGCGTCTTGATCGGGTTCTTCGACAGAGTGGCGAGGATGTCCTTCATCGGCTGGTTGAGGTCGATCTTGACGACCTCGCCGCCGAGCGCCTGCTCGACCTCCGGCAAATACTGCGCCGGATGATGCTCGAGCTCCTCGAGATAGACGCCGTCCTTGGTGATCTTGCCGAGCACCTGGCGGTCGGCCGAGCAGGACACGCCGAGACCGATCGGCAAGCTCGCGCCGTGACGCGGCATGCGGATGACGCGGACGTCATGGCAGAAATACTTGCCGCCGAACTGCGCGCCGACGCCGAGCGACTGCGTCATCTTGTGGATTTCCTGCTCCATCTCGAGATCGCGGAAGGCGTTGCCGTCCGGGGAGCCCTGCGTCGGCAGCGCGTCGAGATAACGGGCGGAGGCGAGCTTCACCGTCTTCATGCACAATTCAGCCGAGGTGCCGCCGATCACGATGGCGAGGTGATAGGGCGGGCATGCCGCGGTGCCGAGCGTCAGGATCTTCTCCTTCAGGAACGCCAGCAGCCGGTCCTTGGTCAGCACCGAGGGCGTCGCCTGGAACAGGAAACTCTTGTTGGCCGAGCCGCCGCCCTTGGCCATGAACATGAACTTGTAGGCGTCCTCGCCCTCGGCGTAGATCTCGGTCTGCGCCGGCATGTTGTTGGCGGTGTTCTTCTCTTCATACATCGACAGCGGCGCGACCTGCGAGTAGCGCAGGTTCCGGCGCAAGTATGCGTCGCGCGCGCCTTGGCTCAGCGCGGCCTCGTCGTCACCGTCGGTGATGACGTTGCAGCCCTTCTTGCCCATGATGATCGCGGTGCCAGTATCCTGGCACATCGGCAGCACGCCGCCGGCGGAGATGTTGGCATTCTTCAGGAAGTCGAGCGCGACGAACTTGTCGTTCGGGCTGGCCTCCGGATCCTCCAGGATGCTGCGCAGCTGCTTCAGATGGCCGGGGCGCAGGAAATGGTTGATCTCGCCGAACGCGGCCTCGGACAGCGTCCGCAACGCGTCGCGCGACACCACCAGCATGTCGCGGCCCAAGACATTCTCGACCCGCACGCCCTCGGCCGTGATCTTCTTGTAGGGCGTGGTGTCCGGCCCGAGCGGAAACAGCGGCGTGTGCTTGTAGGGCGGGACGGGCTTGGACTGGTCGGGGAAGGCGGTGGGCGCGTTCATGGCGAGCTCGTGGGGTTCTAGAAATGGCCGCCCAAAGCGGTCTTGACAGGTCTGATACGCTACCCGTCGGAAGCCTTGCAAGACATGTCTCGGCACAGCGGCAGAGGGGTACGATCATGGCAAGTTTTGTCCTGATTCCAGGAGGTTGGCACGGTGGCTGGATGTACGACTCGCTCTGCGCCAGGCTCCAGCAGGCCGGCCATGACGCCTATGCGGTGACCTTGAGCGGGTTGGAGGAGACACCGGCCCGCGCCGCCCATGCCGTCAATCTCGACACCCACATCGCTGACGTCATTGATCTGCTGACGGTCGAGGACCTGTCAGAGGTCATTCTGTGCGCGCACAGCTATGGCGGCATGGTCGCGACCGGCGTCGCCGACCGCGTGCCGGAAAGGCTCGCGGCATTGGTCTATCTCGATGCCTTCGCACCCGAGAACGGTCAGTCATGGTGGGATCTCGCCGGCGACGCGTATCGCCGGTTCGTGATCGAACGCGCCGGGCAAGACGGCTTGACGGCGCTGCCGCGCGAAGGCTCCGATCCGCGCCGCCGGCCCCATCCGCTCGGGACCTTCATCCAGGCCCTGAAGCTCCACAGTCCGGCGCCGGCGGCTCTGCAGCGCACCTTCGTCTACGCCAGCGGATGGAGCGCGACTCCGTTCACCGCGCAATATGAGCGGCTGCGCAGCGATCCCGCGTGGCGCGTGCACGCATTTGCGTGCGGGCACGATGTCGTGCAGCACGCGCCCGACGAGACGTTCGACCTGCTGATCGAGACGGCCCGCGAGGTCGCCGCAACATGACGCCGCGACCGGCGCAATGTCGTACGGCGAGATCGATTGCGATCGGTCGCCGAATTATGTAACCTTAGATTGTTCACCTATTCATTTTCCTCCTGGAGGCGTCATGAAACGAGGTCTCTTCGTTGCCATCACAATTGCTCTTGCCCTGACCACCATGCTCCCGGGCAGCGCCGGCGCGGTCGGTCCCGGTCGTGCGTGCGGCGGATTTGCCGGCATCTCCTGCAATGCCGGTCTTTATTGCGAATTCCCAGCCGGCCAGTGTGGCCGGTTCGACATGATGGGTGTCTGCCGCCGAAAGCCGACGTTCTGCAATCGCATCTACATGCCGGTGTGCGGCTGCAACTTCCAGACCTACGGCAATGACTGCGAGCGCCGCGCCGCGGGCGTATCGCTGTCGCATCCGGGCCGCTGCTGGTTCTGACGAAGCGATCGCGCCGCTGCCGCCGGCAGGTGACCGCGGCCCGTCAACACGCGGTCACGTCGGCCGACGATCTTGTGCGGCCGCGGCGCATCGCGCTTGCATGACCTCCGCGCGCAGGCTTCAATGGCGCGGGGGTATTTGGAATGCATTTCTATCAATGCTCATTTGGCCGCACGGCCGTCTTTGCCGTCCTCGTCGCACTCAGCACGTTGCTGCTGCCGCAGGCCGCGCAAGCGGATCGCTGCGACGACATCGCCAAGGAATTGAGGAACGGCATCGACGGCGTCCGGATCGGACAGACCGCGGCGGGCACGGTCTATCTCGCCCATCCCAAGGCGCGCGAGCTCACGCTCGGCTGCTCGTCTAAGAACTTCAGCAATCAATTGTTCGGAAAAACCGACCGCAAGCCGCCGCCGGCCTTCATCGACCTGATGGCGAGCGCGGCGGCGATCGTGTTCACCTTGCCGAAGGACGACATGCAACGCGGCGTCACACGCTGTTACCGCCGGCTCGGGATCTTCCGCGGCGACGACGTCGCCAGCCGCTACCGCCGGCTCGACATGCGTTGCGCCCGGACCAAGACCGAGTCCTCGATCACGATCAGCCGCAGCAAGGACCAATAGGCCGGGGTGACGCGACAGCCCTGTCGTTTCTGCGCCGGCGGCAGCGACCCGTTCACTATTCGCCGCGCCACCGACAGTTGCAGACAATTCGAGCGATCTGGTTGACGAAGTTTTCGTCAGGGATGGCCACGCTCATCGCAACACCAAGCGAGGAGCTGGACCATGTCCGTTTCGAGCGTTTCGTCGTCATCGCCGCCGCCCTCACCGCCGCCGGTCTCGACCGAGACGACCAAGCCGCAGACCCAAGACACGCAGACCCGGAATCAGACGCAGCAGAGCCAGGCCTTCAAGCCCGACAAGACCGGCGACGAAGCGGCCGCGGAGAAGCAAGCCTCCCGTCCGCCGCTGCCGCCCGGCCAGGGCACCCGCGTCGACATTCTCGCCTGACGATCCCACACCCTCAGGCCAACTTCGTATAGCGGCGGCGCCTCAGGCATCCGCCGCTATACGTGTGATGGCATCGCCGATCCGACTCCACCCCTGTCCCATGATGTCGAACTGAAACTTGTTGCCCGGGAAGACGAAGCCGTCATGGACCATCCGCAGATGCGTGCCGGCCTCGACCGGCGTCAACGTCCAGGTCACGACGCTGTCGAGCCGTAAGCCGTAGGCCGGGTTGGAGTCCGAACCGCCCTTCCAGGAATAGCTGAGCAGATGCGGCGGCTCACAGGCGAGCACCTCGCAGTGAACGACGCCATCCCAGTCGCCCACCGGCTTGGTGCGGAAGGTGAAGCGATGCCCGGTGGCCGCGACGAAGTCGTTCGGCATCAACCATTTCGCGATCAGGTCGCTCGTGGTCAGCGTGCGCCAGATCTTGTCGGGCGAATGGGGCAGATGCTTCTCCACCACGATCGCATGCGTCTCACCCATCACTCGGTCTCCTTCAATAGTGCCTCGAGGCCGGCAATACGCTCATGCCAGAATGCGCGGTAATGACCGAGCCAGTCGACCAGCGGCGCCAATCCCTTTGGCGTGACGCTATAGTAGTTGTGGCGGCCGTCGCGCCGTTCGCTGACCAGCCCGGCGTCGCGCAGCGCCTTGAGATGCTGTGAGATCGCCGGCTGCGACACGCGCGAGCCCTTCACCAGGCCGGTGGCCGCCACCTCCCCCTCGCGCGCGATGCGCTCGAACACGGCCCGCCGCGTCGGGTCGGCAAGCGTCTTCATGACGGATGTCAGCTGGGCTTCGACGATCATGCCAGATATATAAGCAAATGCTTATACATTGTCAAGCGCGGCGCCGCAGGGCTTCGCCTTCACGCATCCAACGCCTTGTAGTGGCGGAAGATGCCGTCCTCGTTGAAGGCGATGCGGCGCTCGCTGGCGAGATAGGCTGAGATGTTCGGCCTGCTGGCGACGCGGTCATGCAGCGCGACGAGGCTCGGGATGTTGCGCTCGAACGCCATCATGCGCTTCGGGAACGCGTAGCGCAGGCCGGCGACGATCTGGAACAGCGACAGGTCGACATAAGTGAGCCTGCGCCCGGTGACGTAGGCGCCACCGCTTTTCGACAGGAGCTGCTCGAAATAGCCGAGGAATTTCGGCACCCGCTCGCTCCAGAATTCGGCGGTGCGCTTCCTGGCCGGCGCGCGCTGGTCCTCGTAGTACAGCGTCGGCCCCAGCGGATGATGCGTGTCGTGGATCTCGACGACGAAGTCGGTCACGGTGAGCTGCAATTGATGCACCCAGAGCTGGCCGCCTTCGGCCTTGGGCGCAAGGCCATGGCGGCTGCCGAGAAACAGCAGGATGTTGGCGGTCTGGCCGATGACGCGGCGGCCCGCTCTCAGGAACGGTGGCGCGAAGGGCGGCGTGTCGCTGTCCGCCTCCATCATCGCCGTCATCGCACCGATGCCGTCCTCGCGCGCGACGTCGCGATAGGCGGCGCCCGCCTCCTCCAGCGCGAGCCGCACATATTCGCCGCGGCCCTGGATCATGGGCCAGTAGTAGAGCTCGTAACGCATGGGCCATCCTCGCAGTGATGCGCCCACACGTTCGGCTCGGACGACGCAACGGACGCAGTGTTAGTTCGCCGCGAAGCAGTATAGCAGCCCGTCACCGCCCCTGCGCTTCAGATCGGCCTGGAAACAGCCGCCATCGGGCCCGCGAGAGATGGGAATTGTTCCACAAGCAAAGGCGCCGCGGATTGCTCCGCGGCGCCTGATGAGGGTCTCAAGTCAGGCTCAGCTGACCTGCTGGATTCCCGACAGCTGCCAATCGGCGCCGGCGTGGCGCAGGAAGGTCCAGATCTCGGTGACCTCCTGCGGCTGGTCGGAGCCGTCGACCACCCGGCCCGAGGCGCGCTCGATGGTCTTGTCGGCCAAGGTGAAGCGCATCGCGACCGTGGCGTAGTCCGCGCCATTCTCGCGCCAGGCTTCGGCGAGGTCACCCTGCAGCAGCTTCACGGCGCTGACCTTGTTGACCACGCCGCGGGCCTGGTTCTGCTCGAGATCGCGCTCGAAATACGAGGCCATCTCCGGCGTCGACAGCAGCCGCAGGCGGCCCACATCCTCGTTCGACCAGGCGGACTGGATCTCGCCGAGCAGCCGCTCGAACGCCTCGTAGTCGGCCGGCAGGATCTGCAGCGGCGGCGTGCTGCTGCCACCGCCGAAGCCACCGAAGCCACCAAGGCCGCTCAGGCCCGAGCGGAGGCTCGGCTGGCCGTCGGTGGGCGACGGCGCCGGGCCGGCGGCATAGGCCGGCTGGTTGCGGCGCTGCCACCAGGCCATCGCCATGCGCACCAGGAACACCACCAGCAGGACCTGGAGGATCAGACCGATGATCGAGGCGAAGCCGCCGAGGCCGGAGAAGAGCCCGCCGCCGAACAGCATGCCGAACAGGCCGGCACCGAGGAAGCCGGCAGCGAGGCCGCCGAGCAGGCCACCCGCGCGGCCACCGAACAGCCCGCCACGCGACGGCGCGGCCGTGTTGAAGCCGCCGGGCTGGCCCGGCTGGGTGATGGTGCGGTTGAACTGCGACGCCGATCCCGGCGCGGTCGAGGTGGGAGGTGGCGCGGAGAAGGTGCGCGTGCCGCGGGAGCCCGAGCTGGAGCCGCCGCCGATCCGGGCGTCGGCCGCCGAGACGGCGAGCACCGTCGGCAGCGCCAGTGAAAGGGCCACGGCCATCGCCTTGAGGAGGCCGCTTTTGCGCTGCATGAAGCTCATCTGTGTTTCCCATAACTCCCCGGAATGGGGATGCCTGTAAGATGGGCACAACCGGCGAAAAGGGAAGGCGGCACGAGGCCGCGCGGCTGCGGCGCTGGGTCGCGGGATGAAGGCGCTCGGCCGCCTTGCCAAGGAACTTCCCAAGGAACTTCCCAAGGAACTCCGGTAACCTATTGCGGCGCCATGGTTTCCTTGACCGCCGCCACGAGCTGGCTGAGCGTGAAGGGCTTTGGCAGGAACGCGAACTGCTGGTTCTCCGGCAGGCTCTTCTCGAACGCATCCTCGGCATAGCCCGAGACGAAGATGATCTTGATCTCCGGATTGCGCTCGCGCATCGCTTTAAGCAGCGTCGGCCCGTCCATCTCTGGCATCACCACGTCGGACACCACGAGATCGAGCACGCCATCGCACTCCTCCAGCGCCTCCATCGCCTCGACGCCATTCGACGCCTCGATGACGCTGTAGCCGCGCGAGCGCAGGCCGCGCGCGTTCAGCGCCCGCAGGCCCTCCTCGTCCTCGACCAGCAGGATGGTGCCCTGCCCGGTCAGGTCGGCGCGCGGCTTCGACGCTTCCGCTGCGGCCGGCTCCTTGGCGGCGCCGTTGACCGCGTGCGGCTCGGTCTGGACCTCCGGAACGACGATGTGCCGCGGCAGGAAGATCTGGAACGAGGTCCCCTTGCCGACCTCGCTGTCGACATAGATGAAGCCGCCGGTCTGCTTGATGATGCCGTAAACGGTCGACAGCCCGAGGCCGGTGCCCTTGCCGACCTCCTTGGTCGAGAAGAACGGCTCGAAGATCTTTTCGCGGATCTCGGCCGGAATGCCGGTGCCGGTGTCGCTGATCTCGATGCGGACGTAGTCGGCGACCGGCATGCCCTTGTAGGCGGCCTGCGCGACCTCGTCGGCCGAGACGTTGGCGGTGCGCACCGAGAGCTTGCCGCCGTCGGGCATCGCATCGCGGGCGTTGACCGCGAGGTTCACGACCACCTGCTCGAACTGCGAGACGTCGACCTTGACCGGCCACAGGTCGCGGCCGTGCACGAGGTCGAGCTTGACCTTCTCGCCGATCAGCCGGCGCAACAGCATCGTCAGGTCCGACAGCGCGTCGCCGAGATCGAGCACCTGCGGCCGCAAGGTCTGGCGGCGCGAGAATGCCAGCAGCTGTCGCACCAGGGTGGCGGCGCGCGTCGCGTTCTGCTTGATCTGCATGATGTCCTGGAACGACGGGTCGGTCGGCTTGTGCGCGTTCAGCAGGAAATCGTTGGCCATCATGATGGCCGAGAGCACGTTGTTGAAGTCGTGGGCGATGCCGCCGGCGAGTTGGCCGACCATCTCCATCTTCTGCGACTGGTTGATCTGGTTCTCCAGCGCGCGGCGCTCGGTGGTCTCGAGCAGATAGACGATCGCAGCTTCCGTCTCGCGCTCGTCCTCGTCGACGGCGGTGACGAAGAACTGGCCGAAGCGCTCCTTCGCGCCCTCCAGCATCACCTCGACCGGCGGAATGTCCGCCTGCCCTTCCGAGGCCTGGTTGATCGCGGCGATCAGGAGATGCCGGTCGCGCTGGCTGACGGTGCGGAAGATCGATTTCGCCGCGGCCACATCGCCGCTGACGCTCTGCGCGAGCTTGGCATAGCGCGCATTGGCCCTTACGACGGCGCCGCCGCGGTCGACGGTCGCGATTGCCATCGGCGTATGGTCGAAGAAGCGCATGAAGCGCACCTCGGCGGCGCGCTCCGGATCGGAGCGCTCGTCGCGGGCGCGGCTGATGACCAGGGTGCGCGACGACCCGGGCTTGCCGTCGGCGCCGAAGGCGAGCTTGTGGTAGAGCCGCGCCGGCATGGTCTTGCCGCCGCGCATCTTCAGGTCGATGTCGAACACCTCGGTGCGGACCTCGCCGGGCACCGCCACGATCGAACTCAGCAAGGACGCGCCGTCGCCGGAGACGACGTCGGCGAGCTTCAGCCCGCCCGAGCCGATCTCGGCGAGATCGTAGTCGAGCCAGTTGGCGAGCGTGGCATTGACGTAGACGAGGCTGCCTTCCGGATTGACCGAGAAGAAGCCGCACGGCGCATGGTCGAGATATTCGATCGCATGCTGCAGCTCCTGGAACACGTCCTCCTGGCGCTCGCGATCCCGGGTGATGTCGGCGATCGACCACACCGCGTAGCGGGCGTGGCGCTTGGTCTGGCCGAGCGGGCGCACGCGCATCCGCAGCCAGCGCCCCTGCGCGCCTTCGGCCGCAGTGATGCGTACCTCCTCCTGCTGCCGCTTGCCCTCGCGCGCCGCCTTGAGCAGGCGGAACACCGCTTCGGAGACGTCGGGATTGCCGATGAAGACGCGCTCGACGGGACGCGCCTCCTGCGCGGTCGCCGCTCCCGTCATGCTGAGATAGGCAGCGTTGGCGTAGACGACATGGCCGCGCGGATCGGTCACCGCGAGGCCATCGAAGGCGTGATCGGCGATCGCGCCCATCACCGGATCGTCGGTCGCCTTGTCGGCGAAGCGGACGATGCCGGCGGCGAACGCGAACAGATTGAACAGGCCGACGGTGGCAAGCAGCGACAGCAGCCCGAGAATGTAGGGCTGCGCCTGGGCGCGGCCGATCGTCATCAACGCGATCGCGACCGCGACGAGACCGAACGCCACCAGCAGGATCAGCAGAATGCTGCCGCTGCGGCGCGGCCGCTCCGGCAGGCCCACCTGATCCTGTAACCCATCGTTGTCGGAATCGGCGCTCATGGCTCGGGGACGCGACCTGTCGGCTGGGAGCCCCAGCCCGTTCGCGCGGCTCCCCCTTCCACCTGCCTGAATCGACGGGTCAAGCGCAAGCCCGTCAAGCCGATATTCCATGATTTATCCGTATTTTGCGGTCCGTCCGGGGACCGAATCGGTTGTCATCGCGGGCGCCCCGAGAGGTTGCGCCGCAGCCCCATCACGTAGCCGATGATCTCAGCGACGGCGTGATAATGTTCCACCGGGATCTCCTCGTCGATCTCGACCGTGGCGTAGAGCGCGCGCGCCAGCGGCACGTTCTCGACGATCGGGATGTCGTGCGCCTTGGCGACCTCCCGGATCTTGAAGGCGATGTTGTCGACGCCCTTGGCGACGCAGACCGGGGCCGACATGCCGCGCTCGTAGGACAGCGCGACCGAGTAGTGGGTCGGGTTGGTGATGATCACGGAGGCCTTTGGAACCGCAGCCATCATGCGCTTCTTCATGCGCTGCTGCCGGATCTGCCGGATGCGTCCCTTGACGTGCGGGTCGCCTTCCGACTGCTTGAACTCCTCCTTCATCTCCTGCACCGACATCTTCTGCCGCTCGTACCATTGCCGATACTGGAACAGGTAGTCGCCGATCGCGACCAGGGCGAGCAGCGCGACCACCGAGCCCATCAGATGCGTGGTCAGCGACATCGTGACGCCGAGCAGCTCGCTGACGTCCATATGCAGCAGCGATTCCAAGCGCAGCCGCTCCGGCCACAGGATCATGACCATGACCGTGCCGAGCAGCACGAGCTTGAAGAGACCCTTGGCGAAATTGGCCGCGGCCTGCTTGCCGAACAGGCGCTTGGCGCCGGCCAGCGGCGAGATCTTGCTCAGGCTCGGCTTCATCGGCTCGCCCGACCAGACCAGGCGATGCTGCATCATGTTGCCGGCGATCGCCGCCAGCATCACCATCAGGATCGGCACGCCGATCGCCGCGATCACGGCGAACGACAGGCTGCGCGCCAGCGCCAGCAGGCCGGCGCCGTCGGTGTGGATCATCCAGGAATTGGCGATCAGGTTGCGCATCGGCACCAGCACCGCGGTGCCGATCGAGCCCGAGAAGGTCGACATCACCAAGGTCGCGGAGGCGATCACGAACCAGGTGTTGAGCTCCTGACTCTTGACGACGTCGCCGCGCTCGAGCGCCTGGTCCAGCCGCTTTTGCGTCGGGTCTTCTGTTTTGTCTTCGGAATCGGCCTCATCGGACATCGATCGGCCCCCTCACCGCGGCATCATCTCGTGCATGACGCCTTCGAAATAGCCGAGAAACGTTCCCATCATCGCGGTCAGGACCAGCGCGAAGATCAGGAAGCCGATCAGGATCGAGAGCGGCGCACCGACGAAATAGACCTGCATCTGCGGCATCAGCCGCGCCAGCACGCCGAGCCCGATGTTGAAGACCAGCCCGAACACCAGGAACGGCGCCGACAATTGCAGGCCGATCTTGAACGCCGTGGCAAAGGCCTTGGTCGCCAGCGAGGCGACGTCGCCGCTCGGGATCAATTCGCCCGGCGCGAAGATCTTGTAGCTGTCGCTGAGCGCCGCGATCACCAGGTGATGGCTGTCGGTCGAGAACAGCAGGGTCACGCCGAGCATGGTGAGGAAGTTGCCGATCAGGACGCCCTGCTGGCCCTGCGTCGGATCGACCGCGGTGACGAAACCGAGCCCCATCTGCTGCGCGATCACGGAGCCCGCGACCTGCAGCGCCGACAGCGTCACCCGCGCCGTTGCGCCGAGCACGATGCCGATCACGATCTCGTGCACCATCATCACCAGGAGCGGCGACAACGCCTGCAGGTCGACCTGATAGGCCTGACGGTGCAGCGGCAGCACGATCATCGTGAGCAGCAGCGCGGTCGCGAGCTTGATGCGGACGGGGATGTTGACCTCGCCGAGGCCCGGCAGCAGCATCACCATCGCACCGACGCGCGCGAAGGCCAGCATGAACACGGCGGCCAGCGCCGGAAGGAAGGAAATATCGATGCGCATCGTCCGCCGTCACGGCCCTTTCGACCGCATGCTGGTGCGGCACGACGGTCTTTGAAGAGACAGCCTGCGACGAGACAGCTTGCGAAGAGTTCGCCCGAAAGGCCGCCAGCTCACGGCCGAAAGCAGCAGCGCCCCCCGCACTGCTCCTCGCGACCGCTAGCAGCGCCCTCACGCAGGCTAGCCCTGCTGCCCCGGACATTGCCTCATCCGCCGATGATTCGCGACGAGATCCGCATCATGTGCGAATGCAGCGCATCGGCCATGAACGGCAGCGCCAGCAGCAGCGTCACGAAGATCGCAATGATCTTCGGCACGAACACCAGAGTCTGCTCCTGGATCTGCGTCAGCGCCTGAAACAGGGAGACGACCACGCCGACGACGAGGCCGACCACCATCAGCGGCGAGGAGACCAGCACGATGGTCCAGATCGCATCGCGCGCCACATCGAGCGTTTCAGCTCCTGTCATGTCCTGTCGTTCCTCACTGTCGATCGGTTCCGGTCCGGCCCCCGCCTCATCGCGCATCGCGCGCAGTCGCGGCAGACGGCAAATCCCTGATTCGTTACGAGCTGCGCCTAGATCGTCATCTTCATCACGTCTTCATAGGCCTGGATCACGCGGTCGCGCACCGACACCAGCGTCGACACCGCGACATCGGTTTCGGCGACCGCCGTGACGACATCCATGACGTTCGCCTTGCCCGCGGCCATCGCGACCGCCTGACTGTCCGACTTGCGGCCGGCCTCCATCACGCTGCCGATCGCATCCTTCAGCACCGCGCTGAATGACGGACCACCCTTGTCGGCGCCGTTGCCGCTGCCTAGCACGTCGCGCACGCGCCCGAGGCTGCCGAAGGCACCGCTCGAGCCGCCGGCGTCGAGCACGCGGGCGGAATTCGCATAGGCATTAGCTGCGGAGATTGGGGAGGCCATGACTTTCGTTCCTGTCCTAGGTCTTCAGAATGTCGAGTGTGCGTTGGATCATGCGGCGCGTGGCGCCGATGATGTTCAAATTCGCCTCGTAGGACCGCTGTGCATCGCGCATGTCGGTCATCTCGATGAGCGGATTGACGTTGGGGTACTTGACATTGCCGGACGCGTCCGCGGCCGGGTTACTGGGGTCGTATTTGACGCGGAACGACGATTGATCGGGCACCACCTTGCCGAGTGCCACCACCTTGGCGTCAAGCGCACGGTCGAGCGCCGAGGTGAATGTCGGGACCTTGCGGCGATACGGATCGCCACCCGCTTTGGCGGCGGTCGAATCGGCATTGGCGATGTTCTCGGAAATGACGCGCATACGCCCCGCCTGCGCACGCAGGCCGGAGGTCGCAATGCTCATCGAGCGCAGGAAATCGCTGGAGTCGTTTGCCATGCTTGTCGGTCTCCGTCCTCAACTCCGGCTCAGGCCTTGCCGATTGCCGTCTTCAACAGATGCAGGCTCTTGCCGTACAACGAGGTTGCCGCGGCATAGTCCATCTGGTTGGCGGAGACCTTCAGCATCTCCTCTTCGAGGCTCACCGCGTTGCCGGCGGGCCTCGTCTGAAATCCGGCCTTGCGGTTCTGGTCGAAGCTCGCGCTCTCGCCCGACGACGGTGCGATGTGCGCGGTGCTGGTCCGGGTCAGCGACAGCGGCGCAAAGCCGCCGACCGCCTGGCCGGTTGAATCGAACTTCGGCTCAACCAGATCCTTCGGCTTGAAGTTGGGCGTATCCGAATTGGAGACGTTCTCCGACAGCACGCGCTGGCGCTCCTGGTGCCATTGCATCTTGGTCCGCAACGCCGACAACACGGGGAGATCGTTGATGGACATGGCGCTGCTCGGTTATGTCCGGCTACCGGACGGTTTGGGTAGGTAGAAATTGCCGTGCATATGGTTAACAAGGAGTTAAGAAACGGCGCTATGCCCACCGGGACATTCCCGGGGTTTTGACGATTTCTTAGGAAAGTGCCGGGGTCCCAGCCGACCGATGCATCATTACGGGACGGCGCGGCTCGCCAAGAAGTCGTTTTGGCCCGGCCGATTCATGGGTTATTAAGAGGCCGAGCGGCAGTTCCTGCCGTCATGCGTTAACAGGTTGGTTCCGGTTCTGAAGCTCCGTTCGCTGCCGGCGATGCGTTGGACAGACGAGAGACTTCGAAAGGACGCGGTATTTGCCGGGGACAGAGATGCAGGCACTGACGTTCTTTTTTGCATTCGTGGCGGTGCTGGCTCTGATCGGCCTCGCCGCGTGGCTGGTCCGTCGATTCGCGGGCAATCGTCTCGGCACCAACCCGAATCGCGGCCGCATGCCCCGGCTTGCCGTAATCGATGCCGCCGCCGTCGATGGCCGCCGCCGTCTCGTGCTCGTGCGCCGTGACAACATAGAGCATCTTTTGATGATCGGCGGGCCGACCGACATCGTGGTCGAATCCAACATCGTGCGCGCTATGCCGGCGCGCGAGCAATTGCCGCAGCGGCCGGGCATCAATGAAGAGCGGCCGGCGGCGCGCATCGCGCCGCTGCCGGATGCGCCGTCCTGGGCCGACAACGAGCCGAAGACCGAGGCCGCCGAGCATGCCGAGCCGCAGATGCCGGAGCCGCCGCAGCGCCCGATGCGGCCGTCGTTCATCGATGAGGTTCGCCGCACGGGGCCGGCTGCTGCTGAGCGGCGTGAGCCGGCACCGGCGTTCCCGCCGGAATCACCGCTCCCTCCGCGCCGTCCCGATCCCCGCCAGGACCTCCGGGCGGACGTCCGTGGAGAGCCGCGCGGCGGCGACGAAGCCCGCCTGGAGCCGCGCCCCGAGCGGGCGCCCCGCGGTGAACCGGTGATGCCGCGCCCGCTGCGCCCCGCCGAGCCGCAACGGCCGGCAGAGGCGCCGCGCCCCTCCGAGGGGCCCCGGCTGCCGCCGGTGCGGAGCGCTGAACGCGCAGCCGAGCGCGTCGAACGCGTGGCGGCGCCGCCGCTGCCGCCGGTTGCGCAGATGCCACCGCCACCGCCGCCGGTTGCGCCGCCGCCCGCAGCGGCCGATCAGAGCGCCGAAGCCAATCTGGCCGAGATGGCGCAACGGCTCGAGGCCGCGCTGCGGCGTCCATCGGCCGATCCGTCGGCTGCTCCAGCCTCGGGTCCCCGGGCGGCCGCACGCAGCGAGCCGGCTCCGGCGCAAGCCGCGCCGGTCAAGACCAGCTTCGAGAATCTGGAGGACGAGATGGCCTCGCTGCTCGGACGTCCGAAGTCGTCTCAGTGAGATCGCTGCTTCCCCCGCGTAGAGTTGTCTTCATCGCTGTTCTGACTGCCGCCGGTTTACTGGCGGGACGTGCTGCTGCGCAGGACATCAGCATCAATCTCGGCGCCGGCGGTGGCGGCGTCACCGAACGCGCGGTCCAACTGATCGCGCTGCTCACGGTGCTGTCGATCGCGCCGTCGATCCTGATCATGATGACGTCGTTCACGCGCATCGTGGTCGTGCTGTCGCTGCTACGCACGGCGATGGGCACTGCGACCGCCCCGCCCAACTCGGTCATCATCGCGCTCGCGATGTTCCTGACCGCGTTCGTGATGGGGCCGGTGTTGCAGAAATCCTATGAGGACGGCATCCGGCCGCTGGTCGAGAACCAGATCGGCGTCGAGGACGCGCTGCAGCGCGCCTCGGTGCCGCTGCGCGGCTTCATGCAGAAGAACGTGCGTGAGAAGGACCTGAAGCTGTTCATGGACCTCTCGGGCGAGCCGCCGCCGGCGACGCCCGACGACCTGTCGCTGCGCATCCTGGTGCCGGCCTTCATGATCTCCGAGCTCAAGCGCGCCTTCGAGATCGGTTTCCTGCTGTTCCTGCCGTTCCTGATCATCGACCTCGTGGTCGCCTCGGTCTTGATGTCGATGGGCATGATGATGCTGCCGCCGGTCGTGGTGTCGCTGCCGTTCAAGCTGATCTTCTTCGTGCTGGTCGACGGCTGGTCGCTGGTCGCCGGCAGCCTGGTGCAGAGCTACGGCGGGTAGGTTTCACCTGTCATGATGAGCGAGAGGCAGTAGGCTCGTGTCTCCCATTGACGCGTACCCTCGATCAGTTCGCCCGGATTGGGCTTGCGACGGGGCGCGATGTGGAGGAGCCGCGCAACTCGATGCGAGCTCGCTGTATGATGTGCCAGCCACCGCTCAAACCAAGCGCGGCCATGATCGCCGCCACAATGAGATCCGGCCACGCCGTGCCGGTGCCGAACACACCGGCTGCGGCCGCGAGCACGGCGATGTTGCCGAGCGCATCGTTCCGGGAGCAGATCCAGACTGACCTCATATTCGCGTCGCCGACGCGGAAACGGTAGAGCATGACGGCCACGCCTGCATTGGCGACAAGAGCGAGCATGCCGACGACCCCCATCGTCCTCGCCTCCGGGAGGGTGCCTGCAATTGCGTGCCAGACAGTGGAGGCAAGGACAAGGACGCCAAGCAGGACGAGCGACCAGCCCTTCAGAAGGGCGGCGCGTGCTCGCCAGGTCAACGCGAGTCCCGCCACTCCGAGGCTGATCGCATAGTTGGCCGTATCACCGAGGAAGTCGATTGCGTCCGCCTGCAGCGAGGCCGACCCGGCCGCCACGCCTGCTGCGATCTCGGCCAAAAACATGGCTCCATTGATGACCAACGCAATCCAGAGCGCACGACGCCAGCGGGGGCTGTCCAGTTCCCTCGGAGGGGAAGACGAACAGCAGTCATCATGACAACCAGCCATATCGTCGCCTCTTACAAGATGATGCGACGTCATATATGGACCCTGTAGCCACTACAGGGTCAAGCCATGTCGCGACTGACCATCGGAGACCTCGCGAAGCGGACCGGCACCAAGGTGGAGACGATCCGGTACTATGAGCGGATCGGTCTGCTACCGGTTCCGCCGAGAACCGAGGGGAACTACCGCGCCTATGATAACCGCCAGCTCGGGCGACTGAGCTTCATTCGGCGTGCCCGCGATTTGGGCTTCTCCATCGAGCAGGTCCGTGACCTGCTGGACCTTGCCGATCAGCGAGACCGCTCATGCGAAGCGGTCGACGTCATCGCGGGCCAACACCTCGCAGAGATCGAACGCAAGATCGCGGACCTCGTGGCGCTGCGTGACGAGCTTGCCGATGTCATAGGGCGCTGCAAGCACGGCGCCGTTGCCGACTGCCGCATCATCGAAGCGCTTGCGCCGCACGGTTCTGACTGAACGAGCGCGACAATTGCCGATCTGCTGGCTTCGCAAAGCAGTCTCGAACTTTCGTCTTGGCGCGCTTCGGACGGATTCAGAATCGCTCACCCCGCGACGTCGTACTGCTTGCTCAGCTCGTCGCCGATCTTCACCAGCATCGACACGCTCTCCGGATAGCCGGTGCGCGTCGCCGTGCCGGGATCGGCCTTGGCGCAGAGCTCCATTTGGTGCCCCAGCGGAGCACCGAGATCGCCATGCCGTCGGGACAACCGACCCGCGCCTTCAGCTCCGCCTTGGCCATCGCGATGAGCTCGGCTTCGGTCTTGGTCGGCTTCGTCATGTCGCCAGGTCCTCCTGGCTACACGCCTTGACGCACGACGTCATCGACCCGCGATCGCCTGCTTGACGCCCTGGATGCGCGGCAAGGCGCCGGTCGCCTCCGACGGGGCCTTCGCAGCATCCTTGCCGCCGTCCGGTCCTTTGCCGGTGGCATCCGGGAAGCGCGCCCGCATGTCGCGCAGGAAGCCGTCGAGCGTATCGACGCTCGACGCCATCTTCGCGATCTGCGCGAATTCGGCGCTGGAGCCGCTCGCCGGCTTGCTGGCGACGTCGAATGCGATCTTGTCGGCTTCGCCGGTCATCAGCGGCGCATATTTCTCGCGGAAGCGGGCGAGGCCGATGGCGTCGTCGGCGAGCGCATAGCCGACCACGGCGCGCAGGATGTCGCCGCGCTCCGCCGGATTGAGCGGGCGGAAATCGCGCCAGCGATCGCCGTAATAGAGCTCGATCTGCTCGGACGCCTCGCGCCAGCGCCGCGACGCCCAGTAGATGTCGGAGCGCAGCCGGATCGCCTCGCGGCCGCCGATGTTGCTGATGATGTCCAGTCCGAGGTCGTAACGCCCGATGTCGCTGTTGGCGCGGGCTTCCAGCAGCAGCCGCTGCTGGCGCAGCTCGCCCGCGAGATCGGCGATGCGCGTGGTGCGCAGCGCCTCAATGGCGCGTTCAGGCTTGCGGTTGGTGAGATAGACCATGGCGAGACGCGCGGCGACCTGGGCGCGCGCCGCGCCTTCGAGGCGGTGGTCGACCTGGTATTGCAGAAGCTCGGCGGCCTGATCGAGCAGATCGATGCCGACCAAGCGGTCGGCGAGCTTGCGGATCATCTCGTCGCCGCGGCGGCCGATCGGCGTCAGCTCGCGAAACCCGTAGAAGATGCTGAGCGCATCGACCGGCGGCAGCTCGTCGGCCTTGCCGTTCAAGAACAACTGCGAGAACAGGCGGGAGGCTGCATCCTGGGCCTGCCGCGCCAAATCGGAGTTGGGCATCAGGCGGGTGGCCTGACGCGCGGCCTCGAGCGAGTCCGCATAGCGCCCCGCCTCCTCGTAGAGCTGCGCCATCATCTGCAACGTCTGCACCTCGATGGCGTCGCCGCGCCAGATCGCCTGCAAGGTCTCCAGCTCCTTCAGCGCGTCCGGCGGCTTGATCTCGCCGCGCTTCTGCAGAAGCTTGATCTCCAGCAGCTTGGCCTCCGCGGCCGCAAGGCGGTCGTCGGAATTGACGGCGAAGCGATAGTCGTCGAGCGCATCCTTCTCCTGCGCCATCGCCTCGGCGAGCCGACCGCGCAGCACGGCGATGTCGGGCTTCATGTCCGCGGGCACGCCGATCACGTCGAGCTCGGCGCGCCGCTTGGCGGCGCCGGCGAAATCCTTGATCTCGAGCGCCGACTTCATCGCATCCGCGATCACGACGCGCTGCAGGTCGAGCGGCAGCGAGGCGATGGCGAACTCGACGTTCTTCAGCTTCTCGCGCGCGTCGGCAAACTTGCCCTGGCGGGCGAAGGCGAGGCCCTTCCACATCTGCGAATCGAAATTATTGCCGATCGACGGAGTGGCGAGATCCTTGAGTCCCTGGTCCGGCCGGCCCATCAGGATGCTCGCCACCGCGTGGATCATCAGCATGGCGGTCTCGTCGGTGCGCGGGTCGGCGTCGGAGATCATCAGATTGGTGACGCCGCGCGCTTCCGGATACATCGCTCGCGCCATGTAGAAGCGCGCCAGCGCCAGCCGCGTCTGCGCCCGCCGCTCCGGCTCGGCGTTCGCCGCGGCCTTGATCAGCAGATCCTCGCGCGGCACGAACGGCTGGGTCTGGTTCTGCTGCCATTCGTCGATGTCGAACATCGGCCGTACGGCGGTCGGCGCCCGCTCCGGCGAGAAGCCGATCGACGACAGGGTCAGCCCGCCCGGCCGGCCGAGGATCACCTTGTCGGGCGCGATCTCGACGGCGACGTCATCCGAATTCGGACGCACCGCGATGCCGTGGATCGAATCGAGCAGCGACAGGTCGACGAAATCCTGGCGCTTGATGAAGCCGCGGATCGGCGGCGGCGCCGTCACGACCAGCAGCGTGTCGCCGGCATCCGGGTCGGTCAGCCGGTGCAGCATGCCGGCTCCGGGATTGGCGAGCGGCACCATGACATTGGCGAGCGCGGGATCGGTGACGTTGCGCATCACCATCAGCGGCTGCTGATTGGTCAGGCCCTTGTCGGCGAATGACAGGGTCCAGCTGCGCCCGCCATCGTCGCTGCCGAGCGAATGCATCTGCGGGCGGTTGAGGCGGATCCGGATCGCCTGCCCCTTGTCGAGCGGCGTCCTGTTGACCTCGCCGATGATCGCGCCGCCCTTGGCGCGGATGGGCTCGACGTCGACGGGCTTGGTCGAATCGAACACCATCCATACCGTGTCGCCGCGGCGGAACAGCGCCGCCGGCGTGACCTGGCCGAAGCCGAAGGTGAGCCGCAGGCCCTCACTGTCGCGCAGGGCCTCCAGGGTGGCGGCTCCATTAGCTGCCTTCTCGGCCGGCTTGGTTTCGGCGGCCTTGGTTTCGGCAGACTTGATCTCGGCAGACTTGGTCTCGATAGGCTTGGCGGCTTCGGCTTTGCCCGCCTCCGACTTCATCGCCTCGGACTTCGCTGGCTCGGATTTGGCTGCTTCGGATTTGACAGCTTCAGGCGCAGCAGCTTCAGGCTTGGGGGCCTCGGGCGCGGCTTCGGCCTTCGCGGCGGCCGGCGCGGCAGCAGCCGCTGCCGACGGCGCAGGCTCGGCTGCGAGCTCGGTGGCTGGCGCCGCGACCGCAGGCTTGGTCTCCGTCTTCATCTCCTTGGCGATGGTGTCGGAGGTCGGCGGCACGATCTCGGGCTGCGCAGCCTGCTTCGGCTTGTCGCCATTGGGTTTGCTGCCGTTGGGCTTCTCGGCCGCGGCCGCCTTGGCGCCCGGCAGCGTGTCCGAGGAGACTGCGGAGACCTTCTTGTCCGGCTGCTGATAGGCGACGTCGATGTTGTAGTTCTTCTCCTCGCGGAAGGCGCGAACGTCGACCTCGCCGACCAGGCCGAGCTCGACGACGGTCCTGCTGCCGTCGATGCGCTGGTTGATCGCGGCGACGTTCGGCGGCGCGACGAGCTTGGCGTCGGCGAGATCGAAGGACAGCGGCGCGGTGAAGAACAGCGACAGCTTCTGGTCGTTGAGCACCGAGGAGATGCCGACACCGTCGGGGATCTCGAATACGAAGCGCACGAAGGTCGGCTGCACCAGCGCGCGCACGCGGATCGGCGGCCGCTTCTTCGATTCCGCCTCGGCGCGCTGCAGCCGCAGCGCCCGTTCGGCGGCGCGCGCTCGCTCGGCGAGCTCGCGCACGACCTCGGCCGGCAGCGGCGGCGGCGGGCCGGTCCAGCTGTCGGGCAACAGATCGATGAAGACGCGTTCGCCCGCAGTCATGGTGTTGACGCGGACCTTGCGCGACAGCGACAACCGCAGCGCCGAGCCGTCGGGGTCGCCGCGGGCCGACGAGATGTAGTCGGGCGCCGCGTCCACCCAGCGGTCGATCGGAACGGCGGCGGCGCGATCGAACCTGATCAGCAGAATCGAGCCGGCGGTGGTGACGTCGGCGTTGATGTCCTCGGAGAATTTCAGCACCAGCCGCGCATAGCCGTCCTGAGCCGACAGGCTCGCCTCGCCCGGCACCGGCGCAGCGCCTGCCGCGACCGTGGACAGCACCAGGCCGATGACGATGGCCGACAGCAGCGCAAGGCCAGTGCGCGCCCGTGCGCGGGCCTTCGACCGCAATCCAATGGGAGTCGTGCGCGCCATGGTCACAAGCTTCCGGTTCGACATCCGCAACTTGACGGATACGCCTGCCCCGCCACGCCGGAAATCTAGGTGTCGGCGTTTAAGGGCGCATTAAACATGCGGCTCAATTGCTCTTCACGGGCACGATCTTGCCCTCGATCTTCGGCAGCTCGGCGCTGGTCTCGGGCCTGTCGGCGCCGGCCCGGCGCGCCAGCTCGACGGTGAGCCGTTCGGCCGCCTCCGGCGTCATCAGTCCGAGAATGTCGGACATCTTGCGTGGCGCGATCTGCGAGGCGATCTCGATCAGCACCGACATGTCGAGCCGGTCGAACACCTTGGCGGCATCCTTCGGCTTCATGCCCTCGTACATCGTGACGATGCTCTTGAAGCGGGCGTTGTCGGCCTCGGTCTTGGCGGCCTGCGCGCCGGAGATGCGGCCCTCGATCGCCTTCATCTCCTCCGTCTTGGATTGGATGCGCTGCTCGGCGGCGCGCAACAGGCTCTCGCGAATGTCGATCTCTCTCGCGCGCGCGTCGAGCTCCTGGCGACGCGACTGCAGCCGCTCGAGGATCGCCTTCTCCGCCGGCGACACCTGCTGCTGGTTCTCCTCGGGCTTGATCACCACGCCCTCGGGCTTGGTGTCCGGAGCGGCGGGCTTGGGCGCCTCCTCCTTCTTCTCCTTCGGTGCGCCGTGCGTGGAGCCGGTGACGATGTCATTGTCCTCGCGGCCCGGATAGCCCAGGTTCTCCTGGGCCCAGGACCGCTTGGTCGGGTGAGGGTCATAGTCGAAAACGTAGCCGCCATCGATCACGAGGCCGGCCACCTTCAGGACCGCAAGACAGGCCACCGCGATCAGGACGACGGGAATGACGCGGATGTTACGAAACGCATTCATGCGGCAAGGCCACCAGTCCTTCGACGTTCGGAGAATGCCTGGGCCGCGGCGGCAACCGCCTTGGCACCGGAGACGCGCACCGGCTCGGTCGTGATCGCCGGCACCGGCGCAGGCGCCGGCTCGGGCGCGGCTTCAGGCGAGGTGATGGGTCGCGCGGCGCTGGCGATGCGCGACAGCCGGCGCACCACGCCGTCGCTCTCGGCGAGCTGCTTGCGCAACTGGTCGGACATCTGCGTCGCGGCGGCGAGCTGATTGCCGAGATTGTCGTTGACGTCGCGCACGGCGAGCTTGAGGCCGCCGATCGCCCGCTCGGCGATCTCGGTCGCGGTGATCAGCTCCGCGATCACGGCTTTGAGCGAATGCTCATCCGCCTTCAGCCGCTTCAGCCTGGAATTCAGCAGCATGCAATAGCCGATGGTCAGCACCAAAAGGACCGCCACCAGGCTTTCGATGATCAATCCGAGGGAGTGGTTCATTGGGCCTCCATCAACTTGTTCTGGCCTTCGGAGCCTTCGAACATCGCAAGCGTCGTATTCGGCTTGCGCAAATTCTTGGTGACACGGATCGCGACGCGGTCGCCGACCCGGCCCATCCGCCCCTCCGTCAGCATGGTGCTGCCGCAGCGGACCGCGACCAGCGCATCGGGACGGATGTCGAGCGGCAGGGTGTCACCGACCTTCAGCTTCATGAGCTGCTTCAGCGGCACGTCGGCCTCGTAGAGCACGGCGTCGACGGCGATCTCGGCCTTGGTGATCTCGGTGGCGAAGTGGCCTTCCCAGACGGGATCGCGGCCGAACTTCTCACCCATGAACATCTGCAACAGCACCGGCCGGATCGGCTCGATCGTCGCATAGGGCAGCAGCAGCTCGATGTTGCCGCCACGGTCTTCCATGTCGATCCGCAGCTTCACCAGGATCGCGGCGTTGGCGGGCCGGCTGATCGCGGCGAAACGCGGATTGGTCTCGAGCCGGTCGATGGTGAAGCGCACCGGCGACAGCGGCCGGAACGCCTGCTCGGCATCGCTCAGCACCACCTCGATCAGGCGCTTGACCAGGTTGGTCTCGATCGTCGTGTAGGGGCGGCCCTCGACGCGGAGCTGGGTGTTGCCGCGGCGGCCGCCGAGCAGCACGTCGATGATCGAATAGATCAGGGTCGAGTCGACGGTGGCGAGCCCGAAATTCTCCCACTCCTCCGCCTTGAACACGCTGAGCACGGCGGGCAGCGGGATCGAGTTCATGTAGTCGCCGAAGCGCACCGAGGTGATGCGGTCGAGCGAGACTTCGACGTTGTCGGAGGTGAAGTTGCGCAAGGAGGTCGTCATCAGCCGCACCAGACGGTCGAAGACGATTTCGAGCATCGGCAGACGCTCGTAGGAAACCATCGCCGAATCGATGATGGCGCGAATGCCGGAATGGTCGTCGAGGCTGACCTCGCCGGCGGTGAAGCCGAGGAGATTGTCGATCTCCTCCTGCGACAGCACCCGCTCGCCGCCGTTCTTGGTGGCGCCGAAATCGCGGCTGCCGTCCTCGACCATCGCGGCCCATTGCAGAGCCATCGATTCGGTGAGTTCATTGGCTGCTGCGGCTTCCGCGGCCTCTGTGGGATCCTCCGAGTCGAGCGAGGCTTCCCATTGCGCGGCTATCGCATCCTGGTCGACTTGATCGTTGCCCGCCATGATCGTTGAGCTTCTTTGCCTTACTGGACCACGATTTCCTTGAACAACACCGCGTTGACCTGGTTCGGCGCCAGCGCGACGTTGACCCGCTTGGTGAGCTCCTCCTTGAGCCTGAACAGGCCCGCCGAGCCGTTGAGGTCGCTCGGCCGGAGCTCACGCAGATAGGTCTGGAAGATGTCGGTGACGCGCGGCAGCGTCGGCTTGATCGTCTCGACCTGCTTCTCCTCCTTCACCTCCAGCACGATCTTCACTTTCAGATATTGGACGCGGTCACCGGGATTGCCGACCAGGTTGACGAGAAGGTCCGGCACCTCGACGAAGGCCGGCGGCTTCGGCGGCGGCGCCGCCTCGGCGTGATGCTCGTCGTTCTTGTGGCTGAAGAAGAAGAAATAGGCCGCACCACCGACGCCGAGCAGCGCCAGCGCGCCGACGACCATGATGATCAGCTTGAGCTTGCTCTTCGGCGAGCCTGCTTGCTCCTCGCCTTCGCCTGCTCCGGCGTCGTTCTCGGCCATGGCTTTCGGATCCTTCCGGAAAATCGAGCCGATGCCGCCAGAAAGCTTAATGACGCGAAACCAACGCTCCCAGCGCATCTGCGCTTTGTTGAGGGAACGCTACGGTAACAATGGTTAACGGAAGCTTTCTTTTGCCGAGGCGGTGGGAAAAACTTGCCGGGCAATTATGGTTAGCGAGACGTTATTGCCGGGCGTTCTGAACCCGGGCTTAAATCCAAATCGTTGATTTATCGATAGATTCAGAGTTGGCACAGCTTTCGCTGTACCCCTTGCGAACCCGCCGGCTTGGGAGAGCCGAACGGTTCGTTGAAGACCCGATCGAGATCGCCTTGGGAGAGGTGCCGCGAACGGGATTCGTTAAAAGGGGAGATCGACCGGTGGAGAATGCGCTTCTCATCGGATTGTCGCGGCAGATGGTGCTGGAGCGGCAGCTCGACGTCGTTGCCAACAACGTCGCCAACGTCAACACCAACGGCTTCAAGGCCGATCAGCAGCTGTTCGAGGAGTATCTCTCCTCCGGCGCGCATGAAGACAATTTTCCGGGCGCCGCCCGCAGGGTGTCCTATGTCCAGGACCGCGGCACCTATCGCGACTTCTCGCAGGGCTCGATGCAGCGCACCGGCAACGCGCTCGACGTCGCCGTCACGGGCGACGGCTTCCTGACGGTGCAGACCGCGGCCGGCGAGCGCTACACCCGCGACGGCAACCTGCACATGAACAATCTCGGCCAGCTCGTCACCTCCGCCGGTGACCTGGTGCTCGGCACCGGCGGTCCGATCGTGTTTCAGCCGACCGACCACGACGTCAACATCTCGCCCGACGGCACCGTGACGGTGGTCGAGGGCGTCAACCGCACCGACTCGATCCGCGGCAAGCTGCGCATCGTCAACTTCGCCGATCCGCAGGCCGCGCAGAAGCAGGGCAACAACCTCTACGCCGCCGCCGGCGCCATCCCGCAGCAGGACACCAAGTCGACCATCCAGCAGGGCTACATCGAGAAGTCGAACGTCAGCGCGGTCGGCGAGATGAGCAAGATGGTCGAAGTGATGCGCGCCTACACCCAGGTCGCCAACATGCTGCAGGTCCAGAGCGACCTGCGCAAGAACGCGATCGAGAAACTCGCCGACGTTCCGGCCTGACAGATCTTGAAGGAGACGTGACATGCAGGCGCTTCACACCGCTGCGACCGGAATGGCGGCCCAGGAACTCAACGTTCAGGTGATCTCCAACAACATCGCCAACCTGCGCACCACCGGCTTCAAGAAGCAGACGGTGGCGTTCCAGGACCTGATCTACGAGCATATGCGCCGCGTCGGCGCGCAGTCCTCCGACCAGGGCACGATCCTGCCCGTCGGCATCGACATCGGCGGCGGCGTCAAGACCGTCGGCACGCCGCGCTCGATGACGCAGGGCACGCTGTCGCAGACCGGCAACGATCTCGACCTCGCGATCTCGGGCGAGGGCTTCTTCAAGGTGCTGATGCCCGACGGCACCTTCCAATACACCCGCGACGGCACCTTCCAGATGGACAATCAAGGCCGCATCGTCACCGCGCAGGGAAACCCGGTGCAGCCGACGATCACGATCCCGCAGAACGCCTCGGGCATCACCGTCAACGCGCAGGGCCAGGTCTCCGTGACGCTGCCGGGCTCGACCACCTCGAACATCATCGGCCAGCTCCAGGTCACCCGTTTCATCAACAAGGCCGGCCTGCAGCCGGTCGGCAACAACCAGTTCACCGACACGCCGTCGTCGGGCGCACCGCAGGACGGCGTCGCCAACCAGGATGGCCTCGGCAGCATCACCCAGGGCAGCCTGGAGCAGGCCAACGTCGATGTCGTCAGCGAGATGAGCGAGCTGATCGCCGCCCAGCGCGCCTATGAGATGAACGCCAAGGTCATTTCGGCCGCCGACCAGATGCTGCAATCGACCACTGCGCTGTTCCGCTGAGGTTCGAAGGGAGATCGCCATCATGACCCGCACCGTCCGTCCCTTCCTGCTCGCAGCCGCCCTGCTCGCCTCGACCGCGCTGTCGGCGCTGGCCGGCGAGGCCGACGACCAGATCAAGGCGCCCGTGCTGCGCTCCACCGTCAACGTCACCGGCGACATCGTGCGCGTCGGCGACCTGATCGACAATGCGGGCGTCGCGGCCAATATCGCCGTCTACCGCGCGCCCGATCTCGGCACGACCGGCGTGCTGCCGGCCGCGCAGGTGATCGCGACCCTGCGCACCCACCAGGTCATCGGCGTCGAGGTCCGCGACATCAAGGAGGTTGCGGTCACGCGGCTGGCCCGCGCCATCGACGCCAAGGAGATCAGCACGGCAGTGGCCCAGGCGCTCGATCACCGCAACGGACTTGGCGATGCCGCGAACCTCAGCATCAGCTTCGACCAGCCGGTGCAGGATCTCAAATTCGAGGCCTCGACGTCAGGCACGCTGGCGCCGACCAGCGCCCGCTTCGACCCCCGCAGCGGCCGCTTCGACATCACCTTCGAGCTCGGCCATGCCAATGGCGCGAGCCCGACCAAGCTGCGCTACACCGGCACGGCGATCGAGACCGTCGAGGCCGTGGTGCTGACCCGCAACATCGATCGCAACGAGATGATCCGCTCAGGCGACCTGCAGACCGAGCGGCGGCCGCGCGCCGAGCTCGGCGGCGGCGAGCCTGCCTCGCGCGAGCTCGCAGTGGGCATGCAGATGCGCCGCGCGGTGCGCGCGGGTCAGGCGCTGAAGACCACCGACCTCGCCAAGCCCGACCTCGTGCAGCGCGACCAGGCGGTCACGCTGATCTACCAGACCGCCGGCATCTATCTCACCACGCGCGGCAAGGCGCTGGAGTCGGGCACCGAAGGCGACGTCGTCAGCGTGCTCAATCTGCAGTCCAAGCGCACCGTGACCGGCCGCGTCTCGGGTCGCGGCCAGGTCTCCGTCGACATCGCCGTCGCCAAGCCGGCGCAGACCTCCGAAGCCGACATCGCCGCGCCCGTCGCCGTCGCCAGCCGCCTTCCCACCTCCGCCACCCCGAAAGCCGAGTAAGTTTCATGTCGAAGTTCAAGTTTGATGGTCGGGGCGCCTCGAGCCTGCGCCGGGTTGCGCTGGTCTCGGTCTCCTTCGCAGTGCTGTCGATGGCCGGCGGATGCTCCTCGATCGACCGGCTGTCGCAGATCGGCGAGCGGCCGAAGCTGACGGAGATCGACAACCCGACCACGCAGCCGGGCTACAAGCCGGTGCAGATGCCGATGCCCAAGCCCGAGACGGTGTCCTACGCGCCGAACTCGCTGTGGCGCAACGGCTCGCGCGCCTTCTTCAAGGACCAGCGCGCCCGTCAGGTCGGCGACCTCCTGACCGTCACGGTCAGCATCTCCGACAAGGCCAATTTCGCCAACGAGACCCAGCGCAGCCGCACCAACAAGGAGGATTCGGGCATCACCGACTTCATCGGCGCGAAGACGCTCGGCGTGCAGGCGCAGAAGGTGCTGCCCGGCCGCATCCTGACCGCCGACGGCACCTCGTCCTCCGACGGCAAGGGTACCATCCAGCGCTCGGAATCCCTGACCACCAGCGTCGCCGCGGTGGTGACGCAGGTGCTGCCGAACGGAAACCTCGTCGTCGAAGGCAAGCAGGAGATCCGGGTCAATTACGAGATCCGCGAGCTGATCGTGGCCGGCATCGTGCGGCCCGAGGACATCCAGAGCGACAACACCATCGACTCCACCAAGATCGCCCAGGCCCGTATCTCCTACGGCGGCCGCGGCCAGATCTCCGACGTCCAGCAGCCGCGCTACGGCCAGCAGGTGATGGACATCCTGCTGCCGTTCTGAGGCGGAGATCACATCGAAAGGCCGGGCGGAGCCAACCACGCCCGGTCGCCGCGAAAGCTCCGACCTGAATGTCTTGGGTCGGCAATCGGACAAGGATGAAGAGACACGATGAAAATCCCTCCCCGGAGGGTCAGACAAGGACTTGGCCGAGCGCGACACTGGTCATGAGATGATCCGCAGCCGCCGCCCTTCTCTGAAAGCGAGCTCCCACATTGCCCAATGCGAACCTAGGCGCAGCGGGCGATGTATACGCGGCCTCCGGTAGCTCCCCTGCCGGAGGCCGTGTTCGTTTACTTGCCTAGACAAGTGTCGTTCACTTGGCGATCAACTGAGAGCCTGCTCAGCATTTTCCCTGTTGCAGAACGTACCAAAAATGGTACATTTCAATGAAACGGCTACCGGCGTTCTTCTACGCGCTGCCATCCGGCCGCGAACCCGTCCGGGACTGGCTCAAGGAATTGCCTGCCGAGGATCGTCGGATCCTCGGCGAGGATATCAAGGACGTCGAGTTTGCTTGGCCGATCGGGCTTCCTCTGTGTCGGCCATTGAGTCATGGACTGTGGGAGGTTCGCAGCAGCCTCACGCAGGGCCGGATCGCCCGTGTGATCTTTTGCTTGCGAGACGGCCGGATGATCCTGCTCCATGCCTTCATCAAGAAGAGTCAGAAGACTCCGGCATCCGATATCGAATTGGCCGTCAAACGCATGAGAGACATTTCGTGATGCGCGCACCTAAGACTGCCGGCAAGGTCGGCTCTGCCTTCGACGACTTTCTGAAGGAGGACGGTCTCTACGAGACCGTGACGGCGCGCGCGATCAAGCGCGTGCTGGTACGGCAGCTCGAGGAGCTAATGAAGCGCGAGGCGATCTCCAAGACCGAGCTGGCGGCCCGCATGGAGACCAGCCGCGCCCAGCTCGACCGGCTGCTCGATCCCGACAATGAATCCGTCACGCTCGGCACGCTGGCGCGCGCCGCCAGAGCCGTAGGCCGTCATCTGCGCATGGAGCTCGTCTAGCTGGAGCGGAGCAACGCCCCGCTCAGAGATCGGCAGGTCTTCCTCGACGCGGGATCACATGAACGCCGCCTCGACCACACCGAGGCCGTCCAGCTCCATCCGCACCCGGTCGCCCGCGCTCAGCCATATCGTCTTGACCAGGCTGCCGGTCAGCACGAGCTGTCCGGCCTCGAGCCCGTCACCACCGGCGGCGAGATGATTGGCAAGCCAGGCCAGCGCGTGGACCGGATGTCCCAGCACATCCGCACCGGTGCCCTCGCCGACCAGGGTGCCGTTGACGATGGCACGGCCCTGCACCGCGGCCAAGTCCGCTACGGCAGCGCGCGGGAGCGCCGGGCCGAGGACGCAGCCGGCAGCAAAGAAATCGTCGGCGACGAGCGTCGGCGCCCCCAGCGTCTGCCATTGCACATAACGGTCGTCGACGATCTCGATCGCCGCATGACAGTCGCCGATCGCCTCGACGACACGATCCATGGTGAACGGCGCGTCCAACGGCAGCAGGTCGTGCTTGAGCCGCACGGCGATCTCGCATTCGACGCCCACGCGGACGAAGTCGGCCGTGCGCAATCCGACCCCCGTCTGGTGAACGCCGCGCGCGAACACCCCGCCGGAGCAGGGATGCGGAATACCAAGATAGTCCTGCATCACCTTGCTGGTGCAGCCGATCTTGTAGCCAGCGAAGTCACCGGCCTGTTCGGCGAGCAGCCAATGGACTTCACGCTGGATCTCGTAGCCGGCAGCTTCATCCTTCGGCTGAAGCTGCGGCGGCAGAGCGCCCAAGGGCGCCCGCCGCTTGCGGGCATCTACAATCAGTTGCGCAGCGGCAAGGATCTCGTCTGCTCCCATGGCCCTTCAACTCCCCTGGCCCGCGGCCCGAACCGGCATCGCAGGATTTATGGTGAACGGATTGTTTATTAACGAGATTTTGGCTCCCATCTCAGCTTCATCAACAATTTGAGACGGCGCGGCCGCGGGCGCAAGCGGCACTTTCAACCGACCAGCCGCCCATAACCAGTACCTCGCTCATCGGAATTGCCGTCTCTGCGTCGATACCCCGGACGTGGGTATGGCAGAGCGCGATGGCGAGGCCATGTGAGGCCATGTCAGGACCAGCCGAGTGGCGCTTCGCGCGCTGACGCTCAACTCGCCTCGCCCGTTGCGGCCATCGAGCTCTCGTCACGTGTCGTGAGCCAGGGCAGCTCGAACTGGCAGGTCAGCCCGCTCTCGGCAAATGTGCGCTGCAGATGCCTGACCGTGCGGGTCAGCAGCCGGCTGCCGAAGCCGACCACCGGAGGCTCGCGCGCCGGCGGGCCGCCGCTCTCCTGCCAACGGACATGCAGCGCGTCCTGGGCCAACGACCAGCTGACATCGACGTGACCGTTGGGCGTGGTGAGCGCGCCATATTTGCTGGCGTTGCAGGCCATCTCGTGGATGACGAGAGCCAGCTGCGTCGTCAGCTCGACCGGGACCAGGATGGCGGGGCCGCTGGTGGCGAGTTGATCCGGTGTGCTGGCGAACGGCGCGACCTGACTCCTGATGAGGGCGGCGAGATCGGCGCCCTGCCAGTCGTTCTCGGCAAGGCTCGTGTGCGCCGTCGCCAGCGCATGCAGGCGTGACGTGAAATCGCGGACCTTGGCGTCGTGCCGCGGCAGCAGCTGATGCGCCAGCGATTGCACCACGGCGAGGCTGTTCTTGACGCGATGGGCGAGCTCATGCACGAGCAGCTCGCGCTTGCGGTCGGCTTCCTTCGCGGCCGTGACGTCGATGTTGACGCCGATCATGTACGGATCGCCGCCGCCCTCGCCGCCCAACATGCGGGCGCGCGCCTCGATCCACCGGATCGAGCCGTCGGGCAGCGCCACCCGCCACTCCGAATCGAGCTCGCCGGTGATCAGCGCCTGCTTGTTGTCCCGATCGGCACGCGCCTGGTCCTCGGAATGCACCAGCGCCAGCCAAGCGTCATAGGTCCCTGGGAACGTGCCCGGCGCGAGCCCATAGAGTTCTTCGATCTCATCGGACCAGTGGCTGGCGCCGGATCTGCCGTCCCAGGTAAAGGTGCCAAGCCGTCCGTATTTCGCGGCGAGTTTGAGCTGCCCGGCCGTGCGCGACGCATCGTCCCTGGCTTGGGCGAGCATTCCGAAATTCTCCTGGATGACGCGCGCACTCTCCGCCTGCGCCTTTTCGGCCGCAGCCAGTCGGGCGTTGAGCGCCCGGACCTCCGGAGGATCGGAGGGCGCGGCCTCGCCGGGGATGGCGCTCTTGACGGCGATGCTTTCGAGCGGCCGGGCGATGCTTCGGCCGATGCCGGCCGCCAGCAGCAGCGCCAGGGCGCAGATCGTCGTTGCCACCATGGTTGCGGTCTGCACCGTCGAGGAGATCGCCTGGGCGAAAGCCGCCTGCTTGATGCCGACCCCGACCGTCCAGTCGCTCAGCTGGGGACGCGCATTGGCGTTGATGACACGATCGCCCTCGATCGATGGAAACTCGGCGATCCCCTCGGCCTTGGCAGTCGCCCGCCAGCCGGCCGACGCCGGCTGCCCGATCGTGGTGGCGTTCTTCGGAATGCGCGAGATGTAGCGGCCCTGGCCGTCCATGATGCCGACGAGCCAGTCGGCCGGCAGTTGCTGCTGGGCCAGCAGCCGGGTGTAGTTCGCGGCCGGCATGGCGATCGACAGGCAACGGAACGGCTTGCCATCCTTGACGACGGGGACATCGACAGTCGCCACCCACGCGCCGGAATTGGGACCGGTGAAGATGTCGGAGATCGATGGCCTTCCTGACTGAAAAGCGCGCTCCTGCGAGTGCCGGCCTTCGGGCGTGCGCTCGCCGAGCGGCTTGCCCGGCGTCGCCCCGGTGTTGAGTAGGATGCGGCCGCTCGCGTCCGACACGATGATCCAGCCTTCGCCGCTGACCGCACCGACGCGGCGCGCCTCCGCCTCGAAGTCGCTGAGATCGGCCGCGCTGAGTTCAGGAGACTTCGCCAGCACCTCGGCGAGCGCGATATAGCGCCGCAATTCGGCGTCGACAGCTCCGGAGATCGTCTGCGCGGCATAGGACAGGCCGTGCCGAATTGAGGCGTCGGCGGATTGCGCCATCGACACGATGACATAGGCAATCAGTCCGACGCAGGGCAGGAACAGAATGCCGGCCAGCAGAAGGAGGCGTCCCTTGATGCTCAGGGCGCCGTAGGAGCGCTGCATCGTCGCCAGCGCGCCTCTGGCTATGTCCGGCTCGCCCATGATTCCCCGCGGCGTTCCGAGATGGAACCGCAGTTAATTCAGCAGGCGCGAAAAAGTTCCTGACGTTCGGAAAACCAAGGGCGCTTGCGCTCGCTCCCGCACAGCCTGTGCGGATCGCACAAGCACCGTCTCAGCCGTCAACAGATACTGCGGCCGCACCCGGCAGGCGGCCGCAATCCCCGCTCGTTCAGGTCAGTGTCGCGACCTACTCGTCGCGATAGACCTTTTCACGCTTCTCGTGGCGTTCCTGCGCTTCCACCGACAGCGTCGCAATGGGCCGGGCCTCGAGCCGCTTCAGCGAAATCGGCTCACCGGTCTCCTCGCAATAACCGTAGGTGTTGTCCTCGATGCGCTGGAGCGCCGCGTCGATCTTGGAGATCAGCTTGCGCTGGCGGTCACGGGCGCGAAGCTCGATCGCCCGGTCGGTCTCGGACGACGCACGGTCGGCGAGGTCCGGATGGTTCACGTTCTCCTCCTGCAGAGCCTGCAGGGTGAGCTTCGATTCGCGCAGGATCTCCTCCTTCCATGCCAGCAGCTTGGCGCGGAAATAGTCGCGCTGGCGTTCGTTCATGAAAGGCTCTTTTTCGGAAGGTTTGTAGTTCTTCAACTTTTCCAAGGTCAGCCCATCTGTACGTGCTGGCGCCGGTTTCGGCACCGGCGGACGGAATACGCCCGTTCGCGGCCGCGTTATATAGCGGCCTCATGTGACAGACAATATTTCGATCGGCACGGGCGCCCCGCCGTTCGGGCCGTTGCACAGGCAAATTCGGCCGCAGCCGGCGGGACGCCGCGGACGGCCTCAGTAACCGACCGTGAAACGGGCCCGCCGGTGCGCCGGACGCTCGATTTCGTCGGCCATCGCGACCGCGAAGTCCTCGAAGGTGATGAAACTCTTGCCGTCGGCATCGACCAGCAACTGGTCCGTTCCGAGCCGGAACTTGGCGGTCCGGGCACCGAAATCGATCATCGCCGAGGGCGACAGGAAGGTCCAGTCGAGCTCCTTCTCCTGGCGCAGACGATCGAGGAACGCGGCGCCCTTCTCCGCTTCGGCCTTGTAGGCGGCCGGAAAGCCGGGCGTCGTCACCAGCCGCACACCCGGCGCGACCTCGAGCGAGCCGGCACCGCCGACCACGAGGTAACGCGATACGCCGGAGTCCTTGGCCGCCCCGACCAGGGTCTCGACATCGCTGGCCGAGAAATGGATCGCGCTGATCGCGACGTCATGGCCGGCCCAGAGCTTTGCCAGCGCGGCGCGGTCGTTGGCATCGCCCCGCACCGCCTTGACGTTGGCGTGACCGGCGATCTTCTCCGGGTTGCGGGCGATGCCAGTGACCTGGTGGCCGCGGCTGGCCAGCTCGGCGGTAATGCGGGACCCGGCACGGCCGGAGGCGCCGGCGACGGCGATCTTCATGGGGAGACTCCTATGTTCGAGATCACGAGGTCGGATCCGAGGTCTGGACGAAGCCGCCTCGGTATCCGATAGTGACTAGATAGCGGAACGAATGCTGGTGTTAAGAGCGCACTTTAAGATCACCTGGTCACGCCGGAGTAACCGATGAGAGCCGCGAACGTCTATTCGGCCGACTGCCCAACGCGACAGATCCTCGATCGCGTCGGCGACAAATGGGCCGTGCTGATCCTGATCCTGCTGCGCAACGACCCCTTGCGCTTCAATCAGTTGCGGCGGTCGATCGAAGGGATTTCGCAGAAGATGCTGTCCCAGGTGCTGAAGAGCCTGGAGCGCGACGGCCTGGTGCGGCGGCGCGCGATCGCGACCGTCCCGGTCACCGTCGAATATTCGATCACGCCGCTCGGGCTGACGCTCGCCGCCGCGGTCGATCCGCTGCGCGACTGGGCCGAGCGCCATCTCAAGGAGGTCACCGCCGCGCAGCGGCGCTACGACGCGCAACAGCCGTCGAAGGCGGCTTGAACGCGCGAAGCGTCTCAGCTCCGCCCGGCCTTGGCGAGCTCGACCTCGACGCGCAGCTCGATCTCTGAGAGGATCGCATCCAGTCCCGGGTCGCCCGAGGTCTGCTTCAGGTCGGCCGCGGCATCGCGCAGCCGCAGCGCCATCGCGGTGTCGAGCTTGCCGGACAGCAGCGTCAGCTTGAGATCATCGAGCACGTCGAGCGCGCGCTTGCCGCGCTGGACCGAGCGCTTGCGGCGCTCCGCCGGCTCCTCCTCGATACCCTGCAGCGCCAGCAGCGCATCGATGTTCGCCGTCTGCTTGGGCGCGAGCGTCGCGCGCGTGTCCTGCGTGGTGCCGACGTCAGGCAGCTTGAAGCCGCTGGACGAGGTTTTCCGCGTGGAGCTGGTCGACGAGCCCAGGGTCGTGCCGTTCGGTCCGTAGATGCGCATCGATGGCTCCCGCAAGCTTCGCGTGTCGAGCGGGAGATTGGCTCCGCCGTGGTTAACGGTGCGTAAACGGCCCGGCAAATTCTGCCGGGGCGGCAGCTTCGTTCCCCCGGAGTCCCCCTGGACCGCGACAAAGCTTCGAGTCGATTTCACACTCTTTCAATGAGTTAGCCCGGAGCATCGCCGTGGCACGACGCTCGCATAGTTAACGTCGATCATGCGGTCATGGGAGTGGCCGAGTGATCACTTGAAGAGTTCGAGGGGAGCATAGGATGCGACGCGTCCGAACCACGCGCCTGTTTCAGGTCGCCTGCGCCGCCGTGCTGGCGCTGGCATCTACCGTCATGTCTGCGAATGCGACCTCGCGGATCAAGGATCTCGCCAATATCGAGGGCGTGCGCCAGAACCAGTTGATCGGCTATGGCCTCGTGGTCGGCCTCAACGGCACCGGCGACACGCTGAACAACATCCCGTTCACCAAGCAGTCGCTGCAGGCGATGCTCGAGCGCATGGGCGTCAACATCCGCGGCGCCACCATCCGCACCGGCAACGTCGCCGCTGTCATGGTCACCGGCAACCTGCCGCCATTCGCGACGCAAGGCACGCGCATGGACGTCACGGTGTCCGCGCTCGGCGACGCCAAGAACCTGCAGGGCGGCACCCTGCTCGTCACCCCCCTGCTCGGCGCCGACGGCAACGTCTATGCGGTGGCGCAGGGCTCGCTCGCGATCTCCGGCTTCCAGGCCGAGGGCGAGGCCGCCAAGATCGTGCGCGGCGTGCCGACGGTCGGCCGCATCGCCAATGGCGCCATCATCGAGCGCGAGATCGAGTTCGCCCTGAACCGGCTGCCGAACGTGCGGCTCGCCCTGCGCAACGCCGACTTCACCACCGCAAAGCGCATCGCCGCCGCCATCAACGATTTCCTCGGCGTCAAGACCGCCGAGCCGATCGACCCTTCGACGGTGCAGCTCAGCGTTCCCGCCGAGTTCAAGGGCAACGTCGTCGCCTTCCTGACCGAGATCGAGCAGTTGCAGGTCGATCCTGATCTCGCCGCCAAGATCGTCATCGACGAGCGCTCCGGCATCATCGTGATGGGCCGCGACGTGCGCGTGGCGACCGTCGCCGTGGCGCAAGGCAACCTCACCGTCACGATCTCCGAAAGTCCGCAGGTCAGCCAGCCCAATCCACTGTCGCGCGGCCGCACCGTGGTCACACCGCGCACCAGCGTCGGTGTCACCGAGGAAGGCAAGAAGTTCGCGGTCGTCAAGGACGGTGTGTCCTTGCAGCAGCTGGTCGACGGCCTCAACGGCCTCGGCATCGGTCCCCGCGACCTGATCAGCATCCTGCAGGCCATCAAGGCGGCGGGTGCGATCGAAGCCGACATCGAGGTGATGTGATGGCGACGTCCTTCATCGACTCCTATCATGGCCGCGTCGCTCTCAACATGCCGACGGCCGCGGCCGTCACCGCGCCGCGCACCGATCTCGATCTCGCCGAGGCCCTGACCAAGGTCTCGCCCAAGGCGCAGGCCAGGGCCAAGGCGACGGCGACCGACTTCGAAGCAATGTTCCTCAACAGCATGTTTTCGCAGATGACCAGCGGCGTGAAGGGCGAAGGGCCGTTCGGCGACACGCCGGGCACCGGCGTCTGGCGCTCGATGCTGACGGAGCAATATTCCAAGAACTTCGCCAAGGCCGGCGGCGTCGGCATCTCCAACGACGTCTTCCGCACTCTCATCCTGCAACAGGCCGGCAGCAGCTCCGGCGCCAACGGCAAAGCGTAAATGTTCGCGTGACAAGCGCGTGGGCGGCAAACGCTCACGCCGAAGGGAGTTATGAAATGACCGCACAGGGCCAAGCGAAGAAGACGACCTACGCCGCCGCCACCAGCGCCGCAGAGGCACGCGCGCTCGCCGACGAGATGGTGAGCGTCATGAGCGAGCTGATCGCGGTCATCGAGCAGGAGACCGAGCTGGTCCGCGCCGGCAAGCTGCGCGAAGGCATGGCGTTCGGCCCGAAGAAGACCGAGCTGTCCCGCCACTACGTCACGACCGTGGGCCGCCTCAAGGCGAGCCAGGAGTTCATGAAGCAGACCGCGCCGGAGCTGCTCGCCACCCTGCACCGCCACCACGACACCTTCCGCGCCCTGCTGCAGGTGAACCTGACCGTGCTGGCGACTGCGCACGCGATCTCGGAAAAGATCGTGCGCGGCGTCAATGCCGAGGTTCAGCGCAAGAACATCCCCAGCACGTATACCGCCGGCGGCCGCCGCGCCGCCCCGGGCGCACGGCACCTCACCCCGCTCGCCGTCAGCCGGACGCTCTGAGCCTCACCACCGGCACCCCCCACTGCATTGCAGCGCCGCGCCGCCTCGAGGGCTGCGCGGCCGTCGCCGTTTAACGCTCGGATAAGCTTAAAAGGCCCTGGCGAATCACAACGCGCCGTTCATCCTATTTCCTAACATAACGTTGATTGGTCATCGGCATAGTTGCAAGCGGGATGGGTTGGGAATTGACTCGATGGCCATGAGGAGGCTGCCATGAGTTCCGATTTCAGCGTAAGAGCGGTAGGGACGCCAGCGTCCGTTCCGATAATTCCGCCGTCGAGCCAGGCGGTGGTGAGCGCTGTTCCAACGGACCTTCCTCCCAGCCAGACCGTGACCGCGGCCGAGCCTGGCGCCTCCGTGCGCAACGACGTCCCGGTCAACGTCGCGAACGATCTGTCGGTGTCGCGGCAGGCCTATTACGATCGCGCCGCTGCCGCCCTGGTGTTCCAGGTGGTCAACCGCAAGACCGATCAGGTCGTGACCCAATATCCGGATGAGGCCGTGCTGCGCCGCCGGGCCTACTTCAACACGCTCGACCTTCAGAAGGATATGCAGAAGGCGGACGTGCCGCGCGTCGTGGCGACCGATCGCACCGCCTGAGCCCCCACGGGGCCTACCGCTTCATTCCGCCGCCGCCTGCACGCCGCCCCACCGGGCGGCGTTGCCGTATCGAGCGGCGCAGCTTTGGCGGATCAACTGCTCCGGGTCGCGTAGGCGGTGTCGAGATAGGTCTGGCCCGAGGCGGCGTCGGTGACCACGTTCTTGATCTGGGCCTTGCCGTTGCCGGTCAGCGTGAACTTCGTATCGCCGATCCCCAACGCATTATCCTTGATCAGCACGTCCTGATACTTGTTCACGCCCTCGCTCTGGTCGCGAACCTTGGCGTGAAAGCCCTTGACGTTGGAGACCGAGACCGTGAACGACTTCCCGTTGGCATATTTTCCGCTCCAGCCGCCCTGATAGAGCGTCGGATCGACGGCCACGTATTTGCTGTTGCTTCGCGCCGTACTGAGCAGGTTCGACTTGTAGGACGCAGACAGGATGCTGGTGATATCGGTCATCACGACGCGCCACCCGCCCCTGTCCCCGACGGTCAGCTCCGCCCGGACAATCCCGCGGCGATGTGGCAGTTGATGTCGATCAGCGACTTGAGCTTCGCCGGATCCGGATCCATCTGCATCTCGATCGTCTGCTTCATCACGAACACGCCGATGTTGGCGATGTTCTGGCGGATGTCGAGCGGATTCGGATTGTCGTCCGCCTCCATCGCGCTCATGAAGATCGTCCACAAGCGACGATTGAAGAGCAGAGCCTTGTACATGTTGCGATCAGGGCCGCTCCAATTGGCCTGGACTTCCTGCAGCTGCCGTGCCGCTTTCAACAGAGCCTGAGCTTCGATCTCCCGTGGTGATGCCGTCGTCTGCGACGTGCGGGCATAGGCTTGAGCGGCATATGACATCAACTACTCCGGACTGACGCAGGGACACGACCAAACTGCTCAGGTTTTGTACTTTGCGTGCCTTTAAAATATGGTTAGCGGCCGTTAGCGGAATTCGTTTCGTAGCGTCACGGAGCACCGCAAATCGCCTTGTTTGGTGCACCTCTTAATTTCTTGCGAACGCGATGATTCAAAATGTCCGGACGAGGATCGTACGTTGTTCATCACGCCTCGGCGGCGCGAACTACACGAACAACGGCGCCTTCACGCAGCTCACCCACCGACATCGAACGGAGACCCGCGCTGCCACGCACGGCATAGCCAAAAGCAGAAGCGGCGGGCATGGCCCGCCGCTTCGATGAGATATCATTCCAGCGCGTTCGCGCTCAGCGCAGGAGCTGCAGCACGCTCGCCTGCGACTGATTGGCCAGCGCTAGCGCGGAGACCGCGATCGACTGGCGGGTCGACAGCGCCTGGCTGTTGGCCGCCTCCTCGTTGGTGTCGGCCAAGGTCAGGTTCGACGAGCCGGTCTGCAGCACGTTGATCAGGTTCTTGTTGAAGTCCTGACGGATCTGCACGATCGAGAGGTTCGAACCGAGCGACGACGCTTCAGAGCGGATCGCAGTCGATGCACTGTTCAAGGTCGTGAGCACCTTGTTGGCCGAGTTGCTGTCGAGGAAGTCGCTTCCGACCACCAGCGCCGATAGGCCGAGACCGGTGCTGTTGAAGGTCACGCCGGTGATGTTCAGCGTGGACCGTCCGGTCTCGTTGAACACCAACTTGAGCGTGTCGCCGTTGAGCAGGTTGATGCCGTTGAACGAGGCGTCCTGCGCCGTGGTGTTGATCTGCGCCAGGACGTTGTTGTACTGCGCGATCAGGCCGGCACGCGTCGTCTGGGAGTTGGTGTCGGCCACCGGGGTCGATGCCGTCACGCCGTTAAAGGCCATGCTGGCCGCGGTCGAAGAGCCGGCGACCGCGCCGATCGTCGACGATGCCGCTTCGTTGGTGGTGAGGATCGTAAGCTGACCCGTCGTGCTCAGGCTGGCCTGCAGGTTGTTGGTCGCGAGAGCCGTATTGAGCTGTGCCAGCGTCGAGATCTGCGAAGCACCTGTGCCGAACGTTATGTTCGTTGCGACGCCGCCTCCTGTCGAGGCAATTGTCAGCGTCTGTCCTGTCAAGGCTGGCGGATTTCGTGTGGTCGTGCCGGCGGTCAATCCGAGCTTGGCCAGGGCCGTGCCCGATACTGTCAGATCCTGCGCCGTGCCTGTCGCCAGCTGGATCTTGCCGGCTGCCACCGTGGACGGCGTTGCGGTGGCTCCGGTCACCGAATCGATGGCAGCCAGGAGGTTGCTGACGGTGTCGCCGACGCCGATGTTGGTACCGGCCGAGACCGAGCCGGCCACGAAGGTGAACACGACACCGTTGACCACGAGCGTATCGCCGGTGGTGACGCTGCTCGCCAGGTCGTTCGAGGTCGAGCTCGCCGTACCCGACAGCCTGGTGGATCCGGTGATCGCAACGGCCGAGCTGAGGTTGTCGTTGTTGACCGCGCTGCCGGTCACGAAATTGTTTGAGGAGCTGCCGAGCAGGTTGTTCGCCGTCGCCCCTGAGATGACCGCGGAGGTCACGCTCGACTTGGTGGTGTACCCCGTCGGGGCCTGGAGGACCTGGCTTGCGATCGACTTGGCGCTATCGACGAGCTTCTGAAGCGAGGTGAGACCGGTATTCGCAGCCTGGAGAACCTGGACACCGTTGCCGATGCTGTCGAGCAGATTCGCAATGTCGCTCGCGCGGTTGTTGAGCGATTGCGAGGTGAAGAATTCGGTGGGGTTATCGAGCGCCGTGTTGACCTTGTTGCCGGTGGCCAGGTTGTTTTGAGTCGTGGCCAGCAGCGATGCGGTGTTTTGCAGCGCCAGCAGGTTTTGGCGAACCGAAGCCGAGAGAACGATACCGGACATATGTGTGAAACCTTCCTAGTTATTCACCAGGAGGTTCTAGTCCAGCCACTTTTAAAACATGGTTAATGGCGCTTTAAATTTCTTGCTTAACGACTGGTTGCGATCCTGGGCTCCACTCGCGTCCGGTTCCGTGCCAGTATTGATACGGGCCGGACGGCCAAACCAGGCGAAAAAAGCGGCGGGGTTTCCCCCGCCGCCTTGGTCGTCGAGATGCGATACTTGCGGATCAGCGCAGCAGCTGCAGCACGCTCGCCTGCGACTGGTTGGCGAGCGACAGCGCGGACACCGCGATCGACTGGCGGGTCGACAGCGCCTGGCTGTTGGCCGCTTCCTCGTTGGTGTCGGCCAGCGTCAGGTTCGACGAGCCGGTCTGCAGCACGTTGATCAGGTTCTTGTTGAAGTCCTGACGGATCTGCACCACCGACAGGTTCGAACCCAGCGTGGAGGCTTCCGAGCGCAGCGTCGAGCTGGCCGAGTTCAACAGGGTGATCACCTTGTTCGCCGAGTTGTTGTCGAGGAAGTCGGTGCCCGAGGTAAGGGTCGACAGGCCAAGACCGCCGGTATTGAAGGTCACGCCGGTGATCGAGAGCGTCGACTTGCCGTTCTCGTTGAAGGTCAGCTTCAGCGTATCGCCGTTCAGCAGGTTGACACCGTTGAACGAGGCGTCGGCCGCGGTCGTGTTGATCTGCGCCAGCACGTTGTTGTACTGCGAGACCAGGCTCGCGCGCTGCGTCTGCGCGGTCGCGTCCGCCACCGGAGCCGCCGCCGTCAGACCGTTGAAGGCTTGGCTGGCCGCAGCCGACGTACCACCGATCGCGCCGATCGTGGCCGAAGCCGCGTCGTTGGTCGTGGTGATCGAGATCTTGCCGGTGGACGAGTCGACCGTGGCCTGCAGGTTGTTGGCTGCGAGCTTGGCGTTGAGATCGTTCAGCGACTTGACCTGTCCTGTCCCTAGACCGAACGTGATGCTGGTCGCCGTGCCACCTCCTGTGGCGCCGACCGTCAAGGTCTGACCTGACAAGCCGTCGCCGACAGCAGTCAGCCCGAGCTTGCCCAAGGTGCCGGTGCTGCCCGAGAGCGTCAATCCCGCCGCCGGAGGCGTCAGGGTGATCGCACCCGCGGTGATCGACGCGGTCACGCCGGTCTGGGTCTGGATCGCCGACAGCAGGTTGCTGACGCTGTCGCCGATGCCGATGTTGGTGCCGGACGAGGACGTGCCGGTGACGAAGGTGAAGGTGGTGCCGTTGACGACCAGCGTCTCACCGGAGGTGATGCCGGTGGCGAGGTTGTTCGACGCGGTGCCTGCCGTACCCGACAGCTTGGTCGAGCCGGTGATCGCCACCGCGCTCGAGGTATTGTCGTTGTTCACGACCGAGCCGGTCACAGCCGTCGAGCTGGAGCCGAGCAGGTCGGTGGCGGTCGCGCCGGTCAGAGCCGCCGAGGTGACGCTGGACTTGGTGGAATAGCCCACGGAGCTCTGCAGCACCTGGTTGGCGATCGACTTGGCGCTGTCGACGAGCTTCTGCAGCGAGGTGATGCCGGTGTTGGCGGCCTGCAGCACCTGCACGCCGTTGCCGATGCCGTCGAGCAGATTGGAGATGTCGGAAGCGCGGTTGTCGAGACCCTGGGCGGTGAAGAAGTTGGTCGGATTGTCGAGCGCCGAGTTGACCTTCTTGCCCGTGGAGAGATTGTTCTGGGTGGTGGCGAGGAGCTGAGCCGTCGACTGAAGCGAGAGCAGATTCTGACGCACCGACGCCGAGAGAACAATACCTGACATTTTCATACCCTTCTGGTGTGAAACAAACTGCCCGATCCATTCAGGATCAAGGCGAAGCCCGTCGGTGACTGCACCACCGGGCGACGGGCGTTAAGGTAAATGCGAGCGGCTAACAAACAGTGAAGTCACGGCCGCTCGCGGTCCCCGATGCGCGGCATCGGCACGGCCGCGCAGAGGTGATTCGCCGCGGATCACCTTGAAAACACCGCATATTCGCCGGGCGTGCGCGGCCGTTTACCGTCCGTTAACCATGATCGGAAAGGATTGCTGCGCGCCGACCGATCGAGCGCGCAGACTCCCCGCGCGATCTAGACTGGCAGCTGGACCGGTCATCGGCCTCGACGCAGCAGGTTCGGCGCCACGCCGATGCGGCAACGGAGAATGAGAATGGCCCTGAAAGTCGAACTGAAGCCGCATGAGCGCATCATCATCGGCTCCTGCGTGATCACCAACACCGACCAGCGCGCGCGTCTCCTGATCGACGGCGAGAACATTCCGATCCTGCGCGAGAAGGACATCCTGACGCCGGAGACGGCCGACACGCCGGCCAAGCTCGTCTATCTTGCGGTCCAGCTGATGTACATCTCGCCGGGGGCAGACGCGGATCACGGCACCTATTTCAACCTGCTGCGCGACATCATCACGACGGTGCCGAGCGCCTGGCCGATCATCGAGGCGATCAACGGCCATATCCTCAACGGCGATCTCTACCAGGCGCTGAAGGAAGCCAAGAAGCTCGTCGCCTATGAGAAGAAGCTGATCGAGCAGGCTGAAGCCGAACAGCAGGACAAGCCGGTGAGCTCGGCGGCCTGAGCCTCCGCCGAACACATCGTAGATCGAAGGCCCGGCCCCGCCCATGGCGGGCCGGCTTTTTTGTCCTGACGGGCTCGTCGCAATACGCCATCCGCACCGTCGGCCCCCCTCCTCGTCCCCTCCAATGAAAAGCGGCGGGGTTTCCCCCGCCGCCTTCGTTGTCGAGATGCGATGCTTGCGGATCAGCGCAGCAGCTGCAGCACGCTCGCCTGCGACTGGTTGGCGAGCGACAGCGCGGACACCGCGATCGACTGGCGGGTCGACAGCGCCTGGCTGTTGGCCGCTTCCTCGTTGGTGTCGGCCAGCGTCAGGTTCGACGAGCCGGTCTGCAGCACGTTGATCAGGTTCTTGTTGAAGTCCTGACGAACCTGCACGACCGAGAGGTTCGAACCCAGCGTCGAGGCCTCGTTGCGCAGCGTGGAGCTCGCGGTGGTGAGCACGCCGATGACCTTGTTCGCCGAGCTGTTGTCGAGGAAGTCGGTGCCCGAGGTCAACGTCGAGAGGCCGAGGCCCGCCGAGTTGAACGTGACACCAGTGATCGACAGCGTCGACTTGCCGTTCTCGTTGAAGGTCAGCTTCAGCGTGTCGCCGTTCAGCAGGTTGACGCCGTTGAACGACGCATCGCTCGCGGTCGTGTTGATCTGCGCCAGCACGTTGTTGTACTGCGAGACCAGGCTCGCGCGCTGCGTCTGCGCGGTCGCGTCCGCCACCGGAGCCGCCGCCGTCAGACCGTTGAAGGCTTGGCTGGCCGCAGCCGACGTACCACCGATCGCGCCGATCGTGGCCGAAGCCGCGTCGTTGGTCGTGGTGATCGAGATCTTGCCGGTGGACGAGTCGACCGTGGCCTGCAGGTTGTTGGCTGCGAGCTTGGCGTTGAGATCGTTCAGCGACTTGACCTGTCCTGTCCCTAGACCGAACGTGATGCTGGTCGCCGTGCCACCTCCTGTGGCGCCGACCGTCAAGGTCTGACCTGACAAGCCGTCGCCGACAGCAGTCAGCCCGAGCTTGCCCAAGGTGCCGGTGCTGCCCGAGAGCGTCAATCCCGCCGCCGGAGGCGTCAGGGTGATCGCACCCGCGGTGATCGACGCGGTCACGCCGGTCTGGGTCTGGATCGCCGACAGCAGGTTGCTGACGCTGTCGCCGATGCCGATGTTGGTGCCGGACGAGGACGTGCCGGTGACGAAGGTGAAGGTGGTGCCGTTGACGACCAGCGTCTCACCGGAGGTGATGCCGGTGGCGAGGTTGTTCGACGCGGTGCCTGCCGTACCCGACAGCTTGGTCGAGCCGGTGATCGCCACCGCGCTCGAGGTATTGTCGTTGTTCACGACCGAGCCGGTCACAGCCGTCGAGCTGGAGCCGAGCAGGTCGGTGGCGGTCGCGCCGGTCAGAGCCGCCGAGGTGACGCTGGACTTGGTGGAATAGCCCACGGAGCTCTGCAGCACCTGGTTGGCGATCGACTTGGCGCTGTCGACGAGCTTCTGCAGCGAGGTGATGCCGGTGTTGGCGGCCTGCAGCACCTGCACGCCGTTGCCGATGCCGTCGAGCAGATTGGAGATGTCGGAAGCGCGGTTGTCGAGACCCTGGGCGGTGAAGAAGTTGGTCGGATTGTCGAGCGCCGAGTTGACCTTCTTGCCCGTGGAGAGATTGTTCTGGGTGGTGGCGAGGAGCTGAGCCGTCGACTGAAGCGACAGCAGATTCTGGCGCACCGACGCCGAGAGGACGATACCTGACATTTTCATACCCTTCTGGTGTGAAATAAACCCCGATCCCTTCGAGATCAGGGTGCAGCCCAGGTCGATTTGAACGACCCCGGACGACGGGCGTCACGGTGAATGGCAGTGGCTAACAAACGCTGAAGGGCTGTGGTGCGCAGCCGCCTCAATCAGCGGAACAGGCGCATCGGCGCGGCTCATTGCCGCGTCATCGCGCAAGAACGCCCTTTGAAAAGGCTCGTTGATTCAACAAACGCGCCCGTCGTTCACAACGCGTCAACCACCTTTGGAAAGGTTTCGACACGCGCGGCAACATTCCGCCGGCGGTCGTCATCGACCAGCGGACGACGCCGAGATGCGGTTTGCGCTCAGAGCGCCAGCGGCGGCGCATCGACCTCGATCAACGGCGTGAGACCGGCCGCGCGCTGGCGGCCGAACATGAGGACCGCCGCAATCAGCCGGTCGATGTCGCTCGTCCCGGTACGATGATTGACGATCGCGGCACGGATCGCCAGCCGTCCGTCGAGCATCGTGGTCGACGGCGCGGCGAGGCCGGATTCGTGGATGTCGGCGACGATCTCGCCGTTGAGCGCATCGGCATCGTCGACACGATAGCGGAAGCAGACGATGTTGAGATTGACCGGCGCCAACAGCTCGAGCTCGGGCTCGGCGCGCACCCGCGCCTCCAGATGGCGCGCGAGCTCGCAGCTTCGCGCGATCACGGCGCCGAGCGCGTCCGTGCCGAACGTCCTCAGCGTGAACCAGGTCTTCAGCGCCCGGAAGCCGCGCGACAGATCAGGACCGAGATCGCAGGGCCACTCGGTGCCCGCCGCGAGACCACGGGTTTCGCGGCGCAGATAGGCGGCCGGCGAGGCGAAGGCGTCGCGATGCTTGGTGCCATCGCGCACCAGCAGGAAGCCCGCATCGTAGGGCACCTGCCCCCATTTGTGAAAATCCAGCGCAATCGAATCCGCCTGCTCGATGCCGGCGAGCTTCGGTGCGAGCTCCGCTGACAGCATCGCGAGCGCACCGAAGGCGCCGTCGACGTGAAACCAGAGCCCCTCGGCACGACAGAGCTCGGCAATATCAGCGAGGCCGTCGATGGCGCCGATATCGACGGTGCCCGCCGAGGCGACGACGAGAAACGGATGCAGTCCCGCGGCGCGATCGCGCGCGATCGCGGTCCGCAGCTCGCCGACGTCGACGCGATGTGCGGCATCCACCGCGATGCAGCCGAGCGCGTCGCTGCCCAGTCCGCAAATGTCCATCGCCTTGGCGATGCAGCCATGCGCGGCCCTCGAGGTGTAGGCGCGCAAGCGCCGGCCGTCGTCACCGAGGCCCAGCGTGCGAACCGACGCGCCGAGCGCGGAGCGGCGCGCCACCAGCACCGCCATCAGGTTCGCCATCGACGTGCCGGTGACGAAGATGCCGCTCGCGCTTGCCGGAAAGCCGAACAGCTGGCGCATCCAGTCGACGACCTGCCGCTCGATCTCGATCGGCGCGTGGTCGCGGCCGCCGAGATTGGCGTTCAGTCCGGCAGCCAGCATCTCGGCGAGCATGCCGACCACGGTGCCGCCGCCATGCACCCAGCCCATGAAGCCGGGATGCACGTTGCCGGTCGCGTAGGGAACGACGAGCTCGCCGAAATCGCGATAGACCTCGGCGAGATCCGTCGGCGCATGCGGCAGCGCGCTGCGAAAGCTCTGCCGCGTCGCAGGCGACATCGGCTGCCATACCGGCCGGTCGCGGATATCAGCGACATAGTCGATCATGTCATCGAGCATGCGATGACCCAGCGCGCGCATCTCGTCCCAATGTTGCGGATCGAGCGTCTCCGCCGTCCGCGATGCTGGATCGATGCGCAGCCCGGCGGTCACGCCGCCTGCTCCGCCCGCGACGCGGCGCGCTTGTCGATCATGGCCGCGAAGGCCGCAAAGATCTTCTGCATCTGCGGCGGCTTGTAGGGGAAGACCTCCGGCGAATCCATGTTGTGGACGACGGCCGTGTTGTCGGCCTCGAACACCAGCAGCGCGCCGTCCCTGGTCTCGGCGCAGTCGATAATGAAATAATCGAGGCCGACGCGCGCGGCGATCGCATCGAGCACGCTGCGGTGACGGCGGCCGAAGCCGATATCGAAGGTCTGCATGAAGGTCGCCTCTTCGAGGCGCTTGCTCTCGCTGCCGGCCATGTTGGCGTTGAGGTACCAGATGTCCCAGCGCCGCGCGATCGCCATGTGGCAGGCGTAGGCCGTGCCGTCGACGAACACGATGCGGTACTTGCGGAACTGGCCGTCCTCGCTGGCATAGTCGACGAAGCGCGAGACGAAGAACTCCTGCTCGCTGCGCTCGTCGAGATAGAGCGACAGCTCGAGCGGCTCATCGATCTTCTCGAGGCCGACGCCGGCATGCGAGCCGCGCGGCCGGACAATGACCGGGAAGGCGAGCGAGTGGTCGACGTCCGTGATCCATTCGCGCTCGTCGGCGATCTCGATCAGACGCTCGCGGTCGACGGGGATGGTCGCCGGAATGGTAAGCCCGTCGATGCCGGCCAGCAGCGCATGCAGCTTGTCGCGATCGAGATGCCAGATCCGCTCCGGCGGATTCAGCAGCGGACGCGGCCAGCGCGCCGCGGCGGCATCGATCTCGCGCAGCGCGTGCTGACAATCCTCGGAATCGGAGGCGATGACGATGGCGACGTCATGAGCGGGCAAAGGCGCCAGCAGGTCCGCGCCCGGAACGACATAGAGCAGCAGCAGCTCGATGTCGCTGTCCTCGAGCAGGAACTCGATCGGCGTGTTGCTGCCCATGTCGGTGGCCGCGGCGAGCGCGAGCACGCGCAGCCGCGGCGTCGCACTGTTGCAGGCAACGCGGTAGAGCTGCTGCGACTGCAGCACGTCGTACTGGATCGCGAGCCCGGACGATTTCTCGCCGATGAGCTGCGCGATCAGCGCGAGATCGAGCCCCTCGCCCGGCTCCGCGCGGCCGTCGAGCAGCTTGGCGAGCAAGGCGGCCCACATCGGTTTCAGGTCCTGGCCGTCGAAGGCGGCCTTGGCGAGCTTGGCCATGCCGATCCGGTCGGCATATCCTGCGCCGCTGGCCTCGGCCAGCGCGAGCAAATCAGTCGGCATTGCAGATGTCCCTGAGATCCTGGCTGCTCAGATCCGATACGAGCAGCTCTGTTTTGGCGACGATGTCGGCGACGCGGTCGATGTCGGAATCGAGATTGACCCGGGCGGCGGTGACGTCAGCGCACCACGCGTCCGTCACCTGGCGCGCGCCGATGCACAGCCGCAGCGCGGCCGTCGGCGCCTCGCGCGCGCGTTCGATCCGCACCGGCTGGCCGATCAGGCACTGGCGCGCGGCAACCTCGGCCGCGCGTCCAGTGAAGCGGCTGCCGAGGTCGCGCTGCAGCGCGCGATACACCGCCTGCGTCTCACCGAGGCCGAGCGGACCGCCATCGCGCTGGAGCGCGAACGGGAAGATGGTGGGAAAGCCGAATTCGCCATCGCTCCCATCCTGCGCGGGGACGCGGGTGGTGATCGGACGCAGCACCGGCGACAGCATCAGTAGGCTTTCGATAGACTCGCCGAGCTGCCGGATCGCCATCCGACGGAACGTCTCAGGCACGGCGTGATACGCCGCGATCTCCGCCAGCGCGGCTTCCCAGCGCAGCCATTGGCCGATATTGGCGCGCGGCGCCGTGCGCGCGCGCAGATCCGTCCAGGCGAGCGGCCAATCGCTGCGATTGACGTAGTCGAACAAGCCGGGCGCGATCGGATGCCCGCCGCGCAGCGCAGCCGCTGCGGCCGCGGGCACCAGCAGCGCGCCGCTGAAGGCGGGGCCGCCGAAGAACTTCGAGCCCGTGACGAGCACCAGATGGCCGCGCTCGAGATGATCGCGCAGCCGCGCCGCGCCGAGCCGCATCTGGCAGGCATCGACGACGACCTGGACGCGCCCCGGCCAGCGCCGCGCCACCTCGTCTAGGCAGGCCATGTCCGGCGCGCGCCAGCCGAGCTTGGAGGAATCCATGACCTGCAGCAAGACGCTACGACCGTTCCGCACCAGCGCCTCGACGCTGTCGAGCACCTCGGCGTCGATATCAGCGCGCGGCTGCATCGATGCGCCGTCGAGCAGCGGCAGCGACACGGCGTCGCCCGAAAGCCCGTCGATCGGAGTGTTCATTCGCACCGCCAGACCGTTGGCCGTCCGCGTGCTGAAATGGTGTCCCCGGGCGCTCGTGGCGGTGCCGCTGCCGGTCTGGTCGCCGCCGACGACGATGCTCGTGACGGCCTCACCCAGCACCGCCCGCACCAGCGCCAGCGCATGCAGTTGCGAGTCGGTGCCGGACGGCGAGAACACGATGTCGACCTCGTCGGCAAGGCCGAGATATCCACGCAATTCGCAGCGCATCTCCTCGGTGCGCCGGTCGAGCGCCGCGTCGAGGCCGAGCGAGATCGCCGCATGCATCAGTTGCTCGCGCGCCAGCTCGACACGCGCATAGGCGCGTTCCGAAATCGGCGAGGCCGTGCTCGATGCGAAGCACAGCACATCGGGTTCGGGCGACGGCCCGCAGCCATAGACGTTGCGGCCCCAGGGGCGATCGAGCGCCAGGCGGATGTCGCCGCCGTCGATCAGGAGATCGCCGAGCAAGGCAAACAGATCACGCAGTCCGGTCGCGGCGCCCTGCTCGCGCCGGTCGATCGGGGATGGCTGAGAGATGTGCGACCGGGTTGCCGCCGGGGTCATCGCGCGGATCATCAGGCTGCGTCGGCCGCGGCAGCGGTGGGAACCGCCACCGCCGACGCGAATTGCGAGGCGACATTGCCGTGGAACACGGACGGACCAACATGATCGAGCCGGCTGTCGAGATCGGCCCAGATCTCACCGCCGAGATCGGTCCATCGCCTGCAAAACGCAAAATCCTCGCTGAGATAGGTGCCCGTTTCAGGATCGATCATGCATTCGAACAGCGCGAAGCGGTTCGGGCAGCCGGCCAGCGCGTCCTGCGAATGCTCGCGGAAGAACTGCAGCGGCGCGTAGGCCGGGTGCGCGATCATTGCCTCGACGACGCGGCGGCGGATCATCAGGAAGCCGGTGCCGGCATAGCGCACGCGGGTGAAGCCGTTGACCACCGCGACGTGGTCCGGATTGTCGATCTCCAGCACGTAATCGAGCGACGCCGCCGGCACGTCCATCCGGTTGTCGTTGATGGCGCGGCGTGCCTTGTTCCAATTGACCTTCTTGACCGGATAGACACCGGCGACCATGTCGCCGCCGGACTCGATCAGCCGGAACACCTGCCTTGGCGTGAAGCCGATATCCGCATCGACGAACAACAGATGCGTGGCGGAGGGATCATTGAGGAACAGGGTGACCAGATTCGCCCTCGCCCGGGTGATCAGCGCATCACCGTCGCGCATGTGGACGGTCAGGTCGACGTTCGAGGTGGCGCGCAACTCGCGCTGCAGGGCGAAGATCGAGCTCGCATAGATGCTCGACACCTGGCCGCCGAAGCATGGTGTCGCGATCACCAGGTGAATGCGCTCGTCGGTTCCGTCACTCACGTCCGCCTCCAGACAAAGAGGCTCTCGCCCCAGATCTGAACAAAAGCTAAAGAGACGTGGTTAACGAAAACCTAACCGCCGCCCCCGGGGCGCTACAGATATTTCACGAGCGTGAGCTGGGCCAGCATCGCCGTCGTCTGGTAGGACGCCTGGAGGTTGGTCTGCAGCTGCAGGATCTGGCTCGCCACCTCCTGCTGCGAGATGCCCTCGGTCTGGTCGACCATGCTCTGCATCGCGGCCTTGGCCTGGGTCTGACGCGCCGTGGCGTCTTTCATCGTGGTCTGGGCGTTGGCGAAATCGGTCTGGATGTCCGAGATCGACTGCTGACCGAGCTGCGGCGTCAGGTTGGCGGCGATGCGCTGGCTGAGCGCGCCGATCTGCTGCGGCGCATTCGCTCCCGCCGGCGGCGTGTTGACGGCGGCGTAGACCGCGGTCTGTTGCACGAGGTTGCGGATCGCGAACTCGTTGCCCTGGGCGCCGAACTGAATGCTCTGCGCGGTGTCGATCCGGATGGTCGCGCTCGACCGCGCCGAGCCGGGACCGCTGTTGCCGGTGTACCAGGCGACGGTGTTGGCCGACCCGTTGACGAGGCTGGTCGCCGACCCCAGCGGCGAGCCGGAGACGCGCAAGGGCGGCGTCGCCGCCGTCACCGTGCCGGAGAAGCCCAGCGCCGCGAACGCACCCGCGTTCGAGCTCGACACCGAGAAGCTGGCGGCGTCGTCGGTGCGCAAGGTGATCACGCCGCCGCTGATCGTCGACGGCTTCGACGTGCCACTGAGCGTGTCGATCTTAGACAGCAGCGTCTGCACGCTGTCGCCGACGTTGATCTGGTTGTTGCCGTTGGCGCCGGAGGCGACGAAGGTCAGCGTCTGCCCATTGACGGTGATGGTATCGCCGGCGGTGAAATTGGTCGCGATCGAATCGCTGCTGAGCGGTCCCGACAGCAGCGTCGCGCCGGTGATCGGCGCGGGCGTCGCGGCCTTGTTGTTGACGGCCGTTCCCGAAACGGAGCTCGCCGTGTTGAAGAAATTGTCACCGGCGACGATTGCCGAGGCGGCGGTCAGCGAGGTGTTGGCCAGGGTCGACAGCGCCGTGTTGAGCGCCGCGTTGAGATTGGCGGAGGTGGCCGCCGGCGTCGCACCGATGGCGAACGTATTGGTCGGCGCCGGCGTCGTGGTCGACGCCGTCAGCTTGATCGATTCCGAGGTGCCGTCGGGCAGCTTGAAGGTGAAGCTGATCTGGTCGCCCGCATTCGGATTACCCGCCGTGAGGTCGACCGAAATGCCCGCAGGCGAGCCGGACGGTCCGGTCACCGTGGCGTTGGTGAGCGACGAAGTCACGCCGCTCAGCTTGAAACCGAACGGCGAGCCGGCGACGTCCTCCGCCAGCGTGATCGGCATCGTGGCCGACGCCGAAAGGTTGAGACGCCCGAGACCGTTGAGCCCGAGATCGGCCTGCTGCCGCTCGGCGATAACCTGCTTCAGGCCTGCCTGCGTCGTGGTGCCGTTCAGGATGTCGTCGGCCGACGCGATCGCCGGCCGGTCGGTGGCGCTGCCGGAGAAAATGTAGCGATCGCCGACCTGGGTGTTGAGGATGCCAGTGATGGCCGACAGGTTGGACAGCGCCGTCAACTGTCCCGTGGTCTGGCCCGTGCTGGTCAGGTTCTGCGGCGTCGCCGAGGCGCCGCTCTGGACCTGGTCATGAATCTTGGACAGCGACTGCAGCGAGGTATTGACCGCGCCGATCACGGTATTGACGTGGGTCATCGTCAGCGTGAAGGCCGAGATGTTCGAGAGCTGCGCTCGCGCCGCGATCGCGAACCCCTCGTCGGGCCCCATGCCGGCGTAGTTGTTCGCCTTGACGCCGCTCGAGAGCTGCGTGGAAAGGTCCGCGAGCTGGTTCGAGATGTTCCGCACGGACAGGCCGAGCAGGGAATTTCCGTAATTGACACTGCTGATCGACATCTTACACGCGCCTCACTAAAATGCCTGGAGCAGGCTCTGCATCATGCTTTGCACGACCGACATGATATGGGCGTTGGCCGCATAGGTGTTCTGGACCTGGATCAGGTTGGACATCTCGCTGTCCATGTTGACCCCCGCCGTGCTCTGGAACTTCTCCTTCAGCGTGCTGACCACGACGCTCTGGCCCTGGCTGAGCTGGGTCGCCAGCGTCGAGGCACTGCCCTGCTGGCTGACGAACTGCTGCAGATAGCCGGACACCGTGCCCTGGAACGGCTGCGCCGCCGAGCCAAGGCCGGTGGTTGGCGAGTAGCTGAAGGTCGCCGAGGTCAGCTGCGCGAACAGGAAGTCCGGCCGCGTCGGGTCGCCGGCCGCGGTCTGCGGCGAGGTCGAATAGGTCGACAGCTTGGTCGGATCGTTCAGCAGCGCCGGATTGACGTTGAGCCGCCCGGCGAGACCCGTCATCTGCGAGCCGGTCGAGGTGATCGCACCGGTGTAGAGCGCGCCGCCGTCGGTGAAGACCGGCAGTTGCGCGTTGCCGCTGGCGAGCGTCTGCACCGTGGTGGTGGCCGAGGCCGCCTTGACCGTCGCCTGGCTGGTGCCGTCATCGGTGATGCGCAGCGTCGTGCCGGATGGATTGGCAAACTGCAGATGCGCGCCACCGAGCGCGCTGTTGAGCTGCGACACCACCGAGGCCATGCCGAGCGAGAAGTCGACGCCGACATAGGACGGGTTGGCACCGGTGGCATTCCGCAGCGGCAGCGCCGCTGGATCGTTGACGTTGACGATCTTGACCTGGCGCTGGACGTTGCTCGAATCCGTGTAGGTCAGATTGATGGTATTGCCCGCCAGCAGCCCGGTGGTCGAGACGTCGAAGCCGGCCGGCGGACCGGTCACCGCGGTGCCCGCCGTGGTCTTGTCGGACAGCGCCGAGGCCATCGTCGCCGCGAGTTGGTCGACCTGGGTCTGCGCCTGCACCAGGGTCTGGTCGCGCAGCTTGAGATCGGCCGCGATCTGCCCCGAGTTCAGGAGATTGTTCGACACGACGTCGAGCGATACGCCGTTCGACAGCTTGATGTTGAGCTGCCCGACGCCGGTCTTGGTCGGATCGCTGCTGTAGAGCGAGGTGGCGTCGAGCGTCCCCGGCGACGAGAAGGTGAACTCCGAGCTGAGGCCTGCGCCGACCAGCTGGATGCCGGAATTGGTGAACACGCTCGTGCCGTTGGTCGCATCCGAGACGACACGGATGTCGACGTATTTGGACAGCGTGTCGATGGCGTTGTCACGCTGGTCCTGCAACGTCGCCGACAGCGGGTCGGATGGGCTGAGCCCCTGCAGCTGCATGTTCAGCGTCGCGATCTGCTTGATCGCGGCATTCGCCTGCGTGACCGAATTGCCGATGTCCTGCTCGACATTGGTGCGCAGGGTCTGGATGCCCTTGGTGGTCGCGTTGAGCTGCAGCGCCACGCCCTGCGCCGCCGACAGCGCCACCGACTGCGCCGACTGGTTGCTCGGATTGTTCGACAGCGACTGCAGCGCCGTCGTGAAATTGTTCAGCGCCGTCTCGAGCGTGCCGCTGCCGCCGGGCGTACCGTACACGGTTTGCAGCTGACCCAGGATGTTGGCCATCTGATTGGCATAGGTCCCGCCCGAGGTCTCGGTGCGGAGCTGGTTCTGGACGAACAAATCGAGCTGACGGTTGACGCCCGTCGTCGTCACCGTCGAGCCGAAGCCGCCGCTGGCGACCTCGATCTGGTTCGGGTTCTGCGCGACATAGCCGGGCGTGTTCGCGTTGGCGACGTTCGAGGAGATGATCGAGAGCGCGGCCTGCGTCGAACGCAGGCCGGACATCGCGGTGGCGAGGGCAGAACTCAAACCCATGTTCGGTAGCCTTGTGTCAATTCAACTGCCACGTCTCAGCGCGATCAGCGCAGCACGTTCAGAAGATCCTGCACCATCGAATTGGCCGTCGTGATCACCTTGGTGTTGGCCGAATAGGCCTGCTGGGTCACGATCAGCTTGGTGAACTCGTCGGCGATGTCGGTGTTGGAGCCTTCCAGCGAGCCGCCCGAGATCTTGCCGGTCGCGCCGATGATGGCCTGGCCGGACTGGTCGGTCGCCTCATAGGCGCCGCCGTCGAGCGCCTTCAGGTAGTTGGTGCCGTTGAAGTGCGACAGCGTGACCTGCGCCAGGTTGATGGTCTGGCCGTTGGAGAAGGTGCCGGTGACGACGCCGCTGTTGTTGACGGCGACCGACTGCAGCTGGCCGGCGGCGAAGCCGTTCTGATTGATCTGGTTGATGGTCGCCGAGCCGATCGTGCTCGCATATTGCGTCAGCGCGCCCGAGGAGATGTTGAGGCTGACGGTGCCGAGCGTGGTGCCGTCGACCACGACGTTGGGAATGGAGATGTTGGAGGTCGTCGGCGACACCAGCGAGCCGTCGGAGGCGAACTGGAAGTTGGTGCCGACGTTCTGCCACGCCACCGTCGAGCCGGTCGCGTTCGAGTCGGTCTGGTAGAACAGGTTCCAGGTGTCCTTGTGGCCCGTGCCGAGCGTTGAGCTGTCGACCTTGCCCCAGCGCAGCTGCACGTTCACCGGCGTGCCCGACGAGTTGTAGGCCGTGACCGCGCCGCCCGAGATCGTCTCGTTGTTGAAGTTGGTGAGATCGTTGCCGATCACGATGCCGGTGCCGGGACTCGACGTGCGCGTCAGCGCCACGGGTGACGTGAGGCCGAGCGCGGTGAAACCTGGGGAGGCACTGCTCAAGTTCCAGTCCTCGCCGCTGCCGGAATGCAGCGTGATCTTGCCGGCGGTGATGGTCGGCTGCACGCCGGTGACGGTCGCGATCTTCGCCAACAGCGTGCCGACGGAGTCGCCGACATTGATCTGGGTACCCGAGGCGCCGGAGGCGACGAAGGTGAAGGTGACGACGTCGCCGGCGCTGCCGGTCAGGGTGATGGTGTCGCCGGCGGTGAAGTTGCTCGAGATCGAGTCGCCGCTGGCTCCGCTCAACAATGTCGAGGTCGTGATCTGCGCCGGGACCTTGTTCATGGCGGTGGCGCCGGTCACGGTGGAGTCGGCATAGAAGTTGGTGCCGACCGGCAGCGGCACGTTGGAGAGATCGGCCGAGTTGAGGCCGCCGGCCGCGACCAGCGTGCCGGTCGCAGCATTGCCGCTCGCTGCGGTCTTCGGCTGCGTCGGCAGGTTGGCGGCGTACTGGATCGCGGTGGTCGCCTGCGCCGGCACGAAGTTGTTGGCGAACTGCAGCACGGTCGGCACGTTGCCGGTGGCGTTGCCGGTCTTCGGATCGACCGCGACGCCCATCAGGTAATAGCCGGCGCCGTTGATCAGGTTGCCGTTGGCGTTGAGCTGGAAGTCGCCGCGGCGGGTGTAGTTGGTGACGCCGGTGAAGACCGGCACGTTGTCGACGACCGAGGAGGCCTTCTGCACGTTGAAGAAGCCATCGCCGTTGATCGCCATGTTGGTGGCGACGGAGGACGTCGAGACGGTGCCCTGGGTGGTGATGGTGGCCTTGGCGAAGGCGGTGACGCCGCCGGCATTCTGGCGCGTAGGGTTGGTGGCGTTCGGGATGAGGTCTTCGAAGCTGGTGCCGATGCCCTTGTAGCCGACGGTCGACGCGTTCGCGATGTTACCGGAAATGTTCTGCAGCGCGAATGATTGAGCGGACAGACCGCTCACCGAAGTGTTCATCGCGTCGAAGATACCCATACCAATCTCTCCACTGTGATGCCGGTGGCGGGTCGGCCCGCACCGCGTTTCGTGAAGAGCTGTCGCAATCGCTGTGCCAGACGTGAAAATGCTGTGAAATCAGCAGGTTGGAAAGTAGCAACGTAAAAAGAGCGGCGTCAAAACTGGTGAACAATTGCCGAGCCGGCAGTTCTTGCCGGGCCGGACGCGCCAAATCGCGCTCCGGCTCGACCGCTCGTCGCGGCTGCCGGCGCGTCCTGAAGACCCCCATCTGAGCCTTGAACGGACGGGCCGGACAATCCGGGCGCAAATTCCTGTCAGGTCGATGACGGATTTGCCGGATGGAACGTGAGCGACAGCCCGTCCATGCAGTAGCGCAGGCCGGTCGGCTTGGGGCCGTCGTCGAACACGTGGCCGAGATGGCCGCCGCAGCGGCGGCAATGCACCTCGGTGCGGACCATGCCGTAGGTCTTGTCCTGGCGGGTCGCCACGGCATTGTCGAGCGGCTTGAAGAAGCTCGGCCAGCCGGTGCCGCTGTCGAACTTGGTGTCGGAGGAGAACAGCGGCAGGTCGCAGCCGGCGCAGGCGAAGGTGCCCTTTCGATGCTCCTTCAGCAGCGGGCTGGTCCAGGGCCGCTCGGTGCCCTCCTCGCGCAGGATCTCGTATTGCTGCGGCGTCAATTGCGCGCGCCACTCGGCCTCGGTCTTCTCGATCTCGAACTTCTCGGCGGCGCGGGCCGGCGCGGAACCGCCGAGCCAGCGCAGGGCAGCGAAGCCGAACAGGCCGGCGGCGGTGGTAAACATCAGACGGCGGTCGATCATGGACGTCTCCGTGCGGCGATGGGTTACCGGATCTACGGATGGGATCCCGCGAAGTTACGTCAGGCGCCGGCGCGACGGCTCACTTTCTTGCGAGGGGTCAGCCCTCCCCGGCATCGGGATGGCGGTTCAGATCGGATGGCTGCGGCCGCAACGGCAGCCGCGCGCCGGGACGCTCGGCTGCCCGGCGCCGCGCTTCGGCCGCCCTGATCTCGCGCACACGCTCCTGCGCGCGTACGCGCTCGCGGTGCCGCGCCAGCGTCCCGGCCGCGGCGGCGCGGCCGCGGATCCAGAGATTGACCACGTGGCCGGCGACCCGGCCGCTGACGCCGCCGGCCCAGACCAGCTCGAACGGCGAGAACAGCTTCCAGCGGTCGTCGCCGGCGAGGATCGCCTGCGCGATCAGCTGCCCGGCCATCGCCGAGGTGTTGAGCCCCTGCCGGCCGAAGCCGCTCGCGACCCACAGCCCTTTGCGAAGCTGGCCGATCTGCGGCATGCCATGCACGGTCTGGCCGGTCACGCCGCCGAAGGTCTCGGCGATCTCGACGCGGCCGAGCTGCGGGAACACCGTCCGGATCCGGCGCTGCAACGCCGCGGCAAATCCGCTGGGCCGGGCGTCCCAGGTCGTCTCCGGGCTCGCCCACATCAGCCGGTCACCGTCGACGATGCGAAAATGATCGATGCCGTCGGTATCGCTGACCGATCCCTGGAAGGCGACCGCCTCGGCGAGCCGCTCGCCGAGCGGCGCGGTGACGCCACCATAGCGCCACACCGGCAACAGCGTATCGGACAGCTTCTGCAGCGGCGCGCCGAGATGGATGTTGCCGGCCAGCACGATATGCGAGGCCCGCATCCGCGCCGACGGCGTCACGATGCGCTTGCGCACGCCTGACGCATCGATGCTGACCACCGGCGTATCCTCGAAGATCCGCGCCCCGGCCCTGTGCGCAAGCCGCGCCAGGGCATGAACATACTTCCGGCCATCGAGCTGGAACGCCCGGGGGTAATGGACGCCATGGAAGTAGCGGTCGGTCTTGAGCTTGGTCCTGACGCGCTCGACCTGCCAGCCCTCAACCTCGGTGTCGAAATCCTCGTGCAGCATCTGCAGGCGGCGGATCAAGGCGTCGCCGGCGTCGACATTGGAGACTTCGAGCGCGCCTTCGCTGAGCCCGATGCCCGGCATCGCAGCCTCGGTGGCCTGGGCGCGGATGAATTCGGCGCCGGACCAGGACAACGCCCACAGCGCCCGCGCATGCGCGAGCCCGACGCGCTCGATCAGATCCGGCAGCGGCAGGTCGAACCCGGGCATGACCGTGCCGATCATGTGACCGGATGCGTTCCATCCGACTTGGCGACCTTCCAGCACCGCGACGCTCGCCCCCTGCCGGGCCGCGCACAACGCCACCGTCAAGCCGGCCAATCCCGCCCCGACGACGCAGACGTCGACATCGAGGTCGAAATTCAACCTGGTGCGGCCGTGTGCACCTGCGGCATCGGCGTCATCGTTCATGCTTGTGGAAGTCTCGCTCATGGCGTTTTCTTAGCGAACCCTGCGCCGGACGTCATGACGCTTTTAATGGCGATAAAGAGACGTGGTAGAGGCTGACCCAGCCTGAACGATTCGAGACGGAATTCCATGCGCCGATTGATGCTGCTGCGCCACGCCAAGACCGAGACTGACGCGCCGACCGGCCGCGACCAGGACCGCCGTCTCGACGAGCGCGGGCACCAGGATGCCGCCATGATCGGCGATTTCATCGCCAGCCACCCGCCGGTGCCGGAGCTGGTGCTGGTCTCGACCGCGGTTCGGGCGCAGCAGACCTGGGACCTCGCGCTTGCGGCGATGAAGGACCGTGTCCCGGCCCCGCAGGTCGAGTCCGTTCCCGAGCTCTACGGCGCCGAGCCGATGCAGATCCTGTATCATATCCGCCTTGCGGCAGCGCACGATCCGAAGCAGCTCCTGCTCGTCGGGCACAATCCCGGCATGCACGAGCTGGCGCTGGCTCTGACCGGCGAGGGCGATTCCGAGGCCCGCCACGAGCTGATGCGCAACATGCCGACCGCGGGACTCGCGGTGCTCGATTTCGACACCGACGATTGGGGCGATGTGAGCTTCGCCCGCGGCAACCTGCTGATGTTCATCACGCCGAAACTGCTCAAGCACGGCTCGGTCGATTGACAGGCAGGTCGGGGCCGGCGCGTAATGCCGGCGGAGAGAGAGGAGGACCTTCGATGTTCAACTCGATTCTGGTGCCGATCGATCTGGCCGACACCGACCTCGCCAAGCCGGCCATCGCCACCGCGGCCACGCTGGCGCAGACCTGGAGCGGCACGGTGCATCTGCTCAACGTGATGCCGATGACGCCGGTGATGCTCGCCGAATACGTCCCGGCCGATTTCGATGCGCAGCAGCGCGAGACCGCCGAGGAAGCGCTGTCGATCGTGGCGCGCGAATCCGGCATCCCGGCCGAGCGCATCAGCTACACGGTACGCCAGGGCGGCATCTATCACGAGATCCTCGAGGAGGCGGCCAAGGTCAACGCCGACCTGATCGTGATGACCTCGCACCGCCCGGCGATGCGCACCTACTTCCTCGGCAGCAACGCGGGGCACGTGGTGCGCTATGCCAAGTGCTCGGTGCTGGTGGTGAGGCCGTGAGGCGGCAGATCACCGCATCTTCGCATGTCGGACCGCTTTGACCGAGCCGTGAGTCAGACGGTCGGACCAGCCTCAGCCGCGCGAGCAAGCCAGAAGCTACGCTCGCCGTTCGCTGGCTCGCCAACCGAATGTGCGATCCATTCGAAACCATTGTCGCGAAGCAGCGCCGCGTACTCGGATGGATCGAGAGACGCATGATAAAGCGGATCGCCGCGATAGCACCCGATGGCTTCACCATGTGCGGGGCCTGCGTTGAACATCAGAATGCCGCCCGAAGCCGTGCAGGCCGCGAAGATTGGAAACATTCGTCGCTGGTCATCGTGCCCAAGATGGAAGAAGCTGTCCCAGGCCAGCACGCCGTCAAACCGCCGACCTAAGGTCAACGACCGCATGTCGGCGACGATCCATTCCTGATCCGGCATCCTCGTTCGGCAAAGTGCGATCATCGTCGGCGAGCTGTCCACGCCGGTGACGGAAAACCCCTGTCCGGAAATGTGCGCTGCGACGGGCGCACCGCCCCCGCAGCCCAGATCGAGCACGGCCGCGCCCGGTCGAAGAAGCGCAAGGAAGCGTTCGATGGGAGGCTTGTCAGTCCAGGCAGCCGCGCGGCGGTCGGCGTCCCACGACAGCGCATGGTGCTCGTAGTGGGCGACAATACGGCCTGCACCTTGGTTCATGGAAACTCCGTCGCAGGGGCCAGATGCCCCATCTGGAATGACCACCAAAGTCTGCCATGAGACCCGATGGACGCTGTTGTCATCGAAGGGCGAGCACGCGCCGAGTCGATCACGGCCACTCCGCGATGAAGCCCTTCGCCTTATAAGGTTCGATCTTGTCCCATTCGCTCAGCACGCGGCGGCGGAACTCCGGATGGGTGTGCCACAACTGCCGCGGTACGCCGAAGCTATCGACCGTCAGCAGCATCTTCTCGACTTCGGGCCAGTGCCGCTGCAGGGTCATCGCGTAGCGCCGCGCGGTCCAGCTGTTGCCGAGACAGATCACGCTGCCGACATTGGCGAGGCCGAGCGCGGCGTCGATCACCGGCAGCGCGAGCGCGACGTTCTCGCCGGTATTCGTGGCGTGGTGCTCTTCGAGGATGCGCTCGGCCGGAATGCCGCGCCTCACCATGGCGGCCTTGATCAGCGTACACTCCGAAAGATCAGCGCCCGGCGTGATCCCGCCGCTGACGATGGCGTGGCGAAAGTAGCCCTGCTGCCACAGCTTCACCGCCGTCTCGGCACGCAGCTCCTCGTCGACGCGGGTCCCGAACACGAACAGGAGATCGGCCGGCCGCAGCGGCGTATCGGCGAAATGCCGCGCGTTGACCGCGGCGATCTCGGCGTCATCCGGTCTGCGCAGCGCGCGATCCTGCATCGTTCTTCTCCCAACGTCGGCTCATCCTGGCATGACGCGGCGCTGTCGCGCGCTCACATTCGATGACCGGCGATGACGCCGCGTGATCACGGCAGCAGCGAGCCGGGAATATCCGTGAACGTGTAGCTGCGCGGCCTGTTGCGGGTGATGAAGCCGCCGACATACCAGGCGAACAGCGCGGCGAAGCCGATCAGGAACAACGCTCCCGACCATTCGGCGATGACGAGCGCACGCACCAGAAGCCCGGTCATCGCCACCGCGAACAGCGCAATCGCGGCGAGCGCCGCGCCATATGTGAAGCGGCCGAGGCCGGCCGTGAGCCGCGCGTTGCTGCCGCTCGAGGCGAGCCGCGCATGCAGGCCGAGGATGAAAGCACGATAGGCCTCGCTCTGCGGCGCCATCAGCGCCGCCGTCTGCCAGGAAGTCGAGATGATGCTCAGCCTGCGGCCATCGCGATGGGTGATGTCGGCACGAAAACGCCTCGCCTGCATCGACACCGGCCGGTAGGACAGCCGGATCGCGGCGATGTCGGCGTACGGCCACAGGCCGGTGCGGCCGGCGAACCGCCACGACAGGCCCTGCCCCGTGAGCTCGAACTGCTGCGCGGCGCCGATCAACGACGCCTTGTAGGCGTAGCGGATCGCGTCATGGCCTTCTGTGGTGATGTCCTGGGAAATGGATCGGTCCTGTTGCGCGTGGCGCGCGCCTTATCCTACAAACGGAGCATGAGCGAAACGATCTATTTTCCGCGCCACCTGATCCTGGCCGGAGCGATGGCCGCCGGCGTGCTGCTGGCGCTGGCCGTGCACATGCTCGGCGCCCGCTACGGGCTCGATCTCGGCGGCCTGTGGCAGACCGAGAGCGGCGCCTTCATGCCGGCCGGGTCGGCGATCGCCTGGTGGCTGATCGCCACTGTCGGCTTCTCCTCGGGCTATTTCATCGCCAACATCATGCACAGCGCGGTGTCGGGCGAGATCCCGCAGCGGATGCGCAACTTTCTGGTCGTGGTCGGCGTACTGATGCTGGCCGGCATCGGCCAGGCGATCTCCGGCCCGAGCCCGGTGCCGTCGGCCTCAGGGGTGCTGGCCGGCCTCGCCGCGCTCTGCCTCGGCGCCCTGATGGCGTTCTGCGGCGCCAATTTCGCGTTGCGCAAGAGCTGACGCGCGGCATCCGGATGCGACGACGCCGCGCGGGATGTCCGCGCGGCGTTTTGTCTCATCGACTGATGACGCGATCAGCTTGCGGCGCGCAGGTTGACGCCGCTCTCGGCGAGCTTGGTCAGCTTCATGTCGGTCGCCTTCTCCTCGTCGAGCGTCTTCTGCAGCACGGCGGCGCAGTCGCTGCGGCCGAGCTGCTTGGCCCAGGCGATCAGGCTGCCGTAGCGCGTGATCTCGTAGTGCTCGGCCGCCTGGGCGGCGTTGATCAGCGCTGCGTCCAGCACGGCCTTGTCGGCGACCTCGCCCGCGACCTCCTCGGCCTCCTCGATGATGCCGTCGATCGCCGGACAGTCGACCGCCTTGGCCGCGATGCCGTGCATCTTGAACACCTGCTCGAGACGCGTCACATGCGTCTTCGTCTCATCGAGATGGGTCAGAAAACCCTGCTTGAGCTTCCGATCCGTCGCCTTGTCCGCCATCTTTGGCAGCGCTTTGACGAGCTGGTTCTCGGCGTAATAGATGTCCTGCAGCTGATGAACGAACAGATCGTTCATCGTCTTGATGTCCTTGGTGAACAGTCCCATTTGCCTCATGTCCTCTTGGTTCGGGAACATGGCAGGTCCCTCCCCGACCGATCGTCGCCATGTTCGCTGTGCCCGCGGGGCGCTAACCGGCGGCCACGGCGGTTGTTCCGGCGCAACCGGCCCTGCCGGCCGGAACCGGTCGCAGAGGGCCAGGTTTGCTCGTGAACCGCGCGCGTAACCAATTGGACCGAACTGAGGCGGCCGCCAGCCATGTGACTGAAGTGTGACAGACCCGCGCCGCATGGGTCGGAGCTGAGCTGTGTCAAGGACTGCACAAGGCGCGCATTTTAGCATAAGGAACAGGCTGTCACGAATTGCCCGCCTCCATCGACCAATGGTTTCGCCTCTTTTCCAAAAACTAGTACCGCCCCGCCGGGAGGATGAATGCAGCGCCTGCTGACCACGCTCTCGCGTGGCTTCAAGAAATGGATCGGCTGGAAGCGGCTGGGGATTGCAGCGAGCCTTGCGATCATCGCCTTCGCGATCACGACGCTCGTGCGCACGCTCAAGGGCGTCGATGCCGGCGTCATCCTGACGGCGCTCACCGAAATCCCGCTCGGTCACATCGCGCTCGCGGCCTTGTGTGTGATCGGCGCGTTCTGCACGCTGACCTTCTATGACTATTTTGCACTGCGAACGATTGGCAAGAAACACGTCCCCTATCGCATCGCAGCGATGAGCGCCTTCACCAGCTATTCGATCGGCCACAACATCGGCGCCACCGTCTTCACCGGGGGCGCGATCCGGTTCCGGATCTATTCGGACTACGGCCTGTCCGCGATCGACGTCGCCAAGATCTGCTTCCTGTCGGGCCTGACCTTCTGGCTCGGCAACCTGTTCGTGCTCGGCATCGGCATGACCCTGCATCCGGCGGCCGCCACCGCGATGGACCAGTTGCCCCCGGCGATGAACCAGTTGATCGCGATCGGCATCCTCGGCGCGATCTTCGCCTATCTCGGCTGGCTGACCGCCGGCAAGAACCGCCGGCAGCTCGGCCAGAACGGCTGGAAGGTGGTGCTGCCTTCCGCGCAGCTCACGCTGGTGCAGATCCTGATCGGCGTCGTCGACCTCGGCTTCTGCGCGCTGGCGATGTACCTGCTCGTCCCCGCCGATCCTCCGATCGACTTCCTGTCGCTGTCGGTGGTGTTCATCCTCGCCACCCTGCTCGGCTTTGCCAGCCATGCGCCTGGCAGCATCGGCGTGTTCGATGCCGCCATGCTGGTGGCGCTGCCGCAGTTCGGCCGCGAGCAGCTCTTGGCCACCCTGCTCGTCTTCCGCGTGCTCTATTTCGTGATCCCCTTCGCCATCGCGATCTCGATCATGGGCATCAGGGAGCTCTGGATGAACGTCGTCAAGCCGTGGCAGGAGCGGCGCCGGCTGAACGCCGCCTGCGAGGACGAGGTCGCCGCCAAGCGCGCCGCCGCCACGGCCCCTGCCGCGGTTCCCCAGCGCATCAAGCGCCACTCCCAGCGCTGAGCAGCAATTCTCTCGCGGACGGCGCGACGGTTCGACCCTCGACCGGTTGAACTCGCGTGCGGTCCTCTTATTTCCGCCCCATCGCTGACGTGAATCCTTGCGCATGACCCGAATGCCCCCTCGTCCGCTGCTCGCCGCCTGCGTCCTGGCCAGCCTGCTCGCCCCTCTCGCCGCCACCGAGGCGGCCGCGCAGTTCGGCGCAGCGCCGCTGCAGATCAGCTGGGAGGTGCGCAACCGCTTCCGTCTCTTCCGCGAGGAGCGCGACTTCCTGCTGCATACCGAGAGCACGCGCGACCGCTCCATCCTCGCCGCCGAGCAGGCGCTGGGAGTGCAGAGCGACGGCCGCGGCTGGGCCCGCAACGTCGTCAACCGGCTCTGCATCGACCTCGCCGGCCGCGTCAACGAGCCGTGCACGCGCGACAACGTCAAGGAAAGCTATCTCACACCCCTCGACCATCCGGTCACCGTGCGCCTGACCGGCCCGGTGCCGGTCGGCGCCACCTGTGCCTGGTCGTTCGACGACGGCGACGGGCCGCAGACCTCGACCTTCGACTGCGCCGAGCCGGTCAATTTGCGCGTCCGCTACGGCCGCCAGACCGTGGCATCCGTCGATATCGCCAGTCCCGAAGGCACGCGGCAGGTCTCGACCGGAATCCAGGTCCGCGACGTCCTGATCGCCGGCCTCGGCGACAGCATCGCCTCCGGCGAGGGCAATCCGGACCGCCCGATCGCGCTCGCCGACGACGGCTTCTGCTTCCGCTCCTATCTCGGCGGCCCGACCGCGCAATATTATCGGCCGAGCCGCGCCGGCTTCAAAGGCGGCCGCGCCTGCGAGGCGCCGGACACGCTACAGAACTGGCAGAAATACAGCGCGGTCTGGCTCAACGCTGCCTGCCACCGCTCGCTCTACAGCTACCAGACCCGCACGGCGCTGGCGCTCGCGGTGCGCTATCCGCACGTCGCGGTCACCTACCTGCCGCTCGCCTGCACCGGCGCCACCATCGCCGACGGCCTGTTCGGCAGCCAGCGCGCGCGCGAATGCACGCCCGGCCGCTCGGTCGCGACCTGCGCCGGCGGCGTCAACGGCCAGCTCGGCGAACTCCGCGAGGCGCTGACCGCGGCCAAGCGCCGCCAGCCGGACCGCAAGCTCGACCTGATTCTGCTGTCGATCGGCGCCAACGACATCAACTTCTCCGGCCTCGTCGCCGACGTCATCGTCGACACGCCGACCGAGCGCACCCTGTTCAAGCGCTCCGGCGTGATCGGCTCGGTGGAGGAATCGCGCAGCGAGCTGGCGAGCGACCTGCCGCAGGGCTTTGCCAAGCTGCGCGAGGCGCTGAAGCCGCTGGTCGGCGACCTCTCGCACGTCATCTACACCTCCTACGGCAATCCGGCGCTGAGCCGTGCCGGCACGCCCTGCCCCGGCGGCCCGGCCGGCTTCGAGGTCCACCCGTCGTTCAACGCCAATCCGCAGCGGCTCGCCAAGGTCGCGGGCTTCGTCGAGAACGAGTTCCTGCCGTCGCTGCGCGGGCTGGCGCAATGCACCGCGGGAGTTCTGTGCCGCGATCCGCAGGCCGACCGCATGACCTTCGTCGATGCTCATCAGGCCGCGTTTGCCGATCACGGCTTCTGCGCCCGCTCGACGCAGGATCCGCCGTTCGACCGCGAATGCTTTTCGGCCGACGGCGCCAGCTTCGATCCGAACATCGTCAGCGCCGCCAACGAGCCGCTGCTGTGCGGCCGCGGCGCCAGCGAATATCGCCCCTATTTGCCGCGCGCGCGCTGGATCCGCGACGCCAATGACAGCTACTTCTCGGCGATGACCTATCCGCAAGGGCTGCCCGCGGCGATGCAGCCTTCCGACATCCACGATGCGAGCTGGGGCGTGCTCTCGGCCGTCTACGGCGGCGCCGTGCATCCGACCGCCGAGGGCCACGCCGCCATGGCCGATGCCGCGTTTCCGGCCGCAGCAGAGGTGCTCAACCTCGATGCGGCCGAGCCCAACGTCACGAGCCAGCCGCTGCCGCCGGCGGGAGTCGTCAGGCAATAGCGGCCCCGGCATCAGGTCGCCGGGAACGTCTCGGCTGCGGCCTCCCCGCGGGTGCCGCAATGGTACGCTGCGCGCTTCAGACTTGCGAACAAACCACCGACGATCATTTCGTTTACAACTCTAAACTGTGCTATTCAGACTATTTGTTGATCCGGCAATTTAGCAGCTTCGCTCAAATGGAGCTGACGAATGCCCACGGTGGGAGCTACAGCAAGCCCAGCCGATCTTAGAGTTCAATTATCCGGAACAAAAGGACATGAAGTTTCGATTGGTTTTCGAAGGCGAGATCCCGCCGCGACAGCAAACCTCAGCTGACATAGTACATGGCATTAGACTTTCTTTGGCTCCGCAATTGCGAGCTCTTTGGACGTTCCTCCCTCTTGCTGAGGAATCCCGCGAGTGGTTGAAGCATCCAGACGAAAATGAAAAAAGCTATGCAATCTTCGAACAGAGAGGCAACACGATCTTCGCTCCGATCGTATCCAAACGTAACGATCTACAGTGTGAACTGGAAGTTCTCTTTCTTCGCCGTCAATCACCAGGTCAATTGATTGGAGACGGAGGAGACATCGACAATCGTTTGAAGACTCTGCTCGATGCTCTGTCCGTACCTCCTCCGGCTCAATCTGGACGCTTCTCGGTCATGGGCCCGTCCGATTTGGTATTCTGTTTACTTCAGGACGACGCTCTAGTTACGAGACTTTCTGTCGAAACCGACCGACTACTACGCCCCACTGCCAGCCAGTACGATCTTGTTGCGATTATTCAGGTCTACATCAGAGCTTCCCGGGTTACTTTCGGGACTATCGGTCTAATGGGCTAAGATGATTTTGTAAGACCGCGAGCAATCGGACCCAGGAGTCTCGGCCGTGATTTCGGGTACGGAGGATAAAGAAGACGACCAGACGATAGAGCACGGTCGCGAGCACTCATATCCGGCAGCGGAGGTGCGTGCTCGCGTCGAGCACGCCACCGACTGTGATAGAAGATGATTCGCCCGACGGGCACGACGTCGGGTCCCAATAGCGAGCGGCGGACGCTGATCGCACCGAAAAGGCCTGCGCGCAAAAACGAAATTCGCCTGCCATTGCAGGTCGATCATTCCGTCCGGCCCCTCGGGACAAAATCTTCTGTTTCTTTTTTACAGAAATCGTGTTCTCTAGACGCATCCCGTGCTCATGAGAGGGGCGGTTCGCGGTCGTCACGAACGTGGAGTGCGGGACGCGGTGGGCGCCACCGGTCGCAGCGTGATCCGATCATGCCGACGAACGAGCGGCGGCGCACGGTGAAGTCGTAGGGTCCTGGCATCCCGATGCTGATGCCAAGCGAGCGTTGGTGATGATCCGCTCGTGACGGGGGCAAGACAGCCGGTCCCCGGGGAGAGGACGTATAAGCCGTCAAACATCGCGCAGGGAATGCCGGTTGATCGGCTTTACCTGTGGTTCCTGCCGCCTGCATTTTTTTAGCAGGCGGGCCATGGGTGAGGCCCTCACCCGGCATTCCCTGCGCCCTCTCGCTCGAGAGGGTCGCGTTCAGCTTGAAAACTCGGACGCCATGCGCCGCGAGATCACGATGGTGTGTCGCTTAACAACGACCACCAAGCTGCAGTTCGGCGGCGAACTACTTAGTCGGCGCCGGCTTCTTCATCATCGGCGGCGGCGCCTGCTTGGTCGCGGGGCCGGTTGCCGTGGTCGCCTGGGCCGGCAGATATTTGGCGAGGATCGCGGGGTCGATCTGGGCCATGTTGGTATCTGGAAGACGGGTCCAGGTCTCGTCCTTGCCAAACAGCGAGATGCCGAGATAGCCGTGCAGGATCAGCGTCTGCCCGTCCGGACTGACCCGCATATTGGCCTTCCAGATGTTGCCGTCGCGCGGATTGAGCACGTTGCCGCCTTCGTATTTCAGGCCCTCGCGCTTCATGTCGCGCACGAAGGAGATACCGAGCACCGGCGCATTCTTGCGGTCATCGCTGCACTTCGAACAGACCTCGTTCGGATTGTCGCCGGGGCGCGGAAACGTCTTGGCGATCACGCCCTCGAACACGCCGTCGTGGTCGATGAAGAGGAACCAGCCGACGGGCCTGCCATCCTCGACCTTCTGCCACAGACCGGCCGCGGTCGGCTCAGCCGCGAGCGCAGGCCGCGTCAGCAGAGCACCGGCAACGACGAGCGCGCCGATCGCGAGCTTCGTCACACCAGGCGCCAGCCGAAGTCGGGGAAACGCATTGCGCATCATCATCTCACCTTGACCAAGTCACAAAATGAATGGCCGCACAGTACGGCCGTTTCGTGCATCGTTCCAGCCCATAACAGGTCTGGCGCGCCGGTGAAACCGGCACGCGCAGGAAACATTTCTTCACATTTGAGTTGGTCCGGCGGCGCCGGGTTCCACGCTTCCGAGCAATTAGTTGACGCCGAGCTTCTTCTGCAGGCTCGACGACGACGTCGTGTACTGGAACACCAGCCGCTTCTCCGGATACACGTAGCGGTGCGCCTTCTGCGCCATCAGCGCGCCCTCGTGGAAGCCGCACAGGATCAGCTTGATCTTGCCGGGATAGGTATTGACGTCGCCGATCGCGAAGATGCCGGGCACCGAGGTCTCGAACGCCGAGGTCTCGACCGGAATGAGATTGTGCTCGAGCGCGATGCCCCACTCGGCAACGGGGCCGAGCTTCATCGTCAGGCCGAAGAACGGCAGCATCATCTCGCACGGCACGGTCTCGACCGCATTGTCGTTGCCCTTGATGGTGGCCGCGGAAAGCTGACCGTTCGCACCTTCGAGCGCCGTCACCTGACCGATGCGCAGATCCATCTTGCCGCTCGCCACGAGCGCGCGCATCTGCTCGACGCTGTGCGGCGCCGCGCGGAAATCGTCGCGCCGATGCACCAGCGTGATGCGCTTGGCGAGGGGATGCAGATTGAGAGTCCAGTCGAGCGCGGAATCGCCGCCGCCGACGATGACGACATTCTTGTCGCGGAACTGCTCCATCTTGCGCACGGCATAAAACACCGAGGTGCCTTCGTATGCCTCGATGCCCGGCACCGGCGGACGCTTCGGCTGGAACGAGCCGCCGCCGGCCGCGATCACCACGACCTTGCACTCGAACACCTTGCCGGCGTCGGTGGTGACGCGAAAACCGGGATCGCCGATCTTCTCGACCTTCTCGACCATCTCGCCGAGATGGAAGGTCGGGCTGAACGGCTTGATCTGCTCCATCAGCTGCTCAGTGAGGCCCTGCCCCGTCACCATCGGCACGCCGGGAATGTCGTAGATCGGCTTCTCCGGATACAGCTCGGCGCATTGGCCGCCGACCTTATCGAGGATGTCGATCAGATGCGCCTTGATGTCGAGCAGCCCCAGTTCAAAAACGGCAAACAGTCCGCAAGGGCCCGCGCCAATGATCAGCACATCGGTCTTGATCGCTTCGCTCATGTCGCTCTTCTCGTTGGAGGCGCCGCTCGACGGATGGCGGCAGATGGCGGTTCCGAATTTGTAGCCAACGGGGTGGTCGCAGGGAAGGCACAAAAGCCGCCCCTCGCTCGCGCGCGGCTTGCAGCGGCGGGCTTAGCCGGGTTTGAAGGGGACATGAATGATGGAGATCAATCGGTGACAGAGACGGCCCGCCGCGACCACGCGCCACGCCTGGAGGACTTTCCCTATCGGCTGACGGACAATGTCCGCTTCGGCGACCTCGATCCCAACCAGCACGTCAACAACGCGGTCTATGCGACCTATTTCGAGACCGGCCGGGTGACCTTGATGAAGGACCCGCGCCATGGCCTCGGACAGGAGGGGCTGGCCTGGATCATGGTGCGGCTCGACATGCATTTCCGGGCCGAGCTGCGCTGGCCGGGCATGATCGAGCTCGGACTGGGGGTCGTGAGGCTGGGGCGCACGTCGGTGACCTGCGAGCAGGTCGTGTTCTCGGACGGGCGCTGCGTGGCATCTGCCACCGCGGTCATGGTTCTGATCGACGAGGCGACGCGCAAGCCGGCGCCGCTGACGCCGAAGCTCATTGCTGCGCTCCAGCCGTGGGTCCGCCGCGGCGTGACGATCGCGCTGCCGGCATAGGCCTGGCGGCGATCACCGGGGGCGCGGCGATGAGGACGCGAGGCGAACGGTCAGGCCTGACGCTCGGGGGTGGAGACGACGAGGCCGTCGAGCTCGTCGGAGACCTTGATCTGGCAGGAGAGACGGGAATTCGGCCGGACATCGTAGCCGAAATCGAGCATGTCCTCTTCCATCGGGGTCGGCGGGCCGACCTTCTCGCGCCAGGCTTCGTCGACATAGACATGGCAGGTCGCGCAGGCGCAGGCGCCGCCACATTCGGCCTCGATGCCGGGAATGGCGTTGCGGATCGCCGCTTCCATCACGGTCGCGCCGTTCTCGATCTCAACGGTTCTGGATTCGCCGGTATGGTCGACAAAGGTGATCTTGGCCATGTGTGCTCGTGCTGCGCAGGGAATGAGGTCGGGCTGTCCTATAACGGACCGCTCCGCTCCGCGCTAGTGCTGCCGCCGGCCGCTCAGGCCGCGCCGAGCATCTCCGAAATCGCCGCGCGGGCCTGCGCGATCGCCGTGCCCAGCCAGGCCAGCGCATCGGCCGGGTCGCCCGCCCGCAGCGCCGCTTCGAGCCCTTCCGCCGCGTCGGCGACATCGAGCGCGCCGACGGCGCGGGCCGAGCCCTTCAGCGTGTGGGCGACGGTGGCCGCATCCTCGGGCATCACCTGCAACCGCTCCAGCAGGCGGACAGCCTGGTCCGCAAACATGGCGAGCACCTCGCGCTCGAGCGCGCTGTCGCCGAGGGTCATCCGCCGCAGCAGGTCCAGGCTGATCGGCCCGTCGTCGGGAACCAGCGGAGGCGAGGGCATCCATTCGATCCGTGAAAGGTCGGGAATCATGGCGGCAATCCGGTCCGGCGGGCGCGCCGCGCGCGCCTGTGGTAAGTCAAGCACGACAATGGTTAATGCATTGTTACCGGCCCAATTGCCGCGGGTTTGCCGCGATTTGGGCCCGGCTCTGCCCCAATCGCGGCAGAAACGGGAATTCGCAGAACTTCTAAAGTGTTAACGGCGGGTGCTGTTAACGATGATTAAGAATCTCTTAACCACGGCCATTTCTTTCAACAGGCACTGCCAATAGGATGATGCCCGGATGGAGTGGGTCACCTGGCGGAATTTGCCACCCCTGGTGCCTGCGAGGGATGACGTCCGGTTCGAGCGTTGCGAGAGGGCACTCGTACGCGGCTCGCCGGATCGAAATTAAGACGAGGGCTCGGACTCAACATGGCGAACACTCCGAAAAAGGTCAAAGACCCGACTGAAGTTGCGCTGTCCGCCATTCAGGAGGCTTTGAACATCAGCGATTCGTCCGCGCCCACGGACTCGCAGAGCTCGGTCCACGCCGAGGGGGCCCCGCCCGTCATGCCGAACGGCGTGTCCAGTCTGGATTCGTTCGACTCGCGTCCGGGCATCGACCGCAGCAGCCTTGACGAGATCGAGCCGCCGCCGCTCGCCGCGCGCCGCCCGGCCAATGACGACCGCGAGACCATCGGCCAGTTGCTGCAGGCGATCCAGAAGGGCCGCCCGTCACGCGGCGTCTACACGCTGGCAACCGCCTTTGCAGGCATCTGGATCGTCGGCTGCGTCCTGCTGACCATCGGTTTCCTGCCCGCTTTGCAGGCCCTGATCGGCCAGAGCGGCGGCGTGCTGGTGCTCGCCGGTCTCGCCGCGGTGTTCTTCGCACCGGTTCTGCTGTTCTACTTCCTGGCCAGTCTCGCCTGGCGCGGCCAGGAGCTGCGCATGATCGCGCAGTCGATGGCGCAGGTCGCGATCCGCTTCTCCGAGCCGGAAGGCGCCGTCAGCGATTCCATCGTGACCGTCGGCCAGGCCATCCGCCGCGAGGTCGCGGCGATGGGCGACGGAGTCGAGCGCGCGATCGCGCGCGCAGGCGAGCTCGAGATGCTGGTCGCCAACGAGGTTGCAGCCCTTGAGCGCGCCTACAGCGACAACGAGGTCCGCATCCGCGCCCTGCTGCAGGACATCGCCCATCAGCGCGATAACCTCGTCGGCCAGGCCGAGCAGGTCCGCAGCGCCATCTCGGGCGTACAGATCGACCTTCGCCACGACATCGCGCTGATCTCGGACGCGATCGCCTCGCGGGTCGACGAGGTCGCCAAGAGCATCACCGGCGCGCTGGAAGAGCGCGGCGCCCACATCACGGCCGCGCTCGGCAACGCCGGCGACAACATGATCCTCGCGCTCGGCGAGCGCGGCGGCGATCTGCTCGACCGGCTCGAAGAGGCCAGCGCCGAGACCACCCGCGCCGTGCTCGACGCCTCGGAGCGGCTCACCACCAGCCTCAATTTCAAGACCGGCCACGTCCACGACGAGTTCGCCGACCTGTCGGACCGCGTCCACGAGATGCTGAACGAGCGCATCGACCGCATCACCAGCGAGTTCGAGCAGCGCACGGCGGCCATCGTCGACGGCATCTCGGTGCGAACCGAGCAGGTTCACGACCAGCTCAAGGCGTCCGGCGAGTCCCTCCTGCTGGAGCTCGAGCTGCGCAGCGGCGATCTCGTGACCAAGATCGACGAGGCGAGCCAGCGCATGTCCGGCCACATCGTCACGTCAGGCGAGAAGGCGAGCGAGTCGCTCGATGCGACCGTCAATTCGCTGGTCGCCAAGGTCGTCAGCCAGACCGAGAGCACCCACGACACGCTGTCGATCCAGATCAGTGCCTTCGACGAGCTGGTGAAGAACCAGGGCACCGAGCTCGCCGAGCGCTTCGCACGCGACAGCTCGACGCTGGGCGCGCTGATCACCCGGCACATCACCGAGTTCGACCGCACGGTGAAGACCTATGGCGGCGAGATCGTCGAGCGCATGGGCCAGCGGACCCAGGAAATCTCCGACAATCTCAAGTCCTATGTCGATACGTTCGATACGCGGCTGTCGTCCAACAGCGGTGAGATCACGGCGACGCTGGATCAGCGGCTGAACCAGTTCGAGACCAATCTGCAGGCCCGCATCACCACCCTCGACACCTCGCTCGATGCGAAGATCAAGACCTTCGACGACAGCGTCGAGGGCCGCCTCAAGTCGCTCGAGGAGAACTTCGACAACCGCGCGACCTCGGTCACTTCGACGATCGAAGGCCGCCTCGGCACTCTGTCCAACTCGCTGACCGACGGCGCTGCCCAGGTGCTGCACGCGATCGACTCGCGGCTGACCGTGCTGACCTCCTCGCTGACCGATGGCTCGGCCCAGGCGATCCAGTCGATCGATTCCCGCCTCAACATTCTGACCTCCTCGCTGACCGACGGCACCGACAAGGCGCTCGAAGCGATCGATCAGCGCATCCACAGCCTGTCGAACATCATCGACGGCCGCAGCTACGAGCTGACCGAAGCCGTCACCGCGCGCTTCCAGGACATCCATCAGGGCATCGAGACCCGCGTCGGCTCGATCGCCAAGGACATCGACCAGCGCGTCTCGCAGTTCGAAGACCTGCTCGGCTCGCGCGTCGAGGCCGTGGCCGGCCGCATCGAGAGCAGCGGCCGTCAGGCGAGCGACGAGCTGATGACCCGCGCCGAGCTGCTGTCCGCCAGCATCAAGTCGCACGTGGAAGACGCGGAGCGGGCGCTGACCAATCTCGTGGTCAACACCAGCGAGACCATCCAGACCGGGGCCCGCTCGGCACAGCAGGCGCTGCTCAACGTCTCGACCGACGTCGGCTCGCAGTTGAAGAACACGTCCGCCGAGGTCGAGCGCGCCCTGTCGAACGCGGGCAGCGGCGCGGCCGAGGCCGTCCTGACCAGTGCGCGCGAGGCCCAGGCCACGCTGGTCGCGGCCTCCGGCGAGACCGCCGACCAGATCAAGTCGCTGTCGGCCGACGTCGAGCGCACGCTCACGGCGGCAGGCTCGACCACCGCAGCCTCGATCCTCGCCGGTGCGCGCGAGGCCCAGAACACGCTGGTGTCCGCCTCCTCCGATGCCGCCACCCACGTCAAGTCGCTCGCCGTCGACGTCGAGCAGGCGCTGACGGCCGCCGGCTCGGCCACGGCAGCCTCGATCCTCGCCGGTGCACGCGAGGTCCAGAACACGCTGGTGTCCGCCTCCTCCAACGCGGCCGAGCACGTGAAGTCGCTCGCAGCCGACGTGCAGCGCTCGCTGACCAGTGCCGGGACGGAAACCGCCGAAGCCATCACGGCGGGCGCTCGCGACGCCCAGCATGCCCTGCTCGCGGCATCGAGCGAAGCGGCCGAACAGGTCAAGGCGCTGACCGTCGACGTCCAGCGCTCGCTGTCGATCGCAGGAACCACGACCGCGGAAGCGATCACCGGCGGCGCCCGGGAAGCGCAGACCACGCTGATCAGCGCGTCGTCCGAAGCGGCCAATCACGTCAAGTCGCTGGCAGCCGACGTCGAGCGTACGCTCGCCGCGGTCGGAACCAGCACGGCTGCGGCAATCGTCGACAGCGCCCGCGACGTCCAGACGAAGCTCGTCACCGCCTCGACGGAAGCAACCGAGCACGTCAAGTCGCTGGCCGTCGACGTCGAGCGGACGCTGTCGTCGGTCGGCGCCGATACCGCGGCCTCGATCCTCAACAGCGCGCGCCAGGCGCAGATGTCGCTGACCGCCACGTCGGCCGACACCGCGGCCACCCTGGTCGGCAGCGCACGCGAAGCCCAGGTGGTGCTGACGACGACCACGACCGAGACGGTCGCGGTGATCGTCGGCGGCGCGCGCGAGGCACAGAACCTGCTGACGGCCACCTCCACCGACACCGCGGGCCAGCTCAAGGCGATGTCGTCGGAGATCGAGCGCGTCATCAATTCGGTCGCGGCGAACACCACCGATGCGATCCAGAGCAGCGCGCTCAATGCGCAGAGCGCACTCGTCGCCGCCTCCAACGAGGTCTCCACGCGGGTCAAATCGACCTCGACCGAGATCGAGCGCTCGGTGCTTGCCGCCGGCAACTCGTTCGGCTCGGCCATGACCGGCAAGACCGACGAGATCGTCACCTATGTGCAGCAGCAGAGCGAGCGACTGTCGCAGATGCTCGACGGCAAGCGCGGCACGCTGGTCGAGACGCTGAACTCGAAGACCAACCAGCTCACGATCGAGATCGATCGCGTCACCACCGATGCGCTGAAGGCGATCGAGGTCCGCGGCCAGAACTTCGCCCAGAGCGTCAATGGCAACGGCTCCGAGGTCGCCCGCACCATCACCTCCGCGGGCGAGCTCGCGACCACTGCGATCACCAAGTCGCTCAAGGAGCTGGAGCAGGCCTCGCGCGCGGCGATCGAGCAGTCGCGCCAGGTCTCGGTGGCTGCGGTCACCGAGATGCAGGAGACGAGCAAGATCCTGCGCACCGACACGGTCGCCCTGTTCGAACGTCTGCGCGAGGGCAACATCCTGCTGCAGGAGGTCCTGACCGGCGCCCACGACAACCTCAATTCGCTGGAGCGGGCGCTGGTCACCCGGGTGGCCGACTTCGTCACAGCGATGAACGACGTCACCGCACGCAACGGCACCGCGACGCAGACGCTCGAGGACCAGCTCAACGTGTTCAACTCCAAGACGTCGCGGGCGCTGGAGGATCTCAACTCGCTGTCCGGCCAATTCGACGCGCATGGCAAGGCGCTGATCGAGGCGGCGGCCATTGTCGAGCAGAGCAACCGCGATGCGACCGTCTCGATCTCGGATCGCAAGACGACGCTGGAATCGCTGGTCACCACCATCGATCTGCGCACCGCCGATCTCGACCAGCGTCTGACGCGCTTCACCACCCTGCTCGACGAGTCCTTGGCGGCCGCCGAGGAGCGCGCCCGCGACATCGCCCGGGTCGTGGCGGAAACGGCGGGGGCCGGCTCGACCGCGCTCAGCCGGCAGTTCGAAGCCATCCGCGCCAACGCCGAGGAGGAACGCCGCCTCACCACGTCGCAGATGCAGGAGATCTACCAGCAGAGCACGCAGGAAGCCGATGCGATGTTCAAGCAGTCGGCGGAGAAGTTCGCCACGCTGGTGTCGAGCATGAAGCAGATGACCGCCGAGATGCATCGCGAGCTCGAAGCGACGCGCAACGAGCTGCGCCGCGGCGTGCTGGAGATGCCGCAGGAGGCCGCCGAGAGCACGGCGCAGATGCGCAAGGTCATCGTCGACCAGATCGAGGCGCTGGCCGAGCTCAACCGGATCGTCGCGCATCACGGCCGCGGTCTCGACGTGGTCAGCGCGTCGCGTCCCGCCGCGGTCGCCGCGCCCGCAGCCGTGATCCGTCAGGAAGAGCCGATCGTCGCCGCAGCCGTCGGCGGCCGGCCGGACATGCGCCTGCGCGAGCCGGCTGCGACCAGCGTCGCCAACCTGCCGCCGCCGGATCTCGGCATGCAGCCGCCGGCCCCGCCGCCGCAGCCACGCCGGGTCGAGGCGCCGCCGATGGGTCCGGTCGCCGATCAGCGCAGCGACAACTGGCTGTCCGACCTGCTCAACCGGGCCGACAACAGCACCGCCGGCCAGACTGCGCCGCGCGGCCGCGGACCGGCCCAGCAGCAGCCGGGCAATCCGCTGGAGTCGCTGTCGCTCGACATTGCACGGCTGATGGACCGCAATCTCGCGGCCGAGATGTGGGACCGTTACCAGCGCGGCGAGACCAAGGCGTTCTCCAAGCGTCTCTACACCCCGGCCGGCCAGAAGGCGTTCGACGAGGTCGCCCGCAAGTACCGCGCCGACCGCACCTTCAAGCAGACGGTGGACCGCTACATCACCGAGTTCGAACGGCTGCTCGACGAGGTCGCCCGCGACGACCGCAACCCGCAGGCGCTGCGCGCCCAGCTCACCTCGGAGACCGGGCTGGTCTACACCCTGCTCGCCCACGCCGCCGGCCGGCTGGCGTGATGGGAGCGAATGGGCGAGTAGCGAGTAGCGAGTAGCGAGTAGCGAGTAGCGAGTAGCGAGTAGCGAAGGGTTCAGTAGAACCAGCGCTGCGACAAGAAGAACAAGCGGAGGCCACGAGGCCTCCGCTTCGCGTTTGGAGATGCAATGAAGGCGCTTTCGGCCTTGGCCGCGGGCCCCGCATCGCCGGCACAACGGTGTGCGACGTGCTCCGTAGCCAGCCAGCAGCGGTGGATAGCGACAGCGATGGAGCGCAGTCCGCTGCCGCGCGCCCCTATTCGCTACTCCCTATTCGCAACTCGCTCGCGTCACCGCCGCCCCGTCGCCGCCGGCGGTGCGGGCGCGGGCTGCGAGGCCTGGGCGTTGCTCGGGCTAGCGTTGCTGGCCCCGAACAGGACCCGGGTCGGATTGCGATCGAAATTGTTCACGGCGCGGCTGATGTCGGACAGCGTGCGCCGTCCATCGGCCATCAGCGCGCCGGAGCGCTTGTCCAGATCCTCGGCGAGCTCGCGGATCGATTTCACCGTCAGGAACAGCTCGCCGCCATCCTTGCCGCCGGCCAGCGTGTTGAGACCGAGCATCAGGGTATCGGCCTTGCCCATGATGCCGTCGACACGGCTCATGACGCCATCGATGCGCTCGGAATTGCGGGCCAGCGACTGGGTGAAGACCTCGAGGTTCTTGATCGAGTTCTTCACGGCGTCCTGGTTGTCGGCGACCACCTTGTTGATGTTCTGCAGGGTGGCGCGGATCGCTTCGGTCACGTCCTGCAGCCGGGTCGGATCGGCACGCAGCACCGGCACGCCATCCTCGTCGAGCGGCGGCGGCGGCGCAGCCTCCTCGCCGCCCTTCAGCGAGATCGCGGCGACGCCGGTCAGTCCCTGGAACTCGAGCCCGACCAAGGTGTCCTTGCGGATCGGCGCGTTGTTCTCGACCATCGCCAGCGCCACGACGCGGCGCGGATTGTCGAGCTTGACCGAGATGACCTCACCGACCCGGATACCATTGAAGTTGACGCTGCCGCCGTTGCGCAGACCCGCGGCCGGCCCCTCGAACACGACCCGCAGCGGGCTGCGCTGCTTGGTCGTGTGCAGGCTCTGAAACCAGAGGACAAACCCGACCGCCGCGGCAATCACTGCCAGCGTGAACGATCCGATCAGGACGTAATTCGCCCGCGTTTCCATTACCAACTCCGGTACCGGCACGTCGCAGCGGAGATCCCAGCCGCCGCTCCCATGCGCTCTCGGTTGGCGCCGGACCGCGGCACCCACCCCATCAGCTATGTCGCAGGAGTCCCCACTCCCGCTCACAAAAATAATCGCCCCGAGGGGCGCTACGCACTAACCCATCACGGCCCGTGCACGCTTGCCGTGGAAATACTGCCGGAGCCACGGATGTTCCGAGGCCTGCATGTCGGCCATCGATCCCGCAGCGATAATCTTGCCGTTGCCCAGCACGGCGATGCGGTCGCACGCCGTATACAGGCTGTCGAGATCATGGGTTACCATGAAAACGGTCAGTCCCAAAGTGCGCTGCAGGGTACGGACAAGCTCGTCGAAATCGCCGGCGCCGATCGGGTCGAGCCCCGAGGTCGGCTCATCGAGGAACACCAGCTCCGGATCGAGCGCGAGCGCGCGGGCCAGCGCGACGCGCTTGATCATGCCGCCCGACAGCTCGCTCGGGAAACGATCAGCAACATCGGGCCGCAATCCGACCATCACCAGCTTGGCGACCATGATCTCGTCGAGCAGACGCTGCGAGACCTTGAGATATTCCCGGACCGGGAACTGGATGTTCTGCCGCACCGTGAGCGAGGAGAACAAGGCGCCCTGCTGGAACAGCACGCCCCAGCGCCGCTCGACGGCGCGGCGGCCGGCACGATCGGCGGCGTCGAGATCGACGCCGAACACCTCGATGTTGCCCGACAGCTTGGGCACCAGGCCGATGATGGTGCGCGTCAGCACCGACTTGCCCGCACCGGAGGGACCGACGAAGCCCAGGATCTCGCCGCGCTTGACGTCGAGGTCGAGCCCGTCGAGCACGCGCGTCTTGCCGAACTGCACGGTGACGTCACGCACGCGGATGATCGGATCGGACATCTCCTGCGTCATGTCACATCCCGACCGCGGCGAAGAAGATCGCGAACACGCCGTCCATCACGATGACGAAGAAGATACCCTTCACCACCGATGAGGTGGTGTGGCGCCCGAGCGACTCGGCGCTGCCCTGCACGGCCAGTCCTTCGACGCAGGCGACGATCCCGATCACCGCCGCCATCACCGGCGCCTTGAGCAGCCCGACCGTGAAATGATCGATCGAGATCGCATCGCGCAGGCGCAGCAGGAAGGCCTCGGGATCGACGCCGCCATAGAACCACGCCACCAGCCCGCCGCCATAGAGCGCGGCGATGTCGCCGAGGAAGGCCAGGATCGGCAGCGCGATCACCAGCGCGAGCATGCGCGGCAGGATCAGGACCTCGATCGGATCGAAGCCCATGGTGCGCAGCGCATCGATCTCCTCGCGCATCTTCATCGAGCCGAGCTCGGCCGTGTAGGCGCTGCCCGAGCGTCCGGCGATCATGATCGCCACAAGCAGCACGCCGATCTCGCGCAGCACCAGCACGCCGAGCATGTCGACCACGAAGATGTCGGCGCCGAACCTGCGGAAATGGAAGATGCCCTGCTGGGCGATGATGCAGCCGATCAGGAAGGTGATCAGCACGATGATCGGCACCGCGCGCCAGCACACCTGCTCGAGATGATGGATGGTCGAGGTCAGCCGGAAGCTGCGGGGATGAACGAGGACCCGGCCGCTGGCGACGATCACGGCGCCGAGCATGTCGATCAGCGCGGCGACCGTGCCGAAGATGCCGGCGACACTGAGGCCGATCTGGCCGAGCATGCCGGTGATGGTCACCATCGTCGCGTCGCCATTGGGCGCGGTGCTGACGCGGCGAACCTCATCGACCAGGCTGGCGTAGTTCGCAGAGAGCCCATCGATCCGGACCTCGACGGTTCCGGTCGTGAAGCTGCGGCGCAGCCGCTCGATCAGCCAGGCGCCGAACGTATCGAGCTTGGACACCTGGGAGACGTCGATCGAGACATCGACCTTCTTGCCGGCGAGCTTTTCGGCATCGGCGACGAGCCGTTCGAGCGACGGCGCAAAGGGCGCAGTCCAGGCGCCGGTCGCGCGCAGCGTCAGCGCGTTGCCATCGCCACTGCGCTGCAAATCAGGGCCGCCCTTCACGACGGCCATCCTCGGAGCGTCGGACGTCCGCTCCTTGACGAGAAAAATCCCACCGCGTCGCTACCACCTTGCCGGAGACCACTATCAACAGCCATAGTCGGTCAGATCGCGCAAGCCCCAAGCGCCTCATTCCGGTTCACAAATCGCCAGACTTTCAAATGACTTCCAACGGTTTTCCAATACTGGACGCCCGGATCGGCCACTGGCCGATCGCCGGCAGCTTCACGATCAGCCGCGGCGCCAAGACCGAAGCGGTCACGGTGATCGCGGAAGTGCGACACGGCACGATCGTCGGCCGCGGCGAATGCGTGCCCTATGCGCGCTATGGCGAGACCCCCGAGGCATCGTTGAGCGCGCTGCTCGCGATGAGCGATGCGATCGCCTCTGGTCTCGACCGCAACGCCCTGCAGACGGCGATGCCACCGGGGGCGGCGCGCAATGCGCTCGACTGCGCGCTGCTCGACCTTGAAGCCAAGCGGAGCGGCCGGCGCATCTGGGACCTGCTCGGACGCCGCGCGCCGGGACCATGCGTGACCGCCTACACGATTTCGCTCGGGACCCCCGACGTGATGACCAAAGCTGCGGCCAAGGCCGCGCACCGCCCGCTGCTCAAGATCAAGCTCGGCGGCGACGGCGATCCGGCGCGGATTGCAGCCGTGCGCGAGGCAGCTCCGCAATCACAACTGATCGTCGATGCCAACGAGGCCTGGACCGAGGCGAATTTGGAGTCCAATCTCGCGGCCTGCGCCGCCGCCGGCGTCACGCTGGTCGAGCAGCCGCTTCCCGCAGGAAACGACGAAGCGCTCGCCAACATCGCGCGCCCGCTCGCGGTGTGCGCCGACGAGAGCGTGCACGACCGCAACTCGCTCGAAGCGCTGCGCGGACGCTACGACGCCGTCAACATCAAGCTCGACAAGACCGGAGGGCTCACCGAGGCGCTTGCCATGGCCGATGCCGCGCGCGCGCTCGGCTTCGACATCATGGTCGGCTGCATGGTGGCGACATCGCTCTCGATGGCACCGGCCATGCTGCTGACGCCGCTCGCCCGTTTCGTCGATCTGGACGGACCGCTGCTGCTCGCCGAGGATTGCGAGCACGGCCTGCACTACGAGGACAGCCTGGTCTATCCGCCCGATCAGGCGTTGTGGGGCTGAAGCGACAGGCTTCGGTGCGCGATCCACATCAGGACGCCACCCGCTCCGGCCATCGCGGCCATCACGTAGTAGACACCGGGTCCATAGGCCGCATAGACCGGCCCCGAGAGGGCCGATGCCGCCGAGCCGACCACACCGCTCGCAGCTGCATAATAGCCCTGCCCGCGCGCCGTCAGTTGCGCCGGCACATGGCGGACCAGCAGCCCCATGGTTCCGACCAGGGTCAGTCCGAAGGTGAAGCCGTGACTGATCTGGACCGCGGCGAGCCCGGCTGCATGCGGCTCCTGAGCCGTGAGGCTCCAGCGCAGCACGGCCGCCGCTGCACCGATCATGACCAGGTTGGCGGGCGCCAACGTGAAGCGTGGTGACAGGGCGAACACGACGATCTCGGCCAGCACGCCCATGGTCCAGAGCCAAGCGATGGTCAGCCCGCTGAAGCCCTGCGCCTTCCACGCGATGGCGGAGAACGTGTAGTAGGCCGCATGGCTGGCCTGGATCAGCGCCGAAGCCGCGATGATGCAGAGGAAGCTCGGATGGCCCAGCAGACTGCGCCCGTCCCGGGCCAGGCCGGCGCCATGCGGCAGGGGCGGCAGCGCCTGCAGCAGCAGGCTGCTTGCCGCACCGCACAGCGCGACCAAGAGGATGATCCAGATCAGCTCGGACGACGGCGCGAGGTCGGCCACCCCGCCGCACAGCAGCGTTCCGGCGATGAATGCGGCCGATCCCCACAGCCGCAGGCGACCGTAGTTCAGGCCATAGCTCATCACGCCACGGAGCGCATAAGCGTCCGTCAGCGGGACAACGGGTGTCCATAGACAGCAGGTTGCCACATAGACCAAGAATACCAGCCAGGGTTCGCGCTGGAAGGCGAGAACCACAAAGCCCGATGCCGTTGCGAAGGTGGTCAGCCGCATCGCGGCGCGCAGGGCCTGCCGGCGTTCGGCAACCGCGGTGATCAGCGGCAGAACGGTGAAGCGGGTCACGGCGGGAACCGCGATGATCACGCCGATCCACGAGGCGTCCAGCCCGATCGCCCGTAGCCACACGGGGAAAAACGGCAGATGCGTCCCCGACAGCATGAACACCGCGCCATAGAACAGCCCCAACCTGTCCGCGAATCGGCGCGACAATACCGGCGATGTGGTGGAGATTTGTCGGGACAGTGGCATCAATTCAATTGCGATTCGATCAATATCATGGTGATCGTTATGCCAACGCGCAGCAATGTGCGCGATAGGTTTGCCATGGTCGATGAAGTCTTCGCCCTCTCGCCGATATCCGCCCGCGCGGCTCAGCCGAACGAGGCCGATTACGAGGCGATCCGCGACGCCTTCATGGAGACGTCCCGAGGCCGCTGGTTCCTCGGCGAATACGCCAAACGCAACCGCAATGCCGACACCAGCATGGTGCTCGACGCCGTGGCCCGCATCGAGCATGCGCTGGCCTCGCAGCGTCAGCAGCAGCAGGAGTTCGAGCAGGCCGACAGCAAGGCGCTGCCCGAGGCGCTGGCCGCGATCCGCGCCACGGTCGAAGACGCCGCACTCGCCGCAGCCTCTGCGGTCGACAGCATGGCCCTTGAGCAGAACCTGGCGCCGGTGCGCAAGGGCATCCGAATCATCAAGGAAATTTCCTGGCGCTGGCGCGAGATCGGCGCCGATTCCCGGATCTGCGACCTGATCGATTCACAGGTCACATCGATCGAGGCCGCGTGCGACCAGCTTGCGAGTGCCGACCCCAAGGTCGCACTGCTTGCGGCCTTCGAGATCATCAAGACGCGGCTGAAGGAGCTCGACGCGGCGGAAGCAAGCGTTCCGGCCGCGGCTGACGAGATCAAGCCGGCGACCGAGTCCGCCACCCCGCCAGTACCTGATGTCGCATCGGGTCCGGCTGCGGAGGCGACGGTCTCGGCTGAGCCGCAGGTGGCTTCGGGGCCGTTGCCCGTGCCGGAACAGACGGAGGCGGCCCAAGCCGGGCCCGAGATGACCATTCCGCTCGTTGCAGCGGTGGCCGCGATCGAATCGGTCGAGACATCCTCCGGCGCTGACACCGTGATCATGGCGGCCGCAGCGGTTGAAGCCAGGATGGTCGACGCCGAAGCTGTGGCGGCGGTGCAGCCCCCCAAGGTCGCAACCGAGCCATCGGTGGACGAAGCCCTTCTCGAAATCGAGCAGCACGCCGCGGCAGCCCTGGATGACGCCGTCGCCGCAGAAGCCCACGACGACGCCATCCTGGAATTGGTCGCGGCGGAGATGGGTGCCCCCGATCCGATCGACGATGAGGAGTTCAGCCGGGCCAGGACGCTTGGCTTCGACATTGAGGAGCCAACCTCGGTCGACGACGACATCGTCGCGAGCTTCAGCGAGCCGGCGCCGTCGGAGCCGGATCTCGCGCTGACCACGGCAGAAGCCCCGGTTGCCACGGCGGCGTCGGCTCCCGCTGCGCCCACGATGTCTGCCCCGCCAATGTATGCCCCGCCGATGCCGGCCCCGCCCGCGGCGGCCCCGCGCATGGCCTCGCCTCCAGCCCCGGCGCCAGTCCCCAGCGTGCCTGTATCGGCACCGCTTCCGGAGGCGATCACCATCGAGACCCTGGCCGCCGTGGCGGCTGCAGTCGCAGCTCAATCTCCCGCGGCGGCCCCGCAGGCCGATGTTGCGCCGAGCCAGCAGGTCCGCCCGACCGCCGCCGCGGCTCACAGCACCAGCGCATCCGCGATGCCCAGGCCTGCCTACGAGCCGTCGCTGGGATCGACGCTCCTGTCGAACGGCCTTCTGCAGCGGCCACAGGCGCCCGCCAATGACTTGCTGGCGCCGATCCGTCGCATGACCCAGCCTGAGAAGATCGCATTCTTCTCGTAGGGCGAGAGCGTCTCGGCCACCTCCTATCGAACCTCGATCACTGAGCACCGATAGGTGACGCGGATCACGTACGCTGCTGCGTGATCTGCGTAGCCTGATCCTCAAGCCATTCGCTTGGCGCATGCTCGAGGAGAACGCCGTGTCCGTTCCGAAATTTCGCGCTGTAACATCCGCCTGGAAATCCCTGCTCATGTCCGCGCTGCTGGGCCTGATGGCCTGGATCGGCCCGAACTCGGCGTTCGCTGCCGGCAGTGAGATCGACGACCTTCACACGCCACCGCGCGCGCTGGCAGCTCCCTCACCTGCAAAGGAGAGCAACACCCCCGCAGCGATCCCTCAAGAAGCCGAGCCACGCGTCGCACTCGTGATCGGCAATGCGAGCTATCAGAACGCGCCACCGCTGGAGAACCCGGACAACGACGCCCATGCTGTTGCCAAGCTGTTGAACTCGGCCGGCTTCGAGGTGATCACGGCGACCGACCTGACGCAGAACGAGATGCTCAAGGTCGTCCAGGATTTTTCGAGCCGGGTGGCAGCAAACGGCCCGAACACCGTGGCAATGGTCTACTACGCCGGCCACGGGGTTCAGCTCGCGGGCGAGAACTATCTGATCCCGATCGATGCCCGTATCTCAGCGCCCTCCGACCTGACGACGGGGACGATCCGTCTGGTGGACCTGATGGCAACGCTCGACGCCATCCCGAGCCGCATGCGGATCGTCGTGCTGGACGCCTGCCGCAACAATCCCTTCCCTGCCATCAACGATGCCGGACGCGGACTTGCCATCGTCGACGCACCGAACGGCTCCATCCTCGGATATTCGACCTCGCCTGGCGAGGAGGCGCTCGACGGGCGTGGCGAGCACAGCCCGTACGCGCAGGCGTTCCTGAACCTGGCGCGGCAGCCGAACCTGCCGATCGAGCAATTGTTCAAGCGCATTCGCCTGCAGGTGAACCAGAGCACCGATGGTCGACAGACGCCGTGGGAAAGCTCGTCGTTGACCAGTGATTTCACCTTCTTCGGCGAATCCCTGGTTGCCGCAGCGCGCGCGCCGGTGAACGCGCCCGTGGTGCAGATGGCCGCCGACCTGCCGAGCCGTTCCGTGCGGCAGGCCTATGACTACGTGCTGTCGGAGAACCGTCCGCAATATTATCGCGAGTTCATCGCGATGTACCCACGCGATCCGCTCGCCGACCGCATCCGCGCACTGCTCGCCGGCCTCGTGCAGGCCGCGGCGTGGCACCAGGCCGTGCTGGCGAATTCGCCGGCCGCCTATCAGAGCTTCCGTGAATCCTATGCCGACAGCCCATATGCGCCGGTCGCGCTGCGGCTGCAGGGACAGCCTCGGCCCATCCCCGTGCTGCAACCGAGCCGTCTCATCATGCCACCGCAACTGGCACCGATCGCGCGGCCGTTCAATCCCGGCGCCCAGATCCAGAGCCATCCAGGCCTGCAACCGAAGCTGCCGGTCACCACCGTGCCGCCGCGCGGACCGATGCCGCCAACGGTGGTCACGAAAGGCAATGCCATCAACAACGCGGGTCCCAACAAGGTCGTCGATCCCAAGCCTATCGCTCAGACCAGGTTGCGCGACAGGATCATGCCGCCGGCAAATCCGCCTGTCGCCGCGAAGATCCAGCGCGACCCACTGAAGCGCAGTCCTGGGCGGCCATTCGACACCCGCGAGGTCCGGCGTCCCTTCCCCGGCAATTCCGGACCGTTCAAGCCGAACATCAACGCGTCGCATCCGTCGATGGCGCGTGGCCAAGGAGGGATGCAGGGCGGCCCGACGCGGGGCACGCCGCACGTCGCGCAGTCCGGACTGCGGATCGGCGGTGGGGGATCTGCAAAAGGCGGCCTCAGCTTTCACTGAGGCTAGATCGTCACGCAATCAGCCTGGCGTAGAGCTCAGCATCGACATTGCCGCCGGACAAAACGATCACCACCGTCTTGCCCGCCACATCCAGCCGGCCGGCCAGCAGTGCCGCCAGCCCGACCGAACCACCGGGCTCGACCACGAGCTTCAGCTCCCGGAAGGCAAAGCCGACCGCGCGGCCCACCTCCTCATCCGAGGCCTCGACCGCAGCCGACAGAAGTTGGCTGTTGATCGCGAAGGTGATCTCGCCCGGAATCGCCGCCATCAGCGCGTCGCAGATGGTGCGCCCCTTCGCATCATGGGCCTCGCGGTGGCCGGCCCGCAGCGAGCGCGCATGGTCATCAAAGCCCTTGGGCTCAGCCACGACCATCTGGGTGCTCGGAAAATGCGCCTTCACCGCGGTCGAGACGCCGGCAAGCAGACCACCGCCCGAAGCCGGGACGATCACCAGATCCGGCGACAGGCCCAGCGCCGCGAGGTCTTCGGCGATCTCGCGGCCGACGGTGCCCTGCCCTGCGATGACGTGGGGATCGTCATAGGGCGGCACTACCGTAGAGCCGCGCTTTGCAGCGATGCCGCGCGCGATCGCTTCGCGGTCCTCGCGATCGCGATCATAGAGCACGACCTCGGCACCGAACGCCTTGGTGCGCTCGCGCTTGGCCGCCGGCGCATCCGAGGGCATCACGATCGTGGCGTCCATGCCCAGCAATGTGGCGGCATGGGCGACGCCCTGCGCATGATTGCCGGAGGAGAAGGCGACGACGCCGTTGCCGCGCGCTGCCTGCGGGATCGACGCCAGTTTGTTGTAGGCGCCGCGGAACTTGAACGAGCCGGTCCGCTGCAGCACCTCCGGCTTCACGAAGACGTTCGCCTTGAACTGCTCGCTCAGCACGGGAGCCGGCAGCAGCGGAGTCCGCACGGCCACGGGCGCGAGGACGCGTGCTGCCGCATCGATGTCGGCGGCGGTCACGGGCAGGATCGGGGAATGAGCTGTCATACCCCTATTTTACCGCGCCCGATTGCCGAGAGGCAAGGGAGCCGGTGTCAGGCGGCGCGGGCGGCCAGTTGGGGAACCGGCGCGCGTTGCCGTAGCGGATCGGTCCAGGTGAGGATCTCGAAGCGGCCGTCCTCGTGCTCGACCAGCGCCGTGCAGCTCTCGACCCAGTCGCCGCAATTCATGTAGCGAATGTCGTCCTGATCGCGGATGACAGCGCAATGGATGTGGCCGCAGATCACGCCGTCAGCGCCATGCCTTCGCGCCTCGGAGGCCAGCGCCGTCTCGAACGCGCCGATGTAGTTCACCGCGTTCTTGACCTTCTGCTTGGCCCATTGCGACAGCGACCAATAGGGCACGCCGAACATGCGGCGGAAGAAGTTGACCAGCCGGTTCATCTGGATCGCGAAATCATAGGCCTTGTCGCCGAGATGGGCGAGCCAGCGCGCGTTCTGCACGACGAGATCGAAGATGTCGCCGTGAATGACCAGATAGCGTTTGCCGTCGGCGCCGGTGTGGACGATGTTCTCGACCACGTCGATGCCGCCGAAATGCGTGCCGTAATAACCGCGCAGGAACTCGTCGTGATTGCCGGGGACATAGACGATCTTGGCGCCCTTGCGCGCCTTGCGCAGCATCTTCTGCACCAGGTCGTTATGCGACTGCGGCCAATGCCAGCTCGATTTGAGCGCCCAGCCGTCGATGATGTCGCCGACCAGATAGATCGTATCTGCATCATGGTGGCGCAGGAAATCGACGAGGAGATTGGCCTGCGAGCCGCGGGCTCCGAGATGAACGTCCGAGATGAACAACGTCCGAAAGCGCCGAGCCGGGCTTTCTTCACCAGCAGTCTCAAGTCCCATGCGCGCCCACCTAACAGTCCCTGATGACACCGCGATGACGAAACGCCGCACCGGCAGAACCCATCCTGCCGGACCGCGACCGGACACCGCTCGTTCGACGACTCGCGACGTCCTTCGTCACTGCCCCGCGATACCAGCGGGGTGCGACAATCAGGCGACAGGCGGGCGGCGCGAACAGGGAAAATCAGCCTCCTATCTCGGCACGGTGACGACGCGCAGATTGTTGGTGGTGCCGGCCCGCGCGAACGGGATGCCGGCGACGACGACGAGCAGGTCGCCGGCTTCAGCGAACTCCTCCTGCACGGCGAAGAAGGTCGCGCGCTCGACCATCTCCTCGTAGCTCTGCACGTCCTGCGACAGCACGCTGTGCGCGCCCCACAGCAGGCACATGCGCCGCGAGGTGTCCTCGTTCGGCGTGATCGCCAGAATCGGCAGGCTCGGCCGCTTGCGCGCAACGCGCGAGGCCGAGGTTCCGCTCGACGTATAGGCCACGATCGCCCTGGCGTGGATCGCCGAGGCGAGATCGGCCGCCGCGGTTGCCACCGCATGCGGCGGCGTCTGCTCCTCGCCCGGCTGCGTCGCCTCGACGATCGAGCGATACATCTTGTGGCCTTCGGTGGCCTTGATGATGCTGTCCATCATCGCCACCGCCTCGCGCGGGTATTGGCCGCTGGCAGACTCCGCCGACAGCATCACCGCGTCGGCGCCGTCATAGATCGCAGTGGCGACGTCCGAGACCTCGGCGCGCGTCGGCGTCGGCGTCGCCACCATCGAATCCAGCATCTGCGTCGCGACGATCACCGGCTTCACGGCGAGCCGGCAGGCGCGCACCAGCTCCTTCTGCTTGCCCGGCACGTCCTCGTTGGGAATCTCGACGCCGAGATCGCCGCGCGCGACCATGATCGCGTCCGACAACTGGATGATGTCGTCGATCCGCTCCAGCGCCGCCGGCTTCTCGATCTTGGACATGATGCCGGCGCGGCCGTTGATGAGGCCCCTCGCCTCAAGCACGTCCGACGGCTTCTGCACGAACGACAGCGCCACCCAGTCGACGCCGAGCTCGAGCCCGAAGGCGAGATCGGAGCGGTCCTTGGCCGTCAGCGGCGACAGCTCCAGAATGGTGCCCGGCAGATTAACGCCCTTGTGATTGGAAATCGCGCCGCTGACGATCACCTTGGCCTCGATCCAGTCGTCGCCGAGGCCGGTGACGCGGACGCGGACGCGGCCGTCATCGATCAGAAGATCGTGACCGGGCGAGACCGCCGCAAAGATTTCCGGATGCGGCAACGGAATCGATGTCTTGTCGCCCTCGGTGCCGTTGAGGACAAATCGAATCGTCTCGCCGACTTCGACCTGGATCTTCTTGTCGCGCAGAGTGCCGACGCGAATCTTAGGACCCTGCAGATCCATCAAGATGCCGATCGGCCGCTGCACTTCCTTCTCGAGCGCGCGGATCGCGGCATGGACCTTGGCGTGATCGGCCTGGGTGCCGTGGCTGAAGTTGAGACGAAAGGTGTCCACACCGGCGAGGAACAGCGCTTTCAGCATCTCCGGAGAATTGCTCGCGGGACCGACAGTCGCAACGATCTTGGCTCGACGGTGACGACGCATGATGTGTCCTTTCTCCTTAAGCCGTGTCTCGCGTCTCTATGACACGCATGTGATTGGCATGCGCGGACGCAGCGGAAGCGCTGATATACGCCCCGCAGCGTCCATTGCAAGCGCGACACGGAACACGCCAGAATTGTGCAAGAGAACGGCACGCCTCAGGCGTTGGAGCCGTGGATCGCGTCGATGACGGCGTCGGTCACCTGCTTGGTCGTCGCCGTGCCGCCAACATCGGGGGTCAGGATGCCGGCTGCACAGACTTTCTCGACCGCAGCCATCAGCCGCGCGGCCGCGTCCGTCTCGCCGAGATGCTCGAGCATTTGCGCGCCGGTCCAGAACGTCGCGACCGGGTTGGCGATGCCCTTTCCGGTGATATCGAACGCCGAACCATGGATCGGCTCGAACATCGACGGGAAGCGCCGCTCCGGATCGATGTTGCCGGTCGGCGCCACGCCGAGGCTGCCGGCCAGCGCGCCGGCGAGATCGGACAGAATGTCGGCATGCAGATTGGTCGCCACGATGGTGTCGAGGCTCTTCGGCTGCAAGGTCATGCGCACGGTCATCGCATCGACCAGCATCTTGTCCCAGGTTACGTCGGGGAATTCGCGCGCCACTTCGGCGGCGATCTCGTCCCACATCACCATGCCGTGCCGCTGCGCATTCGACTTGGTGACGACGGTGAGGAACTTGCGCGGCCGCGACTGCGCCAGCTTGAACGCGTAGCGCATGATGCGGGTGACGCCGACGCGGGTGAAGACGGCGACCTCGGTGCCCACCTCCTCCGGCAGGCCGCGGTGCGCGCGGCCGCCCATGCCGGCATATTCGCCCTCGGAATTCTCGCGCACGATCACCCAGTCGAGATCGCCGACGCCGACATTGCGCAAGGGCGAGGCCACACCGGGCAGGATCTTGGTCGGCCGCACATTGGCGTACTGATCGAAGCCCTGGCAGATCGGCAGTCGTAACCCCCACAGCGTGATGTGGTCGGGCACGTCGGGAGCGCCGACCGCGCCGAAATAGATCGCGTCGAACTTCTTCAGCTCGGCGAGGCCGTCGGCCGGCATCATCACGCCGTGCTTCTTGTAGTAGTCCGAGCCCCAGTCGAAGGTCTTGACGTTGAAGCTGATGTCGCCCGAGCGCTTGGCGAGCGCCTCGAGCACACGGACACCTTCGGAGATGACCTCGGGGCCGATGCCGTCGGCGGGAATCGCGGCGATGGAATGGGTGCGCATGAAAGGGCTCCGTGTGATGGGTCAGGATTGCGTGGCCGCAGCGGCCTTTGCACGTTGAGAACGTGACAGCAACAGGGTCAGCACCGCCGATACCACCAGCAGCCCGGCGACGAAATAGAGCCCGCCGTTGAAGCTGCCGGTCTGGTCCTTGATCCAGCCGATCATCGCTGGACCGACGAAGCCGCCGAGATTGCCGATCGAGTTGATGGTCGCGATGCCCGCCGCGGCGGCCGAGCCGGACAGGAACATGGTGGGCATGCTCCACAGCGGCGGCTTCGAGGAGGAGATGCCGACATTGACGAGCGTGAGCGCGGCGAGCACGGCGGCGACACTGGTCGACAGCCCGGCCAGCCAGAGCCCGACGGCGGCGACGACGCAGGCCAGCACGACGTGCCAGGTGCGCTCGGCGGTGCGGTCGGAATGGCGCGCCCACAGGATCATGACGACCACGGCCACGGTCGGTGGCACCGCGTTGAGGAAGCCGACGGCGAACGACGACAGGCCGAACTGCTTGATGATCTGCGGCGCCCAGACGCCGAGCGTGTAGAGGCCGGCCGAGGTGCCGAAATAGACCAGCGCGAGCGCGAGCACGCGGATGTCGGCCAACCCGCGCCAGATGCTGTGGCTGGCGGTGGCGGCCTTGCTCGCCAGCTCGGCGTTCATCGTGCGCACCAGCCAGTCGCGCTCGTCGTCGGCGAGCCAGCGCGCCTGCTCCGGACGATCGGTCATGTAGGCGAGCACGACGAAGCCGAGTAGCACCGCTGGCAGCGCCTCGATCAGGAACAGCCACTGCCAGCCCTTGAAGCCGAGAATGCCGTCCATCTCCAGCAGCGCGCCGGAAACCGGCGATCCGAGCACGGTCGACAGGGGCGCTGCCGCCATGAACAGCGCGGTGACTGCGGCGCGCTGCCGTGCCGGGAACCAGTAAGACAGATAGAGGATGATGCCGGGAAAGAAGCCGGCCTCCGCCGCGCCGAGCAGGAAGCGCAGCACGTAGAAGCTCGTCGGCCCCTGCACGAACGCCATCGCGGCCGACACCAAGCCCCAGGTGATCATGACCCGGGCGATCCAGATCCTTGCGCCGAATCTGTCGAGGGCGAGGTTGGACGGCACTTCGAACAGGAAATAGCCCCAGAAGAAGATGCCGGCGCCGAACCCATAGGCCGAGGCTGACAGCCCGATGTCCTTGTTCATGGTCAGCGCTGCGAAGCCGACGTTGACACGGTCGATGAAGGCTACGAAGTAGAGCAGCATGATGAAGGGCACGATGCGCAACGTGATCCTGCGCAGCACGCGCATTTCCAGCTCTCCGGCCATCGTCACCTCCCTGTCCCGTCTTGTCGTTGATCTGACAAGCGTAGGCGGCGAACCAGGCCGGCTTCAATACTCGCATCATTATACAAAAAAATGATATAATTCGACCCATCGCCTCATCAGGACTCCGCCATGGAATTGCACCAGCTCCGCTGCTTCGTGGCCGCCGCCGAGGAACTGCATTTCGGCAAGGCGGCGCAGCGGCTGCAGATGCTGCCCTCGGCGCTCGGACGCCAGATCAAGCTGCTGGAGGAGGATCTCGCGACGCCGCTGTTCGCTCGCACCACGCGCGCGGTGTCGCTGACCGAGCACGGCACGACCTTGCTGCGCGACGCCCGGGCGATCCTGGCCCGCGTCGAGGCGGTCGAAACCGGCTTCCGCCGCCGTACCCGAAGCACGAAGGCGCAGCGGCTGCGCGTCGGCGCCATCGACAGCGCGGCCGCCGGGCTGCTGCCGCAATTGCTGCACGATTTTCGCGCGCAGCATCCCGGCATCGCGGTGCAGCTCACGGAGGAGAAGACAATCCGGCTGCTGCCGAAGATTCTCTCCGGCGCGCTCGACCTCGCCTTCGTCAGGCCGCCAGCGCGCACCGATGTCAGGCTCGAATTCCGCGCTTTGCTCAGCGAGAGCGCCGTCGTTGCGCTGCCGCAGCGGCACCGTCTGGCGTCGCGTGCCGCGGTCTCGCTCGCCGACATCGCCGACCAGCCGCTGATCGTCCCGGACCGCCGGTCGCGGCCGCACAGCCACGACCTCACCATGAAGCTGTTCGCGCAGGCCGGGCTATCGCCCGACGTGGCGCAGTTTGCCGATGAGAAGCAGACCATCGTGCATCTCGTCGCCGCGCGACTCGGCATTGCCATCGTGCCGCGCTGGACCTCGCGGCTCGCGGTCTCCGGCGTCCGCTTCGTGCCGCTGCGGATGACACGCGGCAGCACCGCCGGACGGCTTCCGCTCGCGGCCGTCTGGCTGCGCGGCTCGCGCGATCCGGCGCGCGAGGCCATGCTCGGCGTGCTCGACGCGCGGCTTGCGAAATACGCCCGCGGTGCCTGACCGCAAAATCCGCCGAACATCCTACCCCAGCGGCGCCTCCGCGATGTCGAGCAGGGCACCGAGGCCATGGCGCAGGCCGCGCATCGGCTGCTGCTCCGAGGACAGCCCGAAGGCCAGCAGCGATCGCCCGGTCACCGCGTAGACGTGGCCGAACGGGAACGACTGCGGCTGTGCATCCGGCTGGTTGGTGTCGAGCAGCGCCAGCCAATTATGGCCTTCGGGCACGGACGGAAGCGTGAAGTTCACGACGTCGAAATGCGCGTTGTAGACCAGCAGGAGCGTCGCATCCGAGCCACGCCGCTTAACGCCGGTCTCCTGGGCGCGGCCGTCGAGCAGCATGCCGAAACAACGCGCGTGATCGTCAGTCCACTGCTCCGTCGTCATCTCCTCGCCCGACGGGTCGAGCCAGGTCACGTCGTTGACGCCGAGGTCCTCATTGTGCGAGCCGATCAGGAAGCGGCTGCGATAGAGGATCGGAAACGCCTTGCGCATGGCGATCAGCTTGCGCGTGAATTCGCGCAACGCCCGCCCCTGCGGCGTGATGCCCATCCAGTCGAGCCAGGTGGTCTCATTGTCCTGCGCATAGGCGTTGTTGGTGCCGTTCTGGGTATGGCCGAACTCGTCGCCGGCCAGCAGCATCGGCGTGCCATGCGACAGCAGCATCGTGGCCAGCAGATTGCGCTTCTGGCGCTCGCGCAACGCCGTGATCTCGGGATCGTCGGTCGGTCCCTCGACGCCGCAATTCCAGGAGTGGTTGTTGCTGTGGCCGTCGCGATTGTCCTCGCCATTGGCCTCGTTGTGCTTGTCGTTGTAGGAGACGAGGTCGTTGAGGTTGAAGCCGTCATGCGCGGTGATGAAGTTCACGCTCGCCCAGGGGCGGCGGCCGCGCTTGTTGAACAGATCGCCCGAGCCGGAGATGCGCTTGGCGAAATCGGCGAGCGTGCCGCCGTCGCCCTTCCAGAACGCACGCGCGGTGTCGCGGAACTTGTCGTTCCATTCCGCCCAGCCCGGTGGAAACTGGCCGACCTGATAGCCGCCCGGACCGATGTCCCAGGGCTCGGCGATCAGCTTGACACTCGACAGCACAGGGTCCTGACGACAGGCATCCAGGAAGCTGCCGCCCTCGTCGAAGCCATAGGGCTCGCGCGCGAGGATGGTGGCGAGGTCAAAGCGGAAGCCGTCGACCCGCATCTCGGTCGCCCAATAGCGCAAGGAGTCCGCGACGAGCTGCAGCACGCGCTGGTGCGACAGGTTCACCGTATTGCCCGTGCCGGTGTCGTTGATGTAGTAGCGCTTCTGGTCCGGCATCAGCCGGTAGTAGCTGGCATTGTCGATGCCCTTGAACGACAAGGTCGGCCCGAGCTCATTGCCTTCGGCGGTGTGGTTGTAGACCACGTCGAGGATCACCTCGATGCCATTCGCGTGGAACTGGTTGACCATGGTCTTGAATTCGGTCGCGAACGGCGTCTTCAGATAGCGCGGCTCCGGTGCGAAGAAGCCGATCGAATTGTAGCCCCAGTAGTTGCGCAGCCCCTTCTCGACCAGATAGCTGTCGTCGATGAAGGCGTGGATCGGCAACAGCTCGGCGGAGGTGATGCCCAGGGAGCGCAGATAGGCCGGAATGTCCTGATGCGCGAGACCGGCGAAGGTGCCGCGGTCGGCCTCGGGCACCAGCGGATGCAGCTTGGTGAAGCCCTTGACGTGCATCTCGTAGAAGATCGTCCGCTCCCACGGAATTTCCGGCTTGCGTGAGGTGCCCCACGTGAAGGCGGGATCGATGACCCGGCACTTCAGCATCAAGGGCGCACTGTCGCGGTCGTCGAACGACAGGTCCTTGTCGGCGTGATCGAGCCGGTAGCCGAACAGCTCCGGCCCCCAGCGCAGGTTGCCGACGAGCTGCTTGGCATAGGGGTCGATCACGAGCTTGTTCGGATTGAACCTGTGACCGGCGTCCGGCTCGTAGGGTCCATGCACGCGATAGCCATACACCGTGCCGGGCCGCGCGGCCGGCAGGTAGCCGTGCCAGACCTCATCGGTGTATTCGGGAAGCTCGATGCGCTCGAGCTCGGTCTCGCCGGTGTCGTCGAACAGGCACAGCTCGATCTTGGTCGCATGGGCGGAAAAGATCGCAAAGTTGACGCCGAGCCCGTCCCAGGTCGCGCCGAGAGGAAACGGACGGCCTTCGCTGATCCTGGTCTTGCGCAGATTGAACGCCGCCTGCGTCAAAGCGTCACCGAGGTCGGTGCGTTGGTCCATCCTTTGCCCCCTTCGTCCGATTCCCCAGATCGATTGCCGGGGGTCTCGATGATCAGCGTCGATTGCTAGGTTGCCGCTGGCGTCTCGTCCGGCACGATCACTTCCGCCTTGGTCTCGGTCACCGTCACCGACGCGATCACGGCTCCTTCCGGCGCTGCCTTCGCGGCTCGTTGCTGCGCGACTTCCTTGGTGATGGCTGCGATGGAGTTGCCGATGCGTTCGACCATCTCGGACAATTCGCCAGGCGACATCTTCAGCCGCTTGGTCACCACGCGGACCTGAGCCTGATCGGTCATGTCGAGCTTGTTGCGGGACGGCTGAATCTTCGGACGGCGCATCGGGAGTCCTCCTGCATGCCAGCTAACCTTGGCTGCGGAATTTGGTTCCCGCGCTCCCTCCCCCTGGGCATCGCCATGAAGACGTGCGTCACTGCTCTCGCGGCGCCAGGCGCCCGAGTGATGTCATCGGTGTTGCCCCCCGATCAGGCAGAGGGCGCAGGGAATGCCGGGAGCTGGCCGCCCCCATGGCCCGCCTGCAGAAAAAAAGCAGGCGGCAGTCACCACAGATCCTATGGGGCGGCGGGTGGTCAAGAAGGGTTAGGATTGGATTTCCGAACCATCCGGCCCTCGGAGGATCAAGATGATCAAGCTCGATCGCACTGACACACCCGCCGCGGCGGAGCATGCCACGGTTTACCTCGCGTTTGAACTGAGCAAAGCGAAATGGAAGCTCGGCGTGCTGCTTCCTGGCTCGCAGAAACTGAGCCGGTACACGATCGGCGGCGGTGACTTGGCCGCCTTGGCGGCCCGGCTTGCGGACATGCGCAAGAAGGCTGCGGCTGCCGCGGGCGGCCGGCCGGTGCGCATCCTGTCATGCTACGAAGCAGGCTTGGATGGCCACTGGCTGCACCGATGGCTGAGCGGACAAGGCATCGTCAATCATGAGGTCGACCCTTCCAGCATCGAGGTGAACCGTCGTGCCCGGCGCGCCAAGACCGACCGGATCGATCTGGAGAAGCTGATGCGGGCGTTCCTCGCCCATTTGCGGGGCGAGCCTCGGGTCTGCAGCATCGTCCACGTGCCAAGCGTCGAGGATGAGGATCGCAAGCGCCGTACCCGTGAACGTGATCGCCTGATCCAGGAGTGCACGGCTCACAGCAACCGCATCAAGGGACTGCTGCACGGCCAGGGCATTCGCGACGTCCACCCGCTCGATCGCTCGTTCCTGGAAAGCCTTGCCAGCCTGCGCACTGGCGACGGTCGTCCACTGCCGGTGCGGCTCAAGGAAGAGATCGTGCGCGAACACGAGCGACTGTGCCTGGTGGCACGGCAGCTCAAGGAGCTCGAGGCCAAAAGCAAAGCCGAGCTGTGCGCCGCTCGGCCCGGCTCGCCGGAAGCCAGGATCATGCAGCTCATGGATCTCAGGAGCATCGGCCCGGTCGGCGGCCAGAAGTTGGTCAACGAGGTGTTCTATCGCGACTTCGACAACCGTCGTCAGGTCGGCAGCTACTTTGGTCTCACCGGCACGCCCTATGACAGTGGCGAGCGCAGCCGTGAGCAGGGCATCAGCAAAGCCGGCAACCGGCGCGCCCGTGAGCTCGCGGTCGAGCTGGCGTGGCTATGGACCGTTCATCAGCCGGACAGCGCACTGACACGCTGGTTCCGCGAGCGGGTGCGCGACATCAAGGGACGCATCCGGCGAATTGCCATTGTCGCTCTGGCACGCAAGCTGATGGTGGCGCTGTGGCGCTATCTGGTGACCGGCGTTGTTCCCGAAGGCGCCGTGCTGCGTCCAACTTCGTAAACGGCTGCGCGCGCCATGACAGCCGACGTGAGCCAGGACCGACGCGTGACCGTGCTGAACCGGGGGCATAAACCTCCCGCTCTCACAGAGGGGTCCCGTCTTGACTGGGCCTTACCTTCCCCCGTGCATGAAAGATCAGGGTACCGGGCCTCGCGCCCGACCGGATACAAGGTGATGCGGTCGTTCCGCATTGTCGTTCACGGCCCAATCCTCGCATCACGTCCGGCCTGCCATCGCGACACCGCGCGTTGCGGGCGCGCCATGATGGCGCCAAGCTCGGCGCGCTCAAGGCCGCTGACGCGCCGCCTCCGGCGGTGGCCTTCGGCCAGCCTTGACCGCGCCTCTCCTTGGCGCCAAAGACCGCCCCCAACAAACGACGCCCCTCTTGACAACTTACTCCCCATACAAGGTTCAGCCGAGACATCCCGGCATTCCCCGCGCGATGGTT